>NZ_JABLSI010000041.1 GCF_019303475.1 Streptomyces sp. JJ38
GGGGGGACGGCGGGGCGCGGCGGCCCGGGCGGGCGCGGCGGGGCCGGCGGACGCTGGGGGCGCAGCGGCGGCGGTGCGCTCGCCGGATCCGCCTCGGTGCTCACCGGTACCCCCCTGGCGCTCCGCGTGCCGCCCCGGTGAGCGGGTCGGCCGTCTCGTCCACGGGCGCCGGCCCACGGACACGTCGGTCATTGGTGTGTGCGTCACTCTACGGGGCGTTCCCGTGGGTGCGGCAACCCGCCGTCGCTGGTCGAGACGGCCGCGGGGCGGTCGCCACCACGCCGTCAGGGGGGCTACAGGGGCGTGACGTAGGCGCCGGCGATGCCGCCGTCGACGAGGAACTCGGCGGCGTTGACGAAGGACGCGTCATCGCTGGCCAGAAAGGCCACCGCGGCGGCGATCTCCTCGGGTTCGGCGAACCGGCCGGGCGGGACGTGGACCAGCCGGCGCTCGGCGCGCTCGGGGTCCTTCGCGAACAGCTCTTTCAGCAAGGGGGTGTTGACGGGCCCGGGGCACAGGGCGTTGACCCGGATACCCTCCCGGGCGAACTGCACGCCCAGCTCCCGGGACATGGCCAGCACACCGCCCTTGGACGCGGTGTAGCTGATCTGCGAGGTGGCCGCCCCCAGCCTGGCCACGAAGGAGGCGGTGTTGATGACGGAGCCGCGGCGCTGCCGCCGCATGTAGGGGATGACGTGCTGGCAGCACAGGTACACCGAGGTGAGGTTCGTCTCCTGGACGCGGCGCCAGGCGTCGAGTCCGGTGGTGAGGATGGAGTCGTCCTCGGGCGGCGAGATGCCCGCGTTGTTGAAGGCGACGTCGACCGAGCCGTAGGTGTCGTGCGCGGCGGCGAAGAGGGCGGCGACCTGCCCGGGGTCGGTGACGTCGGTGGCCACGAAGAGGCCGTCAAGCTCCTCGGCGGCCGCCTTGCCCCGTTCGGCGTCGATGTCGGCGCACACCACGTGGGCGCCCTCGGAGGCCAGCCGCCGGGCGGTGGCCAGCCCGATGCCGCTGCCGGCCCCGGTGACGACCGCGGTGCGGCCCACGAGCCTGCGGCACACCGTCCGCGGCTGCGCTGCTGCTTCGCTCACTGCTGCTCCTCCGTGCTGAGGTAGACGTTCTTCGTCTCGGTGAACGCTTCCAGGGCCTCCGGGCCGAGCTCGCGCCCGAGCCCCGACTGCCGGTAGCCGCCGAAGGGGGTCCAGTACCGGACGCTGGCGTGCGAGTTGACGGAGAGGTTTCCGGCGGCGACGGCCCGGGCCATGCGCAGGGCGCGGGCGCCGTCCCGGGTCCAGATCGAGCCGGAGAGGCCGTAGGGGGTGGCGTTGGCCAAGCGCACCGCGTCCTCCTCGTCTGTGAAGGGCAGGACGACGGCGACGGGACCGAACACCTCCTCGACGGCGACGCGTTCGCCCGGTTCGGCGTGCAGGACGGTGGCCGGGTACCAGAAGCCCTTGCCCTGGGGCACGCTGCCGCGGATGGCCGCGGGCGCCTGCTCGGTGACGAAGGAGCGGACGCGTTCGCGGTGGGCGGCGGAGATCAGCGGGCCCATCGCGGTGCCGGGGTCGGCGGGGTCACCGCAGGTGAAGCCCTGGACGGCGGGTTCGAGGAGGGCCAGGAACCGGTCGAGGACGGCGGCCTGGACGAGGATGCGGCTGCGGGCGCAACAGTCCTGGCCGGTGTTGTCGAGGAACGAGGCGGGGGCGGCCGCTGCGGCGCGTTCGAGGTCGGCGTCGGCGAAGACGATGTTCGGGCTCTTGCCGCCCAGTTCGAGGGTCACCGGCTTGACCTGCCCGGCGCAGCGGGCCATGACGTCGCGGCCGGTGGCGGTGGAGCCGGTGAAGGCGACCTTCGCGACACCGGGGTGCTCCACGAGGGCCCGTCCGGTGCCGGGCCCGGAGCCCGGCAGTGTCTGGAGGAGGCCCTCGGGCAGCCCGGCCTCCAGGGCGAGTTCGGCGAGCCGCAGCGCGGTGAGCGGTGTGGCCTCGGCCGGTTTGAGCAGGACGGCGTTCGCGGCCGCGAGCGCGGGCGCGGTGCTCCACGCGGCGACGGGGAGGGGGAAGTTCCAGGGGGCGATCACGGCGACGACGCCCAGTGGCTCGTGGAAGGTGAGGTTGACGCCTCCGGCCACCGGGATCTGGTGCCCCGTCAGGCGTTCCACTCCCCCGGCGGCGTAGTCGAGCACGTCGCGGACGTTGCCGGCCTCCCCACGGGCGCCCGTCACGGGGTGGCCGGCCTCGGCGACCTCGAGGCGGGCCAGCTCCTCCAGGTGCTCGTCGACGACGGTGGCGAAGCGGCGCAGGAGCCGGGCCCGGTCCCCCGGGGGGAGGGCCGCCCAGCGGCGCTGGGCGGCTTCGGCCCGGCGCACGGCGGCGTCGACCTCGGCCACGGTGGTGACGGGGACGGTGGCGATCACCTCTTCCGTGGCCGGGTTGATCACCTGGTGTGCGGTTGGCTCGGCGGTCACGGGCGGCGTCCTCACAGGCGCTCGAAGGAGCGGTAGCGCTCCCAGTCGGTGACGGCGGTGTCGTAGGCGTCCTGTTCGACGCGGGCCGTGTGGGCGTAGTGGTCCACGACCTCGTCGCCGAAGGCGGTGCGGGCCAGCTCGCTCCCGTCCCACAGCTCGGCGGCCTCGCGCAGCGTGGCGGGGACGTGCGGCAGTGCGCCCGCGTAGGCGTTGCCGGTGCATGGCTCGGGCGGTTCCAGCTCCAGGTCGACGCCGTGCAGCCCGGCGGCGATCATGCCGGCCAGCGCCAGATACGGGTTGACGTCACCGCCCGGCAGCCGGTTCTCCAGCCGGTGCCCGGTGCCCTGTCCGACGACACGCAGCGCGCAGGTGCGGTTGTCGGGCCCCCAGGCGACGGCCGTGGGCGCGAAGGAGCCGGGGCGGAAACGCTTGTAGGAGTTGACGCCGGGCGCGTAGAGGAGGGTGAACTCCCGCAGGGCGGCGAGCTGCCCGGCCAGGAAGTGCCGCATGAGGGCGGACATGCCGTGCGGGGCGTGGTGGTCGGCGAGGACGGGCAGGCCATCGCGGTCGCGCAGGGAGAGGTGGACGTGGCAGGAGTTGCCCTCGCGCGCGTCGTACTTGGCCATGAAGGTGAGCGAGCAGCCCTCCTGGGCCGCGATCTCCTTGGCCCCGGTCTTGTACAGGACGTGCTGGTCGCAGGTCGTGAGCGCGTCGGCGTGCCGGAAGACGATCTCGTACTGTCCGAGATTGCACTCGCCCTTGGCGGACTCGACGGCGAGCCCCGCCGCGCCCATCTCGTTGCGGATGCGGCGCAGGAGCGGTTCGACGAAGCCGGTGCCGAGGAGCGAGTAGTCGACGTTGTACCGGCTGGCGGGCGTGAGGCCGCGGTAGCCGCTGTCCCACGCCTGGGCGTAGGTGTCGCGGAAGAGGATGAACTCCAGCTCGGTGCCCGCCCGGGCGGTCCAGCCACGCTCGGCGAGCCGGTCGAGCTGGCGGCGGAGGATCTGCCGCGGGGAGGCGGGCACCGGCGAGCCGTCGTGCCAGGTGACGTCGGCGGTCATCAGGGCGCTGCCGGGGTGCCAGGGGACGCGGCGCAGGGTGGCCGTGTCGCCGCGCAGGGCGAAGTCGCCGTAGCCGTTGTCCCAGGAGGCCAGCGCGTATCCGTCGACGGTGTTCATGTCGGCGTCCACGGCGAGCAGGTAGGCGCACGCCTCGGTGCCGTGGTGCAGGACCTCGTCCAGGAAGTAACGCGCCGCGAAGCGTTTGCCCTGGAGTCTGCCCTGCATGTCGGTGAACGCCAGGACCACGGTGTCGATGTCACCGGTGTCCACGAGGCCCCGGAGTTCTCCGACGGAGAGCGGGGTCGGGTGGTCTGCCACGTGACGGGCCTCCTGTCAGAGCCATCGGAAGCCATAAGGTAGTGAGGAAGCTCACGTCCGGGAAGCGGGCCGCGAGGACGCACCGCCGAACGAGTGAGCCGGATGGACCGGTTCAGGCCGTGAACCGGCCGACGTGGTGTGCCGGAGCCGTGTCGGGCCGGATGCTTCCGACCGATGGTGCATGATCGGCCTCGGACGCGACGCGCCCCGGGAGGTGGACGGTGACCGGACCGCTGATCGGGCTGAGCACCTATCTGGTGGACTCGGCCCGCTGGAGCTCCTGGGATCTGCCCGCGGCCCTGCTGCCCGCCGACTACCACCGGATGGTGCAGCGGGTCGGCGGCCTCGCGGTGCTGCTGCCGCCCGACCCCGCTCTGGGGGCGGCCAGGGCGGCCGTGGCCCGGCTGGACGGCCTGGTCGTCTCCGGCGGCGCCGACCTCGACCCGGCGGGCTACGGCGCCGCACCCGACCCGCGCACCGGCCCGGTCGAGCCCGGCCGGGACGCCTTCGAGCTGGCCCTCGTCGCGGCGGCGCTGGAGCGGGGCCTGCCCGTGCTCGGGGTCTGCCGGGGCCTGCAGATCCTCAACGTCGCGCTCGGCGGCACGCTGCTCCAGCACGTGGACGGGCACCGTGGCGCCCCGGGGACGTTCCTCGACCACCCGGTGACGCCGGTCCCCGGCACCCTGCTGCACTCCCTGCTCGGCGGCCCGGTGACGGTGCCCTCCTGCCACCACCAGGCCGTCGACCGGCTCGGGGAGGGGCTGGTCGCCTGCGCCCTCGCCGCCGACGGACTGGTGGAGGCGGCGGAGGCCGACCCGGCGGCGGACTCTGCCGCCTCCGCGAGCCCGTTCGTGCTGGGCGTGCAGTGGCATGCCGAGGCAGGCGTGTGCCATCGGGTCGTGGCCGCGTTCGTCGAAGCCGCCGCGAGAGGGCGCGAGGCCCGCGCCGGCCACGGGGGTCACCGTCGGCCGAGCGCCTCCCTGAGCGCGGCCTCGAGCACAGCG
Organism: Streptomyces sp. JJ38; assembly: GCF_019303475.1. Taxonomy (GTDB): domain Bacteria; phylum Actinomycetota; class Actinomycetes; order Streptomycetales; family Streptomycetaceae; genus Streptomyces. The sequence goes on from NZ_JABLSI010000041.1 coordinate 4,851, forward strand.
GGCGCCTCGGTCAGCGACGGGCCGTACCAGGTGAGGTGACGGCCGCTCACCAGGGCGGCGGGCTGCGGGAAGCACTCCGGCCCGTCCGTGGCGGTGAAGCGGTAGGGCTCGTCTGGCAGGACCACCAGATCGGCGTCCTCCGCGACGAGTTCGGCGAGCGGAAGGCGCGGGTAGCGCTCGGGGTGGGCGGCGTGGACGTGCTCCACGCCGAGCGCGGCCAGCACGTCCCCGGCGAAGGTGTCGCGCCCGAGCACCATCCACGGTTTGCGCCAGATCGGCACGATCGCCCGGACGGGCCGCACGCGGGCCCATCGGTCCCGCGCGTCCCGCCAGGCCGCCCGGGCGTCGTCCAGCCAGGCCGGGCGCGGCAGCCCGCAGCCGTCGACGAGCGCCCGCTCCAGCTCGCCGAAGCCCTGGTCCAGGCCGCGGATCTCGGTGACCAGCACCCGCAGCCCGGCCCGGCGCAGCTCCGCCAGGTCGGCCGGCCGGTTCTCCTCCTCGTTGGCGAGGACGAGGTCCGGTGCCAGGGCGGCGATCCGGGCGGTGTCCGGGTTCTTCGTGCCGCCGACGCGCGCCACCTCCAGCCCCTCGGGGTGGGTGCACCAGTCCGTGGCACCGACGAGCAGTCCCGGAGCGGTGTACGCCACCGCCTCGGTGAGCGAGGGGACGAGGGAGACGACTCGAGTGACGTCCGTGCGCGGGGCTTCCATGCGGCCAGCCTACGAGCCGCGCGCCGCCGGGTCAGGGGCGCTGTCGGCGGGCTGGGGCATCATCGGGGTGTGACCACGCGACGTTTGATGCTCCTCGACACCGCATCCCTGTACTTCCGCGCCTACTTCGGCGTACCCGAGTCCGTCAGGGCCCCTGACGGCACGCCGGTGAACGCCGTGCGCGGTCTGCTCGACTTCATCGCCCGGCTGGTACGGGACCACGCTCCGGGCGAACTGGTGGCCTGCATGGACGAGGACTGGCGGCCCGCCTGGCGGGTCGAGCTGATCCCCTCGTACAAGGCGCACCGCGTCGCCGAGGAGCATCCGGCCGAGCCGGACGAGGAGGTGGTGCCGGACACGCTGGCACCGCAGGTCCCCGTCATCGAGGAGGTGCTGGACGCGCTGGGCATCGCCCGCGCCGGAGCGGCCGGTTACGAGGCGGACGACGTCATCGGCACGCTCACCGCCCGCGCCCGCGGCCCGGTGGACATCGTCACCGGCGACCGGGACCTCTTCCAGCTCATCGACGACGCCCGCGGCGTGCGGGTGCTGTACCCGGTCAAGGGCATGGGCACACTCGCCGCGTTCGACGAGGCGGCCCTGCGCGACAAGTACGGCGTCGACGGGCCCGGTTACGCGGTCCTGGCGCTGCTGCGCGGCGACCCGAGCGACGGGCTGCCGGGCGTGCCGGGCATCGGGGAGAAGACGGCCGCCCGGCTGATCGCGGCACACGGGGACCTCCCGGGCATCCTGGCGGCGGCCGAGGACCCGCGCTCGGGCGTGACGCCCACGCAGCGGCGGAAGCTGAAGGAGGCCATGCCCTACCTCGCCGTCGCCCCGACGGTGGTGCGGGTGGCGGACGACGTCGCGCTGCCGGAGTTCGACGCCGCCCTGCCCGCCGGGCCGAGGGATCCGGAGCGGCTGGAGGAGCTGGCCGAGCGCTGGGGGCTGGGCGGCTCCCTGGAGCGGCTGCTGGCCGTCCTGCCCCGCTGAGCGGGGCGGAGCGCGCGGGGAGCGCAGGCCGCGGAGGTACGTCCCCCGCAGCCTGCGACCCGGCCGGTCAGCCCACGGAGGAGTAGGCGACGACGCCGCGCAGCATCGAGTCCACCGCCTTGCGGGCGTTGCGCCGGACGGTGGAGGACTCCGGCGCGGCGGCCGCGAGCTGCCCCAGGACGTCGATGACCTGCTTGCACCAGCGCACGAAGTCGCCCGCGGGCATGTCCGCCTCGCGAAGCACCGCGTCGAGGCCGTGCCCCTCGGCCCACTGGTAGGCGGGCCAGGCGAAGCCGAGGTCGGGCTCGCGCTGGCCCACCCCCTCGGTCTGGCTGACGGCGTGCTGCTCCTCCAGGGCGTCCAGCCGGCCCCAGATGCGGACCATCTCCCCCAGCGCCGCCTTGGCGCGGCCGCCCGGCAGAGTGGGCGGCAGGGCGTCGTCGGGCGTGCGCGCCTCGTACACCAGAGCCGAGGCGCAGGCGGCCAGTTCGGAGGGCGGCAGCCCCTCCCACACGCTCTGCCGCAGGCACTCGGCCGCCAGCAGGTCCAGCTCGCCGTAGAGCCGGGCCAGCCGCTTGCCGTCCTCGGTGACCTTGTCGCCGTCCAGGTACTCCATGTCCGAGAGCAGCGCGTAGACGCGGTCGAAGGTGCGGGCGATGGTGTTGGTGCGGCCCTCGATGCGGCGCTCCAGCTGGCGGGTGTCCCGCTTGAGCCGGTAGTAGCGCTCGGCCCAGCGGGCGTGGTCCTCACGCTCGTCGCAGCCGTGGCAGGGGTGGCGGCGGATGGCGGTGCGCAGCCGGTTGATCTCGGCGTCGTCGTGCGCGGCCGAGCGCTGCCGCCCTCGGCGGTGCGAGGGCTTCCCGTCGTACCCGGCCGCCCCGGCCCTGGTGCGCAGGGCGCTGGCGAGATCCCGGCGCGACTGCGGGCTGCGCGGGTTGAACGACTTGGGAATGCGCATGCGGTCCAGCGCCTCGACCGGGACGGGGAAGTCCATCCCCGCCAGGCGCTTGACCTGCCGCTGTGCCGTGAGGACGAGGGGCCGCGGGCCGTCGTGGTGGTCGAACTGCCGGTGGCCGGGAGTGCGTCCGCCCGGCGCGCCGGGGTCCAGCACGAGCGCGAGCCCCGCGAACTTGCCCGTCGGCACGTGGATGATGTCGCCCGGCCGCAGCTTCTCCAGGGCGGCGGAGGCCTGGGCCCGGCGCTGGGCGGCGCCCTGCTTGGCGAGCTCGGTCTCGCGGTCCTTGAGCTCCCGGCGCAGCCGCCCGTACTCGGCGAAGTCCCCGAGGTGGCAGGTCATGGACTCCTTGTAGCCCTCCAGGCCCTCCTCGTTGCGCTGGACCTGGCGCGAGATGCCCACCACGGAGCGGTCGGCCTGGAACTGGGCGAAGGACGTCTCCAGCAGCTCGCGGCTACGGTGCCGCCCGAACTGCTCGACGAGGTTGACGGCCATGTTGTACGAGGGCTTGAAGGACGAGCGCAGCGGGTAGGTGCGCGTCCCGGCGAGCCCGGCGACGGCCTCCGGGTCCATGCCGCGTTGCCACAGCACCACGGCGTGGCCCTCGATGTCGATGCCGCGCCGCCCGGCGCGCCCGGTGAGCTGGGTGTACTCGCCGGGGGTGATGTCGGCGTGCTGCTCGCCGTTCCACTTGACGAGCTTCTCCAGCACCACGGATCGGGCGGGCATGTTGATGCCCAGCGCGAGCGTCTCGGTGGCGAAGACCGCCTTGACCAGGCCCTGGACGAACAGCTCCTCGACGACCTCCTTGAAGGTGGGGAGCATGCCCGCGTGGTGGGCGGCGATGCCCCGCTGGAGGCCCTCCAGCCACTCGAAGTACCCGAGGACGTGCAGGTCCTCGTCGGGGATGGCGGCGGTGCGCTCCTCGACGATCTGCCGCACCCTGGCCTGGGCGGCGGCGTCGTTGAGCCGCAGACCGGCGACGAGGCACTGCTGCACGGCGGCCTCGCAGCCGGCCCGGCTGAAGATGAACGTGATGGCGGGCAGCAGGCCCTCGGCGTCGAGCTTGTCGATGACCTCGGGACGGCTGGGAATCCAGATCCGACGGCGCTGGCGGCGCTCCCGCTCCCGGTCGGCCTCCCGCTTGGGCCCACGCCGGTCGCGCAGTCCGTTCGGGCGGCTGTTCTCCATCCGCACCATGCGGACGAGGTCGGGGTTGACGGCCCGTCTGCCGGACTTCTCCTCGAAGAGGTCGTAGAGGCGGCGCCCGGCGAGCACGTGCTGCCACAGCGGGACCGGCCGGTGCTCGGAGACGATCACCCGGGTGTCGCCGCGGACGGTGTCGAGCCAGTCCCCGAACTCCTCGGCGTTGGAGACCGTGGCCGAGAGGGACACCAGCGTCACCGAGTCGGGGAGGTGGATGATGACCTCCTCCCAGACCGCGCCGCGGAAGCGGTCGGAGAGGTAGTGCACCTCGTCCATCACCACGTAGCCGAGCCCCCGCAGCGTCTGGGAACCCGCGTAGAGCATGTTGCGGAGGACCTCGGTGGTCATGACGACGACCGGGGCCTCGGCGTTGATGCTGTTGTCGCCGGTGAGCAGTCCGACCTTGTCAGCGCCGTACCGGCGCGCCAGGTCCGAGAACTTCTGGTTGGACAGCGCCTTGATCGGCGTGGTGTAGAAGCACTTGCGGCCCTGGGTGAGGGCCAGGTGGACGGCGAACTCGCCGACGATCGTCTTGCCGGAGCCGGTGGGCGCGGCCACCAGGACACCCTCGCCGGCCTCCAGTGCCCGGCAGGCGTCGAGCTGGAACGGATCCAGCTCGAAGTCGTACATCTCTCGGAAGGGTGCGAGCGCGGTGGCCTCCTCGGCGGCCCGCAGGCGCGCGGCGGCGTAGCGCTCAGCAGGGGACATGTCCTCGCTCATCGTGTCTCCGAGCCTACCGGCCGACACTGACAGCGCGCGATCATTTCATCGGCCCGCACCCGGCCCGGCCGCACCGCACCCGGCCCGCACCCGGCGCCAGCCCGCGCCTGCGCGTCCGGCCCCGGGCACGCCGGCGGTGCTCGTCAGGTGGCGTCGTCGAAGCCGCCGCGCGGCCCGCCGCCGCGTGGCCCGCCGTCGGACTGCTCGGGCAGCAGGGAGCTGGCCGTGACCGGCTCGGGGGTGAGGTCGAGCTCGGACGCCTCGTCGTCCGCGAGCTCCCCGTCCCGGTCCCGGGACGCCCGGCGCCGGTCGTTGAGGAGGGAGAAGCCGACGGCGGCGAAGTACAGGGTGGTGATCGGGGCCGCGAGGGCGATCATGGAGAGCGGGTCGGTGGGCGTGACCATGGCGGAGAAGAGCGAGATGCAGAGCACCATCGCGCGCCACCAACCGAACATGCGCTTCCCGGTGAGAACGCCGCCGATGTTCAGCAGAATCAGGATCAGCGGCAGCTGGAAGGCGAGACCGAAGGCCACGACGAGCTTCACCGAGATGTCGATCATGTCGTCGACGGTGATGATGTTCATGGTGCCGTCCATGCTGAAGTTCAGCAGGACGGGGATGGCGTGCGGCAGGATCCAGTGCGCGAGGAACGCACCGGTCAGGAAGAGCGGGGTACCCGCGGCGACGACCGACAGGGCGTACTTCTTCTCGTTCCGGTGCAGACCGGGCGCCAGGAACGCCCACATCTGGTACAGCCACACGGGCGCCGCGGCGACCAGGGCGGCGATGAGCGAGACCTTGACGTAGGTGGTGAAGGGCGAGGTCAGGCCCGTCTGCGCGAGGATCGGGCAGGGCCGGTCCATGGCCGCCGCCTCGGCCTCCGTCTCGCAGACCGGCACCGGATCGGTGATGAACTCGCCGATGTCCTTGGCGAAGAACATCGCCACGATCATCAGCGGCACGATGGCCAGGAGCGCCTTGACGAGGCGATTACGCAGTTCGCGCAGGTGTTCGACAAGAGGCATCCGCCCCTCGGGGTCCTTGGGTGCCTTCTTGCGGGCGGACTTGAGCAACCCACGTCCTCATCTCATGGGCAGCGGCCATGGGGGCTCGCCTGCCGGAACCGGTCCCTCGTCGAGGGGTGTCGAGAAGACGCCGGGCCGACATCGCGTCGGCGCCGGGCCAGGTGTGACGCGGAGCGTACTCAGCTCTGCGGGGTGTGCCTGGGCTCCTCGACGGGCCGGGAGCTGGTGACATCGCCGGGGGCGGCCTGGATGGTGCGCGGGGCGGGCTCCGCGGACTCGGCACGGCCGGCGTCCTTGTCCTTCTCGCCCTTGTCGCCGTCCTTCTTCATCTGCGAAGCCTCGCTCTTGAGGATCCGCATCGACTTGCCGAGGGCACGGGCGGTGTCGGGGAGCCGCTTGGCACCGAACAGCAGCACGACCAGACCAATGATGATCAGGAGCTGCCAGACGCCGATATTACCGGGCATGAGTGCCTACCTTTTCCGCCGAGGCCACAACTACGTGCCAGTGTGGTGGTCGTTCGTGACGCCACCACACCGTCCGAAGAGCCATGGTAACGCTCGGGGGTGAACCCCCGGCAATGCCCGCGCGACGGGCCGGTTGCGGCTCGCTCGCCGCCCGGCCCCCGGCGAGGGTCCGGCTCGGCGGCTCGGGGGCCGGTCAGCGCGGCGGGACGGAACCGGTGCGGGCGGCCAGCGGCAGCGCGGCCCGTTCCAGCTCCTCGGTGGCCCGCGTGATCCGCTCCGCGCTGTCACCCACGGCGCGCGAGAGCCTGCGGACCTCGACCGCCACCCGGACGGCGAGCACCCCCAGTACGGCTGTTCCGCAGAAGGCGAGCGCGACGAAGAACATGGGCCAGAGCATGGAGGCGAGCGTAGTGCACCCCCGGCGGCCGGCGCCTGGCCCGGGCCCGCTCACGGGCGGTGCCCCCACGCTGTCCCGGGGCCCTCAGCCCCCGTAGGCGGCCAGCGCGGCGCTGGCCGCCCCGCGGGCGCTGTCGGCCAGCTCCGGCGGGGAGACGATGCGCCCGTCGGCACCGAGCCGCAGAGCCAGCCGGCGCAGCGAGGCCGGGTCCGGCGTGCGCAGGGTGATCCGCAGCCCGCCGTCGGGCAGCTCCTCGGCGCTGTCGTGGGGCCAGTACTCCGCCACCCACCGGCCGCGCGGACCCACCTCGACGACGACCTCCGGGTCCTCGGCGGCCGGCTGCACCAGGCCCTCCGAGAGGTCGCGCGGCGTCACAGGGGGCGGGTCGGCCGCCTGGTCCAGCAGCCGGATCTCCGCCACCCGGTCCAGCCGGAACGTCCGGCGGGCCTCCGAGAGCCGGCACCAGGCCTCCAGGTAGGTGCGGCCGACGACGAAGAGCCGGATCGGGTCGACCTCCCGCTCGGTCAGCTCGTCGCGGGCCGGGGAGTAGTAGCGCAGCCACAGCCTGCGTCGCTCGGCCAGAGCGCGGTCGACGTCCGCGAAGACGCCGCCCTCCGACTCGAAGGTGACGGTCAGACGGGAGCTGGCCCGGGCGTTCTCGCCCGCGGCCTCCTCCAGCTTGGCGGTCGCCCGCAGCAGGGCCTGCCGGTCGCCCTCGCGCAGCCCGGGCAGGGTGGCGACGGCGCGGGCGGCCACCAGCAGCGCGGTCGCCTCGTCGGCCGCCAGGCGCAGCGGCTTGCCGCCGGAGTCGACGGCCTCGGCGTTGTGCCACCAGATGTGCTCACCGTCGGTGTCGATGTCCAGCAGGTCGCCGCCGCGGAAGCTGGTGCCGCACATGGGCAGCACCTGGAGGTCGGAGATCAGCTCGTCGGAGGTGATGCCGAAGGCGCGGGCGACGTCCGGCACCCGGGCGCCGGGGCGCTCGCGCAGATAGGTGACCAGCGAGAGCATGCGCCGGGTCTGGTCGATGGCGTTGGTGGCCATGGTGTCGCTCTCCTCAGCCCTTGGCGACGGCGCGCAGCCGGTCGATGACGTCCGCCCGCAGCTCGTCCGGCTCCAGGACGACGACGTCCGGGCCGAACTCCGCGAGCCAGGCGTCCAGCCCGTGCCCGTAGGGAATCTCCAGCTCCTCCCAGCCGTCCCCGGTGTCCCGGGCCTCGGTGGCCCGGGCGCGCAGCGGGTAGCCGCAGCCCTGGCGGAGCCGGATGCGGGCGGTGGCGGTGGCGCTCTCCCCCGCCCAGCGCTCGACGGTCTCCCGGACGCGGACCTGGTCGGGGACCGGCGCGGTGTACGTGCCCGCCCGGGAGCGGACGGGGCCGGTGATCCGCGAGAGCCGGAAGACACGCTCCGCGCGCCGGTCCCGGTCCCAGCCGGCCAGGTACCAGTGGCCGCGCCAGCACTCCAGGATCCACGGCTCGACCTGCCGCTTCGCGGGGCGGGCCTCGCTGGCCTTGCGGTAGTGGAAGACGACCGGACGGCGGTCGCGGCAGGCCAGCATGAGCGGCTCGAAGGCGGCGTCCTGCGCCGGGATGCGGGGCTCCAGGGCACCGGAGGTGCCGTGGACGTCCTCGGTGAGCGGCATCCCCGCGGCGCGCAGCTTCTGCAGCGCGCCGCTCGCGGCCCCGGCCAGCCGGGCCTGCTGCCAGACCCGGGCGGCGAGCCCCAGGGCGGCGGCCTCGGCCGGGTCGAGGGTGATCGGCGGGAGCTGGTTGAGGTCGCGGCGGGCCTGGTAGGCGGCGTCGCCGTCGACGTTCTCGACGGTGTCGATGATCAGGCCGAGCTCCCGCAGGTCGTCCTTGTCCCGCTCGAACATGCGGTTGAAGGCCTCGTCGCTCGCGGCTTCCAGATAGGCCTCGATCGTGGACCGCAGCTCGCGCTTGGTCAGCGGCCGGCGCGTCCCCAGCAGGCACAGCGCCAGGTTCATCAGCCGCTCGGCCTTGGCAATGGCCATCGACGCCCTCTCTCTACCCCGCTCCCGATCGATGACGGTACCGCTCCGTGAGCGCGGAGGCCAAACGCCGCCGGGCGGGTGGCCGAACGGCGGACGGCCGGTCCGTTCCCCGCCCGGGGGCGGGGGACGGACCGGCCGTCGGCGGCGTTCTGTCGCCGCGTCAGCGCCTGGCTCGGACGCGGGGTCAGACGGCGACGAGGTCGCAGACGAAGATCAGCGTCTCGTTGGGGGCGATCCGGCCACCGCCCGCGCCGTGCTCGCCGTAGGCGAGGTGCGGCGGAATGGTCAGCCGGCGGCGGCCGCCGACCTTCATGCCCTGCACACCCTGGTCCCAGCCGGGGATGACCTGGCCGATGCCGAGCTGGAACTGCAGCGGCTTGCCGCGGTTCCAGGAGGCGTCGAACTCCTCACCGGTGCTGAAGGAGACGCCCACGTAGTGCACGGAGACGGTGTCCCCGGCCTTGGCCTCCGGGCCGTCGCCCTCCCAGATGTCGACGGACTCCAGCTCGGCCGGCGGCTCGCCCTCGGGGAAGTCGACCTCCGGCTTGTCGATGTTCACGAAACTGCTCCTTGAGAAATTGACGGGCGGATGCCCAGTGGGGGGCGTCAGACGGTGGCGAGGATGTCCACGCTGAAGACGAGCGTGGCCCCGCCCGGGATGTCGCCCGTGCCCTGATCACCGTAACCCAGGTCCGGCGGGACGACGATCAGCACCCTGCTGCCCGTCTTCTTGCCGGTCAGGCCCTGCCGCCAGCCGGCGACGACCCGGTCGAGGCTGAACTGCGCGAGCGCCTCGCGGGTGTAGGTGGAGTCGAACTCCTTGCCGCCGTCCCACAGCACGCCCTTGTACTGGACGAGCACCGCGTCGGTCTCGGCGACCTCGTGGCCCTCGCCCTCCAGGACGTAGGTGGACACGAGCTCCTTCGGCGGCTCCGCGCCCTCGGGGAGCGTGATGGAGGGCGCCTTGCCGTCGGTGTTCGTCCCGACCTTCGGCAGGTCCACGTTGTCCTGGGCCACCTCGGTGCCCTGCGCGGAGCTCTTGCCGTTGTACGTCTGGACGACGTCCACGACGAAGACGAGCGTGTCGTCGCCCTCGATGCCCGCCTGCTGCTGACCGGTCTCGCCGTAGCCGAACTCCGGCGGGATGGCGAGCTGGACGCGGTCGCCCACCTTCTTGCCGACGAGCACCTGGTCCCAGGCGGGGATGAGCCGGCCGACGCCGATCTGGGAGACGGCCGGCCTGCCGCGGTCGTAGGAGTTGTCGAAGACCTTGGCGGTGTCCCAGATCTGGCCGAGGTAGTCGAACTCCATGTAGTCGCCCTGGGCGACGGTGGCGCCGGACCCGGCCACGCGCACCTGCACGGCGATGTCCGCGGACGGCTCGCCGGACCCCTTGGCCACGGTGGGCTTCTCGCCGAACTTCTTGCCCTTGGTGATCTCCGGGAGCGGGCCGTCGACGATCTTCCCGGTGGGCGCCGGCTCCGGGGTCCCGTCGGTGGGGCTGGGGCTCACGTTGTCCGCCTCGCCGCCGCCTCCGTCGCCGTCGTCACCGCAGGCGGCGAGGGCGAGCAGACCGGCAGGGAGGGCAAGCAGTACGGATCGTCGGCGCACGTCGGACCTCGTTCGGGTTGGGGGGTGAATGCCAGTGCGCGCCACTCTACGGGCCGGGCCGGACCGTGCACCCGTGGTGTGCGCGGTCCGGCCCGGCCCGGACGAACTCGTCGGCTACATCCCGGCGATCAGCTTCTCCACCCGCTCGTCCACCGCGCGGAACGGGTCCTTGCACAGCACGGTGCGCTGGGCCTGGTCGTTCAGCTTGAGGTGGACCCAGTCCACCGTGAAGTCCCGCCGCTGCTCCTGCGCGCGGCGGATGAAGTCGCCGCGGAGCCGGGCGCGGGTGGTCTGCGGGGGCACCGACTTGGCCTCGAAGATCTTGAGGTCGTCGCACACCCGTTTGGCCTGCCCCTTGCGCTCCAGCAGGTAGTAGAGGCCGCGACGGCGGTGGATGTCGTGGTAGGCGAGGTCTATCTGGGCGACCCGGGGGTGGGACATGGTGAGGTCGTGCTTGGCCCGGTACCGCTCCAGGAGCCGGTACTTCATCACCCAGTCGATCTCGGTGTCGACCCGGTCCAGCTCCTGGGTGCGGACGGCCTCCAGGGCCCGCCCCCACAGCTCCAGCACCTGTTCGACCAGGCCGGTGCGGATGCCCCGGCGGTCGCAGAAGTCGGCGGCCTTGTCGAAGTACTCCTGCTGGATCTCCAGGGCCGAGGCCTCCCTGCCACTGGCCAGGCGCACCTTGCGCTGGCCGGTGATGTCGTGGCTGACCTCGCGGATGGCCCGGATCGGGTTCTCCAGGGTGAGGTCCCGCATCACGGTGCCGGCCTCGATCATCCGCAGCACCAGATCCGTCGCGCCGACCTTGAGCAGCATCGTCGTCTCGGACATGTTGGAGTCGCCGACGATGACGTGCAGCCTGCGGTACCGCTCGGCGTCGGCGTGCGGCTCGTCGCGGGTGTTGATGATGGGGCGCGAGCGGGTCGTCGCCGAGCTGACGCCCTCCCAGATGTGCTCGGCACGCTGGCTCACGCAGTACACGGCACCGCGCGGCGTCTGCAGCACCTTGCCCGCACCGCAGACGAGCTGCCGCGTGACGAGGAAGGGGATCAGCACGTCCGCGAGGCGGGAGAACTCCCCGTGCCGGGCCACGAGGTAGTTCTCGTGGCAGCCGTAGGAGTTCCCGGCGGAGTCGGTGTTGTTCTTGAACAGGTAGACGTCGCCGGCGATGCCCTCCTCATGCAGGCGGCGTTCGGCGTCGACGAGCAGCCCCTCGAGGATCCGCTCACCCGCCTTGTCGTGGGTGACCAGCTCGACCACGCTGTCGCACTCCGGAGTGGCGTACTCCGGGTGCGACCCCACGTCGAGGTAGAGACGGGCACCGTTGCGGAGGAAGACGTTGCTGCTGCGGCCCCAGGACACGACACGGCGGAAGAGGTACCGCGCCACCTCGTCAGGGGACAGCCGCCGCTGACCCCGGAACGTACATGTGACGCCGTACTCGTTCTCCAGCCCGAAGATTCGGCGATCCATGAGTGAACATTACGCCTGATGCCCCGATCTGAAACCGGGTTCCGGCGCACCGTTCCGATCATTTTCCCCGCCGGTCACCTGGGGTGACGGCGGAGGGCCGCCGGCCGCCGGGCCCGGGACCGCCCGCGCCGGCCCCTCCAGGGCCCGCCGGGTGAGCGCCAGCACCGCGAAGGCCGCCAGCCCGCCGGCCCCGGGGACCAGGAACCCGCCCGCGGAGCCGCCCCACTCGATCGCCGGTCCCACGACGGCCGTCCCCAGCGCCGCGCCCACCCCGAAGACGGTCACCAGCCAGGAGAACGCCTCGGTGACCGTGCCGCTGGGCGCGTGCCGGTCGACGACGACGAAGGCGCAGGTCAGGGCCGGGGCGAGGAAGAGCCCGGCCACGCACGCGAGCACGGTCATCGCGACCGGGCCCGGCACCAGGGCCAGCGGCAGGTAGCCCAGCGCCAGCAGGCCGGCCAGGGCGCGCAGCCGCCCCTCCGGGCTGCCGGGCCAGGGCCGGGCGCCGTAGGCGAGGCCGCCCACCAGCGCGCCGAAGCCGATGCCGGACATGATCAGCGCGTAGACGAGGTCGCCGCCGCCCACCTCGTCGGCGTAGGCCACGGCCGCCACGGTGATCGAGCCGAGCGAGACGCCGACGCACAGGAACGAGCCGAGCAGCGCGAGGAGGCCGGACGAGCGCAGGGCGCCCAGCCAGTGCGCCTCCCGGGGCTCGCTGCGCCAGGCGCGGGAGGGCGGGGAGACGACGACGGACAGGGCGCCGAGCACCCCGATGGCGTTGATGACGAGCAGGGCACCGGCCTCCGACCACAGCGCGACCGCCAGCGTCACCAGGAGCGGCCCGACGGTGAACATGACCTCCTGGGCCACCGAGTCCAGCGCGTAGGCCGTGTGCACCCGTCGCCGGTCGCGCAGGACGCTGGGCCACAGCGCCCGCAGCCCGCCCTCCAGCGGCGGGGTGAACACGCCGGCCACGAGGACGGCGGCGAGCGCGGCGGGCAACGGTTCGATGCCGACGGCGGCGAAGGCGCCCATGCCGAGGGCCGAGACCACCGCGGCGGGCAGCATGACCCGGAGCTGGCCGTACAGGTCGACGGCGCGGCCCAGGAGCGGCTGCCCGACGGCGGTGGCGAGCCCGTAGACGGTGGCCAGCACCCCGGCGAGGGTGTAGCTCGCTCCCTCGGCTCGGGAGAAGAGCACGATGGCGATGTGAGCCGTGGCGTTCGGCAGCCGTCCGACGAGCGTTCCCGTGAGCAGCCGTACCGCGTGTCTGGCGCGCAACAGCTCGGCGTAGCCCGTCGCCATGGGCGGCTCCTTCTCGCTGGTGTCTCGCTGATGCCTCGCCGACGCGCGGGGGTCCACGGGGTGGGCGTCTGATCAGTTTTACGTATAACGTGCCGGGTCATACGTACCATGGCCGCTGTCCACGAGTCCATCCCGACAGGTCGGCCGGGCCCGCGCGGCCCAGGACGGAGAATCGCGCCGTGACCGCTGCCCGCCACCGGCCGACCAGCCGCGACGTCGCCAGGGCGGCCGGGGTGTCCCAGGCGACGGTCTCCCTCGTGCTGCGGGACAAGTGGTCCGGCCGGGTCTCACCCACCACCGCCGAGAGCGTGCGCGCGGCCGCCAGGGAGCTGGGCTACCGCCCCAACCTCACCGCCCGCAGCCTGCGGCTCGGACGCACCCGCACCGCGCTGCTCGTCGTCCCCGCCCTCACCAACGAGTTCTTCGCCCGGGTCTACACCGGCGCGGCCCGGGTGGCCGCCGAGCACGACGTCGGCGTCGTCCTGTACCCGTCACCCGAGGGCATCGGCCGCGCCCGGGACCCGTTCGAGTCCGCGCGGACCACCCTGGACGGCGTCCTCGCCTCCTCCATGGCGGCCGAGGCGCTCAGCGCGCTGCGCCACGACGGGCTGCCCCTCGTCATGCTCGACAGCGGCCCGGGTGCCCCCGACGAGCCCGCCACCGCCGCGACCGTCAACCCCGACCTGGCCGACGGCATGCGGCAGACCGCCGAGCACCTCCTCGGCCTGGGCCACCAGCACCTGGCCCATCTGACGGCGGGCATCGCGAGCTGGACCTTCGACCAGCGCGCCCGGGCCCTGGACGCGGCCGTGGCCCGGGCGGCGGAACGGGATACCGGGCGGAAGCGTGCCATCCGGCTGACCCGCACGGCCGCTCCCGAACTCAGCGTCACCGGCGGGCTGCACGCCGCCGAGCGGCTCCTGACGGCGTCTCCCCGGCCCACCGCCCTCGTCTGCGACGACGACCTGCTGGCCGCCGGCGCCTGCAAGGCCGCCCGACGCCTGGGGCTGCGCATCCCGCAGGACGTCTCGGTGACCGGCTTCGACGACCTGGCGCTGGCCACCGCCGTCGAGCCGGAGCTGACCACCGTGCGGCTGCCCGGTGAGGCGCTGGGCGCGGCCGGCATGCGGGCGCTGCTCGCCGTGCTGGACGGCCGGACGCCGAAGGCCGCGGTACTGCCCGTCCAGCTCGTCCCCCGGGGCTCCTCCGGGCCCTGCAGGGCCCGCTGAGGGCTGCCGTCGGCGCCCTCGGCCCCGACGGGGAGCGCGGGCCGGAGACGGCGGTGCCCCGGCGGTCAGGACCGCCGGGGCACCGCCCTGCCCGCGCCCGAGGGCTGGGGCGTGACGTCAGCTCGCGTCGTCGCCCTCGGAGGCCCCCGAGGACCCCGAGGAGCCGGAGGACCCCGACGACGAGGAGCCCCGGCCCGGCTCACCCCCGGACTCCTCGGTGCTCGCCTCGCTCCCGGCCGCCTCGCCCGACTCCGCCGCGGGCGGCTCCAGCAGCTCGGCGAGCCTGCTGCCGAGAACGCGCCTGAACTTGCGCTGCTGGGGACGGCGGCGGTCCAGGACGGCCACCTCCAGCTGGTCGGCCGTGAGTGTGCGCTCGCTGCCGTTGCTGTCCCGGCCGAGCGCCTCCACGGCCAGCCGCAGGGCCTCGCCCAGCGACATGTCGTCGCGCTGGCGGCTGCCCAGATAGGTGCCGATCTGGTCGGAGTTGCCGCCCACCGCGACCGAGCCGTGCTCGTCGACGATCGAGCCGTCGTGCGGCAGCCTGTAGATCTGGTCGTCCTGCGGGGCGGCGCCCACCTCCGCGACGATCAGCTCCACCTCGTAGGGCTTCTCCCCCGCGCTGGAGAAGATCGTGCCCAGCGTCTGGGCGTAGACGTTCGCCAGCCCGCGGGCCGTCACGTCGTCCCGGTCGTAGGTGTAGCCGCGCAGGTCGGCGTAGCGCACGCCGCCGATGCGCAGGTTCTCGAACTCGTTGTACTTGCCGACCGCCGCGAAGGCGATGCGGTCGTAGATCTCGCTGACCTTGTGCAGGGCGCGCGAGGGGTTCTCGGCGACGAACACGATGCCGTCGGCGTACTGCAGCACGACCACGCTGCGGCCCCGCGCGATGCCCTTGCGGGCGTACTCCGCGCGGTCGGCCATGGCCTGCTGGGGTGAGACATAGAACGGTGTGGACACCGGCGTTCCCGTTCCTTCCTGGGCTTAGAGAACCGGGGCCTGGGGCCCGTCGGGGTACTGCAGACGGCCTTCGTGGACGGCCCGGGCGAGCTCGGAGACCTCCGCCTCGGTCAGCCGCCGGTAGCCCTCGTCGTTGATGACCGCGACGACCGGGTAGATCCGCCGCACGAGGTCGGGGCCGCCGGTGGCCGAGTCGTCGTCGGCGGCGTCGTAGAGCGCCTGGACGACGACGGTGGACGCCTCCCGCTCGGAGAGGTCGGCGCGGTGCAGCTTCTTCAGCGAGCCCCGGGCGAACACCGAACCCGAGCCCACGGCCGCGAAGCCCGGCTCCTCGGAGCGGCCACCGGTCACGTCGTACGAGAAGACGCGCCCCTTGCGCCGCTCCTGGTCGTACCCGGCGAACAGCGGGACGACGGCCAGCCCCTGCATGGCCATGCCCAGGTGGCCGCGGATCATCGCGGAGAGCCGGTTCGCCTTGCCCTCCAGCGAGAGCTGCGTCCCCTCCACCTTCTCGAAGTGCTCCAGCTCCAGCTGGAAGAGCTTGACCATCTCGACCGCCAGCCCGGCCGTCCCCGCGATGCCCACCGCCGAGTACTCGTCGGCCGGGAACACCTTCTCGATGTCGCGCTGCGCGATCATGTTGCCCATCGTCGCCCGGCGGTCACCGGCGAGTACCACGCCGCCGGGGAACGTCACCGCGACGATCGTCGTGCCGTGGGGCGCTTCCACGGCCCCCTGCACCGGGGGCAGCGGCCGGTTGCCGGGGAGCTGGTCCGGCGCGTGCTCGGCCAGGAAGTCCAGGAACGAGGACGAGCCGGGCGTCAGGAAGGCAGCCGGCAGACGCCCGGTGCTACGAGTGTTGGCTTCCACGCGTTTCCTTCCGGGTTGGCGTTCGCCCGGCGCGGCGCGCCGGGTCCCTCTGTGCATGTGTGCCAGGTGCCGGACCGTCGTCGGAGCGGCACTCCCCGGACCCTACCCGGCGCATGATCGCGATCCACATGAGTTCCCGGAGAACCGGGCGGAGCGGGAAACCGGGTCACGCATCCGGCCGGGTGCGTGGCGGAGGGCGGCGTGCCCCCGCGGCGCCGGGAAGCCCGACGCCGCGGCGGGAGCGCCGCCGCGCGCCCGTCCGGCACGGTCGGACGTGCCGGAGGACTCCTACTCGCCGCCCTTCTGAACGAACGACCGCACGAAGTCCTCGGCGTTCTCCTCCAGGACGTCGTCGATCTCGTCCAGAACGGAGTCCACGTCGTCCGACAGCGCCTCCTGGCGCTCCTTGAGCTCCTCCGAGACCTGGGCGTCCTGCGCCTGCTCCTCGGTCTCCTCCGTCGTCCGGGTGGCTTTCTGCTGTCCGCCGCCGGTGTCCTTGGTCGCCATGTACCTCACCCCGCTCCGATTCGACGTTCAAGATCAGACCCTACAAGCAGGGACCGACATCGGCCCTTCGGTCGCTACAACGCCCGGTGGCCACCTCGATCATTCCCACGAATCCCCGGGTTTACCAGGGGTCGCCGCGTCGTCATCGTCCGGAAAGGGCCCGGACCAGGTCCTCGGCCGTGCGGCAGCGGTCGAGCAGCTCCTTGACGTGCTGCCGGGTGCCGCGCAGCGGCTCCAGCGTGGGCACCCGCTGCAGGGAGTCCCGGCCGGGGAGGTCGAAGATCACCGAGTCCCAGGAGGCCGCCGCGACGTCGTCCGCGTACTGCTCCAGGCACCGGCCCCGGAAGTAGGCGCGGGTGTCCTCCGGCGGCGTGCTCTCGGCCCGCTCGACCTCGGCCTCGTCGAGGATGCGGGCCATCTTGCCGCGGGCCGCCAGCCGGTTGTAGAGCCCCTTGTCCGGCCGCACGTCGGCGTACTGGAGGTCCACCAGGTGCAGCCGCGCGGCGTCCCAGCCGAGATCGTCCCGGCGCCGGTAGCCCTCCATGATCTCCCGCTTGGCCACCCAGTCCAGCTCGCCGGCCAGGCTCATCGGGTCCCGCTCCAGCCGCGTGAGCGTGTTCTCCCAGCGGCTGAGCACGTCGGTGGTCTGCTCGTCCGCGTCCGCGCCCCAGCGGTCCTCGACGTACTTGCGGGCCAGCTCGTAGTACTCCATCTGGAGTTGCACCGCGGTGAGGGTGCGGCCGCTGCGGAGCGTGATCAGCCGTCGCAGGTCGGGGTCGTGGCTGACCTGGTGAAGGGTGCGGACGGGCTGGTCGACGGCGAGGTCCACGGCGATGAAGCCGTCCTCGATCATGGCCAGGACCAGCGAGGTCGTGCCCAGCTTGAGATAGGTGGAGATCTCCGACAGGTTGGCGTCACCGATGATCACATGCAGCCTGCGGTACTTCTCGGCGTCGGCGTGCGGCTCGTCACGGGTGTTGATGATCGGCCGCTTGAGGGTCGTCTCCAGGCCGACCTCGACCTCGAAGTAGTCGGCCCGCTGGCTGATCTGGAAGCCGTGCTCGCTGCCGTCCTGGCCGAGCCCCACGCGCCCGGCGCCGGTGAACACCTGACGCGAGACGAAGAAGGGCGTCAGATGGCGCACGATGTCCGAGAACGGCGTCTCCCGGGTCATCAGGTAGTTCTCGTGGGTGCCGTAGGAGGCGCCCTTGTTGTCGGTGTTGTTCTTGTACAGGTGAATCGGCTGGGCCCCGGGCACCTCGGCGGCCCGTTCGGCGGCCTCGGCCATGATCCGCTCGCCCGCCTTGTCCCACAGGACGGCGTCCCGCGGATTGGTGACCTCGGGAGCGCTGTACTCGGGGTGGGCGTGGTCGACGTACAGCCGCGCGCCGTTGGTGAGGATGACGTTGGCCAGCCCGATGTCCTCGTCCGTGAGCTGGCTGGCGTCGGCGGCCTCCCGGGCGAGGTCGAAGCCGCGCGCGTCCCGCAGCGGGTTCTCCTCCTCGAAGTCCCATCGGGCGCGGCGCGCCCGGTGCATCGCCGCCGCGTAGGCGTTGACGATCTGGGACGAGGTGAGCATGGCATTGGCGTTGGGATGCCCGGGGACGGAGATCCCGTACTCCGTCTCGATCCCCATCACGCGCCGTACGGTCATGCGGCCCTCCTTGCCCGGCGCCGGCCGCGGTCCGGCCGACGCTGACGTCCCGCTCGCGCGTCCGCACGCGCCGAGCGCGCGGTGCGGTGCACGAGCGGTTCCCGGTGTCGTGCGCCGGTACGCCCGAGCCTAAGGGGCCCGGGGCCCGGTCGGGCGGTCGACGCGGAATCGCCCTCTCGGAAAACGTCCGGCTGCGGCAGCCCGGGCGGGCTGCCGCAGCCGGACGGTGTCGTCACTACAGGTACTGACCGGTGTTCGCCACCGTGTCGATGGAGCGCCCGGTGTCCGCGCCCTGCTTCCCGGTGACGAGCGTGCGGATGAAGACGATCCGCTCGCCCTTCTTGCCGGAGATGCGGGCCCAGTCGTCCGGGTTGGTGGTGTTGGGCAGGTCCTCGTTCTCCTTGAACTCGTCCACACAGGCGGCGAGCAGGTGGGAGACGCGCAGGCCCTTCTGGTCGTGGTCGAGGAAGGCCTTGATGGCCATCTTCTTCGCCCGGTCCACGATGTTCTGGATCATGGCGCCGGAGTTGAAGTCCTTGAAGTAGAGGACCTCCTTGTCACCGTTGGCGTAGGTGACCTCCAGGAAGCGGTTCTCCTCGGACTCCGCGTACATCTGCTCGACGACCGACTGGATCATGCCGGCGACGGCGGCCTTGGCGTCCCCGCCGTGCTCGGCCAGGTCGTCGGCGTGGATCGGCAGCGAGGGCGTCAGGTACTTGGAGAAGATGTCCTTGGCGGCCTCGGCGTCCGGACGCTCGATCTTGATCTTCACGTCGAGCCGGCCCGGGCGCAGGATCGCCGGGTCGATCATGTCCTCGCGGTTGGAGGCACCGATGACGATGACGTTCTCCAGGCCCTCCACGCCGTCGATCTCGGAGAGGAGCTGGGGGACGATCGTGTTCTCCACGTCCGAGCTGACGCCCGAGCCGCGGGTGCGGAACAGCGAGTCCATCTCGTCGAAGAAGACGATGACGGGCGTGCCCTCGCCGGCCTTCTCCCGGGCCCGCTGGAAGACGAGGCGGATGTGCCGCTCCGTCTCGCCGACGTACTTGTTGAGCAGCTCGGGGCCCTTGATGTTGAGGAAGTAGCTCTTCCCCGCCGGCTTGCCGGTGACCTCCGCGACCTTCTTGGCCAGCGAGTTGGCCACCGCCTTCGCGATGAGCGTCTTGCCGCAGCCGGGCGGGCCGTAGAGCAGCACGCCCTTGGGCGGGCGCAGCTCGTGTTCCCTGAAGAGGTCCGGGTGGAGGTAGGGCAGCTCGACGGCGTCCCGGATCAGCTCGATCTGGCCGCCGAGACCGCCGATCTTGGCGTAGTCGATGTCCGGCACCTCTTCGAGGACCAGCTCCTCGACCTCGCTCTTGGGCACGACCTCGTACACGTACCCGGAGCGCGTCTCCAGCAGCAGGGCGTCACCCGCGCGCAGCGTCGTGCTCAGGAGAGGCTCGGCGAGCCGCACCACCCGCTCCTCGTCGGTGTGCCCGACCACCAGGGCCCGCTCGCCGTCCTCGAGGACCTCCTTGAGGGTGACGATGTCACCGGCGCGCTCGAATTCCATGGCCTCGACCACGTTGAGCGCCTCGTTGAGCATCAGCTCCTGGCCGCGCTGGAGCTCACCGAGTTCGACGCTGGGGCTGACGTTGACGCGCAGCTTGCGTCCCCCGGTGAAGATGTCGGCCGTGCCGTCCTCGTTGGCCTGAAGGAACACGCCGAAACCGGCGGGCGGCTGGGCGAGCCGGTCGACCTCCTCCTTGAGGGCGACGATCTGGTCACGAGCCTCCCGGAGGGTGCCGGCGAGGCGTTCGTTCTGCGCGGAGACACCCGCGAGGTTGGTCTGCAGCTCGACGATCCGCTCCTCGAGAATCCGAGTGTGGCGCGGAGAGTCGGCGAGCTTGCGGCGCAGGACGGCGATTTCCTGCTCAAGATAGGCGACCTGGCCCTCGGGGTCTTCCGAACCCCGACCGGGCCGGGGGCCGCGGTTGATGTCGTCGTCGTGGGCTGCCACGGTCCTCACCTCCTCTGGGGGGAGCTGGACGCTTCCTGACCCTACCTGGGCCCGTGGTGGTTGAAACCCCTAGATCAAAAGACTGTCGGGGTGTGTCTGATCTTCACCCTTGCGCACTCCCTCACGCCAGGGGGATACCCACCCGCCAAACATCGCCAGATCACCGGCGGTATCGTCGGGGGCGTCAACACCCGTCAACGCGGGCATCCGTCAGTCGCGCCACGCAGAAACGGCAGGGGACATGACCGTACAGAACGAGACGGCCACCGGTGAGCTGGAGGTCTGGATCGACCAGGACCTGTGCACCGGAGACGGCATCTGCGCGCAGTACGCGCCGGAGGTCTTCGAGCTGGACATCGACGGCCTCGCGTACGTGAAGGGCGACGACGACGAGCTGCGCACCGAGGCCGGCGCCACGGTTCCGGTTCCGCTTCCGCTGCTTCGGGACGTCGCGGACTCGGCCAAGGAGTGCCCGGGCGACTGCATCCACGTCCGCCGGGTCGCCGACGGCGTCGAGGTCTACGGCCCCGACGCCGACTGAGCCCTCCTACCCGGCGGCCACGGCGGCCGAAGCGGCCCGCCGGCTGAAGCCTCCGTCCCGCCACTCCCAGGTGACCTGGAGTTTCTCGTCGGGGCAGCAACGGGGTACGTCGGGCGAGGAGTAGCCGTGCAGGGTGGCCGCTATCCGCCCGTCGCGCACGGCGAAGCCGTCCACGCTGTAGTGGTCCGCCGGTTCCACCAGCGCGGCGGCGATCCGCGGCTCGGCTGCGCCGCCCGGCGCGCCCTGCCCGTGCGCGACGACGTACATGCCGCTCGGCGGGGTTCCGGTTCCAGTCGCGCAGCGGACGACGGCGACGGTCTCGGCGCGGCCGTCGGCGTCGAAGTCGAGCTCGCCGCGGTCGGTCACCTCCAGGTCCCAGGGGCCGCAGTCGACGGCGTAACGCGCCCGCGTGGGATCGGGGCCCGGGCTGGGGCCGGCCGCTCCGCCGCCGGGGGCGGCGCCCGCGGGCTGGACCAGCGCGGCGGCGGCCACGAGGACGCCGACGGCCGCGGCGGTCGCGAGCCAGTGCGTGGAACGGGAGTGGGTGTGCGGGAGGTCCGGGCCTGCCGTGGGCTGCACGCGGGGTGACTCCTGTGAAAGCTGTGGCGCTGACGAGGTGCCAGCATCGTGCCACACGTCACAGCCGCCCGGAACGCCGAGGGGGCCAAGGCCGCGTAAAAGTGCGACGCCGGCCGGACGGACCGCGGGGTCCGTCCGGCCGGCGTCGCGCGGTCCTCCGTCGGAGGGGTGGCGCGGGGGCTACTGGCGGCCGCCGTCGCCCCGGGTGCCGCCGGGGCCGGTGTAGTCCTCGCCGTAGGCGCCCTTGGCCGGACGGCGGCGGCGCAGCGGCGGCTCGACGCCGTCGGCCAGGCGACGGGCGGTGAGCAGGAACCCGGTGTGCCCGATCATGCGGTGGTCGGGACGTACGGCCAGGCCCTCGATGTGCCAGTTGCGGACCATGGTCTCCCAGGCCGCGGGCTCGTTGAAGGTGCCGTGGTCGCGGATCGCCTCGACGGTGCGGGCGAGCTGGGTGGTGGTGGCGACGTAGGCGCACAGCAGCCCGCCGGGGACCAGCGCCTTGGAGACGGCGTCCAGGCATTCCCAGGGGGCGAGCATGTCGAGGATGACGCGGTCGACCTCGGTCTCGTCCAGGTGGTCTTGGAGGTCCCCGACGGTCAGCTTCCAGGCGGGGTGCGGCGAGCCGAAGTACCGCTCGACGTTCTGCCGGGCGATGTCCGCGAAGTCGGCGCGGCGCTCGTAGGAGTGGAGCATGCCCTGGTCGCCGATGGCCCGCAGCAGGAACATGCTGAGGGAGCCGGAGCCGACGCCCGCCTCGACGACGCGCGCGCCGGGGAAGATGTCGGCCATCGAGAGGATCTGGCCGGCGTCCTTGGGGTAGACGACGGCCGCTCCGCGCGGCATGGACAGGACGTAGTCGGGGAGCAGGGGGCGCAGCGCCAGGTAGGCGACGTTTCCAGTGGTTCGGACGACACTGCCTTCGGGAGCACCGATCAGCTCGTCGTGGGGGAAGGCTCCCTTGTGGGTGTGGAAGCTCTTCCCGGCCTCGAGCGTGATGGTGTAGTGGCGTCCCTTGGGGTCGGTGAGCTGGACCTGGTCCCCGACCTGGAAGGGCCCGCGACGGCGGGCGGCACCGGTCGGTTCGGACATGGCTGCCAGCCTAGTCGAGCCGGGCCCCGGCACCGAATCGAGGGCGGTCGGCCCGGTGCCTTCCGGCTTCCCGTCGGGCATCGGCGACCGGTTGCCCGCGCCCCGGCAGCCGCGCCCGGACGGCGCGCGCCGGTGCGGCCGCCGGGTCAGTGCCGGGCGGGCTGCTTGCCCATGGCGGCCACGAAGGCCCGCTCCACGTCCGCGGTGGACAGGACGCCGTAGATCTCCCCCGTCTCCTCCACCACGAGGTACTCCGTCGCCGGGACGGCCCGCAGGTGGTCGAGCAGGTCCTCGCCGGCGAGCTCCGCGGAGACGCGCAGGTCGTCCGTGAGGTCCTGGGAGAGGCTCCCGGTGGTCACCCAGGGCCTGCGGTGGTCGGGTACGGAGACGATGCCGGCCTCCCGCACCACGCCGGTGGGCGCGCCCTGGCCGTCCACGACGACGAGGGCCCGCGCACCGGACTCGTTGGCCCGGCGCAGCCCCTCCGACAGCGGCGTCTCCGCCGTGACCGGTACGGCCCGGCGGGTGAGTGCGCGGGCGCTGAGCTCGGGCAGCCGGGCCCGCAGCCGCGCCATGCGCAGGCTGTTCCCGGCGCCGGTCCAGATGATGGCGGCGAGGATGGCGGCGAGCAGCGCGTCGGTGAGGGAGCCGAGGCCGCCGCTGTCCTGGTCCCCGAGGCCACCCGCGTGGGTGGCGAGAGGGAGGCCGATGAGCACGGTGACGGCCAGGGCGCGCCCGGTCCAGGCGGCGGCGACGGTGCCGGTCATGGGGCGGCCGCTGAGCTTCCAGACGACGGCGCGCAGCATGCGTCCGCCGTCCAGCGGCAGCCCGGGCAGCAGGTTGAAGGCGGCCACGATCAGGTTGGAGATCATCAGCCCGGCGAGCAGGACGCCGGGGACCGTGCGGGCCTCCACCCCGAGGAGCGCCAGGTAGAAGACGCCGCCCAGGACGAGGGAGAGGAGCGGCCCGACGAAGGCGAGCACGAACTCGCGGCCCGGCGTCTCGGACTCCTTCTCGATCTCCGAGACGCCGCCGAAGAACTGGAGCTGGATGCGGCGGACGGGCAACCCGAAGCGCAGCGCCGCGACGGTGTGGGCCAGTTCGTGGACGAGCACCGAGGCGTAGAACGCGACGGCGAAGAACAGCGCGATCAGATAGCGGCCGACGCCCAGGTCGGGCAGGACCCGATCGAGTTGACCGCCGAACACCCAGGTGATGAGGGCCGCGACGAGGAACCAGCTCGGGGCGACGTAGACCGGCACCCCGAACAGCCGGCCCATGAGGATGCCGCCGCCGCGCTCCCGGGGGCGCTTCGCCGGCGGCCGCACGTCCTGGCCGAACCCCTTCGGGGCGTGCTCGTCTGGCCGCCGCGGCCTCTCGCGCGGGGCGTCGCCGTCCCCGTTGCCACCCGTGTCTGCCACTGGTCCCCTCTGCTGCCGGTCCCGCACCGTGCGCCGTCCCGCGGTCCCGCGGGCGCCGGGGTGCTGCCATCGATGGTATGTGTCCGGATGTCGGTGGGGGGCCTTAGGGTCGTACGACATGGGAACCCCCACCAGCCGTCCTGCCGTGCCCCCGCACTCGCTGTCGCCCTCCCGGGCGTCCGACTTCATGCGGTGCCCGTTGCTCTACCGCTTCCGGGTGATCGACAAACTGCCCCAGAAGCCGAACGCCGCGGCGGCGAAGGGCACGGTCGTCCACGCGGTGCTGGAGCGGCTGTTCGACGCCCCGGCCCCGGCCCGCACCGCGCACCGGGCGCGCGCGCTCGTCCCCGGGGAGTGGCAGCGGCTGCTGGAGCGGCGTCCCGAGCTGGCCGGGCTGTTCGCGGCCGACGGCCCCGGGGCCGCCGGGGAGCCGGACGCGGCGGGGAGCGCCGCCGGGCCTGCCGAGGGGGCCGCCGCCGGGGCCGGGGCGCCGCCGGGCGCTCCGGACGCTCCGGACGCTCCGGGCACTCCGGACGCTCCGGGCACTCCGGGCACTCCGGGCGCCCCCGTGGACACGGAGGCGCTGGGGCGCTGGCTGTCCGAGGCCGAGGCGCTGGTCGAGCGGTGGTTCACCCTGGAAGATCCGACACGGCTGGAGCCCGCCGAGCGGGAGCTCTTCGTGGAGGTCCGGCTGGATTCCGGCCTGTGGCTGCGGGGCATCATCGACCGGGTGGACGTGGCGCCCACCGGTGAGGTGCGCATCGTCGACTACAAGACGGGGAAGGCGCCGCGGCCGGAGTTCGCGGCCGAGGCGCTGTTCCAGATGAAGTTCTACGCTCTGGTCGTCTGGCGGCTCAAGGGAGTGGTGCCGCGGCGGCTCCAGCTCGTGTACCTGGGCAGTGGGGACGTCCTGACCTACGACCCGGACGCCGAGGAGCTCGCCGGCCTGGAGCGGAGGCTGCTGGCGCTGTGGGAGGCGATCGAGCGGGCCACCGAGTCCGGGGACTGGCGTCCGCGCCGCACGCCCCTGTGCTCGTGGTGCGATCACCAGGAGCACTGCCCCGAGTTCGGCGGCACTCCCCCGCCCTATCCGCTCGTCCTCCCGCTGCCCGAGCCCCGGGGCGCGGCGGGGAGCGCCGAGGACACCGGGGGCGGCGGGGGCGGCCCTGCGCCGTCCGGCGCGGACGGTTAGGCGAGAATGGGCGCGCGACCGTCGTCCGACACCCGTGGAGGGGTTCCCTGTGGCTGTTCGCGTTCTACTCGTCGATGACCAGCCGCTGCTGCGCACCGGTTTCCGGATGATCCTGGAAGCCGAGCAGGACATCGCCGTCGTCGGGGAGGCCGGTGACGGCCAGCAGGCGCTGGAGCAGGTGCGCGCCCTGCAGCCCGACGTGGTGCTGATGGACATCCGGATGCCGCGGATGGACGGCGTCGAGGCGACGCGTCAGATCACCGGGCCGGCGAAGGACGGGCCCGCCAAGGTGCTCGTGCTGACGACGTTCGACCTGGACGAGTACGTGGTGGAGGCGCTGCGCGCGGGGGCCAGCGGCTTTCTGCTGAAGGACGCCCCGGCACAGGAACTGGTGCAGGCCATCCGGGTGGTGGCGGCCGGTGAGGCGATGCTGGCGCCCAGCATCACCCGGAGGCTGCTGGACAAGTACGCGGGCCATCTCCCCGCGGGCGAGGAGCCGGTGCCCGACGCGCTGGGCTCGCTGACCGAGCGCGAGGTCGAGGTGCTGAAGCTGGTGGCGAAGGGCCTGTCGAACGCGGAGATCGCGGCAGACCTGTTCGTCAGCGAAACGACGGTCAAGACCCATGTGGGGCACGTGCTGACGAAGTTGGGGCTGCGGGACCGGGTGCAGGCGGCCGTCTACGCCTACGAGAGCGGGCTGGTCCGCCCCGGGACGCACTGAGCCCGGGACGCACTGAGCCCGGGGCCGGGAGTACAGGGGGCCACCGGGCACGTCCGCCCTCCGAGCGCCCGGGTCCCTCGGAAACACCCCCGGCACCCGCCGATCCCCGGACCCTTCCGCGGTGCGGGGAAGGGCCCGGGGCTCCGGTGTCGGCCCGGCGGTCAGTCCGTGGGGGTCTTGCGGATCTCCCAGAACCGGAAGACGGTCGAGGAGTCGAGCGTCCACTCCAGGCCGGAGATGCTCTCCTGGGCGACGGCGTACTGCTTGCCCTGCCACACGGGGAGCACCGGGAGCTCCTCGGCGACGATGTCCTGGATGGTGCCGAAGTCCTCCGTGGTGGCGGAGCGGCTGGACTGCGCGGCGGTGCGCGGCAGGAAGGTCTCGGTGATCTCCCCGGCGTCGTAGCGGTTGCCGAGGACGTTGTCGTCACCGAAGAAGGGGGCGGTGAAGTTGTCGGCGTCCGGGTAGTCGGGGACCCAGCCCTTGACGTAGACGCCGTACTTGCCGGCGGCGATGTCCTTCTCGTACTGGTCGAGTCCGACGCTCTTCACGTCGGCCTCGAACAGGCCGCTGGCGTTGAGCTGCTCGGCGATGGCGGCGAGTTCCTCGTCCGTCTGCGCACCGTAGCGCACGGGCGTGGACCAGAGCGTGAGCCGCACCGGTTCGCTGATGCCCTCGGACTCCAGCGCCTTCTTGGCCTTCTCCGGCTGCGGACGCTGCCCGTAGCGGTCGAAGAAGGCGGTGTTGTGGCCGGTGATGCCGGCGGGGACGATCGAGTACAGCGGCTCGGCTGTGCGGGCGTACACGTCGCGCAGCAGGGTGGAGCGGTCCAACAGGTAGGCGATCGCCTGGCGGACGCCGAGCTTTCCGGCCACCGGGTGGTCGTGGTTGAAGACGAGGTGGTGAACCTCGGCGCTGGTGCCCTGGACGACCTGGATGTCGGTCTGCGCGCTGGTGGTGCTGGCCTCGAGTTCGGCGATGTCCTCGGTGGCCAGGTGCCGGTAGGCGAGGTCGACCCGCTCGCTCTGCACGGCTTCCTTGAGCTTGGCGGGGTCGTCGAAGAACTTCATCGTCATGCCGGAGTTCTGCACCTCGGCGGAGCCCCGGTAGGAGGAGTTCGGCGTGAACACGGCTTCCTTGGGCCCGAAGCTGTCCAGCGTGTAGACGCCGGAGCCCACGGCCTTGCCGTCGGTGCGCAGTGCGTCGGCCGGGTAGACCCGGTGGTCGACGATCGAGCCGGCGCCGGAGGCGATCTTCTGCGGGAACGTCGCGTCGGAGGTGTTGAGATGGAAGACGACGGTCCGCTCGTCGGGTGTCTCGATGCTGTCGATGCTCTGCAGCATGATCGCCGGGCCGTCGGGGTGGTCGATCTTCAGCGTCCGGTCGAAGGAGAACTTCACGTCCTTGGACGTGAGGGGGTTGCCGTTGCTGAACTCCAGCCCCTCCTTGAGGGTGCAGGAGAAGACCTTGCTGGCGCCGTCTTGGAACTCGCACTTCTCGGCGGCCTCGGGCTGGGGCTGGGTGCCGCCCTTGGGAAAGCTCAGAAGTGACTGGAACACGTTGTTGAAGACCAGCCAGGACCCGGGGTCGTATCCGGAGGCCGGGTCGACGAAGAGGACGTCGTCGGTCATCCCCATGACGATGGGCTCGCCCTGCCCCCCGGAGCCCCCGTCGCCCGCTCCGCAGCCGCTCAGCAGAGCCGCCGTCAGCACCGCACTGGCCGGTAGCGCCACCCAGGTGGCCCGATTCCTCACACGCACGTTCTCACCTTGTCTTCGCATGCGGAGCCCGCCCTTGGTCCGGGGCGTGTCCGACTCGTCCGGCCCCCGGTGAATCCGGGTCGGCGGGGGCCGGAGGCAGACATTAGTAGTTAGTGGTCAGGGCACTTGACCAGGGAAGCACGGCGGGCGGGTGCGCAGCAGGGCATCGGGCGGGGTGATCCGATATCCGGACGGCGGAGCGTATCGGGTGTAGCGGAACAGATCCGGGCATTACTCCGGAGGCGCGAGGCCGATTACCCACACGCGAGCGGAATCCCACAACGGCGGTGGGGCGGGATGCGGTGAGAAACATCACGTAAAGCACCCCTGAAGCGGACGAATGGTTTCAGCCATGGTCACTTCAACCCGGGCGGGCCGGCGGCCACGCGGTGTTCCGGGCCGGGCAGGGCCCGGAACACCGACGGGCGGTCACGCCCGGTGCGTGAGCTTGACCAGGGAGCGCAGGAACGACAGGTCGACCTCCTCCAGCGAGGTCACCAGCGTCCGGCCGGCACCCGGCTCGATGGGAGACACCGAGGGCACGGCGACGACCTGGCAGCCGGCCGTCTCCGCGGCGGTGACCCCGGTGTGGGTGTCCTCCACGACGACGCACCGGTGCGGCTCCGCCCCCACGTGGCGGGCGGCCGTGAGGTAGGGCTCGGGGTGGGGTTTGGTCCGCTCGACCTCGTCGCCCGCGACCGTCACCGCGAAGTGCTCGGGGCCGAGGGCGCGCAGGATGCCGTCCATGATGCGCCGGTGCGTGGCCGAAACCAGCGCCGTGGGCACCTCGTGTGCGGCCAGCTCGGTCAGCAGTCGGCGCGCCCCGGGCATGAGCGGCACGTCGCCGTTGATGCGCTCCTCGAACTTGGCGTTGAGCAGCACGGACAGCTCCGGGACCGTGATGTCGGCCCCGGTGACCTTGATGAGGTAGGCGGCGCTGCGGGTCATCGGCCCGCCGACCACCACCTCGCGGTGCTCGTCCCCGAGGACGTGCCCCAGTTCGGCGAAGACCTCCACCTCCGCGTCCCACCAGAAGCCCTCGGTGTCGACGAGGGTGCCGTCCATGTCGAGGAAGACGGCCTGCAGGGCCGAGCCGTCGGCCGGGCGCGTGGCGAGAGCGGGGATCGAGCTGGTCATCCGCGAACCTCCGTGGGACACGACGGCCGGTCGCCCACTCCCGTGGTCGGAAATGGACAACCGGCCGATACCGGATCGATCAGTGTACGACGCGTTGTCAGCGAGCGTTGAAGTATTTGGCTTCGGGATGGTGAATAACGATCGCGTCGGTCGACTGCTCGGGGTGGAGCTGGAACTCCTCGGACAGCTTCACCCCGATGCGCTCGGGCTGGAGGAGATCGGCGATCTTGGCCCGGTCCTCCAGGTCCGGGCAGGCGCCGTACCCCAGCGAGAAGCGGGCACCGCGGTACTTGAGCGCGAACATGTCCTCCACCGACTCCGGGTCCTCTCCGGAGAAGCCCAGCTCGGACCGGACACGGGCGTGCCAGTACTCGGCGAGGGCCTCGGCCAGCTGGACGGACAGGCCGTGCAGCTCCAGGTAGTCGCGGTAGGAGTCGGAGGCGAACAGCTCCGCGGTCGCCTCGCCGATGCGGGAGCCGACCGTGACGACCTGGAGGCCGACCACGTCCGTCTCCCCGGACTCCTTGGGCCGGAAGAAGTCGGCCAGGCACAGCCTGCGGCCCCGGCGCTGGCGCGGGAAGGTGAACCGCGTCCGCTCCGCCCCGTCCTCGCCCAGGATCACCAGGTCGTTGCCCTCGGAGTGGCAGGGGAAGTAACCGTAGACGACGGCCGCTTCGAGGAGGTTGTCGGTCTGGAGCCGGTCCAGCCAGCCCCGCAGCCGCGGCCGGCCCTCGGTCTCCACCAGCTCCTCGTAGCTCGGGCCCTCGCCGGAGCGGGACTGCTTGAGCCCCCACTGCCCCTTGAACAGCGCGCCCTCGTCCAGCCAGGAGGCGTACTCGGCGAGCTGGACGCCCTTCACGATCCGGGTGCCGCTGAACGGCGGCGCCGGGACCGGGTTGTCCGTCGCCACGTCCGAACGGGTGGTGTCGTCCAGCGGGGCCGGCTCGGGCAGGTCGCCGTCGCGCTTGGCGACCCGGCGCTGCTTCAGCTCCGGCAGAGTGGCGCCGGGGACGCCGCGCTTGACGGCGATGAGGGCGTCCATCAGGCGCAGGCCCTCGAAGGCGTCGCGGGCGTACCGGACCTCCCCCTCGTAGATCTCGTGGAGGTCCTGCTCGACATAGGCACGGGTCAGCGCGGCGCCGCCGAGGATGACGGGGTAGTCGGCGGCCATCTTGCGCTGGTTGAGCTCCTCCAGGTTCTCCTTCATGATCACGGTGGACTTCACCAGCAGGCCGGACATGCCGATCACGTCGGCCTTGTGCTCGGTCGCGGCGTCCAGGATCGCCGCCACCGGCTGCTTGATGCCCAGGTTCACGACGTTGTAGCCGTTGTTGGACAGGATGATGTCCACCAGGTTCTTGCCGATGTCGTGCACGTCGCCGCGCACCGTGGCCAGCACGATCGTGCCCTTGCCGCCCTCGTCGCTCTTCTCCATGTGCGGTTCGAGGTAGGCCACCGCCGTCTTCATCACCTCGGCGGACTGGAGCACGAACGGCAGCTGCATCTGCCCCGAGCCGAACAGCTCGCCGACGACCTTCATCCCGGCCAGCAGCGTGTCGTTCACGATGTCGAGCGCGGGCCGCTCGGCGAGGGCGGCCTCCAGGTCGGCCTCCAGGCCGTTGCGCTCACCATCGATGATGCGCCGCTGCAGCCGCTCCTCCAGGGGCAGGGCGGCCAGCTCCTCGGCCTTCCCGGCCTTGAGCGATTTGGCCGTCGCCCCCTCGAACAGCTCCAGCAGCCGCTGCAACGGGTCGTAGCCCTCGCGCCGCCGGTCGTAGACGAGGTCGAGCGCGACCTGGACCTGCTCCTCCTCCAGCCGGGCGATCGGCAGGATCTTGGAGGCGTGCACGATCGCCGAGTCGAGCCCGGCCTTGACACACTCGTCCAGGAAGACCGAGTTGAGCACGATCCGCGCCGCCGGGTTGAGACCGAAGGAGATGTTCGACAGCCCCAGCGTGGTCTGCACGTCCGGGTGACGGCGCTTCAGCTCGCGGATCGCCTCGATCGTCTCGATGCCGTCGCGCCGGGACTCCTCCTGGCCGGTGCAGATCGTGAACGTCAGACAGTCGATGATGATGTCCGACTCGTGGATTCCCCAGTTGGTCGTGAGATCGGTGATGAGGCGTTCGGCGATGGCGACCTTGTGCTCCGCGGTGCGGGCCTGGCCCTCCTCGTCGATGGTGAGTGCCATCAGCGCCGCACCGTGCTCCCGGGCGAGTGCGGCCACCTTCGCGAACCGCGACTCGGGGCCGTCTCCGTCCTCGTAGTTCACCGAGTTGATCACCGCGCGGCCGCCCAGTTTCTCCAGGCCCGCCCGCAGCACGTCCACCTCGGTGGAGTCCAGCACGATCGGCAGGGTGGAGGCGGTCGCGAAGCGCCCGGCCAGCTCCCTCATGTCGGCGGCGCCGTCCCGGCCCACGTAGTCGACGCACAGGTCCAGCATGTGGGCGCCCTCGCGGATCTGCTCCCGGGCGAGCTCCACGCAGTCGTCCCAGCGGCCCTCGAGCATGGCCTCGCGGAACTTCTTCGAGCCGTTGGCGTTCGTCCGCTCGCCGATCGCCAGGTACGCGGTGTCCTGACGGAACGGGACCGTCTGGTAGAGCGACGCGGCCCCGGGCTCGGGACGCGGCTCGCGCTCACGCGGGGTCAGATCCCGCACCCGTTCGACGACCTGGCGCAGGTGCTCGGGCGTCGTCCCGCAGCAGCCGCCCACCAGCGAGAGGCCGAACTCCCCGACGAAGCCCTCCTGCGCGTCGGCCAGCTCCTGCGGCGTCAGCGGGTAGTGCGCGCCGTCCTTGCCCAGCACCGGCAGGCCCGCGTTCGGCATGCACGCCAGCGGGACCCGGGAGTGGCGAGCCAGGTAGCGCAGGTGCTCGCTCATCTCCGCCGGGCCGGTCGCGCAGTTCATGCCGATCATGTCGATGCCCAGCGGCTCCAGCGCGGTGAGCGCCGCGCCGATCTCCGAGCCCAGCAGCATCGTGCCGGTCGTCTCCACCGTCACGGAACAGATGACCGGCAGGTTCATGCCCGTCGCGGCCACCGCCCGGCGGGCGCCGATGACGGCCGCCTTGGTCTGCAGGAGGTCCTGGGTCGTCTCCACCAGCAGCGCGTCGGCCCCGCCGGCGATGAGCCCCTCGGCGTTGGTCTGGTAGGCGTCGCGCAGCACGTCGTAGGGGGCGTGGCCCAGCGTGGGCAGCTTCGTGCCCGGGCCCATCGAGCCCAGCACCCAGCGCACCCGGCCGTCCTCGGCCGCGAACTCGTCCGCCACCTCACGCGCCAGCCGGGCCCCGGACTCCGAGAGCTCGAAGTTCCGCTCGGTGATCTCGTACTCGCCCAGCGCGGCGTGGTTGGCGCCGAAGGTGTTGGTCTCCACGCAGTCCACGCCGGCGGCGAAGTACTCCTGGTGCACGGAACGCACGATGTCCGGACGCGTCACGTTGAGGACCTCGTTGCAGCCCTCGAGCTGCTGGAAGTCGTCCAGGGACGGCTCCTGGGCCTGGAGCATCGTCCCCATCGCTCCGTCGGCGACCACGACCCGGGAGGCGAGCGCCTCCCGGAACGCGGCGATCCGCTCTGCGTGGCTGAGAGGTGTGGCTGCGGACCCGGCCCGTCGTGCGGCTGCTGCGGACGGCGAGGACATCTGTGCTCCCTGGTGTGCGACGGCTGTCGGCTTTGCGTCCACGTGTGCGGACGCACCCCGCCAGGGTAGCGAGGAGCCCGGAGATTGACCGGTCGCGTTCCGGAGCGTGGACGGCCGTAGTATTTCCCCGGCTATCCGGCCATCGACATGATCCGCTACCGTTCGACATTGTCGACCGGCGGATACCAGTCACCGCCGAGGCGAAGAGAGGTAGTCCGATGGCCCGGAGCATCCAGTCCCTGGAGCGGGCTGCCGCCGTGCTGCGGCTGCTCGCCGGCGGCGAGCGGCGACTCGGCCTGTCCGACATCGCGTCCACGCTCGGCCTGGCCAAGGGGACCGCGCACGGCCTGCTGCGCACCCTCCAACAGGAGGGCTTCGTGGAGCAGGACGAGGCCTCCGGCCGCTACCAGCTCGGCGCCGAGCTGCTGCGGCTGGGCAACAGCTATCTCGACGTCCACGAGCTGCGCGCCCGCGCCCTGGTGTGGTCGGACGACCTGGCCCGGTCCAGCGGCGAGGCCGTGTACCTGGGCGTCCTGCACAGCGGCGGCGTCCTCGTCGTCCACCACGTCTTCCGGCCCGACGACAGCCGCCAGGTGCTGGAGATCGGCGCCATGCAGCCCCTGCACAGCACCGCGGCGGGCAAGGTGCTGGCCGCCTACGACCCGGTGGCGCACAGCGACCTGCTGGACGCCGAGCGGGAGCCGTTCACGTCCCGCACCCTGACCTCGGAGGCGGCGCTGGAGGAGTGCCTCGGCCTCGTCCGGGCGCGCGGCTGGGCCGCGGACCAGGAGGAGACGTGGGAGGGGGTGGCCTCCATCGCGGCCCCCATCCACGACCGGCGTCGCCTCACCGTGGGCGCGGTCGGCATCACCGGGGCCGTGGAGCGGCTGTGCCACGGCGACGAGCTGCGGCCGGAGCTGGTCGCCTCCGTCCGTGACTGCGCGCGGGCCGTCTCGCGCGACCTGGGCGCCGCCCGCTTCTGACTCCCGCCGCGCCCGCTTGGGAGGTCTGCGCCGGAGGCGCGGGGCCGGCAAGCGCAGCCCCCGGCACCGGGTGAGCACACGCCCCCGCCTGACCCCGTCGCCGAGGGCGGGTGCCCCAGGCCCGCCCCTTCCCGTTTCTCCAGGAGGTGGGCCCCTGGGACCCCGGCCGCGGGCGCGACGTGGCTGTTCGCGCAGTTCCCCACGCCCCCTCGGGGCGCGACCCGCGCATCGTGGTCGCTCGCGCCATTCCCCGCGCCCCCTCGGGGCGGGCCCGTGCGACGAGGGCCACGATTCGAACACGGCGCGAAAGGGGGGCGCCGTACCTCTTGACGGAGTCTGATGCGAGGATAAAACTGCCGTTCGGCGGTCGACATTGTCGAACACCGGACGGGACCGGTTCCGCCTTCCCTGTGAACATAAGGAGTCGCGGGTGTCCAACTCCGACATTTTCCTCGGCGAAGTCATCGGAACCGCCGTGCTCATCCTCCTCGGCGGCGGTGTCGTCGCCGGTGTCGTCCTCAAGCGCAGCAAGTCGTTCAACGCGGGCTGGGTCGCGATCACGTTCGGCTGGGGCTTCGCCGTCCTGACCGGCGCGTACATCTCCTCCAGCCTCTCCGGCGCCCACCTCAACCCGGCGGTCACCGTCGGGCTCGCGATCAAGGAGGGCGCCTGGGACAAGGTCCACTTCTACTTCGCCGGGCAGCTCCTCGGCGCGATGATCGGCGCCTTCCTGGTGTGGGTCGCCTACTACGGACATTTCATAGCCCACCTCACCGACCGTGAGATCGTCGGCGGCCCCGGCACGCAGGCCACCAAGACGGCCACAGCCACCGACGCGCCCGGCCCCGTGCTCGGCGTGTTCTCGACCGGGCCGGAGATCCGCAACACCGCGCAGAACCTGGCCACGGAGATCATCGGCACGTTCGTTCTCGTCCTCGCGATCCTCACCCTGGGTATCAACGAGGGCCTGGCCCTGTCCGGCACCGGCATCCTCATGGTCGCCCTCGTCGTCGTCGGCATCGGTCTCTCCCTCGGCGGCCCGACGGGGTACGCCATCAACCCGGCGCGCGATCTCGGTCCGCGAATCGTGCACGCGTTGCTGCCCCTGCCGAACAAGGGCGGGTCAGACTGGAGCTACGCCTGGATCCCGGTGATGGGGCCGCTGCTCGGCGGCGCCCTCGCCGGCGGTCTGTACCAGCTCGCGTTCGCCTGACCGACCTCGTCCACCGACCTCCTGGAGTACCGAGATGACTGACACCACCGCCGCCCACCCCGGGTACATCGCCGCCATCGACCAGGGCACCACCTCCAGCCGCTGCATCGTCTTCGACACCGACGGCCGGATCGTCGGCGTCGACCAGAAGGAGCACGAGCAGATCTTCCCCAAGCCGGGCTGGGTCGAGCACGACGGCACCGAAATCTGGACGAACGTTCAGGAAGTCGTCGAGGGCGCCGTCCGCAAGGCCGGTGTCGACCGCGCCGACGTGCAGGCCATCGGCATCACCAACCAGCGTGAGACGACACTCCTGTGGGACAAGGCCACCGGCGAGCCCGTCCACAACGCGCTGGTCTGGCAGGACACCCGCACCGACGCGCTCTGCCGCGAGCTGGGCCGCAACGTCGGCCAGGACCGCTTCCGCCGTGACACCGGGCTGCCGCTGGCCTCCTACTTCGCCGGCCCCAAGATCCGCTGGCTGCTCGACAACGTCGAGGGGCTGCGGGAGCGCGCCGAGCGGGGCGAGATCCTCTTCGGCACCATGGACTCCTGGGTCATCTGGAACCTCACCGGTGGCCCGGACGGCGGCGTGCACGTCACCGACGTCACCAACGCCTCCCGCACCATGCTGATGAACCTGCACACCATGCAGTGGGACGAGAAGATCTGCGCGTCCATGGACGTGCCCATGGCGGTGCTGCCGGAGATCCGCTCCTCCGCCGAGGTCTACGGGCACTGCGCGAGCGGCGTGCTGGAGGGCATCCCGGTGGCCTCCGCGCTCGGCGACCAGCAGGCGGCGCTGTTCGGCCAGACCTGCTTCGACCCCGGCGAGGGCAAGTCGACCTACGGCACCGGCACCTTCCTGCTGATGAACACCGGCCACAAGCCGGTCAACTCCTACAACGGCCTGCTGACGACCGTCGGTTACCGCATCGGCGACCAGAAGCCGGTGTTCGCGCTGGAGGGCGCGATCGCCGTCACCGGCTCCCTGGTGCAGTGGATGCGCGACCAGATGGGCCTGATCAGCACCGCCGCGGAGATCGAGACGCTCGCCAGCTCCGTCGAGGACAACGGCGGCGCCTACTTCGTCCCCGCCTTCTCCGGCCTCTTCGCCCCCTACTGGCGCTCGGACGCGCGCGGCGTCATCGCCGGGCTCACCCGCTACGTCACCAAGGCGCACCTGGCCCGGGCCGTGCTGGAGGCGACGGCCTGGCAGACCCGCGAGATCGTCGACGCGATGGCCAAGGACTCCGGCGTCGAGCTCACCGCCCTCAAGGTCGACGGCGGTATGACCTCCAACAACCTGCTGATGCAGAACATCTCCGACGTCCTCGACGCGCCCGTGGTGCGTCCGATGGTCGCCGAGACCACCTGCCTGGGTGCCGCCTACGCCGCCGGTCTCGCCGTCGGCTTCTGGCCGGACACCGAAGCGCTGCGCGCCAACTGGCGTCGCGCGGCCGAATGGACCCCCCGTATGGACGCGGCCGTGCGCGACCGCGAATACAAGAACTGGCTCAAGGCCGTCGAGCGGACCATGGGCTGGATCGAAGAGGAGAACTGAGCGACATGAACACCATCCCGCAGAGCGTTCCGTCCCTCGGAGCGCATCCGGCTGCCGGTGCCAACCCGCGTCGCGCCGAGACCAGAGACGTGCTCGCCCGGGCGACGTACGACCTCCTCGTGATCGGTGGCGGCATCCTGGGCACCTCGGTCGCCTGGCACGCGGCCCAGTCGGGCCTGCGGGTGGCGATGGTGGACGCCGGCGACTTCGCCGGCGCCACCTCGTCCGCGTCCTCCAAGCTCGTCCACGGCGGTCTGCGCTACCTGCAGACGGGATCGGTCAAGCTGGTCGCGGAGAACCACCACGAGCGCCGCGTCCTGGCCAAGGACGTCGCCCCGCACCTGGTCAACCCGCTGACGTTCTACCTGCCCGTCTACAAGGGCGGGCCGCACGGCGCGGCGAAGCTGGGCGCGGGCGTGTTCGCCTACTCGGCGCTCTCGGCGTTCGGCGACGGCGTGGGCCGGGTCATATCCCCCGCCCGCGCCGCCGCCGACAACCCGGGGCTGCGCACGGACGACCTCAAGGCCGTCGCCGTCTACGGCGACCACCAGATGAACGACTCCCGGGTCGCCGTCATGACGGTGCGCGCCGCCGTGGCCTCCGGCGCCGTCGTCCTCAACCACGCCGAGGTCACCGGGCTGCGCTTCACCCGCGGCCGGGTGACGGGCGCCGAGCTCAGGGACCGCCTGGACGGCACCGAGTTCGGCGTGGACGCCCGGCTGGTGCTCAACGCCACCGGCCCGTGGGTCGACCACCTGCGCCGCATGGAGGACGCCGGGGCCGATCCCAGCATCCGGCTGTCCAAGGGCGCCCACGTCGTCCTCAGGCGCAAGGCGCCGTGGCGGGCGGCCATGGCCACGCCGATCGACAAGTACCGGATCACCTTCGCCCTCCCCTGGGAGGACCAGCTCCTGCTGGGCACGACGGACGAGTCCTTCGAGGGCGACCCGGCCGAGGTGTCGGCCACCGAGGCGGACATCGCCCAGATCCTCGACGAGGCGGCCGTCTCCGTGCGGGACGAGCACCTCTCGCGGGATCTGATCACCTACGCCTTCGCCGGACTGCGGGTGCTGCCCGGCGGCCCCGGCGGCGTCGAGTCGGCCAAGCGGGAGACCGTCGTCACCGAGGGCCGGGGCGGCATGCTGTCGGTGGCCGGAGGGAAGTGGACGACGTACCGGCACATCGGCCGCACGGTGATGAACCGGCTGGCGCGTCTGCCCGGACGCACGCTCACCGACGACATGCAGCCCGTCTCGCTGCTGCCGCGCCGGGTGCCGCTGCCGGGTGTCGCCAACCCGAACGCGGTCGCCCACCGGCTGCTGGTCGACCGGGAGCCGGGGACGCGCATCGACCCGCTGACCGCCCGTCACCTGGCGACGCACTACGGTGCGCTGTCCTTCGACATCGCCCGGCTGGCGACCGAGGACCCCGCGCTCGGCGAGCGCATCCACCCGGACGGCCCGGAGATCTGGGCCCAGGTCGTCTACGCCCGGGACCACGAGTGGGCCGCCACCGCCGAGGACGTCCTGCGCCGCCGCACCACCCTGACGGTGCGCGGCCTGGACACCCCCGAGGTGCGGTCCCGGGTGGAGGACCTGCTGGGGCAGCGCCCCGCCTGACGGCCACCGTTCCCGACCCGGTGGCCCCGGCCCCTGTGGCAGAGTGCACGGAAACGTGACGCCACAGGGGCCGAGGGGGTCGGGGCATGGTCGCGCCGGGCGGGACGGACGGATCACACGCGGCGGGCGGAGTCCGCGAGGGGGACCGGACGCACGAGACAAAGACGCGGAGGCCCGAGGGGGCGGACGGCCGGGGGGCCTGGTCGCGCCGGCTGCGCGCCCTGCGGGCACGGCTGCCGCGGCGGCCGAAGCGGCGCACGGTGGTGTGGACGGCGGTCCTGCTCACCGTGACGCTGCTGGTGCCGCCCGGCGCCGCCGCGCTCGCCCTGCGGCTGGCCTACGCCGGTGACCTCGCGCCGG
This sequence comes from Streptomyces sp. JJ38, assembly GCF_019303475.1. Classification (GTDB taxonomy): domain Bacteria; phylum Actinomycetota; class Actinomycetes; order Streptomycetales; family Streptomycetaceae; genus Streptomyces. The sequence goes on from NZ_JABLSI010000041.1 coordinate 42,765, forward strand.
GCACGCACACCCGGGACCGGGACGCGATCTGGCTCGGCCACGCCTGGGTGGACGGCCGCAAGGACGACGCGGACCTCGCCGCCTTCGCGCGGCGCGTCGAGGGCACCGGCATCCGCGAGCTGTACGTGCACACCGGGCCGCTGGAGCGGGACGGGACACTGTCGCCGGAGAAGCACCCGCGCTCGCGCTGGCTGGTGGAGGCCGTGCACCGGGAGCTGCCGGGGGTGCGGGTGCACTCGTTCCTCGGCAACGCCCTCGTCTACGGCCGGGAGGACGGCGAGTCGCTGCGGCTGGCGAACGCGCGCTCCCGGGACGGGGTCGTCGCCAGCGCCCGCGAGGTGATGGAGCTGGGATTCGACGGCGTCCATCTGGATCTGGAGCCGCTGCGCTCGGGGGACGAGGACTACCTGCGGCTGCTGGAGCGGCTGGGGACCGTGGTGCACGAGTACGGCGGAGTGCTGTCGGTGGCGGCCCATCAGATCGACCCGCTGCCCGGACTGCACCGGGCGGCCCGGGCACTGACCGGCCGTGGGAAGTGGTGGTCGCAGTCGTATTTCGGCCACGTAGCGCGCAGGGTGGATCAGGTCGCACTGATGTCGTACGACGCCCCCACGCCGGCCGAGTCGCTGTACGGCGGCTACGTGGCCCAGCAGACGCGGCTGGCGCTGGAGGTGACGCCTCGGGACACCGTGCTGCTGATGGGGCTTCCGTTCTTCCACCCGGACGACCTGTTGCACCGGGCGGAGACGGTCGACGCCGCCGTCCGGGGCGTCCGGCTGGGCCTGGGCCGCGGGGACGCGGACCGGGAGCTGTTCGGCGTCGCCCTCTACGTCGACTTCGCGGCGACGGAGGAGGACTGGGCGGCCTACCGCCGCGGCTGGGTGGCGCCCGCCCGCAGGTAGATGCACCGTCGGCGGCGGCGAGTGCGCCGCGACGCCGTAGGCTGAACTCGCGCAAGGACGACGAACGGCAGCCGGGGCGGTGGAGAGTCCCCGCCCGGGCATGAAGGAGGCGCTGGGTGATCGAGCTGGAGGGTGTTCCCGAGCTGGTCGACCCGGTCATGGTGGCCGCGTTCGAGGGCTGGAACGACGCCGGCGACGCCGCATCCAGCGCGGTCGGGCACCTGCACCGCGAGTGGAAGGGCGAGGTCTTCGCCGCGCTGGACGCCGAGGACTACTACGACTTCCAGGTCAACAGACCGCAGGTGTGGCTCGACGGCGGGGTGCGGAAGATCACGTGGCCCACGACCCGGCTGTCGGTGGTACGGACCTCCGGCGAGCGGCCCCGCGACCTGGTGCTGGTGCGCGGCATCGAGCCCAGCATGCGCTGGCGCTCGTTCTGCAACGAACTGCTCGGGTTCGCGCACGAGTTGGGCGTGGAGATGGTCGTCGTCCTGGGCGCGCTGCTGGGCGACACCCCGCACACCCGGCCGGTGCCCGTCACCGGGGTGACCTCCGACGCCGATCTGGCCCGGACGATGGATCTGGAGGAGTCCCGCTACGAGGGGCCCACCGGCATCGTCGGCATCCTCCAGGAGGCCTGCACCCACGCCGGCGTCCCGGCGGTGAGCCTGTGGGCGGCCGTGCCGCACTACGTCTCCCAGCCGCCGAACCCGAAGGCCACCCTGGCGCTGCTGAACCGGCTGGAGGACCTGCTGGACCTGCGGATCCCGCTGGGCGAACTGGCCGAGGACGCCCGGGCGTGGCAGGTCGGGGTCGACCAGCTCGCGGCCGAGGACAGCGAGGTCGCCGAGTACGTCCAGTCGCTGGAGGAGGCCCGCGACACCGCGGAGCTGCCGGAGGCCTCCGGTGAGGCCATCGCCCGCGAGTTCGAGCGGTACCTGCGGCGGCGGGACGGCCAGCCGGGGGCGCCCGGCGGCACGGCGGCCGAGGGCCAGCTCGGGGCGGAGGCGGGCGGCCCCGGGCCCTACCTGCGCGACCCGGGCACCGGCCGGGCCCGCCCGCGGGGGCGCGGCCGCGGCCCCGCGGAGCCCGAGGAGGCCGAGGAGGCCCACGAGCCCGAGAAGCCGGACGACGCCGAGGACGGTGACGAGACCCGCGACGAGAGCGGCGACCACGCCGACCGCGAGCCCGGGTCCGAGCCCGGGTCCGGGGAGGCCGCCGCGGAGGAGGGCACGAGGAAGCCGCCGCCCTCCCCCGGAGCGGCAGGCGCGGAGGAGGACGGCGGCGAGGACGAGCGCGGCGGGGGCGGTNGGCGGTCGTCACAGGGCCACGCCGAGGAGGGCGTCCACGGCTCGGGAGACGAGCCCGGGGGCGCCCTCGTCCGTCCCGCCTCCGGCGTGCTGGGCCTCGGCCCAGCGGTCGACGGCCGCCAGCGCCGCGGGGGCGTCGAGGTCGTCGGCCAGAGCGGTGCGCATCTCCTCCACCAGCGCCTCGGCGGGCGGCCCGTCGGGGCGCGACACCGCGGAGCGCCAGCGCCCGAGCCGGGCCACGGCGGCGTCGAGCACCGCGTCGGTGTACTCCCAGTCGGCCCGGTAGTGGTGGGCCAGCAGAGCGAGCCGGATCGCGGCGGGGTCGGTGCCGTCCGCGCGCAGCGTGGAGACGAAGACCAGGTTGCCCTTGGACTTCGACATCTTCTCGCCGTGCAGGCCGACCATGCCGGCGTGCACGTACGTCTGCGCGAAGGGGTGCTCGCCGGTGAGGCTCTGGGCGTGCGAGGCGCCCATCTCGTGGTGCGGGAAGGCCAGGTCGGAGCCGCCTCCCTGGACGTCGAACCCCATGCCGAGGTGATCCAGGGCGATGGCCACGCACTCGATGTGCCAGCCGGGCCGGCCGGGGCCGAGCGACTTGCCGTCCCAGTGCGGTTCGCCGTCCCGTGCGGCGACCCACAGCATGGGGTCGAGCGGGTTCTTCTTGCCCGGACGCTCCGGGTCTCCTCCCCGCTCGGCGGACAGGGCCCGCATGGTCGCGGCGTCGAGTCCGGAGACGCCGCCGAAGTGCGGGTCGGCCTCGACGGAGAAGTAGACGTCGCCGTCGAGCTCGTAGGCCGCACCGGCCTCCAGCAGCTTCTCGATCATGGGAACGATCGACGGTATCGACTCCACCGCTCCGATGTAGTGGCGCGGCGGGAGCATGCGCAGGGCGGTCATGTCCTCACGGAAGAGGGCCGTCTCCCGCTCGGCGATCTCGGTCCAGTCCTGGCCGGTGGCGACGGCCCGCTCCAGCAGCGGATCGTCGATGTCGGTGACGTTCTGTACGTAGTGAACCTGCCGCTTGGTGTCGAGCCACACGCGTTGCACGAGGTCGAACGCGTTGTAGGTCGCCGCGTGCCCCAGGTGGGTGGCGTCGTACGGCGTGATGCCGCAGACGTAGAGGCGGGCGACGGGACCGGGGGTGAGGGTCACCCGACCGCCGGTCGCGGTGTCGTGGATCCTGAGGTCGCGGCCGGTGCCGGGCAGGGCGGGGACCTCGGATGCGGGCCAGGCATGCATGGTCAAGAGCGTAACCGGACGGGTGTTCAGCCATCGAACGGGACGCGATCTGTGACCGAATCCGCCCTCTTGCCAACGGGGGCGCGAAGCGCTAGGCGCACCACCCCCAGCGGGTCAGACGGGCGGCCAGGGGATGGCCGGCCACTGTCCGCCGGGGGCGGGATGGCGGCCGGTGGCCAGGAGGTCGGCCGTGCGGCGTCGCAGGGCCTCCAGCTCCGCCGCATCGAGCAGCGCCGCGAGGCGAGCGGCGAGCGGCTCGCCGTCCTTCAGCGCCGGACCGAGCCGCCGCAGCGGCCCCAGGGCCTCCGCCGGCAGCGGCTCCCCGGCCCAGCCCCACAGCAGCGTGCGCAGCTTGTCGTCCGTGTGGAAGGTGACGCCGTGGTCGATGGCGTAGAGGCGGCCGTCGGGCAGCGGCAGCAGGTGGCCGCCCTTGCGGTCGGCGTTGTTGATCACGGCGTCGAGCACGGCCAGCCGGCGCAGGCGGGGGTCGTCGGCGTGGACCAGCAGGGCCGTGCGCCCCGGCGCCGTCTCGGCGAAGCCCACGGCCCGCCAGCCCGGCCCCGGCTCGTCGCCGTCCACCAGGGCGAGCAGCTCGTCGGCGGCGCTGGGCGGCGGCTCCCCGGCGTCGGGCGCGGGGCCGATCCACTCCTGGCACATGCCCTCGCCGAAGGGCCCGTCGCGCAGCACGGTGGGCGGCACGAGCTCCCAGCCGAGCGCGCGGCACACCTCGTAGGCGGCGACCTCCCGGGCGGCCAGCGTGCCGCGCGGGAAGTCCCACAGGGGGCGCTCCCCGGCCACGGGTTTGTAGACGCAGGGCACGCTCGCGTCCCCGTCGGCGACGGTGGCGTACAGCACCGCGTTCGAGGCGTCGGCGATCCGTCCGACGACGGTCAGCTCACCGCGCGCCAGCAGGGCGGCCGTCGCCTCCGCGGTCCGCTCGCCCTGACTGGCCGGGCTCACGCTTCCCCGCGGCGGTATCCGTTCTGGCGCGGGCATACGTGTCCCTCCGGGTCGAGCGGGAGGCTGCACAGCGGGCACGGCGGGCGCCCGGCGTTGACGACCTCCATGGCGCGCTTGGCGAAGGCCCGGGCCATGGAGCCGGTGATCCGCACCCGCAGCATGGGGGGCCCGTTCTCGTCGTCGTGGAGGAGCCGCTCCTCCGCCTCGGCGAGGGACTCGTCGGAGTCCGCCTCCAGGGTCACCAGCGCCTGCGCCTCGACGACCATGCGCTCACTCTCGCCGTCCCAGGCGAGCGCCATGGTGCCGACGCGGAACTCCTCCTCGACGGGGCTGGTCAGCGGCTCGGTGTCGGACAGCTCGCTGGGCGCCACGGCCGGTACGGCGGTACTGCCGCCGCTGCGGCGGACCACCTCGTCGAGCAGCTCGTCGATCCGCTCGGCGAGCGCTTCCACCTGGGCCTTCTCCAGCGCGACGCTCGTGGTGCGACCCGCCGAGGCGGCCTGGAGATAGAAGGTCCGCCGCCCGGGCAGGCCGACCGTACCGGCGACGAATCGGTCCGGCGGGTCGTAGAGGAACACCTGACGGGACACGTCCTGCTCCATCGGTTTCGGCAACGGGGGTCAATGGCACCCTACTGCGCGCGGTGATCTACGCGCTCACGCACCGCCCCCGACCGCGGCGTTGCCGTCCTCGCCGGGCACGGTGGAGGCGCCGGCCTGGTCCTGGGACGCCGACGCGGCGGCGTCCGGCTCGCGCGGGGCGAGGGAGTCGAGCCGCCCGGTGTCGCCCAGCCGGACGAGGAAGGGGCGCAGGGTGGTGTAGCGGATCGCGGTCACCGAACCGGGTTCGACGCTCACGCGCTGGAACAGGTCGAGGTGCATGCCGAGGGCGTCGGCCACGACGGACTTGATGATGTCCCCGTGCGAGCACATGAGGTAGACGGCCTCGGGCCCGTACTCGTCCGACACCCGCTCGTTCCACTCCCGGACGGCGTCCACCGCCCGCTGCTGCATGCCGCGCATCGTCTCGCCGCCGGGGAACGCCACCGAGCCGGGGTGCTGCTGCACGGCGGCCATGAGCGGCTCGTCCAGCAGCTCGCTGAGCTTGCGGTTGGTCCAGTCCCCGTAGTCGCACTCGGCGATGCGCTCGTCCTCGGTGACGGTGAGCTCCGGCCGCGCGGCGGCCAGCGGCTGAAGCGTCTGACGGCAGCGCAGCAGGGGGCTGCGGACGGCGGCGGCCAGCGGCACCGCTGCCAGCCGGACCGGGAGCGCGGCGGCCTGCGCCTCGCCCTTCTCGTCCAGGGCGACGCCGGGCGTGCGGCCGGCCAGGAGCCCGGAGGTGTTGGCCGTCGACCGGCCGTGGCGCACGAGGAGCAGCGTGGGCATGGCGCCCAGGGTAGGCCAGACGGCCGCGGACCGGCCGGGCCGTCCTCGAAACCGGCTCGACGGGCCGCCTTGCGGCCGCGGGCCGTAACCCGCGGCGGCCTCGCGCGTTGTGTGGGGTGACGGCCGTGGCGGGGTCGACCCCGAGCCCCCACCACGGCCGCAGGTATGCGCTGGTCCGGCTTGACCCGCCGGAGGGGCCTCAGGCGGCGCCGGAGCGCTCCAGAGCTTCGACGCCCGCGCGCAGTGCGGCGATGCGCTCCTCGAGGGTGAAACCGGCGGGGGCGAGGGTGAGGGTGCCGACGCCCGCCTCGGCGTAGGCGCGCATCCGGTCGGCGATCCGGTCGACGCTGCCGAGGAGGGTGGTGGAGTCGATGAGCTCCCGGGGAACGGCCGCGGCGGCTCCGTCCTTGTCGCCCGCCAGGTACCTGTCCTGGATCTCGGCCGCCTCCTTCTCGTACCCCATGCGCTGGGCCAGGCGGTTGTAGAAGTTCTGCTTCCTGCTGCCCATGCCGCCGACGTAGAGGGCGGTGTAGGGGCGGAAGAAGTCGGCGAGGGCGCCGACGTCCCCGTCGTCCCCGAGCGCCAGGGGGACCGTCGGGCAGATGTCGAAGCCCTCAAGGTCCTTCCCGGCCTTCGCGCGCCCGGCGCGGACGGAGCCCAGCGTGGTCTCCTCGGCGTGCTCGGGGGCGAAGAAGACGAGCAGGGCGCCGTCGGCGATCTCTCCCGTCTGCTCCAGGTTCTTCGGGCCGATGGCCGCGATGTAGAGCGGGATCCGCTCGCGCACGGGGTGGACGGTGAGCTTGATCGGCTTGCCGGGGCCGTCGGGCAGCGGAAGGGTCCAGTGCTCGCCCTCGTGGGTGAGACGTTCGCGGGACATGGCCTTGCGCACGATCTCGACGTACTCGCGGGTGCGGGCGAGCGGCTTGTCGAACCTGACGCCGTACCAGCCCTCGGAGACCTGCGGGCCCGAGACGCCGAGGCCGAGCCGGAACCGGCCGCCGGACAGGGTGTCGAGGGTGGCCGCGGTCATGGCCGTCATCGCGGGGGTGCGCGCGGGGATCTGGAAGATCGCCGAGCCGACCTCGATGCGCTCGGTCTGGGCGGCCACCCAGGAGAGCACGGTGGGCGCGTCCGAGCCGTAGGCCTCGGCGGCCCAGCACACGGAGTAGCCCAGCCGGTCCGCCTCCTGGGCGACGGCGAGGTTGTCCTGGTCCATCCCGGCACCCCAGTAGCCGAGATTGATTCCGAGCCGCATGACCACTCCCCTTACTGACGAGTAACGCGCAGGTGCCCGGGACTGTACGCGAGGTGCGGAAGTACTCTCAACGGCCATGAAGCAACGGCAGCTCGGCCGCACCGGCCTGCGCGTGTCCCGGATCGGCCTCGGCACCCTCACCTGGGCCGGACATCCAGGAGAGCAGACGGCGGCCGAACGGCGGGCCGCCGACATGCTGAAACTCTTCTGGGACGCCGGCGGCACGCTCGTGGACACCGCCGACGTGTACGCGGACGGCGTCGCCGAGTACCTGCTCGGACGGCTGCTGGACGGCCTCGTCCCCCGCCGCGACCTGGTGATCGCGACCAAGTCCGGTGGCGTCGCCGAGCCGGACCGCCGCTTCGACGGCTCCCGCGGGCACCTGCTGGCCGCCCTCGACGCCTCCCTCGCCCGGCTGGGCACCGACTACGTCGACCTGTGGCAGATACACGGCTTCGACCCGCTGACGCCGCTGGAGGAGACGCTCCACGCGGTGGACCTCGCGGTCAGCAGCGGCCGGGCCCGGTACGCCGGAGTAGCGGGGTACCCGACCCTCCCGGGGTGGCAGCTCGCCAAGGCGGCCACCTGGCAACTCGCCGAACCGGCCCGGCGCATACGGCTGGCCGGTGCCCAACTGGAGTACTCGCTCCTCCAGCGCGGTGCCGAGCGCGAGGTGCTCCCCGCCGTGCGGGACCTCGGCCTGGGACTGCTGCCCGCCTCTCCGCTCGGCCGCGGCGTGCTCAGCGGCAAGTACCGCGAGGGCACCGCTCCGCCGGACTCCCGGGGCGCCTCCGAGCGGCTGGCGGGCTTCGTCGAGCCGTATCTGGGCGAACGGGCGGAACGCATCGTCGACGCCGTCGCCACCGCCGCCGAAGGACTCGCCGTCAGCCCGCTCCAGGTGGCCCTGGCCTGGGTCCGGGACCGGCCGGGCGTGGCGGCCCCGCTGGTGGGGGCGCGCACCGCCGGACAGCTGGAGGAGGCGCTGTCAGTGGAGGCGCTTACGCTTCCCGAAGAGATCAACCGGGCGCTGGACGACGTCTCGGCCCCGGTGCACCACGACCCCGATCAGGACTGGAGTGCGCTGTGAACACCGGCCAGGGCACGGGCCCGGGCGGCAAGGCCGCCGAGCTGATGGCCGCCGTCCGGGCGGTGGAGAGCGGCGAGAAGTCCGCCGCCGAGTTCTACGCGGCGCCGGAGCCGGCGCCCGCCCGTCGTCCCGCCGCACCGGGGTCCGGGCCGGGCCCCGCGGGCGGCGCGCGTCCCGGATCCCCCGCGGCGGGTCCGGTCGCGGTACCGGACGAGCTGCGCGAGGTGCTGGCCGCCGGTGGGGCGCCGGAGGCGCTGGCCGTCCCCGTCGTGCTGGCCCTGGGGCCGCAGGCGGCCGAGGAGCTGCGGGAGGACCCGTGGCGGCTGCTGGCCGTGCCGGGCGTGCGCCCCGAGCAGGCCGACGCGTTCGCCGCGGCCCTCGGTGCCGCGGAGGCCGGTCCCGGGGAGCCGCGTCGCGCCCGGGCGCTGGCCGGATGGCTGCTGGAGGGTGCCGCCCGTGCGGGCCACACGGTGCTGCCCTTCGAGTCCGTGGCCAAGGGGCTCGCACGGTACGGGGTGCCCGCCCCGGACGAGGCCGTGCGGGAGGCGGTCGACACCGGCGCGGTGCTGGTCTTCCAGGGCGAGCCGGAGAGCCGCGACGGCGCGGAGCGGCACGCCGGCGCGGCCCCGGCGCCCTCCGAACCCGCAGCGGCGGCCGGGGAGGACGCCGCGGAGGCGGTGCCGCTGCTGCTCGGGCTGGAGCGCTGGGCCGTGGCCGAGGAGGCGTTGGCCGACGGGCTGCAGCGGCTCGTCGGCACGTTTCAGGCACCGGGCGACGAGGAGGCGGCCGCGTGGTCGGCCGCCGCAGAGGCCGCGCCCTCCCCCTCGGCGGCCGAGCTGATCCGGGCCGCCGCGGGCCACGCGGTGGTCACGCACACCGGCGCGGAGGCGGCCCGCGCCGAACCCGCGGCGCTGGTGGCGGCCGCCGCTGCCGCCGGGCTGCGGGCGTGCCTCGCCACCCACGGGGAGAACTCCAGACTCCGGGCGGCCACCCTGCTCGCCACGGCCCGCACGGGCCCCGGGCAGGAGCCGGACGCCGGGGACGAGGGGGCCGCCGAGGGCGAGGAGGGGCCCGCGGTCGTCACCGTGGCCGGGCTGCTGAGCGGCTCCGAGGGCCCCGCCAGGGAAGCCGACGGCACCTTCGCGCTGGACGTCCTGGCCGTGGTGGACGCCCCGCTGCTGGACACCGAGACGGCCGCGGCGCTCGTCGAGTCGCTGCCGGACGGCGCCCGGCTGGTGCTCAGCGGCGATCCCCAGATCCTCGGCGCGGCCGGGCCCGGGCGGGTGCCCGCCGACGTGGCGGCCGCGGCCATCGGCCCGCGGGTGGTCTCCCGGACGCCGGACCCGGGGCCGCTGGGCGAGCTCGTCTCCGGCATCGGCGTGGGTGAGCTGAACCGGGTGGAGACGCCCGGCAAGGAGCTGGTCATCGTGCCGGTGCGGGAGCCGGCCGAGGCCGTCCACCGCACGGTGCAGCTCGTGGCGGACTCGGTGCCGCGCACCTTCGGCCTCCGGCCGGAGGACGTCCAGGTCATCACCCCCGGGCATGCGGGCGGAGGCGGCACGGAGGTGCTGAACACCGCGCTGAAGGAGCGGTTCAACCCCGGCCCCGGCCGCTTCGGCGGCTTCGACCCGGGCGACCGCGTCATCTGCTCGCCCACGCCCGGGCGGCCCGTGTTCGCGACGGTGACGGGTGCGGACGAGGAAGGCCTGCGCCTGGCCGGGCCGAACGGCCCGTTCCCGGTGGCGCGGGAGCGCGTCGCGACCACCGTGCGGCACGCCTGGGCCGTGACGGCCCACCAGGCGGCGGGCACGCGCTGGCCCGCGGTGGTCGTCGTCCTTCCGGGGGACGCGGCCGGGACGCTGGACCGGCGCTGGGTCTACACGGCGTTCGGCCGGGCCGAGCGCCACCTGTCCGTGGTGCACGGCGTGGAGGACGCCCTGCCCCGAGCCGTCGCCGAGCGCCCGGGGGCCGAGCGCACGACAAGGCTCCGGGCACTGCTGCGCCCCCGCCCGGCCCCGACGGCGGGCGGCGGCGAGGCCGGGGGCCTCGGCTAGGGACCGGGGGCCTCGGCCAGGTCAGGTCCGGCCGCGGGCGAACAGCCCTGCCGGGCCCGTCTGGCGGGATGCGCCGGACACGGCGCAAGGCGCGTCGGCGGGACGGAGGCGCGGGGTCGCTCAGCGGGTGGAGAGGGCGGCTCCGTCCTCGTCCTGCTCGCGGGCGACGCCTTCCTCCTCCTCGTCCTCGTCGAAGACGGAACTGATGTCGTAGCGGCAGACGACGCGCTCCGGGTCGGCGGTGTCGAAGGGCGCGTCCAGCCACTCCCCCGGCTCCGCGGGTTCCTCGTCGGCCAGCACCCACACCGTGGAGTCGCCCTCCTCCAGGCCGAACTCCCGGTGCCGGGTGGCGATCTCGTCCGGCTCGAACTCGCCGAAGAGCACTCCCAGCGCGGCGTGCACGCTGCTCCCGGCCGTCTCCGCGTCGCCCTGCGAGGGGTCGACGGCGTCCGGGTCGAGATCGGTGATCCGCTGAGCCTGTGCGAGCAGCCGCAGCGGGTCACTCACGGTGTAGTCCCGCCGCATGTACACGCTGAGCGCGGCGGGTTCGTCGGGGCCGAGATAGACGGGACGGCTCTCGCCGCCCGGCACCTCGAACGGCGTGACCTCGTCATAGGCGTCGTACAGGAGCGAGTCGTACGCCTCCCCCGCGGCGGCGAGCTCGTTGAACGCCGAGTAGACCTCCGCGTCGGCGTCGGCATCGGCGGCGCCGGTTCCGTCGGCCCGGCGTTCGATGGCAGCGAGGTGGCGGTCCAGAGCGGACTTCAGCGCCTCGACGGAGGCGCGTACCTCGGCAGCGGTCGGCTGCGCAGCATCAGACATACTGCAGACGCTATCCGTAGAAGGCCCCTGTCCGCACAATAGATGCGATGCCGGAATATGAATTTCGCGATGTGTACGTGCCGCGCGGCGTGTCCCGCAGCGCCGCCGTACGTCTGCTGACCGACGAAGCCGAGTACGGATACTGGGAGCTGGACCGGCTGCGCCTGTTCCCGGACGGGAGCCGCCGGGTGCGTCTGCGGCGCAGGATCATCCGCCAGGTCCGCGCGACGTGGTGACGCGGCCGGCGTGCCGGGAGGCGCACCGGCCGCGCACGGGGAATGGCGGGGCCCGTCGCGGGTCCCGCCATTCCGGTGCGCTGTGTCGTTCCGCGCTGTGGGGTCAGTTCTGCCCGACGCGCGCACGGCGGTAGAGCACGTAGCCGCCGAGCAGCATCGCGCCACCGGCCGGGATCACCGTGGTGATCGCGGAGGGGCCGCCGGTCTGGGCGAGCTGGGGCCGCTCGCCGCCCTGCGGGGCGGTCTCGTCCCCGGGCGTCTCCGCGGACGGCTGCTCGCCGTCCGGCTTCTCCGGGCTCTCCGGCCCCTGCGGCTCCTCCGGCTCTTCGGGCTGCTCCGGGTGCTCCGGGTGCTCCGGGTGCTGCCCGGGCCCGGAGTCGTTCACGCACTCGTTGCCGATGGCCGGGTTCAGCAGGCCGATCACGTTCACGCTGTTGCCGCAGGCGTTCACCGGCACGTCGACCGGCGCCTGGACGTGGTTGCCGGAGCCGACGCCGGGCGAGCCGACCGCCTCGCCCTCGGCGACGGCCCCGCCGCCGCCGTGGTGACCACCACCGGGGTGACCGCCGTCGTGGTGACCGCCGTCGTGACCGCCGCCGTGGCCGTTGTCCGGCTGACCGCCGTCGTGGTGACCGCCGTCGCCGTTTCCGCCGTCGTGGTGGCCGCCGTCGCCGCTTCCGCCGTCGTGGTGACCGCCGTCGTGGTCGCCTCCGCCCCCGTGGCCGCCGTCGGGGCCGTGGCCACCGGAGTCGTTGACGCACGTGTTGCCGATGGCCGGGTTGAGGGCGCCGGCGACGTTGACCGTGTTGCCACAGGCGTTCACCGGCACATGCACCGGAACCTGGACGTTGTTCCCCGAGAGCACCCCGGGGGAGCCGGTGGCCGCACCCTCGGCCTCCGCGTCGGCGAACGCCGCGCCGCCGCTGAGGGCGAGGGCGCCACTCGCGGCCACGACGGTGATCAGGCCCTTCCTGGTGACCTGTCGCATGGTTGCTTCCTGTCTTCGTTGCTTGCGGGACGGCGAGCGGGGTCCGCGCTGCGCCGTGGGGCACGTACTCGCCCGGAACTGACGACCCCGGAGCGCGAGCGGCACTCCGGGGTCTGGCATCAAACCCTCACGGGCTCGGGCACGTGTCGTCAGTCGTTGACGCAGGTGTTGCCGAAGGTGGGGTTGAGCAGCGCGATGATGTCAACGGTGTTGCCGCAGACGTTCACGGGAACGTGCACCGGCACCTGGACCACGTTGCCGGAGAGGACGCCCGGGGAGCCGACGGCGGCGCCCTCGGCCTCCGCGTCGGCGACGGCCACGCCCGCACCCGCGAGCACCAGACCACCGGTGGCAGCCGCGGCAGCGACGACCTTCTTAATCATTATTCCTCCTTGTTGGGATGCGGCCCCAGCCACGGACCGCACCCCGTGTAACGAGGAGTGTGGGGAGGGGCTACGACTCCCCAGGCGCATTCACCCTTCCTGGCCAATCCCGCTCACACGTACGAAGATTCAGTCTCGGATCCGGCCACCGGGCGACCGGCCCGAGGGCCGGTCGCCCGGGGCTCAGCACTGCTCGATGAAGCGGTCCAGGACCCGCACGCCGAAGGTCAGCCCGTCGACCGGGACCCGCTCGTCGACACCGTGGAACATCCCCGCGAAGTCCAGCTCCGGGGGAAGCTTGAGCGGCGCGAAACCGAAGCAGCGGATGCCCAGGTCGTCGAACTGCTTGGCATCGGTACCGCCGGAGAGCATGTAGGGGACGGCGCGGGCGACCGGGTCCTCGGCCCTCAGCGACGCCTGCATGGCCTCCACCAGCGCGCCGTCGAAGGTCGTCTCCAGCGCCTTGTCGGCGTGTTCGTCGGTCCGCCGCACGCGGGGCCCGAGGATGCGGTCGAGGTCGGCGAGGAACTCCTCCTCGTGGCCGGGCAGGAAGCGCCCGTCCACGTGCGCGGTGGCCTGGCCGGGAATGACGTTGACCTTGTACCCGGCCCCGAGCTGCGTGGGCTGCGCCGTGTTCTGCAGGGTCGCACCGATGATCTTGGCGATGCCGCCCAGCCGGGCGAGCGTCTCCTCCATGTTCTCCGGGTCCAGCTCGACTCCGAGGGCGTCCGAGAGCTCGTCCAGGAAGGCCCGCACCGTCTTGGTGACGCGGACGGGGAACTTGTGGCGCCCGAGCCGCCCGACGGCCTCGCAGAGCTCGGTGATCGCGTTGTCCTCGTTGGTCATCGAGCCGTGGCCCGCGGTGCCGTCCACGGTCAGCCGCATCCAGTGCATGCCCTTCTGGGCCGTCTCGATGAGGTAGAGGCGCAGGTTCTCGTTCACGGTGAAGGAGAAACCGCCGACCTCCCCGATCGCCTCCGTGACGCCCTCGAACAGCTCGGGCTTGTGGTCGACGAGGTAGCGGGCGCCGTGCGCGCCCCCGGCCTCCTCGTCCGCCAGGAAGGCCAGCACGATGTCCCTCGGCGGCCTGCGCCCGCTGCGCATCCGGTCGCGGATGACGGCGAGCGTCATCGCGTCCATGTCCTTCATGTCCACGGCGCCGCGCCCCCACACGCAGCCGTCGGCGATCTCGCCGGAGAACGGGTGGTGGGTCCAGTCGTCGGCGTTGGCGGGGACGACGTCCAGGTGGCCGTGGATGAGCAGCGCCGGACGCGTGGGGTCGGCGCCGGGGACCCGGACCACGGTGGACGCCCGGCCGGGCCGGGACTCGAAGATCCGCGGCTCCAGGCCGACATCGGCGAGCTGCTCGGCGACGTACTCGGCCGCCTTGCGCTCACCGGGGCCCCGGTCGTCGCCGTAGTTGCTCGTGTCGATCCGGATGAGGTCCCGGCACAGGTCGACGACCTCGTCCTCGCCGGTGACGCCCCCGTCGGCACCTCGGCCGCCTGCCGTGGTCGGGCTCGACTCGCTCACACTGCCTCCTGGTCGTGGACGGACTCGGCCTCCCATCCTGGCGCGTCCGCGTCGCCACCCCAAGGCCCGCCCCGGGACCGGCGTGATCAGCCACCCTCCATCCTTTGCTATCGTTGGCTGCGCGCCGGGCGGCCAAGGCCGCGCGGTCCACCGGGTCCGGGTGGCGGAATGGCAGACGCGCTAGCTTGAGGTGCTAGTGCCCTTTATCGGGCGTGGGGGTTCAAGTCCCCCCTCGGACACTCACAGATGCCCCAGCCAAGCTGGGGTTTTTCTGATGTCAGGGATTCGCCCTGACCAGTGGCGCGACCAGCCCAGAAACGATCTTGATCGTTAGGCGACTGTGCCCGGCCGACTGGCCTCCTCCTCGCAATCCCACACCTTCGAGACACGGCCACGGTCGTTCATCTCGTACCCGTTGTCCTTCGCCCAGGCCCGGATCTTCGCCGTGTCGTCCCTATCCGCCCCGAGTGTGCCGTCGGCACCCCGCTCGGCTCGGGCCGCGGCTCTGCTACCTCCCCTTGTCCATGACGGGGCCAAGGGGGTCGAAGGACTCCGGAGCGGGTCGATCTCGTATTGGCCGCCATCGAAGGCGAAGGTGTGCGTACTGGCCTCCTCGGACTCTCCTCCGGTGCGCGGAGCATCGGCAGACGGTCTGAGCGGGCTGGTGCGTGCCGGTTCTGCTCAGGCGAGCAGAAGGACTGCATCCCACGGGGTTGTGGTGGTCTCAGGGATCAGCTTCCCGTAGTCCGCTAGCGCAATCGCGACACCGGCTGCTCCGGTCAGGAAGCCGGGGCGGTCCGCTCTGGTTCCGGCTTCAACGTGGGGGAACCCGAACTGGAGATCCGCATCATGGGCCTCCATCGTTTGCTCTGCTGCATCGTTGGCGAGATCCATGACGCCGAGGCGCCGGGCGGCGTGAAGAATCCCGCTGCTGCCGTGGCATACGGTCGGGCCTTCGGTATCCCGGCTCGGCCGCGGAATGCTCGCGAGGGAGGCTGTGGCACGGTCGGCGGCGGCATGGGCTTCGTCATCGCGCGTCAGCGTTCCTGCGCGCTTGAGAGTGACGGCGATGCCAGGGGAGCCGTAGCACCAGGCGTTTCGGCGGCCGGGGCGAGTGACGTAGTGGCGTGTGTCGTCGAGGGCTTCTCCTGAGATGAAGGGGGGCCAGCTTCCCGTCTCTTCCTGCCAGTGGGTCAGCCACTTGGTGCCCCGGCGTATCGCTTGCTGTTGTCCCGCTACCTCGATTCCTGCGACGGCGGCGCTGGTCAGTAGGGAGATCGGGCCAGCGATGCCGTGTGCCAGGCCCGTGGTGGCCGCACCAGTGGAGTGGACCCCCACCGTGGGCGCGTGCTCGGAGGCGGGGAGCCACCAGCCGGGCCGTGTGCCGGAAGAGTTGTTGAGGATGCCGGTAAGGGTCGCGAGTGCGGCATCGAGACCGCGCCGTGCCGTGTGGTGGCCGGCCTGGTGTGCGGCGAGTAGTACGCGGCCGATGCCGGACAGGCCGTTGATCGCGTCGTAGACGGCCCAGGGGGCTCCGGCCTTCGCTTGTGCGGAGCGTTGGCGTTGGTGGTCGGCGAGGGCTTCCGCTCGTGCGGAGAGCCACGATGCCGCCCGGGAAGCGGAAGCGCGGTGACGTTCTGGGTTGGGGAGATGTCCGGCACCGATGATCAGGGACGCGGCGAGCCCGCCTTGCCCGGTGTGGATACCGGCCGGTCGTGTCTGCTTGGTGAGCTGGGCTGCTGATTCCCAGTGGAGGGAGGCAACCGCTGCGCTTCGGGGCTCATGGCGGGAGAGGCAGGCGTGCAGGAGGGCGGTTCCGGCCAGGCCGTCGCAGAGGGAGGCGGCCATAGCGCGGGTGAGTCCCTGGGTGACGATGTGCGGGTCACGAAGGGATTCTGCGGTGTCGAGGGCCAGTTCGGCTGCTGATTCAGTCGCGTTCATGCCGGTGGGTGAGGTCGGAGGCCAGGGAACGGACTACGGCCTCGGCGTCGTGATGGGGTCCGAGAAGCCGGTTGCAGTGCATGTGGATGAGGTCGGAGGCGCACAGCGCCGTGGCTTCGGGGGTCAGGGTTTCCAGGTATCTGTGCAGGGCCTTGGTCCGGGCGTTCCGAAGTGCGGTGAGGGGTGTGAAGTCAGGGTTCCCGGAGCCCAGGCGTGGTCGGGCTGTGTCCCGGCGTCGGCGGGCTGAGGCCGTGAGGGATCGGCCGCGGAGTGCGGTGCGCGGTTCGGGTGTGTGTCGGGCGATCTCAGCTGCGGATTCTGCCGCCAGGAGGAGGCGGTCTTCGGCATCCGGGAGTGCTGCCATGGCGGGGAGGGTGTAGGCGCTGTCGGCTGCGAATACCGTCTCGGCGGCGTCTATGGCCTTCGATCCGCCGTAGCGTTCTGTCTCTCGCTCGTAGGGTTCCAGGACCATGGCTCCGGCGAGCTGCTGGTCCCGTAGTGCGTCAGACCATCTGCTCAGGGCGGGTAGCAGGGTGCCGGCGACGGTCGTGGGCGCTCCGTGGAAGCGGACGCGCAGGTGCGGGCCGAGGTGTTGCGTCTGGTAGCGCAGGAAGAACCAGCGCTCGATGACGTCCTGGTGGGCGTCGAGGAGGGCCGGGAGCTGGCGGAGGATCGCCTCGTGGTGGTCGAAGGGCGCCGGTATGGAAGCCGAGAGCCATGGGCCTCCGGGGAGGAAGGAGTCCGCGCCCTGTGGTCGGGCGGCAGCGCGAGGTGCCCGGCGAGAAGCCTTTCCGGGAGAGCGGCGAGCCAGGCGGACGGTCAGGTCCAGGAAATGCCGCCCGTGCGGTCCAGGCAGCACAGCGGGGTTGTTGTCGGGCGCGCCCAGGGGTTCGGTGACGGTGGTGACTCCGCGGTTGACACTCCGGCGCAGCAGTTCGCGGTCCGTGGGGTGGTCCAGGTCCACGGGGAGGTGGCGGTCGCTTTCCTCGATGTGGACGGTGCGCGGCGGCGTGGGCATGGTGGCCGCTCTCCAGGTGCTCAGGGCCCCTTCCCAGGTCTCGTGGCGCCTGGCGCGCTGAATGAGGCCGGTGGGCAGGCGCCATCGGGCTGGGGAGAGGATGACGTTGCGGTGGCGGACCTGGGGTGTGAAGGGGGCGTATCCGGCGGCTCCCCACGACCAGGGGTGCCAGGGTCGTTCGCCCGCGTGGCCGAGGAGTTGCAGAACCCTTGCGGTGGTCGGCAGGAGGTCTGGGGCCAGGCGGCTGAAGAGGACCGGGATCACCTGGCGGTCGTGGTGGTACAGCACCAGATGGCTGCCGTTGCTGGCCAGTAGCAGGTCGTCCAGCGCGATATCTCCCGACCGCTCCGGTACGCCTACGGGGATGCGGTGAGTGGCGTAGCCGGTCTCGGTGGCCAGGCCGCCGGCCTTGTCAGTGCGGGCTCGGCAGACGATTTCAGCGACCAGTGGGCCGTCGTCGTAGCGCTGGGGTGCGGGGGCGAGCTGGGGAAGTCGGCGGGCGAAGCGTCCGGAGGCCGCCCCGGCGTCCTGCGATCCGCCTTCCGGGCACACGGCTAGGCGGAGATCGCCTTCTGGTGCTCGTAGGACACGCACGTGGATTTCGGCGGTCCTCGGTGGTCGGCCGGCGTCGTCGTGGGCGAGGGATTCGAGAAAGCCTTCGTCGAGGACGACTTCGGTGTGTCCATGGGCTACGGCAGTGCCGAGGAGCTGAGACAGGGATGTCGCGCGCGTCGGTGAGAGCTCTCCGGCCGCGGTCTCTTTTTCCGGCGGCCCGATTCCGGTAGCCGGGTCGATGGCCTCGGTCAGAGGGACCATGCGGTGTGCGCCGTAGCGATCGAGGAAGCGTTGATGGTAGTCGG
This sequence comes from Streptomyces sp. JJ38, assembly GCF_019303475.1. Classification (GTDB taxonomy): domain Bacteria; phylum Actinomycetota; class Actinomycetes; order Streptomycetales; family Streptomycetaceae; genus Streptomyces. The sequence goes on from NZ_JABLSI010000041.1 coordinate 60,738, forward strand.
CGGCTGGTGCTGCGAGATGGCCGACGCGCCATAGCAGGTCTGCCGCGCGGGCCGCGTCGTGAGCCAGGCGCTCGGGGAGAGTGATGGTCGCGTTTACGATGGTGTCGGCGGCGAAGGGCCGCTCGACCCGATGAATCGCATCTGCCATGTCGCGTGCTTCGCACAGGAGTCGCAGGCGGTCGGCATGTCCGGGGCAGTGAGTATCGGCCTGACGCAGTAACGCTCGAAGTCGGTCAAGCACCGGGCGGAGGGGCGCACCTGGAGGCAGGCGTTCGAGCATGTGGCCCAAGGCATCGTCACGCGGATCTACAGGCAGGAGATCCGACAGCAGGAGACCACCACGCACCATGTGCCGCAACGCCCCTTCCGCGGTGCGTTCGGTAGCACGCGGATGCTGTGCGATCAGCTCCGCCATGAGGTCCTTGCCCAGGACTGGGGAGGCGCAGGCGTCCAGCAGTCCCAGGGACACGGTGGTGGCGCGCACGCTGGTCTTCTGGACCGTGCCGTCCGGTCCGGGGTGCTCGATTTCAAGGCGGTCCCCACGTCGGCGGACGAGATTGTTTCTCGACAGCCGTAGCCCGGTGAGGACCCGAGGGTGGTCAAGGAGCTGGTCCGAGACGGCAGCGAGCCAGTGCGGACGGGGCGAGGTGACCGCCTGGTGCTCACCGTGTAGCAGCAGAGCTTCCGGTCCGTTGCCGAAGGAGGCGGGCGCGACACCGGAGAACCCACCGTGCGGGGTGGACCGCCACCGTGAGCGGATGTCATAGGCGCGCAGGGTCGCGGCAGCGCGGAAGTCCTCGCGGGAAGCCTGGGAGACCGAACGACTGGCGAGGAACACCCCTTCTTCCAGGAGACCGGACTGCCCGATACCGGTCGCCGGCCGCAGGGGGACTCGGGCCATCGCGCCGGATTGAGGTGTGAACAGACTTCGTGGCATGGACGCCCTTCCCTGACGGCGGTGCCGGGCGCGGCCCCTTTGAAGGACGCCGCGCCCGGTGGAACGCACGGATCGTGCCGACTGCTACAGGACGTTGCAGCCCTTCAGCGCCACCGCGCTGTCCGGAACGGCGCAGCCGGTGGTGTGGCCGGTCGTCGGGGACTGCGTGCAGCCGTCCTCGGTGCACGGCTGAGAAGCGTCGGCCTCAGCGTGGATGGTGGTCACGGTGGTGACCTCGGGGTCCAGGTCGAAGGCGTCTTCCAGGGCCGCAGTGGCGGCGGTCGGAGGTGTCATCGGTGGTACAGCTCCTCTGGTGGATGGACAGGTTCACCCCAGTCCCCTCGGACTGGGGAGTCTGTGACGGGCTCAGGCCCGTGAGATGGCAAGCCGGGAGTGGCGGTTGCTGACCACGATCCCGTCGAGCTGGTCCTCGGCGGCGTCTCGCGAGAAGACACGGATGATCGGCTCCGGTGTCGCGCCACGGCCCAGGCTGTCCCAGGTGCGGATGCTCTCCGCCATGGCGTGGGCCTGTGCGGCGTGACCGGCACCGTAGGCGCGGACACCCAGTTCGAATCCGCCCGAGGAGTCGGGTCGCATGGTGAGGTACGCAACGGTGTCAGAAGTCCATGTGGCGGTCGCGGCGATGGTCCACCCCGACAGGCCCTTTTCCACGGCCTGTGAGCTGGCGTACACCGTTCCCGAGGGGTCGAGGGTGCTGGTGAGCCACAGTTCCAGGGAGGGCAGCACACCCTCGTTGCCCCGCAACACCACGCCGGTCCACTCCGTGGACTCTTCACCCGAGGCCACTGCCGCCCGGAGAGTTTCGGCATCGGCGGCTTGGTCGCGGCTGATCACCAGCCGCAGGTCCCTGCCGGCCAGTTCGATGGACTGCACCGAGTGGGTGTTGTCACCCTGCATACCGACGAACCCGCACCGGGTTGAGTCCCGGCTGACGAGATGGCCGTCCTCGTGCTCGAACGCCAGGACGCGATGGGTGCCCCGGAAAGTCAGTGGCACCACCAGGCGGCCGTTCTGAGCGAGCTGGTCACGCCAGGCGGCCGGGATGTCCGGGGCCTGCACAGTGACAATGATCGCGTCGAAGCCGCCCTCGCCTGCCAGCTCCGCAGCACCGTAGGTGCCGTCCCCCGTCAGCACTTTCACTCGGTTGTAGCCCGCTTCCGACAGCAGCCGCTCGGCGCGCTCAGTCACCTCGGGGTCGATGTCGAGGCTGACGACCTCCCCCTCCGGACCGACGACCTCAGCCATCAGTGCGGCGTTGTACCCGCCGGAGCCGATTTCCAGCGCCCGCATCCCCGGCCGCAGTGCGGCCAGCTCCAGCATCCGTGCCTGCACCCATGGCGCTGACACCGTGCTCAGCGCGACCCCCTGTGCATCACGCTTCGTCGCGAATGAATCATTCGTGTACGCCTCCTCCAGCGAGGCGCCCGGGGTGAAGAGGTGTCGCGGGACCGTACGCAGGGCAGCCAGAACGCCCTCAGACAGCTTCCTGTCCCACCCCGACACGATCGCTTCGACCATCCGATCCCGCAGCTCCGCGGCCTCGGAGTCGTCGTTCTCGCTCTGGACGTCAGTCACGTAAATAGCCCTTCCCATCACGTTCGGTTGTCTTCTGCGACCCTAGCCCTGGGGTCGCCTTGGGGAACCGCGTTCAGCGTCACGCCTGGCTGAGAGCAGGGAAATCCGGAACTCCCGTGAGGTAGCGGGCTGGTTCACCCTCTACAGCGTCGAGGGCGAGGTTGATGCGCCACTCGGTCACCGGCTCTACCAGGTCGCGCAGATCGTCCAGGAGTATCCAGCGCCAGCGCCCTGCCGCGTCCGGTTCCCACCTCTCATCAGGCTGAAGTTGGCCACAGTCGAAGAGGAAGTCGTGACGGGCGGTCTCGGCGCCCGTGAGCGGAATGTGGTGCGCCAGTAGTAGCGCGGAAGGCTGCACCAGGCGGCCAGTCTGGTCGGCGAGATGGCGCCGACAGGCATCAAGGGCGGATTCCCCGGCCTCCGCCGGCCCTCCGGGTAGTTCGTACGGTGCTGAAGACTGGAGACCGGGAACCTCTCGCATGAGGACCCGCTGACCGAGGTCACGAATCAGTGCCAGGCCCGCCGTCCGGCTCAGCAACGTCGGAGTTGTGGTCATGGTGATCCTCACCGGCCAGCCGTCCGGAACGTCCTCGTGGGTCACAGCCACCTACCGGGCCGGGTCTGGAAGGGGCGGGTCATGTGCAGGAGGTAGGAGTAGTGCGGCCCGTCGTGCGCCGCCGCGCTGTGCTTCAGATGGCCCAGCGCCCAGGCTTCTGCCTCGCCCTGCGACTCCACCTCCGGACCGGACTCCTCGCAGACGGCGCACACGAACCGGAGGGTCGTCGGCTCGGCGTCCGGATCGTCGTTCGGCGCCACGGTGACGTTCCGGAACCGGAAACTGCGGCCGGCACCCCCCTCGGTGCCAGCAGGGCGAATCACTGGGACGGGAGGCTGGCTCACGCCGCCACCTCGACCTTCCGCACCAGCGGAACGCGGAACCACACGGCCTTGCCGTCTGCTCGGCACTCGTAGCCCCACGTCGGCACCATGGAGTTCAGCAGCCACAGGCCCCGGCCGCTCTCCGCGTCCCATGACGGCCTGGTCATCGCGGGCACCTGGCGCGAGGTGTCGAAGACATGGACATACACCCAGGCGTCCATTGCCCGCACGGCGAGCCGACATGCCTTATCCGGAACGTGCTTGATGATGTTGGACAGCAACTCCGAGACACCCAGGCTCGCCAGCACCTGGGCCTCTCGGTCACCTCCAAGACGCGCGACCGCCTCTGCCGCCAACCGGCGCCACTTCGCGATGTCCTGCGCGCTGGCGATTAAGGCCCATGAGTACACGTCCTGGTACTCATCATCTTGCGTGGTGACGAACACGGGACACCTCCAACACCGGGGTGGCAGATCACCCGTCACCACAGCGTTCTGCCAAGGCAGTTGAGCCCAGCAGACACTCAACGTGTGGGGCGGGTCACTCAGCTAGCATGAACCCGACTCTTTGCGCCGTGCAAGTAGAACACCAAGATTCGTTTCTACGATCTTCGCGAGGCTCAACAGGGGTACCCTGTGGGGCAACTGAGGAGGGGCACATGCCGGATGACCGAAAGCCGACCGTGCGCCGCCGGGTGCTTGGGACCAACCTTCGGCGACTTCGGGAGGAGCACGGACTCCACCTTGAACATGCCGCTGAACAGCTGAGCTGCAACATCTCGAAGATCAGCCGGATCGAGTCTGGCCGCAGCCCGATACGCCCCCTCGACCTCAAGGCGCTGCTGGACCTCTACGAGGTGAAGGACTCGGTCGCCCGCGAGGGCTGGTTGTCTCTCGCGCGTGAGAGCCGCAAGCAGCGGTGGTGGCGCGTACTGGAGGACCGACTCCCTCAGGACTTCCTGGACTTGATCGGGCTCGAAGAGGACACCTCGTACTGCCGTGGCTTCCAGCCTGGAGTCATCGATGGCCTCTTCCAGACCAAGGAGTACGCAGAGGCCGTCATCGCGGGAGGGTCACCGGGGCCGCTCGGGCCGGATGAGCAGACCAAGCTCGACGTGCGTCTGGAGCGGCAGAAGGCACTCACACGCACGGAGAACCCGATCGAGGTCTGGATGATCCTCGGGGAGGCCGCTCTGCGCCAGCAGATGGGCGGGCCAGCCGTGATGCGAGCGCAGCTTGGGCACCTCATCGACCTGGCGCGTCTTCCGAACGTTACGTTGCAGGTACTACCCTTCGCCGTAGGGGCGTACCGAGGTGGCCCGTTCCCGTTCAAGGTCTATCGATTCCCGGAACCCTCTGACATGCAGGTTGTGCTGCTGGAGAACCACGTCAGTCACACGTACCTCGAAGACCCGAGCGACGTCGGGTTCTATGCAGACATCTTCAACCACCTGCGGGCCACGTCGCTGGGTGAGATGGAGAGCAAGGCTCTCATCGAGGGCCTCGTCAGTGAAGTACCCGAGTAGAGAGATTCTGGGGAGATGCAAGCAAACCAGTCCGGATGGTTCAAGAGCAGCTACAGCGCGCAGAACGGAGACTGCCTCGAAGCACGTCACCGCACTGGCGGCGGCCTGGACCTCCGGGACTCCAAGGTCCACGGCAGCCCGGTCATCGCGCTCAGCGCGGACGGATGGTCCGCCTTCGCCTCCGCCGTGAAGGAAGGCGCCTTCGAGGCTCGCTAACCCCAGAGCTTCGGCCTGCGGCACATCACCCGCACGCCAACAGCGGCGCGGGCTTGAGGCGTGCCCGCAGGAAGCACGCTCCGCACCACCGGACGCTCCGCCCGGTCCCTATCGGCGGGAGCGCGCCGCGAAGCCGTCGAGTGAATGGAAAGAACCGGCTGGCCGGGCCACGCCCGGCCAGCTCGTTCACGTGCCTGTTCACGGTGTCCCGGCCATGACCAGCGCGTGACCAGTAATACCGAGAAGCAGTGGGAGACGCCAGGAACCGGCGGCGTGGCTGACTGGCACCGCCCTGCCCCAGAGTGGCAATTGCGCGGGTCACAGCCTCACAAGGTTGTGTCCGAGAGAAGAGCCCGAGCCCCCTCGGAGACTCACGGATACCCCAGTCGAGCTGGGGTTTTTCTGTTTTCGGGTGCCCTCGCGGCCCGGTCCGTGCGTCAGGGGCCGGTGGCGGCCCGCGTTCGCCCGGTGCCTCGCCAGGGCCGCGGCCCGGCAAGCGTGATGGGGCTGCGCGGGAGGCCGCGTGGGCGGCGGTCGGTGGCGGCTCGGGAGAGGGGCCGCGGATGACAGGGTTGAGAGCGCTCTCGTAGGCTGGGAGGCCGATACCGTTCCGGCGTGCTGGACCCCGTCCGGCCGGTCCGTCACACCGTCGCGAGGAGTGCCCGTGTCCGAGGTCACCGCAGGGGCTCGTCCCACCCTGGAGGCCGTCGCGGCCCGCGCCGGGGTCTCCCGGGCGACGGTCTCGCGGGTGGTGAACGGCGGAACCGGGGTGCGTCCCGCCCTGGTGGAGCGGGTGCGGCTGGCGGTGGAGGAGCTCGGCTACGTACCCAACCACGCCGCGCGCTCCCTGGTCACCCGGCGCAACGGCGCCGTCGCCGTGATCATCGCCGAGCCGGAGCTGCGCATCTTCACCGATCCCTACTTCGCCCAGCAGATTCGCGGGATCAGCCGGGAGCTCACCGCGCACGACTCCCAGCTCGTGCTGCTGTGGGCCGAGGGGGCGGAGGACTTCGAGCGGATCTCGCGCTACCTCACCGGCGGGCATGTCGACGGGGCGCTGGCGTTCTCGGTGCACAACGACGACGAGTTGCCCTCGGCGATCCGGAACGCGCGGGTTCCGGCGGTCTTCGGAGGCCGTCCGGGCTGGCCCGGCGCGGCCCACGAGCCGCCCGTGCCCTACATCGACGCCGACAACCGGGGCGGCGCCCGCGAGGCCGTACGCCACCTCGTGTCACTCGGGCGCACCCGCATCGCCCACATCGCCGGGCCCGCGGACCTGACCTCGGCCACCGACCGCTTCGACGGCTACCGGGACGTCCTGCTCGACCCGGATCCCGCGCTGCTGGCCGAGGGTGACTTCACCGAGGCCGGCGGGGCCGCCGCCATGTCCCTGCTGCTGACGCGGGCCCCGGACCTCGACGCCGTGTTCGCCGCCAGCGACCTCATGGCCGCCGGGGCCCTGCGCGTTCTGCGCGAGGAGGGCCGCCGGGTGCCCGAGGACGTCGCCCTCGTCGGCTTCGACGACATGGTGCAGGTGGCCGAGGCCACCGATCCCCCGCTGACCACCGTGCGTCAGGACATCGAGGGCATGGGGCGGCTGATGGTCCGCCTGCTGATGCGGATGCTCGACCAGGACGCCGCCGACGTGGCCGGCGAGCCGGGGAGCCGCGCCCCGGGCTCGGTGATCACGCCGACCGAGCTGGTGCGGCGCGCCTCGGCGTAACGCCGTCCGGTGACCGCGCGGTGAGCGGCCCCGGGCCGGCGTCCGCGTGTGCCCCGGCGGACCGGGGCCCGCCCGCCGGGGCACACACTCCCGCGGCCGCGAACGCGGCGCGGTTTCAGCTGTAGGGGATGACCAGGACGGACCGGTCCGTGCCGGTCTCCAGCCGCGCGGTGCCGTTGCCGATCGCGGGCCACACCTCCAGGCGCACGGTGCCGTCGCGCAGGTCGCCGAGGCTGCCGGTGGCGGACTTCAGGCCCCGGGCCTGGGTGTACTCCTCCCAGCCCGGCACGGGATCGGTGGCGAAGTAGTGGTAGGTCTCGGTGCGTTCGAAGGTGCCGTCTCCCGTCAGGTCGTAGCTCACCCGGGCCTGCTGCCCCAGGGCGACCGTGGTGCCGGCGTCCACCGGAAGGGTGAACGCGGTGCTGGCCCCGGGCCGCAGCGTGCCGTTCACGCCGTGGGCCTCGTAGACCAGCGGCTGATACGGGGTGCCGTCGTGGTTGGCGCCGTCGGCGGAGGCGATCGTGTCGCTGCCCGGCACGGTGTCCGAGGCCGTGCTCAGGGTTCCGCCGCTGACCACCCGGAAGGTGTCCCCGGTGGCGGGGGGCGGGTCGTCGGGCTCGCCGTCGCCGGTGGTGGTGGCGGTGGAGCGGGCCGGGACGGCGAGCTGAACGCCGTCGGAGAAGGTGACGGTGACGGGGGACGTGCCGTGGTTGTGGGCGGCATAGGTCCGTACCGAGCCGTCGTCGAAGACGGCCGAGGTGGGCAGGTCGCCGGTCACCTCGGTGTCGGGCGCGCCCAGGGTGTCCAGGGTCGTGATCCAGTGGTACGTGTGCGCCTTGGACTCGCCCGCCTCGGGGGTGTACGCGGCGTGGCCGGCGTCCCACTTCGCCCTGGCGGAGCCGGGGTCGGCCAGGGACTCGAACTCCCAGAGCAGGTCGCGCCATTCGACGGCCGGGCCGCCGTTCTCGCGTTCCATCTCGGCGAGGTTGCGGCGGATCGCGTCCGGCCTGGCGGCGAGGTGGAGGGACCCTCCGGTCACCGGGAGGACGTTGATGCCGTGGATCTCCTCCGGGTTGGCCGTCCACCAGGTGGCGTAGGCGGCGCCGCTGCCCCACACCATCCCGGCGGTGTCATGGGTGAACGAGGCGGGGAAGACGTCCTCGTCGGCGTCGAACCAGTACTGGGAGATCGCCTCCGACTCGGTGGTGAGCAGGTAGAGGCCCAGGTCGCGCAGTGCGGTGTCCCCGGTGGCCGAGCCCCACAGCACCAGCCCCGCGCTGAGGTTGGCGGACTCCGAGGAGGACTCCTGGTTGTTGCCCGCGGCGAAGCCCTGGTGCCCGGAGGCCCAGCTGTGACCGGCGTAGACGTCGAAGCCGCGCAGGAAGGGGAAGGCGGACTGCCCGCGGGCGGGGTTGGCGGCGTCGCGGACGAGCATCTCCACCATGCCGCCCCAGGCGGACTCGGCGGCCCAGTCGGGGTCGTACTGGGCGACGATGGCCGCCGCGTAGACGAAGTACGAGTAGTGGAAATGGTGGTCGTTCAGCTCGGTGTCGCTGCCGTAGGAGGCGGGGTACCCGGTCAGCGTGCGCCAGGTGGAGTCGTAGGAGAAGCCGGCCTCACCACCGGCGCTGAACCATTCCTGCAGGCGGCCCTTGAGCAACCCCAGCAGCTCGTCGCGGACGCCCGTCTCGCCGATCTGCTCGGCGATGGGAACGAGCTGCGCGAGCCGCCCGAGAGCCTTGCCCGTCCAGTAGGTGTCGGTGGCGCCGGCGAAGGGGTCGTCCGCCTCCACGACGTCCGTCAGATAGCCGCGCAGCCGGTCGGCGTCGACGCCGGAGGACTCCGGCAGGGCGGGCAGCACGCCGGGGGCCCGCTGGCTGGTGGTGAAGGAGGTGCTCTCCCTGACCTTCATGGTCCCGCGCGGTGAGGCGTAGGTGTACGGCGTGAGGGGGTCCGTGGTGTGCCGCCACTGGTGGCGGTAGAGGGCCTGCAGGGTGCCGGTCTCGGTGCCCTCCTGGGGTTCCGTGGTCAGCGTGTAGGTGGCGCGGACGGTCCCCGCGTCGTACGCCCAGTCGACGCGCGACCCGGTGACGAAGCTGTAGGCGTAGCGCTCGTAGGTGTCCAGAGCCGACGGGTCGGGCAGCACGGCGAGCGAGAAGTAGTCGCGGTCGCCGAGGTCCGCGGTGAACCTGGTGCCGGAGACCGTCCAGTCGGTCCCGGTCGGGGCGAACAGCGCGTAGTGGTGCCCGGAGACGGTGATGCCGAGGACGCTGCCCCGGTCGGCGAAGACGGTGGGGACGGCGGCCGTGGTGACCCGGGCGTCGCCGCCGGTTCCCTTGGCGTAGACGAAGGGCAGGCCGTGGCCGATGGTGGTGCGCAGGGTGCGGCTGCCGTCGGACCAGTAGGGGGTGACGGTCCAGTCGGACCAGTCGTCGGCCTTGGTGTCGGGGGATTTCAGGCCGGTGACGCCGAGGGTGAGGTCGCGCCGGTGGGCGTACTCGTACTGGCGACCCTCGCCGGTGATGGCCGCGGTGGTCGGGTAGCCGACATCCAGCCCGGCGGAGGTGGCCTGATAGGTGAGCGGGTGCCCGTACATGGGGGTGGAGTACGGGTTGTCCGGGTAGCGCTGGAAGGCCAGTGAGGACCACCAGTCGTTGGTGGGCACCGGCCGGTCGGCGGCTGCCGGGGTGACCTTGGGGGTCACCGGTGCTCCGGTGTTGTCGGAGGGCCCGGAGGTGCCGGGCGGGCGGGTGTCGGAGTAGCTGCCGGAGCCGACGGGGACGACCGCGGCGGCGGCCGGGGACGCGGCGGGACCGGCCAGGCCGATGGCGGCGGCCATCGCACCGGTGGCCAGGAGTGCCCCGGCTCTGCGGGAGAGGAGCTGCCGGCGTAGCGGCCGGCGCCGGGTGGGTGGGGCTGTGCGGGGGGTCGGCATGGGGGAACACCTTCGGTCGGAGGCGATGCACCGAGCACTTGAGAGCGCTCTCA
>NZ_JABLSI010000042.1 GCF_019303475.1 Streptomyces sp. JJ38
CCGGCACCGCCCTGCCGCCCGCCGGCCCGCGCGGACGGCCGCGGTGGGCGCGGCGGCTCCGCCGCCCCGCACTCGCCGTGCTCTCCGGCCTCGCGCTGGCCGCCGCGTTCCCGCCCGTGGACGCCTGGCCGCTCTCCCTGGCCGCCGTCGCGGCCCTCAGCCTCCTCACCCGGGGCCGCACCGCCCGGCAGGGCGCCCTGACCGGCCTCCTGTTCGGGCTGGCCTTCTTCGTCGGCCTCCTCCAGTGGCTGCGCGTCATCGGCTGGGACGCCGTCCTTGGCCTGTCCCTCCTCCAAGCCCTCTTCCTGGCGCTGCTGGGCGGCGGTCTCGCCGTCACCTCACGGCTGCGGTGGTGGCCTCTGTGGGGCGCCTGTCTGTGGGTCGCCGAGGAGTGGGCCCGGGACCGGGTGCCGCTCGGCGGCTTCCCCTGGGGCCGCCTCGCCTTCGCCAACACCGGCTCACCGTTCACCCCGCTCGCCGCGCTCGGCGGCGCCCCCCTGGTCACCTTCGCCGTCGCCCTGACCGGCACCCTGCTCGCCGCCACCGCCGTGGCCCTCGCCCGCCGGCGCGGGGCCGCCCGGGAGGCCGACCGGGACACCGGCCGTGACGGCACCCGGCACGACAGTCCGGGCGCCACCGGGGACGCGGCCCGGGAGACCGGGCGGGAGGCCGCCGGCAGCCCGGCGGGGGAGGCCCGGCCCGGTCTGCGGCCCGCGGTCACCGCCGCGGGGCTCGCCGCGGCCGTCACGCTGGCCGGGTACGCCGTGCCCGTCGGGACGGACGCCGACGACCACGTCGACATCGCCGTGGTCCAGGGCAACGTGCAGCAGCCGGGTATGGACTTCCTCGGCCGCCCCATGATGATCCTGGAAAACCACGTCGACCCCACCGTCGAGCTGGCCGAGGACGTGGCCGCCGGCCGGGTGGAGCAGCCCGACCTCGTCATCTGGCCGGAGAACGCCTCCGACCTCGACCCGCACCGCCACCCGCAGGCCTACGCCGCCATCGACCGGGCCGCCAAGGCCGTCGGCGTCCCCATCCTCGTCGGGGCCCTGGTCGACCACCCGACCCGTGAGGGCTACGTCGAGAACCAGGGCATCGTCTGGGACCCGGAAACCGGCCCCGGCGACTCCTACACCAAGCAGCACCCCGTGCCGTTCGGCGAGTACGTGCCCTTCCGCGAGCAGCTCAGCACCGTCATCTCGCGGCTCGACCGCGTGCCCCGCGACTTCTGGCCCGGGGACGGGCCCGGCGTGCTCCAGACGGGCCCGGCCCGCCTCGGCGACGTCATCTGCTTCGAGGTGGCCTACGACGAGATCGTGCGCGACACCGTGCGCGCCGGGGCCCGTGCCCTGGTGATCCAGACCAACAACGCCACCTACGGCAACACCGGCCAGCCCGAGCAGCAGCTCGCCATGTCGAAGCTGCGCGCGATCGAACACGGGCGGGCCGTCGTCACCGCCGCCCCGAGCGGCATCAGCGCGATCGTCGCCCCGGACGGCACCGTCGAGCAGCGCACCGAGGAGTTCACCCAGGACGTGCTCACCGCCCGGCTTCCGCTGCGCGACGACCTCACTCTCGCGGACCGCGTAGGCTCGGCACCGGAGTGGACTCTCGCTATCGTGGGCCTCTTCGCCTGGGCGGGCGCCATCCGCCAGGGCCGGCGGACCCGCGCGGAGGAGAAGGAGCAACGCCGTGAGTGACCGGGCAAGCGACCAGGAAGAGACGCGGCGCTTCGAGCCGGTCGGCCCCGCCCTCGTGATCATCCCGACCTACAACGAGGTCGACAACATCCGCTCCATCGTGAGCCGCACCCGGGCGGCCGTCCCCGACGCCCACGTGCTCGTCGCGGACGACAACAGCCCGGACGGCACCGGCAAGGTCGCCGACGAGCTCGCCGCCGAGGACGGACACGTCCAGGTGCTGCACCGGCGCGGCAAGGAGGGCCTGGGCGCCGCCTACCTCGCGGGCTTCCGCTGGGGGATGGAGCACGGCTTCGACGTGCTGGTGGAGATGGACGCCGACGGCTCCCACCAGCCCGAGGAGCTGCCCCGGCTGCTGACCGCCCTGCGCCACGCCGACCTGGTGCTCGGCTCCCGCTGGGTGCCCGGCGGGCGCGTGGTGAACTGGCCGGCGAGCCGCAAGTTCCTCTCCCGGGGCGGCAGCACCTACTCCCGCATGGTCCTCGGCATCCCCATCCGCGACGTCACCGGCGGTTTCCGGGCGTTCCGCGCCGACACGCTCAGGGGCCTGGGCATCGACTCGGTCGCCTCCCAGGGCTACTGCTTCCAGGTGGACCTGGCCCACCGTGCCGTGCGGGCCGGCTACCACGTCGTCGAGGTGCCCATCACCTTCGTGGAACGGGAGCTGGGCGACAGCAAGATGAGCCGGGACATCGTCGTCGAGGCGCTGTGGCGCGTCACCGCGTGGGGCGCACGCTCGCGGCTGCACCAGCTCACCCGGCACCGGCACACTGGAGACCATGAGCACGCGTGAACCCAGCCCCTACGAGCGGCCGCGCCGCGGCCCCGGCGGGCGGAGCCTCTCGGACCGGCCCCGGCGCCGTTCGCGCCGGAGCGTCCTGCTGCCCCTCACCGTCGCCGTGTGGACGGTCCTGGAGCTGTGGCTGCTGATCCTGGTGGGCGACGCCGCCGGCGGCTGGACGGTGTTCCTGCTGCTCGTGGCCGGCTTCCTCCTCGGTGCCCTGGCCATCAAGCGAGCGGGACGCAGGGCGTGGAGCGCCCTGGCCGAGACGTTGCAGCAGCCCGGCGCCGCACCGTCGGCGGAGACGGCCCGCGGGGGCGGCAACGCGCTGGCCATGCTCGGCGGGCTGCTGCTCATGCTGCCGGGGCTGCTGTCCGACGTCCTGGGGCTGCTGTGCCTGTTCCCGCCCACGGCGCGCCTGCTGCGCCGCGGCACCGAGCGCTGGCTGAGCCGGCAGGCGGGCCGGGCGGCCCCCGGCACGCTGGGGGAGGCGCTGCACGAGGCGCGGCGGGCCGGTGAGCAGGTGCGCATCCGGCGTCCCGACGGCCCGGTGATCCAGGGCGAGGTCATCGACCCCGAGGACACCGGTGACGGCCCCGGCCGCCGCACCGAGGGCGGGCCCGAGGCTCCGTCGCGCTGAGCGCCACACGGGCCGACCGCCCGGCGCGTGCGGGCACCGTCGCCGGGACGCCACCGGGCCCTGTGAAGCGCCCGGTGGCGTCCCGCGCGCAGCAAGAAGGGCGCGGGGGCCCCAAGCGCCATCCGGGGATGACGCTCCAGGCTCCCGCGCCCGTCGCTGTACGGCCGCGTGGCCGTAAGCCGGCTAGGCCGACTTGCGGCTGTCGCGAGGATGCACGGCGATGTTCATGGCGCCGGAGCGCAGGACGGCCAGCCGCTCGGCCAGAACCTCCTCCAGCTCCTCACGGGTACGCCGCTCCATGAGCATGTCCCAGTGCGTCCTCGCCGGCTTCGTCTTCTTCTCTTCCGGGCCCTCGCCGTCCACCAGCAGGGCCTGGGAGCCGCATACCTTGCACTCCCACTCCGGCGGGATCTCCGCCTCCACCGAGAACGGCATCTCGAATCGATGTCCGTGCTCGCATGCGTACTCCACGGCCTGGCGCGGGGCCAGGTCGATGCCGCGGTCCGTCTCGTAGCTGGTCACCACGAGTCGCGTGCCGCGAAGAGCTCGCTCACTCATGAATCGTGCCTCCCGGGCTTGTCGCCCACAGGACAGGTGTCGCTGTCGTCGTCATCCGGTCAACGTCCGGTCGGCGGTGAAGATTCCCGTATCGGGACATGCGTCGCCCGTCGTGCCGCCCCTTGTTGTACCCGCCGGTGCCCGCTTTGTCACATCTGCGGCGAGATGTCACCCGGCGTCCGTGCCTGGTGGACGCGCAGTAACGCTCCCTCCGGCGAGCCGAAGGCGTACACTACCGCCCACGTCGCGAGGGCACTAAATCCGACCGGGCGCCGTGTTGCCCACCGCCGCGGCCGCCCGCCGCACCGGCACCCGCAGCAACAGCAGGAAGCCGAGCACGAAGAACACCACGAGCGAGATGATCGCGTCCCGGTAGCTGCCGGTGAGCTGGTAGGTCAGGCCGAACACCAGCGGGCCCAGCCAGCTCGTGCCGCGGTCGCTCACCTCGTACAGGGAGAAGTACTCCGCCTCCTTGCCCCGTGGGATGAGCTGCGCGAACAACGACCGCGACAGTGCCTGCGTGCCGCCGAGCACCATGCCGATCGCCCCCGCCAGGGCGAAGAACCACAGCGGCTCCCCGGCGGGCAGGAAGTACCCGGCCGCGACCGTCCCCGTCCAGGCCACCAGGGACCCCAGGATCGTGCGCTTCGCCCCGTACCGCTCCGCCAGCCGCCCCAGCCCGAGCGCGCCGAAGATCGCCAGCACCTGGACCAGCAGGATCGCCCCGATCAGCGTCTCCTGTTCCATCCCCAGCTCCTTGGAGCCGAAGACGGACGCCTGGGTGATGACGGTCTGCACCCCGTCGTTGTACAGCAGATAGGCGAGCAGGAACATCAGCGTCAGCGGATAGCTCCGCAGCTCCCGCAGGGTGTGTCCGAGCTGTCTGAAGCCCCCGCCGATCGACAGCCGCCCCCCGGACACCTCCCCGGGCCGGTCCCGCAGCCTCCGCAGCGGCACGAGCGTGAACACCGCCCACCACAGCCCCGCCGAGGCCAGGCAGATCCGCACCGCCGTGCCCTGGTCGATCCCGAACGACTCGTGCCCGAGGAACAGGGCCAGATTCGCCACCAGCACCAGCGAACCGGCTCCGTAGCCGAAGGCCCAGCCCCTGGAGGAGACCGCGTCCCGCTCCTCCGGGCGCGCGATCTGCGGCAGATACGCGTGGTAGACGACGACGGAGGCCGCGTAGGCCACATTGGCCAGGATCAGCAGCAGACCGCCCAGCAGATAGCGGTCCCCGTCCAGGAAGAACATGGCCGTGGTCGCCGCCGCGCCGGTGTACGCGCACACCGCCAGCAGCGGCTTCTTGCGCCCGGTGCGGTCCGCTATCGCGCCCACCACCGGCATCACCAGCACCGACAGCAGCACCGACGCCGAGATGACGTAGGCGAAGTAGGAGCCGTCGCGCACCGGAATGCCCAGCGGGTACACATAGCCGTCGACATCCGCCGCGGCCTCCGCCACCTCCGTCAGGTACGGCCCGAGGAACACCGTCAGCACGCTGGTCTGGAAGACCGAGTTGGCCCAGTCGTACCAGTACCAGCCGCGCTGCTCGCGGCGCCGCGCCCCGTCGTCCCGCCCGTCGGCGGGTTCGATCACGACCTTGGCGTCCACTGCGCCCCCTCGCTTCTTGCGTGCGGCTCGTCCGCACCCGACGGGGCGCCTACGACGGCCAGGCCCCGCGATCCTCCAGCACCTCGCGCAACAGCTCCACGTGATCGGTCATGATGCCATCCACGCCCAGGTCGAGGAGCGCCCGCATCCGCTCGGCCTCGTTCACCGTCCAGACGTGCACCTGCAGCCCGATCCGGTGCGCGCACCGGACGAACGCGCGGTCCACGACGGGGACGCCCGCCTGGCGCACCGGGACCTGCGCCGCCAGCGCCCCGCTCCGCAGCCGGGCGGGCAGCCGCCACGAGCGCAGCCGCAGCGCGAGGACGCCACCGGTGCCCAGGGACGTCGCCAGCCGCGCCCCGGCCAGCCCCCGCGCCCGCGCCACCCGGCCCTCGCTGAACGAGCCGACGCACACCCGGTCCCAGGCGTCGTGCTCGTCCAGGACGCGCAGCAGGGGACGCAGCGCCCCCTCCGCCTTGACGTCGACGTTCCACCGGGCCGCGGGGAACGCGCGCAGCAGGTCCTCGAACAGCGGCACCGGCTCCCGTCCGGCCACCCGGGCCCGGGACACCTCCGCCCAGGGCAGCTCCGCGATCCGGCCGCGGGCGTCCGTCACGCGGTCCAGGGTGTCGTCGTGGAAGGCGACCAGGCGCCCGTCGGACGTGGCGTGCACGTCGGTCTCCAGATAGCGGTAGCCGAGGTCCACCGCGCGGCGGAAGGCGTGCTCGGTGTTCTCCAGGCCGCCGGCCGTCCCGCCCCGGTGGGCGAAGGCGAAGGGGCGGGGGTGGTCGAAGTAGGGGTGCGCCGCTGTCGTCACCGACGCAGTATCGCGCGGCCCCCCGGCCGCCCGTGCACCGCGTCCCCGCTCCGCTCCGGCCCCGGAAGGGCGAAGACCCGCAGGAACCGCTGGGCCAGCGGCCCGATCGTCAGCGCGTACAGGGCGGTGCCCAGGCCCACCGAACCGCCGAGCAGGAAGCCGCTGCCCAGTACCACCAGTTCGATGCATGTGCGCACCACCCGCACGGACAGGCCCGTGCGGCGGTTCAGTCCGGTCATCAGCCCGTCCCGCGGGCCGGGGCCGAAGCGCGCCGAGATGTACAGGCCCGTCGCCACGCCGTTGCCCACGATGCCCACGGCCAGCATCGGCCACCGCACCGCCAGGGACTCCAGATCCGGCACCAGCCACAGCGTCGCGTCCAGCGAGACACCGATCAGGATGACGTTGGAGACGGTCCCGAGCCCGGGCCGTTCCCGCAGCGGTACCCAGGCCAGCAGCACCAGCGCACCCGTCAGCACCGACACGGCGCCCATCGACAGGCCCGTGCGCTCGGACACCCCCTGGTGGAACACGTCCCACGGGTGGAGGCCCATCTCCGCCCGCACCATGCAGCCCGCGCTGGCGCCGTAGAGCACGAGGCCGACGTAGAGCCGCACCAGGCGCCCGGCCGTCCCCGCGGCCCACGGCACCCGGACCTCGCCCGGCGGCGCCGCGTCCGCCCTCCCCGTGCCCGCCCCCGGGCCCACGTCCGTTCTCTCGCCCGGTTCCGACCCTGCGGAGCCGGGCTCCCGCCCCGATTCCTCCGGATCTCCCGCGCTCGCCGCTCTCCCCGTCACCGTCACCGAGCAGTCCCTCCCTGTGCACCCATCGACGTGTGCGTGACATCCTGGTCATCGGACAAGTCCAATTCGATGTCCAATCGGAAGAAGGTGGACCGGACGATGCCCGAGTGGACCTCAGCCGTCGGAGCCCAGCAGCTGGTACGTCTGCTGCACTCCCAACGCCCGGCCGACCCCGCCGGACGCGGCGGGGTGCCCGCCTACCGCGCCCTGGCCGACGGCGTCCGCCTCCTGGTCCTCGAGGGCCGCGTCCCGGTCGGCGCCCGGCTCCCCGCCGAGCGGGAACTGGCCGCCGCCCTGAGGGTCAGCCGCACCACCGTCGCCGCCGCCTTCGAGACCCTGCGCACGGACGGCTTCCTGGCCTCCCGCCGCGGAGCGGGCAGCTGGACGGCCGTGCCGGCCGGCGCCCCGATGCCCACGCGCAGCCTCGAACCCCTGCCCCCCGAGGCCGTCGGCAGCGTCATCGACCTCGCCTGCGCCGCCCTGCCCGCACCCGAACCCCACCTCGGCCAGGCCCTGCGCACCGCACTGGAGGACCTGCCGCCCTACGCCCGCACCCACGGCGACTACCCCGCCGGGCTTCCCGCGCTCCGCCAGGCGCTCGCCGACCGCTACACCGCGCGCGGCCTGCCCACCATGCCGGAGCAGATCATGGTGACCACCGGAGCGATGGGCGCGGTCGCCGCGATCTGCAAGCTGCTCGTGCCCCGCGGCGAGCGCGTCGCCGTCGAGCACCCCTCCTACGCCAACGTGCTGCAGCTCATGCGGGACGCCGGCGCCCGCCTCGTCCCCGTGGCCATGGCCGACCACCTGGCTGGCTGGGAACTGCCCGCCTGGCAGCAGACCCTGCGGGCCGCCGCTCCCCGCATGGCCTACGTCGTGGCCGACTTCCACAACCCCACCGGGGCCCTGGCCGACGAGGGCCGCCGCCGCGACCTCGTCACGGCCGCCCGGGCCGCGGGCACCACCCTCGTCGTCGACGAGACGATGGCCGACCTGCCGCTGGACGACGCGGTCGCCGCCGACCTGCCGCGCCCCATGGCCGCCTTCGACCCCGGCGGCTCGACCGTCATCACCATCGGCTCCGCGAGCAAGGCCGTCTGGGCGGGGCTGCGCATCGGCTGGGTGCGTGCCGCGCCCGACGTCGTCCGCAACCTGATCGCCGCCCGGGCCTGGGCCGACCTCGGCAGCCCCGTCCTGGAACAGCTCGCCGTCACCCGGCTCCTGACCGACGGCGGCTGGGAACGCTCCGTCGCGGTCCGCCGCGAGCAGGCCCGCACCAACCGCGACGCCCTCGTCACCGCCCTGACCGAACACCTGCCCGCGTGGGAGTTCACCGTGCCGCCCGGCGGCCTCACCCTGTGGGTGCGCACGGGCGGGCTCTCCGGTTCCCGGATCGCGGAGGCGGGGGAAGGGCTCGGCGTGCGCGTCCCCTCCGGCCCGCGCTTCGGGGTCGACGGTGCCTTCGAGGGCTACGTCCGGCTGCCCTTCACCGTGGCCGGCCCGCTGGCCACCGAGGCGGCCGTACGGCTGGCCGCCGCCGCCCGGCTGGTGGCCGGACTGCCGCACGCGGCGGCGGAGATCCCGCGCAGCTTCGTCGCCTGAACAGCCGCCGGCTCACCTCACCCCTCCACCCGCTCCCCGGACACGCGCACGCCCCCGCCATCCGCGTCCTCCCCGCCACCGGGCGCCGAGGGCTGCGGGGCACACTCCTCGACACCCACGACCGTCTCGGGCAACAGCGCCAGCACCGCCTGGCGGTGCGCCTCGGCGGCCAGCTCGTCGTACGGGTCCGGCGCGGCGGGAACCTGAAGCCGCAGCACCGGCCCGGTGCCCAGCCGCGCATACCCCCGGCCCGGGGGGACGCCGTCCCGCACCGGCGTCGTCTGCGGCGGCTCGCCGAGAACCGCCCGCACCTGCTCGGGCGAGGCGGCCCCCAGCACCACCCGCGCCCGGGTGTACGCCCGCACCACCTGGGCCAGCGCCTCGGCGCCCTCGAACTGCTCGGCCAGGGCCACCGACACCCGGGCCGCCCGGCCGTGACGCAGCACCACCTGCAGCAGCTCCTGCGGGTCCGCCCGTCCCTCGGCCCTGGCCAGATGGCTGAGCACCGCGGGACGGTCGACCAGGACCCACAGCGGCCTGCGCACCTCGTCCTGCGGCCGCCCTCCCTCACGGGCGTGAACGGCCGCCAGCAGCCGGCGCTCCGTCTCGTGCGCGGCCCACTGCAGCGAGGCCAGCGCCCCCACCAGCGTCGTCTCCACCGACAGGACACCCCGGCGCCCGGCCAGGCACGCGTACTCGCCCGCGCCCGAGCCGTCGACGACGAGCACGTCCCCGTGCTGGAGAGCCTGCAGGGCGACGGAGCGCAGCAGCGACGTCGTCCCGGCGCCCGGCTGTCCCAGGGCCAGCAGATGGGGCTCCGTGGACCGCGGCCCCGTGCGCCACACCACCGGTGGCACGTCCCGGGGCTCCCCACCGTCCAGCACCGGCAGCGTCCGCTGCACCGCCTCGCCGTCGGTGAAGCCCAGCACCATCTCGCCCGGCGCCACGACGAACCGCTGCACGCAGATTCCCAGGGGGAGCGGCGCCAGCGCCGTGACCCGCAGCTCGTTGGCCTCCTCGTCCCAGTCGAACCGCAGCTCCCGGGCCCGCCCCGCCTTCGCGCACAGCAGCCGCTGCACCCGCATCCGCGCCTCCGCCTCCCCGTCCGGGAAGGAGGGCGGATAGCGCAGGACGAGCCGCGCGAGCCGCCCGTCCTCGTCGAACGCGTGCGAGGTGAAGACCCGCTCCCAGGATCCGTCCGCCGCGTACAGCGGCTCCGGATGGGCGTCCTCGGGGACGGCCAGGCAGGGCACCAGCGCCTCGTAGAGGGCCTGGAGCCGCGCCGCCCGCTCAGCCGGGTCCGGCTCGGGCTCCGGCGGCTCCGCCACCTCCTCGGGCCGCCTCCCGAACCAGGCGGCGGCCCCCACCGCCGCCGCACCGGCCAGCCACAGGCCGTAGGGCACGACCCACAGGAAGAGCCCGCACGCGGCCACCAGGAACAGCGCCGGGCCGTGCTGCTCCTTGCCTGCGCCCTCCCACCACGACCGGGCCATGGCGGTCAGCCGCGCGGCACCGCGGCCCAGCACGAGCAGCGGGTGCAGCGCATCCGCCGCGCCGTCCCCGAAGGACCGGGCCACGATCCGGCCGTGGGCCAGGGTGCGCCACGCCACTAGAGGGTGATCCCGCCCAGGAGGTTCGCCAGCTTGTCGCTGCCGGCCTGAATGCTCGGGCCGACGGCCGTGCCGGCGAGGTAGAAGCCGAACAGGGCGCAGACGGCGGCGTGCGAGAGCTTGAGCTCCCCCTTGCGGAAGAACACGAACCCGATCACTCCGAACAGGAGGACGCCGGAGATCGACAGGACCATTGGTGCTCCTGGTGTGAAGTAACGGTCACCATGCGTGTCAACAGCTTCACAGACGGTCCGGAGTGCGGGGTACAGACACACGAGTGAATCGTGCGCTCATCGGCCCGGCCCGCACCCGCGGCCGTCCGTTCAGCCCGATGGCCGAGGCGGGCCGCAGATCACAGGTTCAGCCCGGAGACCAGCGAGGCGATCATGTTGCCCCCCGCCTCGATCCCGGGCGCCATCGTCGTGCCGGCGAGGTAGAAGCCGAACAGGGCGCAGACGGCGGCGTGCGAGAGCTTCAGGCCGCCCTTGCGGGTGAGCAGGAAGATGACGATACCGAGAATGAGGACGCTTGAGACGGACAGGGACATCGCGAGCTCCAGGGGCGGCGGTTGGGAGTCCAGGCCGGGGCTCCTCAGCCTCCCCGTCCGCGCACGGCACGGCAAAACGGGATGATCCGGATGGCTGAGACGGGCTGCGACACGCCGTGTCGGTGCCGCGTCAGGGGTGTGCCGGAAGAACTCCGCGACTTCGGTCTCGGCGGCGCGATGAGTTTCCGCGGGCGTCCCCGTCTACCCCCGTGACAGCAGCAAGCAGCAGGGCGCCGACCCGGCAGCACCGAGAGAGATGAGCACCCGATGGCCACCCAGATCTACGTCAACCTGCCCGTCAAGGACCTCGACGCCGCCAAGGAGTTCTTCACCCGGCTCGGCTTCTCCATCAACGCGGAGTTCACCGACGAGAACGCCTCCTGCGTCGTCCTCGACGAGGCCATCAACGTGATGCTCCTGACCGAGCCGTTCTTCAAGAACTTCACCGGCAAGGAGATCGCCGACGCCTCCCGGGTCACCGAGGTGATCACGGCGCTCGGAGTCGAGAGCCGCGAACGTGTCGACGAGGTGTGCGACAAGGCGCTGGCCGCCGGTGCCACGCCCTCCAAGGAGCCGACGGACGAGGGCTGGATGTACTCGCGCGGCTTCCAGGACCTCGACGGTCACCTCTGGGAGCTCGTGAGCGTGGACGTCGAGGCCATGCGCGCCGCGCAGAGCTGAGGCCCTGGTGGGCAGGGGGCTGCCGGGCCCGTCGTCGCGGAAACTGGCGGGCGCGGCCGGCCGTGGGCGCCGCCCCCGGGCGGGGGCGGCCTCGCCGTCACCACGGCGTGGCCCGCACTGCGCGGACGCCGTGCGGGGAAGACTGCCGGGGACAACCGCCGCCGCGTGACGACGGGGAGGGAGGCCACCCGTGCGTGCGCGCACCCTCCTGTGGTGCGCCGGGGCGCTGGCCGCCGCCGGCACCGTTCTCCTCGTCCTGGTCCTCCTCGGCTGGCCACCGTTGTGGAACGCCGACCGGGAACTGACCTACCGTCTGCACGAGACCGCCGTCAGCCGTCCGGGCTGGACGCGGGTCAACCGGCTGCTGACGGACTGGATCTGGGACCCCGTCACCCTGCGGCTCCTCGCCGCTCTCGCCGTCCTGGAGCTTCTTCGGCGCCGCGCCCTGCGGACCGCGGGCTGGCTGGCCACGGCCACCCTCACCGCCTTCGCCGTCCAGAACGGGCTGAAGGCCCTCACGGCCCGCGAACGGCCACAGGTGCCCGACCCCGTCGACAGCGCACACCTGTACGCCTTCCCTTCCGGGCACGTGATGACCGCGACCGTCGTGTGCGGCGTGCTCCTCGTCGTCGTCCTGCGACACGCCCCCGGGGCCGGGCTCCGCGGCGGTCACCACCTGCGCGCGGCCGCGGCGGCCGCTGCCGTCTGCTCGGTGCTCGGAGTCGGCGTCACCCGCGTCTACCTGGGCGTCCACTGGCCCAGCGACGTCCTCGCCGGGTGGCTCTTCGGCGGGGCGGTCACCGCCGCCTCGGCGGTGCCCTTCCTCCGGCGCCAGCCGGGTTCCGGCCGGCGTACCCACCCGCGGCGGGTGCCCGGGAGCTGACCGACAGGCCCCGGAGCCTCCAGGCCTCAGTCCGGGGCGGCGCCCGCCGCACCCCGGTCGGGATGCGGCGGCGGTTCGACGGTGTGGTAGCACTGCCCGCACACGTAGCCGCCGCTCGGCCCCTCGAACACGACGCTGCCGCAGTGCGCGCAGTGCATCGACGGCGCGGGCAACGGGCTGCTCATCCGCTGGCCCCACAGTTGTTGCACGCCCAGCCCCCGTCCGGACCCTGAATCACCACAGCCCCGCAATTCGTACAGTTCACCGTGCCCTCCTCGGTCCAGGGAGGACGTACCGACCCGACCACGGTAGACGCGCGAGCCCCTTCCCACCAGGGACCAGGGCGCGGCGGCGCGCCGTTGGCCGGAAAACCCCTGCGGCCGCCCAGAATGGGACGGCCGGTGAGTTTCACCACTCACGGCCGTCTCCCCGGGCAGACCCACCCCGCCGGGGACGCGTGCCGACAGCCGAGGAGGACCGGTGACCACGATCAGTTCGACGATGTTCCTCACCCTGGACGGAGTGACGCAGGGCCCCGGATCCCCGGACGAGGACCGCACCGGAGGCTTCGAGCGGGGCGGCTGGGTCGTGCCCTATTTCGACGAGGACATGGCCCGGACCGTCGCCGAGACCTTCGAGGAGGCCGACGGCTTCCTCCTCGGCCGCCGCACCTACGAACTCTTCGCCGCCCACTGGCCCCAGGTCACCGACCCCGGCGACCCCGTGGCCACCCGCCTGAACGCCCTCCCGAAGCACGTGGCCACCCGCACCCTCGACCACCTGGACTGGGCGGGCTCCCACCTGCTCGGGCCCGATGTGCCCGAGGCCGTGCGCAGGCTCAGGCAGGATCCCGCCACCGGCCGGCTGCAGATCCACGGCAGCGCGGCACTCGTCCGCGCCCTGATGTCCCACGGCCTCGTCGACGAGTTCCGCCTGTATGTCTTTCCGGTGGTGCTCGGCACGGGCACGCGGCTGTTCGAGGAGGGCGTCACCCCGACCGCCATGGAGCTGGCCGAGGTCCGTACGACCGGATCGGGCGTCGTCTACCAGGTCTACCGGCGCAGCTCCGCCGAGGTACGGTCCGGCACCTTCACCGTGGCCGGCGGGCGAACCGTTCAGCGGCCGTGAGCTCCCCGGCCCGGAGTCCTGCCGCCGCCGGCACGGCCGGCGCCGGGAACCCCCGGTCCGCGGGGGAGGCCCCGGGACGCACCCGGCGGGCCGGGGCGTGTCTCAGCCCTCCAGGGCCTGTGCGTCGTAGAAGCACAGCAGCCCCTTGACCGGGGCCACCCGCGGCAACGGCTCCAGATAGGCCCAGGCCACGTCCGCACGCCCGCCGGGCAGCGACCAGTACGAGGCCGTCCCCTTGAACGGGCACACCGTGTGGGACTCGGACGCCTCCAACAGATCCATCCGCACGTCCTGCGGAGGCAGGTAGTAGCGCACCGGGAACCCGGCCTCGTGCAACAGCACCGGCCGGCTGCTCTCCGCCAGAACCTGCCCGTCGATCTCGACCCGCACGCGCTGGGTGCCCTGCTCCACGGTGATGCGGTGTCCCCCGTTCGAGACGCCCTCCGGATGCCCGGTCGATCCCATGACACACCGTCCCTTCCCGGCGGACCGCCGCCGCGGCGCTCCGCACACCTCGAGTCTGCAGCGTCATGGGATCACACCGGCGGCCCCGCCGCTCACTTCCCCGTGAGCGTCGCGGTGGCTCGCCCCGGCAGGCCCCGCCGCCGACCCGTGCGCTCCGCACGACCGGCCAGCCCCGACGCACGGCCCGGCCCTCGCAGCACGGTGCGCTCCACCCGGCCGTTTCACCGCGCTCGCCCGCGGCTGCCACTCCCAGCCGACCGCCGTCGTCACCGCCCTGGCCGCCGCGCTGGCCCTCACCTGCGGCCACCGCTCCGCCGGGGCCGCGCTCAGCGGCCTCGGCGCCCACCTCGCCGACGTCCTGCCCGACATCGACGGCGACCTGCGCACCGGGGTCCGCTCACTGAGGGGACTCCGCGCGCCGGGAGTTCGCCGACGCCCCCGTCGGCGGAGGAGGTCCGCCGCACACACGAACCCGCCCGGTGCGACGGGGGATGCACACCGGGCGGGCACCCATCTTCTTACCGCTCACCCCACCGCTCACACCTCACTGGGCGGTCGAATTTCCGCCGACCTGTGGCCGGAACACCGGGGCGCGTCCAAGCGGCGCCGGTCAGCGGCGCCGGACCGTACCGTCCCGCCGCCTGTCCTGGCGAGCCACACATCTGCGGACCGTGCCGCCGACCGGGGGAATCGCCCGCGACCTCACCCGGCGACGCGCGTCCTGCGTTTGCAGTCGCCCCATCCCGGACGCAGAGTTGAAGGAGAGTCGGCCGGCGGCACGGTTCGCTCAGGACCGGCGGAGCGGCGCCAGAGGTGCCTTGGCCCGCGAGGCGAGTGGCGTCACGGACCGCCCCGCCACCGGCCGCCTTGCGGTCTGCCCGTTTCCCGACCGGGAAGGACCCCGCGCGTGTCTGCTCCCGCGGTCACCCGCTTACCACCGTCGCCAAGCGTGTTGCTGGGAGAGCGAAGCAGATGAGCACTGTGGTTTCCCGATCCAAGCGCACCCGTCATCCGCACGACGACGCGCCCGACACGGCCGGTGATCTGGAACGGCTGGCCACCCTGCCGGACGGCCCCGAGCGGGAGCACCTCCAGCAGGAGATCGTCCGGGCCTGGATGCCGATGGCCTACCGCCTCGCCTACCGGTACCGCAACCGCAGCGAGAGCCTGGAGGACCTGCAACAGGTCGCGGCCCTCGGCCTGGTCAAGGCCGTCGACCGCTACGACCCGGCCCGTGGCTGCGCCTTCGAGAGCTACGCGGTACCCACCATCGTCGGCGAGCTGCGGCGGCACTTCCGCGACAACCTCTGGGACCTCCACGTGCCCCGCCGGGTGCAGGAACTGCGCAACAAGGTCCGCGCCAGCCGCCGCGAGCTGGGGCTCACCCTCGACCGGCGCAGCCCCACCGTGGCGCAGATCGCCGAGCACTCAGGCCTGTCGGAGGAGGACGTTCAGCTGGGCATGGAAGCCCTGGAGAGCTACCGCACGCTCTCCCTCGACTCGCCCTATCCGCACGTCGAGGACGCCTTCACCCGCGCCGACACCCTGGGCGACTTCGATGCCGGCTACGACCGCGTCATCTACCGGGAGTCGGTCAAACCCCGGCTGCGCAGGCTGCCCGAACGCGAGCGCCGCATCCTCTACCTGCGGTTCTTCTGCGACATGTCACAGAGCCGCATCGCCGCGGAGGTCGGTATCTCGCAGATGCACGTCTCCCGCCTCATCAGCTCCACCTGCCGGCGCATCCGCCGCGAGGTCGAGGCCGAGACGGCCGCCGTATCCGCCGACGAGGCGCCCACGCCCGCACACGACCGCCACCGGTGATCCGCACCCGCGCGACCCGCGCCGCCGGCCCGGATCACAGCCCCCGCAGCCGGTCCAGCTCGCGCCGGTCCCGCTTGGTCGGCCGTCCGGCGCCGCGGTCCCGTCTGGCCACGGTCGCCACGAACGCCTCCTGCGGTGGGGGAGCGGGAGTGTTGTCCACGTAGCACTCCACGGCCACGGACGCCCCCACGCGCTTGCGCAGAACCCGCTTGACCTCCACGATGCGCTCACGCCCGGCGTGCCACACCCGCACCTCGTCACCCGCGCGCACCGGCTGCGCGGGCTTGGCGCGCTCGCCGTTCACCTTGATGTGCCCCGCGCGGCACGCGGTCGCGGCCATCGAACGTGTCTTGAGCAGCCGGACGGACCACACCCAGCTGTCGACCCGCACGGTCCCCTCGTCTGCTGCACTCATACCCCCGACTCTAGATCCGGCCGCCGACCATCGGGCATAGCCGTCCACAACCACGGGCAGATCATCGCAACGGCCCGACGAGGGCGACGCGACCAAAGGAGCCCCACGATGCCCGCGACGCCGCGGATGCTCGTCATCGGCGCAAACGCCACGGGAGTGTCCGCCGCCTCCCACGCGCGACGCCTGCGCACACCCGAGGAGCTCGAGATCGTCGTCCTCGAACGCGGGGACTTCACCTCCTACTCCTCCTGCGGCATCCCGTACTGGATCGCGGGCGACGTCGAGGACGTCGACGACCTGGTCGTCCGCACCCCGCGCCAGCACCGCGAGCGCGGCCTGGACGTCCGGCTGCGCACCGAGGCCACCGCGCTCGACGCCGAGGCCCGCCGCGTCCGCCTGCGCACCACCGGCTCACCGGCCGGCCCCGGAGCACCGCGGGAGGAGTGGCTCGGATACGACCACCTCGTCCTGGCCACCGGCGCCCGGCCCCTGCGCCCGCCACTGCCCGGCATCGACGCCCCCGGCGTCCACGGCGTACAGACACTCGACGAGGGCCGGGCGCTCCTGCGGGCGCTGGAGCGGGTCGAGTCGGACGTTGCCGCCGGACGGCGGCGGGCCGTCGTCATCGGCGCGGGCTACATCGGCGTGGAGATGGCCGAGGCCCTCCTCCGCCGCGGTTACGACGTCACCGTGCTCGACCAGGCCGAGGAACCCATGACCACCCTCGACCCGGACATGGGACGCCTGGTCCACGAGGCCATGGACGGTATGGGCATCGCCACCGTCACGGGGGCGCGGGTCGCGGCCGTCCGCCTCGGTGAAGGCGGGCGCGCAAGAGCCGTCGTCACCGGCGACGGCACCGCGTACCCGGCCGACGTGGTCGTCCTCGGCCTCGGCGTGCGCCCCGAGACCACCCTGGCCGAGGAGGCCGGACTGCCCCTGGGCGACGCGGGCGGGCTGCTCACCGACCTCGCCCAGCGCGTCCGCGGCCATCACGACATCTGGGCCGGCGGCGACTGCGTGGAGGTCCTCGACCTGGTCGCCGGCCGCACCCGCCACGCCGCCCTCGGCACCCACGCCAACAAGCACGGCCAGATCATCGGAGCCAACATCGGCGGCGGCTACGCCACCTTCCCCGGCGTCGTGGGCACCGCCGTCAGCAAGGTCTGCGACCTGGAGATCGCCCGCACCGGGCTCCTCGAAGCCCAGGCGGCCGACCTCGGACTGCGCTACGTCACCGTGACCGTCGAGGCCACCAGCCGCGCGGGCTACTTCCCCGGAGCCGCCCCCATGCGGGTGAAGATGACGGCAGAGCGCGGCACCGGCCGGCTCCTCGGCGTGCAGATCGTCGGCCGTGAGGGCGCCGGGAAACGCGTCGACGTCGCCGCCGTGGCCCTGACCGCCGGGCTCACCGTCGAGCAGATGACCGCGCTGGACCTCGGCTACGCCCCGCCGTTCAGTCCTGTGTGGGACCCCGTGCTCGTGGCCGCCCGCAAGGCCGCGCGCGCCGTGCGCGCGGCCGTGGACGGCTGACGCCCGCGGAGGGCTGACGCCCACGCTCCACGCCCCGCCGGGCCCACAGGCCCCCCGAGTGGCGGACACACCAACCGGACAACACGTCACACACGGCACCGAACCGTAGAGTTGATAACAGGACAAACGCAATATTCACCGCGTGTCCCGCCGCCGAGCGGCGCCGACCCGGCCAGGGCACAGCCACCGACGTCCCCGTGCCCCAGGACGTGAGGACACCACCCCATGCAGATCGCCTTCCTCCTCCACCACGCCTACGGCATCGGCGGGACGATCCGCACGACGCTCAACTCCGCCCACGCGCTGGCCGCCCACCACGACGTCGAAGTCGTCTCCGTCTTCCGCCACCGCGACCGCCCCGTCTTCGACCCCGGCCCCGGAGTACGCCTGCGCCACCTCGTCGACCTGCGCCCCGGCAGCGACCAGTACGACGGCAACCACGCCGACCACCAGCGCCCCGCCCACCACTACCCCCGCGCCGACGGCCACTACACGCGCTACAGCCATCTGACCGACCGCCGCATCACCGAGTTCCTGCGCACCACCGACGCCGACGTCATCGTCGGCACCCGCCCCGGCCTCAACACCCAGATCGCCCTGCACGCCCCACGCGGCCCCGTCCTCGTCGGACAGGAACACCTCACCCTCTCCTGCCACTCCCGCCGCCTGCGCATGACCCTGCGCGACGCCTACCCGCGGCTGGACGCCCTCACCACCGTCACCCGCACCGACGCCGCCGACTACCGGCGCCGCATGCGGCTGCCCGGCGTCCGCGTCGCAGCCATCCCCAACGGCGTCCCCGAGCCCACCACCGCCCCCGCCGACCCCAGGGCCCGATGGGTCATCGCCGCCGGCCGCCTCGCCCCCGCCAAGCGCTACGACCTCCTCCTGCGCGCCTTCGCCCACGTCGTGGCCGAGCGCCCCGACTGGCGGCTGCGCCTCTACGGTGGCGGACCGCAACGCGACCGGCTCCGCGCCTGCATCGACACCCTGGGCCTCTACAACCACGCCTTCCTCATGGGCCCCGCCCACCCCATCGAATCCGAGTGGATCAAAGGCTCCATCGCCGCCTCCACCTCCAGCCTCGAAGCCTTCGGCATGACCATCGTCGAAGCGATGCGCTGCGGGCTCCCCGTCGTCGCCACCCGCTGCCCCCACGGCCCCGCCGAGATCATCCAGGACGGGGTCGACGGCCGGCTCGTCACCATGAACGATGTCGACGCGATCGCCACGGGCCTGCTGGAACTGATCAACGACGAAGACCGCCGCAGAAGCATGGGCACCGCCGCCCGCGCACACGCCCGCCGCTACGACCCGACCCACGTGGCCGAGCGCTACAGCGACCTGTTCACCGAACTGGCCACCCGCCGAGGCCGCGGCAACCCCCTGGGCACCCTGCGCACCACCCTCCACCGCACCCGCGGAACCCTCCTGGGCACCGCCTTCACCGTCCGCGACACCCTGCGCAAAGCCCATCCCGCACACACCCGAGGACCGGCCGCATGACCCTCCCGCTCGCCACCACCGACGACGCCGGCACCCACCCGAGGCTCCACCCCGCCGCCCCGCCCACGCCACAGGCCGACTGCACCGCCGACCACACCGGCGACATCACCCTCACCCTTCCCGCCGCCAGCGCCGCCCCCGGCTGGGACACCCTCCTCCTGCACCGCCGCGGCGACGACCCCGACGACACCCGGCGCCTGCCCCTCACCCCCGCCGCCGACGGCTCCCGCACCGCCACCCTTCCCCTCGCGCTCCGCCTGGCCGAAGGCCGCTGGGACGCCTACGTCACCCGCTCCGGCACCCGGCGCACCCGGCTGCACCCCGGCGTCAACGACCTGCGCACCCTCGCCGACGACGCCGCCCGCGCCCGGCACACCCGAGGCGCCGTCTGCGTCCCCTACGCCACCAAGTACGGCAACCTCTCCCTGCGTACCTGGCTGCGCTGGCCCCACGCCGAGGCCGGACGCGTCCACCTCACCGAGGACACCGGCACCGTCGAGGGTCTGCTCCTCGGTGCCGACCTCACTGCCACGGCCCGGCTGGAGGCGCGCACCCGCGGCCCCGGTTCCCAGCGGATCACCGTGCCCGTCACCCGCGACGGCAACAGTTTCACCGCCGAACTGCCCTGGCGCGAACTGACCCGCCGGCAGCCGGATGACCGCGAGCACACCGAGTGGGAACTGTGGCTGAGCCCCCACCCCGGCGGCGCCGAGCCCATCCGCCTCGCCCGCATCCTCGACGACGTCCCCGACAAGCGCTCGGTCTATCGCTACCCGCCCGTCCGGACCGGGCCCGGGACCACCGTCGGCTTCGCCTACACCGGCGCGGGCGACCTGTCCGTCGAGGTCCGCACCGCCCCCGGCTGACCCGGTCGACGGCCCCCGCCCCGGCCTGCACCGGACGGCGACCCTACCCCCCGGCCCCGCGCAGCACCCGCACCCGGCTCCGCACCGCCTGCCGCCACCGGTCGAGCCGCGGATGCCGGTCCTGACGCTCCGTCGCACAGCGGTCCAGCTCCTCGGCCAGCCGCAACGCCCGCTTCTCCGTGTCCAGCTCGTCCAGCACCCGGTCGATGTCGGCCAGCAGCGCGCCGTGCAGCTGCCACTGCCGCGGATGCTCCTGCACGGTGGCCAACAGCAGATGAGCCACGTGGTCGCGGCTCGTCCGCGCCGCCGACAGTTCCGTCGCCAAGAAGGCCTCCGCCTCCTCCGCACTCGCGCTGACCTGCGTCGTGATCAGCACCCCGTAGCTCTCCACGGCCCCCGCCAAGTGGGCGAAGAGCTCCCGCAGCGCCCCGGACACCTCGTCGGGGAACAGCTTCTCCTCCGTACGCTGCCTGGCCAGATCGGTGATGCTGCGTGCCGTCACCCGCAGCACCACCGCGCAGATCTCCAGCGTGTCCAGCCCCGTGCGCAGCACGATCCGGGACAACAGCCCCTCCCGCACCCGCGGGTTCAAACGCACGCTCTCCTCCGCCCGGACGAGTGACGCGTCCACCTCCACGACGTCGTGATCCAGCCGTCTGGCCTCGTGCAACCGCTCAGCCGCCCGCTCCACGGGATGGTGGCCGCTGATCTCCTCCCCGAGGTCCAGCAGCAGCCGCCGCATCCGCCCCGCCAGGTCCTCGATCTCCTCCCCGGCCGACTCCACCCACACCGGCGGCAGGAAGACCATGTTGAACAGCAGGCCCACGACGGCACCGATCACCGTCTCCAGGACTCGGCTCAGCGCCAGCTCCGTCGCATGGGAGACGCCCAGCACGAGCATGGCGGAGATCGCGACCTCCGGAACGAACTCGCCCGCGCGGACCACGTGCCCGAGCACCAGCGCCGAGATGATCAGCAGACCCAGACTCCACCAGCTCAGCCCCACCAGCGCGCTGAACCCGACCGCGATCAGCACTCCGGCGACCACGGCGTTGACCCGGCGAATGCCACTGGTGAGGGTCGCGTACAGCGTCACCTGCACCACCAGAAGCGCCGTCAGCGGTGCGAGCAGCGGAGGCGGGCGGGAACCCAGCAACCACAGCGCGGCGACGTAGGCGAGCGTGGCGGCCGTGGCGGAACGCACCGTCTGCACGACCACCGGCTCGTTGCGGCGTTGGACGAACTTCACCATGGGTTCGGGAACGACCTGGGACACGTAGGACCCTCTTCCCGCTCCCGGGCCCCGCCGGAACCGAACCGCGCCCACCAGCACCCGGATGAACCGTTTCGGCCCGGGCGAGGCCACGCTGCGGGAGCTCAGCCCAGGGTCTGCGTCAGCTCGCTGCGCGCCGCGGTGTGCACGATCCGGCCCCGCGCCCCGTTCACGATCGGCAGATACGGGGGAGTGTGCCCGCACTCGACGTCGGCGACGATCGGCACGCCGAGGGTGCCGAGCGCGTCCCGCACGGTGTCGTGCTGGGTGAAGGAGCCGCAGTCCGGAGCCGAGGTCCTGCCGACGAGGACGGCGTTCGCCGCGTCGAAGAAGCCCGCGAGCCGCATCCCGTGCAGGTTCCGGCAGATCGTGAAGGCGTTGTCCTCGGCCGCCTCCACGTAGACGATCAACCCCTCCGGGGCGTTCGCCCGAGCGAAGGCGGCCACGTCCAGATAGCGGGTCCCCGCCAGATTGCACAGCGTCTCGACGCAGCCTCCGATCAGGCGCCCCTCGACCTCCACGTCACCGCGCCCGTCGCCGTCCAGCCTGGTCCAACCGCCGACGGCGTCGAGCGTGTACTCGCGCACCTCGGGGAACGCGGCGAAGTCGTCGAAGCCGCCGGACCGGTAGCGGCCCGCCGGCACCTGCGTGAAGGGCCGGCCCTGCGGCGCGGCGACCACGTCCAGCCACGACACCATGCCCTCGGGCACCGCGTACGGGGTGTCCATGAGGTTGTTCCCGTGTACCGTGGCCGTCCCCGTCAGCGCGGTGAGCGGCGTGATGAGTGTTGCGATGTCGGAGAACCCCACCAGCCAGGTCGGCTCCGCCCGCCCCAGCGCGTCCCAGTCCAGCAGCGGCAGCAGGTCGATCGCCGTCTCCCCGCCCCACGGCGGAACGACGGCCTGGATCGCGGGATCGGTCAGCATCGACATCAGCTCCGCAGCCCGCTCGGACGCGGGCGCGCTGACATGCCCCGAGCCGTCCAGACAGCTCCCGAGCACGACCTCGTACCCCCGCGCCCGGACATCCCGGACCGCCACGTCGAGGCGGGCCCGCAACTGCTTCGGTACCCCACTGGACGGGGCGGTCACACCAACGCGGTCACCCGGACGCAGAGGGCGTGGATAGCGAATCGACATGCGGCGGACTCTGGCACGGCGGCCGACGACCCCACAACCGGGTTATCGCCCCGAACCGGGAGACAGCCGCGCCCGCTGCCGCTCCCAGACCGCCCGGGTGAGCTCGTACGCGACCTCGCCGTGCTCGGAACCCTCGATCGCCTCCGGCCAGTCCCCCCGGAACGCCCGCAGGAAGGTCAGGCCCGCCTTCTCCATGACACGCCGGGACCGGGCGTTGACCGCCATGGTGTTCGCCGTGACCCGCTCCGCTCCGAGCTCGGTGAACCCCACACGGATCAGCGCCCGGGCTCCCTCGGTAGCGTGACCCCTGCCCCATGCGGCCCGGTTCAACCGGTAGCCGAGCTCGACCGCGCCGGGGGCGGCCGCGCCGAGCGGGCGGAACTCGAACCAGCCCAGGAACCCGCCCCCGCCCCGCTCCTCGGCGGCCAGGTAGCCGCGCCCGAAGCCCGGGTGATGCCGCATCAGCCGCGGCAGCTCCCGGTCCCGGACCTCCGACCGGTTCGCCGGCCGGCCGCCGTTGATGAACCGCATGACGCCGGGGTCGTCGTGCAGCGCGAAGAGGCCGTCGGCGTCGGCGTCGGTGAACGGCCGCAGCACGAGCCGCTCGGTCTCCAGGAACATCAGCATGCCGGGATCGTCACCCCCTCGGTCCGCCCCCGCAAGGTTTCCGCCGCCGCGTCGGCCACCTTCGTCGCTGCGGCCCGGGCGCGAAAGGCCGGGGGGATGTGGGTTTCCTCGCGATGCTGGTGCTGGCTCACGCCGCAAGCGCTCAGGCCGGCAGGCTGCGAGGGTCGGGACGGTCGCTCGCCTCCGCCTCCGCCTCTGCCTCCCGCGAGCGCTTCCGCTCCGGGAGCGGCTTCGTCGGAGGTGTCCGTCGGCGGTGGGCGTCGCGGGCGACCGCGAGCAGGGCATGGACGCGGTCGGTGAAGTCGGCGTCGGGCAGCGGCAGCTCGACGTCGTCGTCGATGAAGCTGACGGCGGCCGGGACGTAGTCGAGAACGGACAGGACGGTATGGGTGAAGGAACGTTCCTGGCGGAGCCGCTGCAGCACGCGCAGCGCGATGGCGCGCTCGAGTTCGGTGTGCTCCTCGTTCATCGGGGGCCGGGCGAGGTCGGACTGGCGGTACCACCAGCGCGCCTCGACGTCCTCGCCCTGGGCCTGGTGGTGGAGGTAGAGGCAGTAGGCGGCGGGCTGGTCCCCGGCGCCGGCCGCGTACTGCCACCAGAAGCGGGCGCTGTCCTCGGCTCCCGTGAGGTGCAGGATGCCGCCCAGGACGGTGGCTCCGTGGGGCTCGGGCACGCAGCGGGCGAGGAAGTCGAGCAGATGGGCCAGCGCGTCGGGCCTGTTGAGGATGACCTCGCACATGGTGTTCAGGTCGGCCCCGTACTGCTCGGGCGTGCGCCCCGAGGCGGCCGGGATGGGACGGCGCGCGGGCAGGGCGGGGCGGTCGCTGAGCACGTCGCAGGGCGTGAGGCGGGCGGCGACGCGAACGGCGAGGCGCTCTTCGGCCGCGTCCAGGTCGGACTCGGTGTAGGGGGCTGTCGGCGCGAGCTGTGCCTTGGCCAGCAGCTGTTCGACGTGGCAGGTCATGGAGTCTGCTCCCTTTCCGGGGTGAGCGCGCCCTTCAGGCGGCGCAGGGCGTTGCGCTGGGTGGAGCGGACGGTGGCGGGGGCGATGCCCATGTACTCCGCGATGGCGGCGACCGGGTAGCACTCGTAGTAGTAGAGGATGATCACGTCGCGTTGGCGTTCGGGGAGGGCGGCGACGGCTTCGGCCAGCGCCAGACTCTCCTCCAGCTCGCCGATCGGGTCGACAGCAGTGCGCAGGGCGAGCGTCTCGAAGGCGAGGTTGTCGTACAGAAGGGTCCGGTCCAGGGTGTGGCCGCGGGCCTTGATGCGGTCCTTGATGCGGTTGCGCAGGATCGACCAGGCGTACGCGGCGGGACTGGCCATCGAGAGGATCTTGGGCCAGGACAGGGCGATCTGCTCGAACGCGAGGTCGACGACTTCCTCGGCGTCGGCCCGGTTGTTGAGCTCGCGTTCGGCCCGGCGCACGAAAGCGGGGCGGCGTTGGCGGTGGAAGGCGACCAGGTCCAGGGACAACTGTGTCATCGCGGGCGTTCCGCTGGGCTGTTCTTCGCTCACTGCTGCCCTCCCGTCCGCTCGCGATGAAGTTCGGTGACGCCCGCGCGCACCCCGGCCGCGGCCGCACGGCGCAGCAGCCCGATGGCGTCGCGGCCGAAGGCGCGCAGGATCAGTGCCGCCACTGCCAGGTCTCTCGCGAGTTCGTAGGTCACGGCCTTCAGGTCCTTCCTCTGTTGATCGAATGAGGTCCCCCAAAGCCTCGGAAGCGCACGGGTGTGCGTCTCTGACCGGAAGGCTTCGGCGGGGACCGTTTCGTGCAACGGGGGTTCGAGAAAATACCTGGTGTGACTCATTTGTGACCCGGCAAGTGCCGTAGCGACAAAGCGACTTGAAGATAGCGACGCCGCTACGGGAGACGCCGGTCCCGGCCCGTGTCAGCCTTCCGGGGGATTCGGTGGCCCCCGGGGGCGCCGATGACCTGCTGGACGGCGCGTGCACGCTCATCTACATGTTCATGAAGTGGCTGCGCGGAGCCTACGAGCACCACGACAGGGACGTCATCGCCGAGGTGGTTCCCGACCTGGTGGAAACGACGCGCATGATGCCCAGGAGTATCGGCCCCGAGACCATCCCCACCATGGCCGGCCTTCTCGTCGCCGCGGGAACCGGGCTGAGCCCCAGCCTGTGGCGCCAGCAGTTCGGGCACTGGACCCGGGACGGACTGACGCTCCTGGAAGCCACCGCCTTCCTCCTCGCGGACCGCGTCAACCGCCTCACCGGAGACCCCCGACTTCGCCACCCGCCTGACCTCGGACGCGCTGTCCGCGACGGCCCGGGACTGACCCTTCCGCGCGTCCCGCTTGCCGGAGCCCGGGAGGGCGGAATCGCCCCCCGGGGTCCGGCTGCCCCCGGCCTACCCGTCCCTCGGCGGTCGGCCCTGACCGTGCGGGCTCACGGGCCTGGCATGATCGGAGGATGTCAGAACGCATGATCGCGGCCTGTGACGGGGCCGCCAAGACCAATCCCGGGCCCGCGGGGTGGGCCTGGGTACTGGCGGACGCCGCCGGGGCCCCACAGCGCTGGGAGGCGGGCCCGCTCGGCCGGACCACGAACAACGTGGCCGAGCTCACCGCGCTCGCCGAGTTGCTGGAGGCAACCGACCCGGCCGTGCCGCTGGAGATCCGGATGGACTCCCAGTACGCCATGAACGCGGTGACGAAGTGGATCGCCGGCTGGAAGCGCAACGGCTGGCAGACGGCGTCGAAGAAACCCGTGGCCAACAAGGACCTGGTCGTCCGTATCGATGCCCTGCTCGGCGACCGTGACGTGATGTTCAAGCACGTCTACGCCCACCAGGTCGACGGCGACCCCCTCAACGCCATCGCCGACTCGGCGGCCAGCACCGCCGCGACCCGCCAGGAGAGCGCCGGCACCGGGCAGGGCGCCACCGGCTTCCCGCGGCCAAGCCCCGAAACGGAGGACAAGCCGCGGGCGGCCCGCTCGCGCAAGGCAGCGACTGGACGAGCTCCACGCGGCGGCTCGACCGCTGTGATCAAGGCCAAGTTCCCCGGCCGCTGCGGCCACTGCCAGTCCCGCTACGCAGCGGGGGAGAAGATCACCAAGCTCCCGGCCGGCTGGGGTCACCCGTCCTGCCGCGACGCCTCTCAGGCCCCGTCGTCACCAGGAGGCCCTGCTCGCGACATCCCCAGCTAACGCTGTGAGGCGCCCCCAGGCGCGGCACCTCACACCCCGGTCGAAGTCGCCCGAGGCGCCCGGTGCGAGGACGATCCTCGCCCTTGCCACGCCACCCGCACCCGACTTCCCCTGACCAACCTCGTGACCCCAGCTCGCTGACGGGACGCCCCTTCGACGACAGGACCGAGCGAGAGCCGGCCATCGCCGGGCCGGTGCTCAGCCGTCCCTGTCCCGGGGAGCGCGATCTCCGGCGGGGCATGTTCCGGCACGTGGTTCCGAGCACCTAGCCTGTGGAGCGTGTCCTCTCGTCTGCCACCTCGTCTCGCCGCGATCGTCAGGGCTTTGCCCTTTCGGGAGGACTCACGCGTGCTGGAGATCGGGTGCGGCCCCGGGGCGGCAGCCCGCGCCGTCGCCGAGCAGCTCACGACGGGTCACATCCTGGCCATCGACAGATCCGCGGCCGCGATCACCCAGGCGAAGCGTTCCTCAGACCACGAGATCGCCTCGGGCCGTATGAGCGTCCGCGAGGTCGCTGCGGAGGAGTTCGTCCTGGAACCTGGTGAGAAGCCGTTCGACGTCGTGTTCGCCATCCGCGTCGGTGCCCTCGACGGTCGCCACCCGAAGAGGGGGGAAGCGGCGCTGCGGCGCATCGCCGAGGCGACCACGCCGGACGCCCGGCTGTTCGTCGACGGCGGGGACCCCCTTCGGGAAGTGCCGATTCCCCGTTACCGGTGACCGGCCGTCTCTGGTTGTGGTGACGGGCGGGATCCTTGTCACGGTGTTCGGGAACCGTTGCCGGAAACCGGGACGACTGCCGACCCTGGGGAGCCCGGAGCCGGACACGCGGTCGACCCTCGGAGACCGGCTGGGGGCCGACCCTGATGTGATCACACCGGCTGTCCAAGATCATCACTGCTCTGAACGGGAGTCACAGGGCACCGTAGGGTGGGGGCATGACGCTGCAGCTTGTTCAGGTGAACTTCAAGGCCCGGGACGAATCGGCGCTCGGCGCGTTCTGGGCCGAGGCGCTCGGTTGGGGTCTGTCCAGCGAAGGGCCCGGAGTCACGAACCTGGAGCCCGTGGGCTTTGACTGGCCGGACCCCTCCGCCGTGTGTGTCGACCTCGTGCGCGTACCGGACCCGGAGGCGGTGAAGTGTCGCGTGCACATCGAGCTCGCCACGACGTCAGAGGCCCACCAGGCCGGTTTGGTGGCACGCTTGCAGGAACTCGGGGCGACGATCGCCGATGTGGGCCGGGACAACGACGTGCCGTGGACGGTGATGGCCGATCCGGAGGGCAACGTGTTCAGCGTCCTGGAGCCCCGGGAGCTCTACCGGGACACCGGGCCGGTAGCCGCCGTGGTCGTCGCCTGTGCGGACCCACGGGCCATGGTCCGGTTCTGGGGTGAAGCCATCGACTGGACCGTCCACGAGCTGACCGACGACCGTGCCTTGCTGCGCTCCGTCGAGGGCGTCGGGCCGTACCTGGAGTTCCGCCGCACGCCGGACGACGAGGCCGTGCGGACCCGCGTCCATCTCGACGTGATGTCCAGCCCTGTCGAGGATCAGGCGAAGGAGGTCGCCCGGCTCGAAGGCCTCGGCGCGACACGGCGGGACGTGGGCCAGGGTGACGTCTCCTGGGTCGTCCTGGCCGATCCGGAGGGCAACGAGTTCTGCGTCCTGGGCCGGGGCTGACGCGGAGCTTGGTCCGTTCCCCGAACCGTCGCCTGGGGTGCGGTTCGCAGGAGGTGCCGTCGCGGAACGTGGCCACGCCCTCTCCCACGGGGTCGTCGCGATGAGCGCCGCGGCCCAGCGGCCGGCCGAACGGCGGCACCCGGCCGCTCCATGACGGGCCGTCATCCGCGGTCTCGCGCCGGTGTCCGGCCCTGACCGCCGGGGGACCATGCCGTGAGCGGCGAGTTGAGAGCGGCCGTGACGGCGGGAGCGTGGGGGCCGCGTAGCACCGTGGGCTGGTCGTCGGCTGGACGTGGTGGTCACGTCGGGTGGGTGGTGGGTGGGCGGAGTCCGGTCAGGAGTTGGTCGAGTGCTTGTTCTGCGGCGTGTGGGTTGCCGCCTTGTGCGATCCACAGGGCGGCTTCGTTCATGGCGCCGGAGAGGAGCTGGGTGAGGGGTTCTCTGGGCAGGCGGGTGATGGCCCCGTTGGCGCTGAGTGCGGCGAGGGCTTGCTGGAGGTGGCGGGCGGAGGACTGCTCGTCCAGGGCTCGCCACTCGTCCCAGCCGAGCACGGTGGGCGCGTCGACCAGCAGGATGTTCCGGACGGCGGGGTCGGTTCCCGCGGCGAGGAAGGCACGGCATCCGGCTCGCAGCTGTTCCCAGAGGTCCTCGTGCTGCTCGGCCGCGCTCGCCACGCGCTGGCCCAGCTCCTGCTGGACCTCGGCCACGACGGCCCGGAAGAGTCCCGCCTTGCTCTGGAAGTGGTGGTAGGCGGCTCCCTTGGTGACACCGGCGGCCTGTGCGACATCGGCCAGGGCCACGTGGTGATACCCGTCTGCGGCGAACCGTCGTCGCCCTTCATCCAGCAGCGCCCGGCGTGTCGCAGCCCGCTGTTGTGCCCGGTTGGCCGTCATCCGGTCGCACCGCCCTCTCCGTTTCGCATACCCAGGGTATGTTAACGTCGTGCTTCACATACTCAGGGTATGTGAAATGGGCGGAAGGACCCTGCCGTGACGAACGGACCCATGACCAGACTCGACGGCTTCTACCCCGTGCTCGCCACCCGTGACGTGGCCACCGCCCGGGACTTCTACACCCGGCACCTCGGCTTCGAGGTGACCTTCGAGACCGACTGGTACGTGAGCCTGCGACGCCCCGACGCACCGCAGTACGAGCTGGCGCTGCTGGACCACCTCCACCCCACCGTCCCCGAGGGCCACCGGACCGCACTCGGCGGCGGGCTGCTGCTGAACTTCGAGGTGGAGGACGTGGACGCCGAGCACCGGCGGCTCGTGACGGGGGCCGGCCTGCGCGAGGTGCTGCCGCTGCGCACCGAGGAGTTCGGCCAGCGCCACTTCATCGTCTCCGCCCCCGACGGCGTGTTGATCGATGTCATCACCGTCACCGCCCCCACCGAGGAATACGCTGCCCACTACACGGGCACCGCACAGGCGCAGTGACGCGCGATACGAGGTTCCGGGCCGTCACCCGGCGACGCGCTGCGAGACCTGCCCGTGGTGGGTGAGGCGGCACCCGGGGCATGTGGGTCGGCCCCGCCCTTGAGAGTGCGTGGTGCTGCGCCGGAGCCAGGAGGAGCCCGAGATCACGACCCTGTCCCAGGGTCCGGAGCATGCCGGTCGAGGGCGACGGTCGGAAGGATGACGGGGACGGCTTCGGCGTCGAGCGGGGGCGTCTGGGGGCCGGACCGGAAACCGGCCCGCGGTGCCCCCCCGGGCGGTTGTTCGACGTCAGCGAGGACGGCGACGGCCATGTTCCGTACGGGAAGCCCAGTACTGAAAGGCGCACCTTCAGACGTGCTGCGCTGAGAACCCCGCCTGGGCGGGGACCGGCACATCGACGGTGGCTGGGACAGCAAGGCGGTTGGATCACTCCGCGACCGATGATCCGGGGTGCGGGGCGGTTCGGCCGAAGCCCTGGCCAGGGGACGACGAGTTGTGAGCGGTGGACGCTGAGCCGCGAAGAACCCTAAATGCGTCGACAACGCCCCTCGGCACCCGGCACAGTGGCCACCCGTGACGAGCAGTGAACTGTGGACCCGCGCGACCGCCGACCGCTATGACGCCGAGGAGGTCGAAGTGTCCTCGGCTGCCGTTCTCGGACCGACCCTCGCCTTCCTCGCCGAGCTCGCCGGAGACGGCCGGGCGCTGGAGTTCGCCATCGGAACCGGACGGGTGGGCGTCCCGCTCCGGGAACACGGCGTGCCGGTGGTGGGCATCGAACTGTCCGAGCACATGGCAGCGGTGCTGCGCCGCAAGGTCGACGAGGGCACCCTCCCGGTAGTCATCGGGGACATGGCCACCACCGCCGTTCCCGGCGGGTTCACCCTGGTCTACCTCGTCTACAACACCATCACCAACCTGCTCACGCAGAACGAGCAGGTCGAGTGCTTCCGCAACGCCGCACGGCATCTGGAGCCCGGCGGCCGGTTCGTCATCGAGCTGGGTGTGCCGCCGCTGCGGCTCCTGCCGCCTGGCCAGGTCGCGGTGCCGTTCGACGTCTCTCAGCAGCATCTCGGCTTCGACACCTTCGACCTGGTCGAGCAGATCCTCGTCTCGCACCACTTCACCCGCGACGGCGACGACGGCCACTACCGCCGCGAAAACTCCCGGCACCGGTACGCCTGGCCGGCGGAGCTCGACCTGATGGCACGGATCGCCGGGCTCGAGCTGGAACGTCGCGTCGGAGACTGGGACGGGTCTCCGTTCACCCAGGACTCCGCGAAGCACGTCTCAGTGTGGCGCAAGCCGGCCTGAGGTTGGCCACCGGCCATCAACGTTGGCCATGCCTGTCCTGAACTTCCTGCTCCCAGGCGACCCCGGTGTGCAGGACGAACAGCATGCCCTGGAACACCAGCCGGTCAGGATGCCGCTTTCGCCCGGGGTGCCGGGGCAGAGGTTGCTCCGATCGACAACGAGGTCACGCCCGGTGGGGCAGGCTCGACCGCGCGCAAGTCACCTGTCCGACGAGATGAAGGTCGCAGCGAGACGAAGGTCGTGACGAGATGGCCGGTGGCGGTCTCGTCCTACCGAGGGGCCGGGGCCACGCCACTGCTCAAGTCTTTCGATGCGCTGCCTGGCCATGTCGCGCGGTCTGTAGGAGCCGGAGTCGAAGGCCGACGGTCTGCCGCCGCGGCAGCCAGGGGCGTTCGCGGTTCGGCGGCCCGGTCCACTGGCTGCGGGACCACTGCCCAGGTCCCGCGCCGGCGAGGATGGGACCCAACCGAGTGGGACGACCAACGATGGTCGGCCGGGACCACCTCCGGCGTAACCATGGACCGCCCGGTCCTCAGGGACATCCATGTGCGGCCATGATGTGCGTGAACGCCGGTGTGCACCTGCCCCGTGCCGGTCACGGGGTTGTTCCGGGGCGCTGTGGCTGGGCGGTGAGGCGGTCGAGGCGGGTGCGGTGGGCCGGTGTCAGCGGGAGGTCGGCGGCGGCGAGGTTCTCCTCGAGGTGGCTGATCCGGCTGGTGCCCGGGATGGGGAGGATGACGGGGGAGTGGTGCAGGAGCCAGGCGAGGGCCACCTGCGCCGGGGCGGCGTCGAGCTCGGCCGCGACGGCGGCGACCACTGCCTGGGCGCCGGAAGCCCGGGGGTCCACGGGCCGCCAGGGCAGGAAGGCGATGCCCGCTGCCTCACAGGCTGCGAGTACCGGCTCGTGCTGGCGGTCGAGGA
This sequence comes from Streptomyces sp. JJ38, assembly GCF_019303475.1. Lineage (GTDB taxonomy): Bacteria > Actinomycetota > Actinomycetes > Streptomycetales > Streptomycetaceae > Streptomyces. The sequence goes on from NZ_JABLSI010000042.1 coordinate 31,537, forward strand.
GGTTGTAGCGGTTTTGGACGCTCGCGATGTCGACGCTCTCGCGCGCCATGGCGAGCTCCTCGGCGGTGACCTCGGACAGGCCGATGTGGCCGACCTTGCCCTCCGCCCTGAGGTCGCTCAGAGCGCCGAGCTGCTCGGCGAGCGGGGTGTTCGGATCGACGCGGTGCAGTTGGAGCAGCTCGATCCGTTCCACGCGCAGACGGCTCAGCGCGGCCTCGACCTGGACGCGCAAGGAGGCGGGCCGTGCGTCGTGCGCCCACTGGCCCCGCTCGTCCCGCACGACGCCGACCTTCGTCGTGAGGAGAAGGCCGTCTGGGTAGGGGTGCAGGGCCTCGGCGAGGATTTCCTCGTTGGCCCCCCAGCCGTACAGGTGGGCGGTGTCGATGAGCGTGACGCCGAGCTCGACGGCGCGCCGGGCGACGGCGAGTGCGTTCGCCCGGGCGGGCCCGGGCCCGCCGCCCAGGTGCATGGCCCCGAATCCGAGCCGCCCGACTTCCAGCTCGCCGCCGATGTGGAACGTGGTCGGTGTCATGTGCAGCCTTCCCCCGTTGGTCAAGGCGCAACGCTAGCAGGGAAGTTGTGCGTGACCGGGGAGGGGAGGGAGACCGCGGGCCGGGCTCCGCATGATGAGCGTCGGTCAGCGCGTCGCGGGCGGTCGGCCGCTTCTCGCTTGCCCGGGTGCCGGTGTGGCAGGTCCGCAGAGCACCAGGAAGCCCACCCCGTCCGCCTCCAGCCGCTCCACCCGCTCCCAGCCGACGTCGGCCACGGCACCCTCTGGACGGCAGCGTGCTCCTCGCGGGCCTGGGCTATCGCACTGTCAGCGAAGTCGACGGCATTCACGGTGTAGCCGAGGGAAGCGAGGCATGCGGCCAGCGCTCCGGCGCCGCACCCCACGTCGAGCGCCCGAACCCGGACCTCGGGGACGGCGGCGTCCTCGGCGAGCAGTTGCCGATCGCGCTCACCGCCCCCGGAAGTTCCTTCCGTCGCTGTCGTGCTTCTCCCACACCCCGCGGGTGGTGTTCGTCAACGTGCTGCTCCTCCGGTGGAGCGGGTGTGGTCAGCGGTGGGCATGGCAGCCTTCAGGCGCGTTAGGCATGATCTCGGTCGGGGGAGCCCGAGGGGATCTCGCCCTCGGGCTACCCGACCATCAGGTCTGACTGAAGGCGCGTCGGTAGGCGCCGGGCGTGGTACCCAGATGCGCCCGGAAGCGTCGGCGCAGGTTGACTGCCGAGGTGAGTCCGACGCGGGTGGCGATGGCTTCGACCGGCAGGTCGGTCTGCTCCAGCAATACCCGTGCTGCGTCGATGCGTTGGCTGAGCAGCCAGTGTCCGGGGCTGGTGCCGAGCTGTTCGGTGAAGCGCCGGGCGAGCGTCCGGCTGGACAGTCCGGCGTGTTCGGCGAGCCGGTCGAGCGTGAGTCGGGTGTCGAGCCGGGAGGTGGCCCACTCCAACAGTGACGCCAGTGACTCGTCCGCCTTGGCTGGTGCGGGCTGTGCTGCGTACTGGAGTTGGCTGCCTTCCCGGTGTGGCGGCAGGACCATGTTGCGAGCGATCTGGGTGGCGTAGGCCGCACCGTGGTCGGAACGTACGAGGTGCAGGCACAAGTCGATGCCCGCGCCGGTTCCAGCGCTGGTCGCCACGTCGCCGTGGTCCACGAAGAGCACGTCTTGGTCCAACTGCACCTCAGGGAAGGCGGCGGCGAGCCGGGCGGTATCGCGCCAGTGGGTGGTGGCGCGGCGGCCGTCGAGCAGTCCGGCTTGGGCGAGGACGAAGGCCCCCGTACAGATGGCGACAATCCTCGCCCCGCGCCGGTGGGCGGCCCGCAGCGCCGCGGTGACGGCAGGTGGCACCGGTGCGCCCGGCGGCTGCCAGCCGGGGACGACCACGGTGTCCGCTTGCTTCAGGGCCTCAAGGCCGGTGTCGACGAGCATCGCGTAGCCGGCGGTGGTCTGCACAGGGCCGGGGTGCTCGGCGCAGATACGGAAGCTGTATCGGGGCGGCTCGTCCTGCGGGACGCTGCCGAAGACCTCGGTGGCACAGGCGAGTTCAAAGGGCGACTGCGGCGGGTTGACCAAGGCCACCACCCGATGAGGACGCATGGCAAGATTGTACCCTCAGGTGTCTTTCTAGACTCTCGGCCGGACGGCCCGCACAGGACACAGTGGGCCCATGAGCGAAACCACCGAAACGACAGTGCTGAGGACCGCGGTCCAGGTCGACGGCGAGCCAGCCAGCTACTTGACCGCAGGACGGCAGGACGCCCCGCCCGTGCTGATGCTGCACGGCACGTACTGGAGCCGAGTCTGGCTCCCCGTCCTCGACCACCTCGCCGACGCGGGCCTTCGGCCCCTCGCGGTCGACCTCCCCGGCCTGGGCCGCTCAGGAGGCCAACTCACCCCGGAAACGGCCACGGTTCCAGCGCTCGCCGACTGGGTGACGCGTTTTGCCTCCGCGCTGAACCTCTCGGGACCCATCGCCCTGGCGGGCCACGACATCGGCGGCGCCATCGCCCAGCACCTCCTTGCCCACAACCGGCTTGACCTGTCCGGGTTCGCCTTGGTCAACTCGGTCCTCTATGACTCCTGGCCCGCGCCCCACGTGGCTCAATTCCGGGACTCGGACACGGGCGAGGGCGTGCTCGCCGCCCGACGGCAGGCGATTGCGAGGGTGCTGTCCGGTGTCGCCGCTGAGTCGTTGATCGCGGACTACGCGGATCCGTGGACTGATGAGCGAGTGCGCCGCTCCTGGATGGCCCTGGCGGGCGCGGCCGACAACCGTTACACCCTCGACCTCGTTCCCGCGCTGCGGAGGTCCATCGTGCCCAAGCTGCTGATCTGGGGCGAGGACGATCTCCACGAGAAGGTGGCGTACGCCGAGCGGTTCGCCGCCGAGATGCCCCACACCACGCTGCTCCGTATCCCGAATGCGGATCACATCCCCACCGAGAACGCCCCCGGCCAGATCGGCCGCGCGCTCGCCGACTTCTTCACGACGTAGGGACAGTACGGCCGTTCAGCTTTGATGCCGTTGACCAGCTGATACGACGGGCCCGGCCGGAGGACGGTCGGGCCCTCCAACGTGTTGTGGAGCTCTGGCTATCTCACCCTGCCTATGAGTTCTCGATTCGGATCACGCGCCGGAGGCTCGCTCGGGCGGCGACGAGGTCGTCGTTGGTCTCGGCGAGTCTCCGCTCACGTTCCCGTTTCTCGTGTTGCCGCTGGATGAGCTGGCTGTGCAGCTCTTGATTTTGCGCGGTCAGTTCACGGATCCGGTCCGTCAGGTCGGTTGCCTGCACTTGGCCGAGTTGTCGGCCGAGCTGGCGCTGCAGGGCTTCCTTGAGTTCGCTGACCTGGCCGCGGAGCCGTTGGTTGTCGGTGCGAAGAACCTCCAGGTCGGTGCGCCTACTCATGGCGCTGCCCGGCGGCAGGGACTCGCCGCCTCTGGCTGCGGTGCGGTCCGGCTGGGTGCGAGCTGCTTCGATGTGCTCCCGGACGCCGAGGGCGTGGACGAGCCAGGTCGAGACGCCCGCCGCCTTGGCGACCGCGGTCAAGGTGACCCGATCGCCATGGGCGAGCAGCTGATCGAGGGTGTGCAGGACGCGGGCACGTTTGTCGCGGCTGTCCTTGTGTCGGGCTTGGCGCAGCACCTCCCCGGGGGGTCGCGGGATGGTCACGAGGCGCCCTGACCACGGTTGATGACGGTCAGTGGGAGCAGTGTGTGGTCGTCGGCGGCGCGGGCTTTGCGTAGGATCCGTGCGGCTTCTTCGATTTCGGCCTGCTGGTCATTGGGGAGTTCCGCGAGCTGTTTGTGCATCTTCTCGGCGACTTCGGTGTGGGCGTCGATCTGGTCCGTGAGGTTGCGGGTGACGAAATCAGCTGTGTCGAGTGCGTCGGCGGTCTCGCGGTCGGTGCGCAGCTGGTGGATGTGTTCCTTCGACGGCGGGCAGGTAGGACGGGTCAGGGCGGTAGAAGCCGCAGCCGACGCACTGGAATCGCAGCGGGCAGCTCTTCCCGCCGGCTTTGATGGTGGTCGGTTCGGTGCAGTTGCCATACGGCAGCTGCACCACATCGCGGTCGATGCCCGCACGGATCCAGCGCGTGGCCGCGGAGTGTCGCAGCATGTGCGGGCGAGCCTCAAACCCCACCCTCCGCGCAAGCCGGTCGAACATGTCCCTCGCGGCCACATACGTCACCGGCTGGCCTCGACGTCCCGCATACAGATTCACGAACACGCCGTCGCCGTCCATCTCGGCTGGCAACTGCGCGGCTCGCTCATGCAGGTACTCCGCATACCCGTCGACCAGGTCCTCGGTCACCAAAATCCACCGCGAGAAACGCGACTTGGCCAGCGCCCCGTTCGCGTTCAGCCTGCGCCGCACGTGCACGTGCGGTCCTGCCACCTGGCAGCCAAGCATTTCGGAGTTCGACAGCAGGTGCATGTCCTGTCGGTGCAACCCCAACGCCTCACCGATCCGCATCCCGGTGCAGGCCAGCAGGGACACCAAGAAGCGGTCCCGGACCCGAACGGCGGCCGCCGGAAGCTGCTCGATCTGCTCGTCGGACAACCACTGCGGACCTTCCGCCGAGGCGGAGTACTTCAGCATCCGTGCCCGGATGTTGCGGAACTGGCCCTGTTCTCCTGGGGCGAATCCTGGTGGCAGACATGCCAGATACCGCGGCTCCGTCAACGAAGCGCAGCCGGCCCCCGTACAGCTCACGCTCGGCATCCGGGATTCCGTCCGTGACGTCGGCCTTCGGCGGGTTCTCCGCTGTGTCGCTGCCTCGTTCGCCTCGCGTCAGTGTGTTCCCCCTCGTCGATAGGGAGGACGGCATGGGCGAACAGGACAACGGTGACCCAGCCGGGCCCACGAGGTACAGCGGCGGAGTCGGTGCCCGTCGAGCCCGGCCTGGAAGGTCTCCTCCGCCCGCCACCGCGATCCGGCGACGCGGACCCCGCGTGGCCCGGGCACCACCCCCATCACCGCGGCACCCTCCACCTCCAGCAACCTGTCGTCCCTCTCCAGCGACCCCGCGACGTCCTCACCCACCGCCAGATCCACCACCACCGTCGTCGAGCCCGCGGGCCTCGGCCACAGCTCCCTGTTCAGCCAGGCCCAGGGCAGCCCCTCGTACCCGGACCGAGCCCGTCCCCTGGGCGAGGTAGGGCTCGCCGCACCACCGGTCCAGCGCCACCCGCCCCATCACCCCACCAGCAACGGCCCGCCATGCCCGGCCGCTCTCCGCAGCGCCACCCGCGCCTCCTCCGGTTCCAGCGGCGCAGCCAGCTCCACCACCGGCTCTTCACCGCCCGAGCCCAGCAGCGTGGTTGCGGGAAGCCCTGCCAGCGCCGCCGCGCCGCCGCGCGAGCCTTCACCCGCGACAGCGGCGCGTAACGGGAGCGGCGGTCACGATCCGGCCGATCTCGACGGCGCGCCCACCTCTTGACGGATGTCGTCTGCGCGGACAGGTCAGGGCCCACGGGGCCTTCGGCCCCAGACCGTCGCCCTCGGGTGCGCCGCGCTGAGCGGCCTGTTCGGCTCGGTGCGGTGTCCGGTCCCCGTCGGCAGCGCCCCTGCGGGGCATATTCCGCAAGCGAGTTACCGGCCAGGGTCCGTTTGGCGCCTTTCCTTCACTTGTCGCCAGGAAATCCCTCTGTGTGGATAGTGTCACCTATCGCACCCAGCAGCACTCCGGAATGCCGAGTGTCCCTTCGAGAACCGAGGTGATCGCTATGCACGGATTGAAGCTCGCAGGCTGTCTCGCCGCAGCCGCCGCCGCAGCCGTCGTCGCAGCGGGTCCGGCCCAGGCGCTGACCGACTCCCCCTCCTCCGCCATCACGGCCCGGGTGGGCGCCACTGCTGACATCCCGCCAGGGCTCTCCCCCGCCGGAGCCCTGGGCATCCACTGCGGTACGCCGAGCCTCAACGACGACGGATACCAGTGGTACTACGAGGTCTCCTGCTCCGTGTGGGGCGGCACCACGTGGTCGGCGCACATCAGCTGCTCCGACGGCAGCACCCGTACGTCGGGGCCCCACTCCTCCTTCAGGAACGTCCAGGTCTACTGCCCGCCGAACACCACGGCGATCAAAGGCTGGGTGAGCTACTCCGGCTGACGCCTGGGGATCGGCGCGGTCGGCGGGGCTCGTCCCCGGCTGACCGTGCCGGTCGCCCGTCCCCGAGGACGGGGCAGAGGCGGAGGTCAGGCTGCCACCACCCCGCGCGCCGCAGCAATCTCCGGGTTATGGCCTGTCATGTCACGATCATCCCCGATTCCGCAGCGCACCTGCCGCCCGAGGCGCGCTGCGGACAACTATCTTGCCTCGCCTCATCAGGAACTCGCCGGTGCCACAGTCCTGGGACCCTTCAGGCGTTCCAGCCGATGGAGGAGACGTAGGCGTAGGAGTCGTAGTCGCTGCCGAGCTCGGTGATGACCTCGTCCCACACGGTGTCCAGCGTCTCGGCGTCATCAGCGAGCCAGGCGTCGACGGCTGTGTCCCAGTGGCGGGGGCGGACGGTCAGGCGGCGGACTGACAGGTCGCGGCGGTGTTTGGGGTCGACGCGGGTCTGGTCGACGGGGTCGATCTCGATACGGGTGCCTCCCCGTGAGGTGAGGCGGCGTTTGAGGTCGGCGGCCACGTTGTGGCGGCGCAGGTCCCAGTAGGCGGCGTCCAGGCGCTGCTGGTTGGCGCGGTTGGGCAGGCGTTCCTCGGCCAGCCAGGCCATGAGCGTGCGCGGGGTCACCGAGATCCCGGCGCGCTCTATGGCGGCGTATCCGGCTGCCGAGGCGGTGAGGTAGCGCAGACGCGCGGCGATACCGCGTTCGCTGTCGGCGGGGGAGGAGATGCCGGTGACCATCCGCTCGATCCCGGCGCCCAGGGCGTCGGCGCCGGGGATGCCGTGTGCGTTGTAGTGGCCGAAGTCCATCCACCGCCCGGCCATCAGCGGCCCCCACCAACAGCAGCGGCCCGGTAGGTGACCGGGGCCCCGTCACGGTCGGTCTTCACCTTCATCTCCGCCAGCCCCCGCCCCTCGGCCCAGGTCTGCCGCCAGTTACCGGCCACGTGCAACTCGTCGGTACCCAGCGCACACATCACCGTCAGCCCGGCCTGGTGCGCCTTGAACGCGCGGCCCCACAGGTTGGCGAAGGCCTGCGAGCGGATCAGGTGCATCCAGTCCGGCCGGGCGATCTCCCGGTTGTGGGAGGACTCACCCAGGGTCGAGACGAACTTGGAGTACATCGCCTTCACATAGGCGGCGGTGACGTCGTCCCCCTCCTCCAGCGCGTCCGCGCGGGCGGCGGCCAGGAGCTGGCGCAGGCTGTCGAGGAAGACCTCGGTTCCCGTGCTGGTCCAGGACTCGTGGATGACCGGCGCCTCCACCAGCCGGTGCTTGGGCCCGGCAAGCCGCAGCAGCAGCCGCAGCGTCGGCTCACTCACCCACACCGGCCCCGCCTCCTCCCGGTCCCCCATGGGGGACGGCAGATACGGGTGCTCCCAGGCGGGTGGGGTGATCAGGTGCACCCCGGCCCGCTTGCGGTCATGCTCCCCGCCCACGGTGTGCTCGAGTTTCCCGATCGGCAGCCACGTCTTCAACGCCGACAAATACGCCGCATTCACATCCAGCGCCGTCACAGCGACGTCACCGTCAGGGTGACGGCGGTAGCCCGGGTGCCGCCAGGACGGACGGGCCTCCCACACCAGATCCGGATCCGTCTTCGAGGGCTTACGCAGGATGTCCGGCAACGCCGGATAGGCCGTGTACTCATACCGCGCCTGCACCCGCGTCCGCGCGAACAAGCTCATCACATCGGGGATCGCCCGCTTCACCAGCGCCCCGGCCGCCGCATCCGCATCACCCCCGGCCCTCGCCAACTCCCGCTCCACGGCCTGCGCGATCACACCCCGCAGCTCGGCCTGCACCTCATCGGCCGAACTGGACCGGCGCCGCGCCTGCTGCCGGGCATGCCCGGCCCGCGCCTGCCGCGCCGCCGCACTCTCCACTGGCGCTGCCTGCCGGGCGCCGGGGGCGGCCTGCGGCTCCACGGCGGTGTGCGCCTCCTGAGTCGGGGCCGGGACCGGGTGAATCTGCGCGAGCCCTTCCAGCAGCCGCAGGTACTTCCCCCGCGACGGCGAAGAGGGCATCCCGCCGGCCTCCCAGTTCGCCACCGTCTGCCGCCCAACCCCCACAGCCCGCGCCACCTGCTCCAGCGACAGCCCCGCCGCCTTCCGCAACCGCACCCGCTCCGCCGGGTCGTCAAACGCTGCCGCCAGCTTGGCCTCCGCCAGTAGCGCGGCTACTCCGTCTCCTTCGAGCTCACGGGTCATGACGCCAGAATAACCGAGTATTGGCCTTGCATTCGTCAGTAAACGCTCGTTCAAATGGACAAGTTGTGGACGACTTGCGTCTCACCAACCCGCGGGCTGGTGGGGGCAAGAGCAGGGTGGCTCAGGAGAGGCCGAGCTCGGCGAGGGTCTCGCGACGGGTGGGGGTGAGCTTGGCCCGGCGGGTCTTGGTGCTGCTCAGAAACATCCCCAGCCGCGTCGTGACCGGCACGCCGTCTGGGCGTGGGGAGCGCCGTCGCCTCCGGCCGGATGGAGGACTTCCTCGTGCCCGCGTGGGACCTTCAGGTTCCCTCACGGGCGAGGTGCTGCCTGTCAGCCCGCTGGCACGGGCCTCGACCACCGCTTGACCGTCTTCGGGTCGTGCCCCGTCAAGCCGGCCGCCGACCAAGCCGTCTCGGCCGGGTCGTACGCCTCAACAATCTCCATGATCTCTCTGTCGGGCTTCGTCACAGGACCTCTGCGGCCGGTAGCTGGCTGCTTCGCAAACACCAGCAAACCAGACAGGGGGTCTTTGTCGTATGAGGAAGCGATCATGAGCGCCGCAGATCAGGTGGCCATGCACCGGGATTTCCACTGGCCATCAGCCTGGACTCGGCTGGCCGCACACCTGGACTCTGCCACGGCTGCCGAACCCCTTGACAGCAGGAGACGCTGAGACGTTTTCTAGAAATGGAAACCATTCCTAACTTCCCCTGGTTCTCCTTGCGGGAAGGTCAGAAGTCCGAGGATCCCGACCACGATGGCTCTCCGGCTCGAGTTGCGTCACCTGCAAGTCCTCGTGACGATCGCGGAGGCGGGCAGCATCCGCAAGGCCGCCGCGGTACTTGGCGTTGCCCAGCCCACGGTGACCTCGCAGCTCCGCAGGGTCGAGGCCGCACTGGGCGGACCTCTGTTCGTGCGGTCCCGGGAAGGCGTGGTGCCGACCGCGCTGGGCCGGAGTGTCATCTGTGACAGCTGGGCGGTTCTGGGTGGCATGGAGCGGCTGGTGCGGTCGACCCGTGAACGGGCTCGGGCGAGCGCGGCGGGCGGCGCTGTGCGTGTTGTCAGCCTGTGTGTAGTTCCGCATTGGCCCGTTCTCCTGCGAGCGGCGGAGTCGGTGGGTCTGGCTCCCGTCACCAGCAGTCACGTGCGGGAGCGGCCGGTGCTTGAGGCGCTGCTGCGGCGGGGGAATGCCGACCTCGTGGCTTACGTCGACTGGACGGAGTGTGAAGGGGGTTTCGCTGGGCGTGGTGGCATACGGCGCGTGTGTCTGTCCGAGGAGCCCTTGCATCTGGCCCTCCCCTCGAGCTGTGAGCTGGCGCGGGGTGAGACGGTGCCGCTTGCCGCGCTCGCCGACGAGGACTGGGCCGTAGTCCAGGTGCCGGGGGCTGGTGGTCTGTCCTCGCCGACTCTCGCGGGCTGCGCAGGTGCGGGCTTCACGCCGCGGATCCGGCACCATGTGTGGGACGACCAGGCCCTGCTCGACCTGGTGGAGGTGGGGCGTTGCGTCGGGTTCGTTCCCGCGAGCGCTCCGCCCCGCGCTGGGGTGGCCCTCCGTCCGCCGTCGGGTCTCGTCCTGGTCCGGCATCTGACGGCGGCCTGGCGGCTGGACTCGCCTGTGGCGGTGCTGGCCGAGGCTTTCATGCAGGCGGTTGCCCGTGACCTGCCGGGGGCTGCGCCGGCCGCTCGTCGCGCATGAACGCGTCACCTCCGGTGGCAAGCCAGGCCGCGCCTTGCGGGTCAGAGCGCACCTCCGCCAGACTCAGTTCCCGCACCCGGCTGACGATGTCCTCCGCGACGTCTGCCAAGGGGGAGTTGTGGGCCCACACAAGGTGGGTCTTGCGCCACAGTGGGTTTCCGGCCATCGGACGGATCACCAGCCCCGGGTACCGCGGCACGTCGGGCGGATACCGGCCGCACACGGCCTGGCCGGCGGCGGCGAGCGCATAGCCGGGGACGGCGCTGGAGTGGTGGGGGCACCGTGGCGTGAAGCCCGCCGTCTCGCACTGGACGAGGAAGCTGGTCCGGAGCCCGGAGTCGTCTGCCACGGGCAGGACCCAGTCTTCCGAGGCCAGGTCGGCGAGCGCTACGACCGTGCGCTCGGCCAGCGGGTGCCGTTGTGACATCGCCACGAAGATGGCCTGCCGGACCGCTACCGCCGACCGCAGCCCCGGGGGCAGGAGCAGCGGGGCACCTGAGAACTCGTACACCTCGGCCATGGCGAGCTCGCCCGCGCCCACCAGGGCCAGGAGTTCGCGCATCGAGCCGTACTCGCTGCCGGCGACCGTGTGTCCCGGTACGGCCTCGCGGACAGCGCGTATGACGTGATGGCAGTTGGAGGCGTAGCCGCCGCCGACGCGCAGGGGTGAAGACCCACCGCTGTACTCACGGTGGGCACGGTCGACGCCGTTCAGCAGGCGTTCGAAGGCCGTGAGAACGTCGCGGGCTTCTCCCAGGGCGTGATGTCCGAGCGGAGTCGGGGTGAGGGTGTCTCCGCGGCGGATGAACAGCTCACCTCCCAGAGCGCGTTCGACTCGCTCGAGCTGCCCGGCCACGGCGGCCGGAGACAGGCGAAGTCGTGTGGCGGCACGGCGCAGGCTCTCGGCTTCGGCCAGGGTGACCAGCAGTCGGCAGTGACGCAGTTCCAGGGGCATGCCGGCTGAGTCTAGGCACCGGCCGGTGTGGGAGACAGGGCTCGTCGTGGGGCGTTTACCCGTGTATTCCCCTGTGTCGTGGTCGGCCCGCGTGACGGTACGCCTGTACGGCTGCGGTCAGACCTGCGGGCCACAAGGCTGTGGTGACGTGAGCCTGCGGCTGAGGCCGCACGATGCCACGGTGGCACGGGCCGCTGGCCCGCTCCGGGGGGAGCCGGGCGAGCAGTTGGGCGCAGCGGTTGTGGCTGGCCGGAACCACCGGGGGCCTGTTGTCCGGTCGGCGGAGAGTCCGCTGGCTCCTTGCCTTGCTGCCCGGGTTCTCCGCCGCTCAGCCGGGACCCTTCCGGCGAGAGCGATCCCCGACAGGAGGGCTCGCCGCTCGGAACAGGAAGCCGTGCAGGGCCGGGAGGAGGGCCGCGGGCTGACGCGCAGCCCGCGGCCCGTCGTGGTCATTCGGCCCGGTGCGGTGGGACGTAGTCCACGTTGACCGTCTCCCGCGCGTACGGCAGGTGTTTGGTGCCGGTGAGCAGGGGGTCGGCGGAGGTGTCGTTGAGGAGGTAGCGGCGGAAGAAGGCGGTCGTGTAGGCGGTGGTGATGCGGCGTTGGGTGGCTTCGTCGAGTGCGCGGTGTTCCTGTTCCTTGCCGTCCTGGGAGACGCAGTGTCCCGGGCTCCTGGCGGGGACGGCGTCGTCTACCGCGCCGACCTGGCCGCTGCTCGGGGACCACTGGGTGTTGACGTAGTTGTGGTTGCCGCCGGTCAGGGTGACGCCGTGCAGGGGTGCCCGGTTGTTGCCCTTGTTCCAGTTGACGTACTCGCCGGTGTTGACCTGGTCGCAGGTGCCCCACAGCACGGCGAGCGGGATCTTGGTGACGGGTTCCTTGTCCCACAGGCCGGTGGGGGCGAGGCCGAGTGCGGCTTTCACGTCGACGTCTTCGGGCCAGGCCGCGTGCCCGTTGTCGGAGGCGTGCTGCATCACTCCGCCGCCGCCCATGGAGTGGCCGAGGGTTCCGACCCGGGCGAGGTTCACGCGGCCTGTGAACTGCACACGGCTCGCCTTGCCCGTCCGGGGGTCTGTCAGTTTGCCTTTCAGCGGGCCTTTGCCCAGGTTGAGTTGGCGCCACATCTCCAGGTGCTTGTTGATCAGCGCGGCGCGGGCCTGATACACCGAGTCTGCCTGACCGAAGCTGGTCGCGTTGATCCCGTTGGCCCCCATGGACACGACGACGAAACCCTGCCGGGCGAGGGCCTTGGCCAGGTAGTCGTAGCCGGAGCTGCTGGGCAGGGGCGCGACGCCGTCCCGGCAGGGCCAGGAACTCCGGGAGGCGCTCGCCTTCGAGACGAGCTTATCCTGGCGGGCCACCTCCGCCTGGTCGCCGTTCTTCTGGGCTTCGGTGAGCGCCTTCCGGGCGGCCTCCAGCGCGGCCTGCGCCTGGCCGTCCGCGCAGGTGTGCCAATAGCCGTGCTGCATCACGATCAGCGGATGCCTGCCGCGCGCGAGATCCTTGGGGTAGTGGACGACAGCGGCGAGTTCGCTGCGGCCCTTGTAGGGAGCGGGCGGTGTGAACACCTGGTCGCCCAGGTCGTAGTGGACCACGCCCACCTTCCCCATTCCCCAACGCCCCTCCTTCATGACGGACCGCGGACCGGGAGTGAGCTCGCCGGCCGTCGCGGCCGCGGGTACGATCACGGCCGCCGCGACCGCCGCCGCCCCGGCGACGGCCCCGGCCATGCGGGCTCGGCGGCCGGGCCTTGCGGAGGAGAGCTGGATGCGGTGCTTCACCGGCATACGGTGTCCTGCCTTTCGAGTCGTCTCCGGTCGTCGCGGGCGGGCCGACGTGCGGTGGCCATGCCGTCCCGGACGGCTGAGGCTCGCCATTGTGGCCAGTACGTGTCAGCGTCCTGTCAGGAAGCGGTCGCCGGGGCGTCAGCTCTGGCGTGCTGCTCGCCGGCTCCCTCACCGCGCTGCGGGGACGCGGCCGCCCTGAGATTCGCTGTGACTCCGCGGACCTGGGACCCGTGCTGATCATGAACGTCGATCCGTTCCCCGGCGCCGGCGGTGGATCAGACGGGGACGGCACGTCACCCGGGAGGTCTTCGCCAGCGGCCGGGACTGCGGAACCGGCGCACGCGGCCGAAGGAGGTGCCGGCACCTTCCCAACGGCCCGTCATCGTGTTGGCGAAGACGGGCGGGGATACCCCGTCCGCGTCATCGCGCGGTCCGGCCGGAACGGGGGAGCTGGAGACTCCGGGGCCCGGCGGGGGAGCGGGGCGAGGCGGGGAGAACGGCAAGACCGGCGGCGTCGGCGGCTCCGGCGGCATGGCGGGCGGACCGCGTGCGAGGGGCCGCGGCGGCACCGCTGCGCCTGCCGCGGAGGCTGGCGACGGTGCCGGGTACCGGCCGGGTGCTTCCCGGTGGTCCCGGCACTGCCGGTCAGCCTGGCGCGCGCCTCGGGTACCTGGGGTGATCCCGGCGGCCAGGGCATCTCGGGCCACTCCGGGCAACAGTGGCCCACTGGCCGAGAGGGCACTGTGGGTGGCCCCGGCCGTCTCCTGATGCACGGGCAGCCGGTGCTGAGGCCGTACTCGGCGACCGGGCCGGTGGGCGGTGCGGGCTGAGGAGGCTGCTGACGGCCTGCCGCTGTGACGCCGGAGATACTCCAGGCCCCTGAGGAGATGGGGTCAGGGAAGGGGCAGGACGTTGATGGCCTCCGGGCCTTTGGGACCCTGCCGTACCTGGTACTCGACCCGCTGTCCTTCGTCCAGAGTCCGGTAACCCGGGCCGATGATGTTGGAGTGGTGGACGAAGACGTCCTGGGTGCCGTCGTCGGGGGTGATGAATCCGTACCCCTTCACGTCGTTGAACCACTTGACGGTGCCGAAGTTGATGAGGGCACGCTGTTCGTTCCGCGTCGGCGGTGCCGAAGCGGAACGATCACCGGCGAGCGTGGTGGTCGCGTGTGCGGTACCCGCGGTGAGGGTGGTGGCGAAGAGGGTGAGAACGATGGCCGCAGCCCCCGTGCGGTGGCGGCTCAACCTACGTGACGTTCTGGACGACGGAGTCATGGCTCGCTTCTGCCTTCCGGTGAGGTGAGTCAGATGGAGGTGCGATCGCCTGTGGGGGGAGATGCGTCGCAGTCGTGCCGTGCCGTGCGTGCCGCCCGGTCGCGTCTGTCGTGGAGCCGCAAGGGCCGCAGCGGACCGATCGAAGCGAGGCGGGCGGGACCAAGTCCCGGGCGTACCCGCACAGTGGAGCAACCGCCCCGAGTACACACCGCCCCGTCTGGGCAGGCAACCGGAGCGTTCCCCGGGAACCAGGGCCATGTCCCTGTCGGAGCGCTCTGCGGAAGCCACCCTGGGACCGGCGTGTACGGCTGCCTTCGCCCCGCGCCCGTAGCGCCGGGACGGCGGTCTGCCTTCTCCCCGTGGGCTTGCCGCCGCGCGGGTGCGAGCGCCCCGGTTCCCGACGGGGGCGTTACGCCGACCGGGACCCGGGCCGTCCTCGACCACGCCAGGGACGTCCTCCCGGGAGATCGGGCCGCAGACGAACGGCGGAACGCCCGCTGGTTCCTGGGCGGCCCCGAAGCGAAGCCGTCCGTACCTGGCGGTCCGATCGCCCAATCCGCCGCTGCGTGGTGTCGGTGGCCACAGGTTGAGTGCTCGACAGCCCTGTCGTGGCCTACGGACGTTGGGAAACCGGATGCCGACTGGTACGGGGCTGTCCGGCCGCGGCCTCAGCCTGTGTCGACGTGCGGCTGCCGGGCGAGGTGCGCAGACTTGCCTCACAGCTGGTTCCACGGTGAAGGGACGTCCATGCCTGACCTCGGCCGCGGTCTGCAGTTCGGTGTCTTCGTGCCGCCGGAGGCAGCCCGGCACCGTGACGTGCTGCGGCTGGCGCAGGATGCCGACCAGGCGGGTCTGGACCTGTTCGCGGTACAGGACCACCCGTACCAGCCGTCGTTTCTGGACACCTGGACGCTGTTGTCCCACGTGTCCGCGCTGACCCGGTCCATCAGGCTGGTCCCGGCCGTGGCGAACCTTCCGCTGCGCCCCCCCGGCAGTGCTCGCCCGCAGCGTCGCCACGCTGGACATCCTCAGCGGCGGGCGCGTCGAGCTCGGGCTCGGCGCCGGGGCGTTCTGGGACGCCATCGTGGCCATGGACGGCCCCCGCCGCACACCAGGCGAGGCCGTCACCTCTCTGCGCGAGGCGATGTCGGTGCTGCGGGCCCTGTGGTCCCCGGGCGAGAGGGTCCACATCCAGGGCAAGCACTACCGGCTGGAGGGCGCCAGGCCGGGGCCGGTGCCGGCGCATCCCGTCGGAATCTGGCTGGGGGTCTACGGGGCCAGGGCGCTTCGTCTGACGGGGCGGCTCGCCGACGGCTGGCTGGGAAGCGCCGCCTACGTTCCGCCGTCCGGCCTGGGCACGCTGATGCGGACGATCGACGAGGCCGCCACCGCCGCGGGGCGCTCCCCCTCGGCGGTTCGGCGTGTCTACATCGTCGACACCGGCTTCACCGCCGCGGATCTGGCGGAGCTCACACGCGAACACGGTGTCAGCGGATTCCTCATGAACGTCGCGCCCGGCGACTCGGGCGCGCTGATGCGTTTCGCCGGCGAGACCGTGCCGGCCGTACGGGCCGCGGTCGCGGAGGAACGCGGCGAGGCGCCCGCGCAGGCGGTGTGGGCGGATCCAGCGGACCGTCCGGTTGACCCCGCCGGGCGGCCGAGGGCTAAGGGGCGGCCGGCTCGGCAGGAACCGTCGACAGCGGGCCGACGGGCCGCTGCCACGCTCGTCACCGTGCACGATCACCTGCGTGCCGAGCTCGATGAGCTGCAGCGGGTCGTCACGGACGTGCTGGCCGGCAGGGATGAGCCGGCAGCCGCCCGTTCGCTGCTCAACACCATGACGTTGCGCCAGAACTACTGGTCACTGGGCGCGTTCTGCGCAACGTACTGTCGGCTCGTCACCAACCACCACCTCCTGGAGGACGAGGTGATGTTCCCCAGGCTGCGTGAGGCAGAACCGGACCTGGCGCCCGTACTGGACCGTCTGGAGAAGGAGCACGACCTGATCGCGGGGCTGATCGTCCGCCTGGACCTGGCCCTGGTCGCGATGGTGGACGACCCCTCGCGGCTGGAGGAGGTACGCAGGGTGCTGGACCGGCTCGGCGAGTGCCTGCTGTCGCACCTGAGCTATGAGGAGGAACAGCTCCTGGGCCCTATTGCCGAGCACAGCGTCGTCGTCTGAGCCGTACCGCGCGCGGAGTGCGCGGTACGGCGCGCACCCTACTCAGGGCTGGGGCCGGGAACGTCGTTGGTGTCGCCTGGCCAGGGCGGCGCCGGCGATCGCCGCCGCGAGGAGCACGCAGGCCACACCGATGCCGGCGGAGAGCGAGATGTCGGGTTCTTCGCTGCGGTGGCCCGTCGCCTGCGGCGCCCGCGATGCCTCCTCGGCCGGCGGCACCGGTGATCGTGTCGGGGCGGACGAAGATGTCGTGTCGGCTGGTGGTGCCGGAGGCAGGGGCACGTCGGCCTGACGGAAGGCGTCCTCGACGAAGGCCAGGGCCCGGTCGTGCAGACGCGCGCCTTGCTCGCCGTCCGCCATCATGAGGACACCGTGGGCTCCGCCGTCGAGGATGTGGATCTGCTTGTTCTTGGCTCCGGACGCCTCGTACAGGGCCCGCACCTCGTCGACGAAGGTCATGTCGCCCGTGGCGGCGGCGAAGAAGGAGGGCACCGTCACCTTCGCAAGGCCCGGCAGGGGGGTCATGTCCGGGGGGAGGGTGCTGGGTGAGGACAGGATGAGGAGTCCGACGAGGTCGTGGATCTTCGGGGCGACTGTCGCCGTGGCGGTGCCGCCCATGGAGGCTCCGCCCGCGAGCACGTGTGTCACGCCCCGGTCCCGGAGTTCCTGGACGGCGGCCTCGACGTCCAGGTCGAAGCGGAAGTCGTCAGCCTGCTCGGAGGCCCCGAGGAGCGCGTTGCGCTGGTCGTAGACGAGGACCTGGTAGTTGGCGGCGGCAAGCTCCTCGGCGAAGCCCAGCCAGCTGCAGATGTTGTTGCCGTTCTCGTGCGAGAGGACCACCCCCCGCGGCCCGCTGCCCAGGACGAGGCCGGAGAGCCGGACACCGTCGCTGGCCGTGAAGCTGATGGCCTTGCTGTGGAGCCGCTCCGGTACGCACGCGGCGACGGGGACCTTCTTCCCCACGGCTCCCTCCTCCCGCACGACGGAGTCGACGGGCGGCCCTGTCCATGGCCGGGCAGCGGACTGCGCGGCAGCGGTGACCACACCGCCGGTCAGGGTGAGCGGGCAGGCGAGGCCGAGCAGCACGGCCGCGGTGACGGCACGCCGCACGCGGCGGGGGTGCCGGGGACGAGGAGCAGAAGTCATGGCTTCTTCGTACAGACCACGTGTCAGGGAATGGTCAGGCTCCTGCCGGTTTCCTGTGGGGCACGGCGGTGAGCCGCACGCCGAGGCACAACGGACAGGTGGCCCGTGTGCCGTGACTTACGATCGCCTCCATGTGCGCGCACATCCTGGTCGCCGAGGACGATCACAAGCAGGCCGAGCTGGTGACCCGCTACCTGGAGCGAGAGGGGCACACGGTTCGGGCCGTCCACGACGGCCGCGCCGCGCTGGAGCTGGTACGCCGGCGGGAGCCCGACCTCGCCGTCCTCGACTGGATGATGCCGCGGACCGACGGGCTCGACGTGCTGAGGATCCTTCGTGCCGAGGGCCGTGATCTGCCAGTCCTGTTGCTGACAGCCCGATCCGCCGAGGACGATCTGCTGCTTGGCCTGGACCTGGGAGCGGACGACTACATCAGCAAGCCCTACAGCCCGCGGGAGCTCGTGGCCCGTGTCCGCACGCTGTTGCGCCGGGCGGCCCGGGGCGGACCACGGCCGACGGGCGGCGGCGGGGATCTCCAGGTGGGCACGTTGCGGATCAGCCCCGAGCGGCACGAGGTCGTCGTGAACGGCCGCCGTGTCGAGTGCACGCCCGGCGAATTCCGGCTGCTAGCAGCGATGGCCGCCCGGCCGGGGCAGGTCTTCACCCGGGACCGTCTCCTGGAGGAGCTGCACGGATTCGGCCACTACACAACGTCCCGCGCCGTGGACACACACATCATGAATCTGCGCAGGAAGACCGAGGAGGATCCCCGCAACCCCCGGCGGCTGGTCACCGTCTTCGGAGTCGGCTACAAACTCGTTCCGGCCGCCGGGGAGGAACGGCCCGGCGAGGCCGCGCCGGGCCTTTTCGCGGCACAGCAGAAGGACACGACCGGTGGCCCGTCCGATCCGGGAGCCACACATGCCGGGCCCTGACCCCTCCGGCAGGCTCCCGCTGCGCAAGCGGCTGCTGTTTCGCCTGTTCCTGGTCTCCGCGCTGGTCGGGGCGTGCAGTGTCGCGGCAACGGCCTGGCTCACCGCGCGGACCGCGACCGGGGCGATCGAGCGGGAACAGGGACAGGCCGCCGCCGACGACGCCCGGATCCGGGACCAGCTCCTGGGGTACGCCGCCACCCACCCGACCTGGCGCGCGGTAGCACCAAGGGTGCGCCGTCTGTCCGAGGAGACCGGTCGGCACATCGTCCTGACCTCCCTGGACCACCAGACCCTCGCCGACTCCGCCCCACACCGCCCACCGTCTTCCGCACGTCCCGCGACCGTGCTGGACCCGCTCTCCGTCGGCGCGGCCTCGCCCGACGTCCAGGGCACCGGCGGCCGGATCGACCCACGCGCGGTGGGGCCCTACCGACTTACGGTGGCCGAACGCAGCCGCCTTCACCGCTACGCCGAACAGGAAACGGCGTGCCTGGAGGCGAACGGCATCAGGGCCGCCATCGACACCGCCCCCAGCGGACGCCCCACCATCCGCCACCTGGGCCGCTCCGAAACCCCCGCTGCCGCCCCCCAGTGCGAACGGATCCTGGAGCGGACCACGACAGAAACCGAGCGAAAGGCCCTCGACCAGCTCAACGCCCTCGTGGCCCAGTGCCTGAAAGGAACGGGCATCTCGGGCATTCGGGTTAACGTCGACTTCTCCTGGTCCGGGGCGACGGGCGGCTCGACAGCGGTCAGCGACGACACCATTGCCTCCTGCGTCGCCGACAGCCGCCGCGAGCAGCTCACATCCCACGTCGCCCCGCCTGCCAGACTGTTCCTGGGGTCGGCCGGTGAAGCCGACCGAACCTCCTTCGGGCTCTCCTCCCGAAGCACGGCCGAGGTCACCCTCCTGGCGGCCCTGGTGTTCGCCCTCGCGCTGGGCGCCGCGGTCCTGGCGGCTTTCCCGGTCGTACGGCCGCTGCACAGTCTGACCCGTGCGGCACGGGAACTGAAGGCCGCGGACGTCCACCCGCCCGTGCCGGTCCGCGGCAACGACGAGATCGGCCAGCTCACCACAGCCTTCAACGAACTGTCCGAACATCGTGCGCGGCTGGAAAGCCAGCGCAAGGCCATGATCAGCGACATCGCCCACGAGCTGCGCACCCCGCTCAGCAACATCCGCGGCTGGCTGGAAGCAGCTCAGGACGGCATCGCGACCGTGGACGCCACCTACCTCGCCTCCCTCCACGACGAAGCCCTCGTCCTCCAGCACGTCATCGACGATCTGCGTGATCTCACCGCCCTCGACAGCGGCCGGCTGACTTTGCACACCGAACCGACCCCCGTGCGTGCCCTCCTCGAGCAGGTCGTGACCGGCCACCAAGCCCGAGCGGACGCCGGACGGATCACCCTCGCCGTCGACGCCGAGGACCTGTGGCTGGACGCCGACCCCGTACGGCTTCGCCAGGTCATCGGCAACCTCGTGGCCAACGCCCTCCGGCACACACCCCCGGGCGGCACGGTCACGCTGAGCGGCTGCCTCGCCGACCCTGAGGAGGGGCCCACCGGGGCGAGACAAGGCGTCCGCATCGAGGTCCGCGACACCGGCTCCGGGATCGCCGAGGACGACCTGCCGCATGTCTTCGACCGCTTCTGGCGCGCGGACAAGTCCCGCTCCCGACAGTCCGGCGGCAGCGGGCTCGGCCTGGCCATCGTGCGCGACCTCACCGAGCTGCACGGCGGCTCCGTACACGTCAGCAGCACACCGGGGCAAGGCACCGTGTTCACGCTCCGCCTGCCCGGAAGACGGAAGCACCAGGAACCGGCATAACCGGGCAACAGCACCAGCCCCGCCGGGGTCGCTGGTGCGCGGTCCAGGAGTGCTTCCAGCCGGGAGAGGGAGGTGCGGAGCAGGTGGGGGCGGCCGGGACCGTCCAGCTCACGGCGGCGGAGATTCGGCGATTCCTGGCAGCTCCTCGTGCCAGGCCCCCGCACCC
This sequence comes from Streptomyces sp. JJ38, assembly GCF_019303475.1. GTDB lineage: Bacteria > Actinomycetota > Actinomycetes > Streptomycetales > Streptomycetaceae > Streptomyces. The sequence goes on from NZ_JABLSI010000042.1 coordinate 51,833, forward strand.
GCGCGGACACCGAGTTCGGGCTGCGCCTGGCCGGTGTGCCCCGGACCGAGCGGCGGCAACGGGCCGAGCACTACATCGAGCTCGTGGGCCTGACCCGCTTCGCCGACGCCCTGCCGCGCACGCTCTCCGGCGGCATGCGCCAGCGCTGCGCCATCGCCCGTGCCTACGCCGTCGACCCACGCATCCTGCTGATGGACGAGCCGTTCGGAGCGCTGGACGCACTCACCCGCGTCCAGCTCCAAGATCAGCTGCTCGACGCCTGGAGCAGGGACAAACGCACCGTCATGTTCATCACGCACGACGTCGACGAGGCCGTCTACCTCGGCGGCCGGGTCGTGGTTCTGGCGGCCCGCCCCGGCCGGATCCACCGCCAGATCCCGGTGAACCTGCCCTACCCGCGGACCGAGGAGGTCCGGCTGTCCAAGGCGTTCGCCGAGATCCGCAACGAGGTCTGGACCTCCGTCTACCACCAGGACCAGGAAGGCACCCCCGCGTGAAACCCAGAACCAGCAGACACCGCCTGCTCGCCACTGCCCTGGCCGCCCTCGCCCCCCTCACCGCGTGCAGCGACGACGGCGGCGCAGCCGACGGAAGCGGCGGCGACACCACCCGGGTCGACATCGGCTACATCGCCGACTACAACGGTACCTCCCTGGTGGCGATAGCCACCGACCAGGGACTGTGGAAGAAGCAGGGGCTCGACCCGAAGCTGAAGAAGTTCACCAACGGCCCCATCCAGGTCCAGGCACTCAACGCCGGAGACCTCGACATCGCCTACCTCGGCCCGGGCGCCGCCTGGCTCCCCGCCTCCGGCCAGGCGAAGATCATCGCGATCAACAGCCTCGGCGAAGCCGACCGGCTGATTGCCCAGCCAGGCAAGGGCATCACGACGGTCGCCGACCCGAAGGGCAAGAAGGTCGGCGTGCCCGAGGGCACCAGCGGCGACATGATCCTTCAACTCGCGCTGGAGAAGGCAGGCATGACGCCCGGCGACGTGGAGAAGGTCCCGATGGACTCGGGCACCCTGGTCTCCGCCTTCGTCTCCGGGCAGATCGACGCGGCCGGAATCTGGTACCCGAACGTCTCCACCATCGAAGCCAGGAAGCCGGACCTCGTCACCCTGGCCACGAACGCCGATTTCGCACCGGAGATCTCCTTCCCCAGCATGTACGTCGCCTCCAACGACATGGCCGACAGCGAGAAACACACCGTCAGCAAGGTCGTGAAGGTGCTGCAGGAGGCCAACGACCTGCGCGCCCAGGACCCGGCTGCCGCCATCAAGACCACCGCCGCCTTCCTCGGCCTGCCCGAAGCCCCGCTCAAAGCCGAAGCCGAACACGTCCAGACCCTCACCACAGCCGAACTGGCCACTGCCACCGAGGACGGATCGGTCGACGGCTGGCTCAACGGGCTGCCCCAGACGTTCTACCTGGCGGACCTGTACACCACCGCAGCGAAATAGCCACCCGACCCGTGGGTACGGCCCGGCACCGCCCGCTGTGGGCCGTACCCACCACGGGGCAGCACACGAGGACACCCCATGCCCATCGCCACCTGGTGGCGCCGCGAGCGCCTGCACACCACCGGAGCCGAACCCGACTACCGCTTCACCCTCGCCAACGAGCGCACCCTTCTCGCTCACCTGTGTACCGCCCTCGCACTGATGGCAGCGGGCGGCGCCGTCGTCGAACTCACCACCCTGCCCGGACGCACGGGACTGGGCGTCCTCCTCATCGCGGCCGGCGGTCTCCACTCCGCTCTCTCCCACCGCCGCTGGCGCGGGGCCGAACACGCCATCCGCACCAACGCGCCACTCCCCGGCACCCGCCTGCCCTGGACGGCCGCCTGCGTGCTGGCCGCCGCCGCGCTCGCCCTGACCACTGCCCTGGTCAGCGGATGACCCCGCCGGCGCGCGACCCCGGCCTACAGCCCGAACGCACCGCCCTCGCCTGGCAGCGCACCGCGCTCGCCGTCGCGACCAGCGCGGCGCTCCTGCTCCGCCTCGGCCCCTGGGCGACGGCAGCGACGACCGTCCTGCTCACCGCGGCGGCCGTCATGACGCTGCGGAGCCCGGAACGCCAGGCCGCCCTCGTCTGCGCGCTCCCCGCCGTTACCGCGCTGCTGCTGGCGCTCGCCCTCGTCCTGCGGACCCGCCAGGGATCGTGAGAATCCGCAGCGGCGTCCCGTCCGGGCGGGCCAGGCCCTGTACGTTCATGCCGTGGTGGCGGTGCTTCAACGAGGAGTACGGCTCATCGGCGGCCACCTGGACCCTGTCCGGATGGCTGGGGTGAAGCGCAGGTCTTCGGGAACCTGGGTGGGGACTCTCCCCGACCGTGAACACGAACAGCAACCATGCCGCCGCTGCCGTTGCGACCCTGGGGCCCGGGCTGGTTCACCCGTGGTCCGTCCGGCCCCGACCGGATGATCTCTTCCCTGGAACCAGCTCAGGCAACCAGTGCGTGGACCGGACGTTGGCGGCGGTGGTGTGGCTCCCGCGTCGTGCCACGCGTCGCAGGACACGCTCTGCCTGCCGCGAGGCCGCACCGGGCTCAGGCTCTCTGGTGCCGCCACGCGGCGGCCGGCTTCAGGAGTGTGCCTTCGCCTCGCCGGGAGGGGGTCCCCGGCGAGGCGAAGGAGGCCCGGGGCGGTCGGGCGCGGCAGACGGAGNCGCTCTCCCGGCCGGGGCGTCCGTCTGGCGGTGCGGTCCTGTCCGCCCCGGGAGACTGTCAGCGGCTGGTGATCCTGTTGATCCAGGTCGTGGCCGTGGTGACGTCGCCGTAGATGGAGTTGGTCTTACCGCAGGTCGAGTTGCCGGGGCCCTGTGCTCCGCGGCTGGTGACGCCGACGAGGCGGCCGCCCTGGATGGCGGGGCCGCCGGAATCGCCGTAGCAGTCGGTGCTGCCGACGCTGGTGTCGAAGCACAGTTCCCGGCTGCTGTTGATTCCGGCGCACTCGGCGTCGTGGGTGACCTTGGTGTCGAGCTGCTTGAGACGCGGGCTCATGTCACCGCAACCGTAGGGTCCGCAGGTCTGGCCGAAGCCGTAGAGCCGTACGTCCGAGCCGGGGGTGGGGGAGGCCTGGCCGAGCTGGACGGGCTGCTGGGCCACGGGCTCGCTGAGCTTGAGCAGCCGGATGTCCATGTCCCAGTGGGCGACGGTCCGGGTGACCTTGGCGAGTGTGCCGCCGCTGTTGAGGTTGGCGGAGCCGATGCGCACCGTTTTGGCTCCCTTGCAGTGACGGGCGGTGATGACCCACTGCTCGTCGACGAGTGAGCCGCTGCAGAACATGCCCTTGTGGTCGCCGACCGCGGCGATGTAGGAGGGGGCGCTCGACGTGTAGTCGCCGCCGACGATCGGTACCGGCGCCGCGCTGGCGGTGCCGGTACCGGTGGCCACGAGCGTGGTGGTACCGAGGAGGGCTATCGCGCCGAGCGCGAGCCTGGCCTTGTTCATGGGGGGTCCTCTCGGTCGGGTTGCGCACCGCTCGCATCCCTTGGTCATGGACATGAAGCGGTGGTGAACGGGCATGACGTTAGACGCCCGGGTCCGCCGCCGGGGAGATAGTGGTTGGGGATAGCGCGTCCATAGGTGACGGTGAGACATCGGAGGACAGGAGCCTGCCCCCGTCGCGTCAGAGTGCGGCCGCACCGTGGCTGCGGCGGCCGTCGCAGGGGCGAAACGGCAGTCCGAACCGCTGCGGGCTCCGGCGAGGACGAGCCGCCCCGCCGGAGCGAGGGACTCGGCCAGCGGCGCGCCGTCCGGGCTGTACGCGTCAGGCACACCCGGCCGCCCGCAGGTGCGGCCCGTAGCGGCGGAGCGACTCGCCCACTGGCGGGAGACCAGGTCGGGGCTCACGTCCACTCCTGGCGGGCGCAGCTGGACAGCCGGTCTCCGCGCTGGGGCAGGGGAGGAGGAAGACGCCTTCGTCGCCGAAGGCGAGCACAGCGTCCTCTCCGGTGGGCCGCTGACCGATGTGGAGTGCGACAACCTGTGCACCCGCGCGCCGAGCGTGGGCACCGGATCCTGCCACGGGCCCGTGGGGAGCCGGGGGCCCTGCGGGGGAACGACGCGGTCGGCAAGGATCGCCCCACCCGTACGCTGGAGCGGCCGTGCGCGGAGAACCGTGCACGAACAGTTCGCCAACATCGGTGATGGGCTGGTGAACATCGGCCGAAAGAGCCCGCGGTCCGTCTACCGGACACCCGGTCACGCCCTTAGCGTTCCGCTCCATGACCGCGATATCCCGGCGCCGCGTACTCGGCGCCATGGTCGGTGGAGCCGCCGCTTCCCTTCTTCCCCCGTCACTCGTGCAGGCAATGGCCACGCCCGTACCGGCCGGTGGTCTGAACGCCATCGAGCACGTGATCGTCCTGATGCAGGAGAATCGTTCCTTCGACAACTATTTCGGCAGCCTTCAGGGCGTCCGCGGCTTCGCCGACCGCACCGCGCTACGGCTCCCCACCGGCCGCAGTGTCTTCGAGCAGCCACAGGCCGACGGTGGCGGCATCCTGCCGTTCTCAGCCCGGGCCGCTGCCGCGGCCGCAGGCCGCCGGGAGGGCGACATCCAGTTCCTGGGCTCGCTGCCCCACGGATTCACCGACGCCACATCGGCCTGGAACGACGGCTGGTGGAACAACTGGATCGCCGCGAAGTCCCCTTCGACCATGGCCTTCTACGACCGGCGGGACATCCCGCTCCAGTACGAGTTGGCCGACCGTTTCACCGTCTGCGACGCCTACTTCTGCTCCGTCTACGGGTCCACCAACCCGAACCGCAACTACCTGTGGACCGGCACCACCGGCTACGAGCCCGGCAGTACCACCGAGCGCGCCGTCACCAACGCCGCCTACGCCTACGGGCACGGCGGCTATGGCTGGACGACCTACCCCGAGCGCCTGGAGGCGGCCGGCATCAGCTGGCAGATCTACCAGGAGTGGGACAACTTCAACGACAACGCCGTCGAGTACTTCCGTCCGTTCAAGAAGGTCGGCCAGAAGATCCTGGCTCATGTGGACGGCGGCCACCGCACCACCGAGGAGTTCTACGACCGGCTGGCGGCCATGTCCGACACCCGGCGCGCCACCGCGCTCGCGCAGTTCCAGCGAGGCGTCGACAGCCTCAGCGAGGCCGAACGGCGGCTGTTCCTGCGTGGCGCGTACCGCTCCGAACCCGGCTCCCTCATCCAGCGGCTGGCTGCGGACGTCAAGGCCGGCACGCTTCCGAAGGTGAGCTGGGTCGTGCCGCCGGCCGCCCTCTCCGAGCACCCCGGATCCTCCACTCCCGCTGGTTCCGCGAACCTGATCTACGACCTGCTGGACACCGTCGCCGGCGATCCGCGGACCTGGTCCAGGACGGCTGTCCTCATCAATTTCGACGAGAACGACGGCTACTTCGACCACGTTCCCGCCCCGACCGCGCCTCGGCCACAGTCAGGAGACTCGGAGGACTGGTACGACGGCAGACCGATCGGGCTGGGACCGCGCGTACCGATGACCGTCGTCTCACCCTGGACGGTGGGCGGATTCGTCTCCTCCGAGGTGTTCGACCACACCTCCATCCTGCGTTTCCTGGAGAAGTGGACCGGTGTCGCCGAGCCCAACATCAGCCCGTGGCGGCGGGCCGTCTGTGGCGACCTCACCTCGGTCTTCGACTTCCGCAGAACCCACCGGCGGCCCGAGGTAACCCAGCCCGCCCCCGTGCCCACGCCGGTCGGCCGATGGCGCCCTGACCCGCCGGACGAGCAGATCGCACCCGTCCAGGAGCCCGGATACCGGCCGGCCCGCACCCTTCCCTACCGGCTCACACTCACCGCCGACGTCACCGACGGCTCGGTCGGCCTCCGCCTCGCGAACAACGGTTCACGTGCGGCAGCCGTCGCCGGGTTCAGCGCCGACGGCTCGCGGCCGAGAGCCTGGACGGTCACCCCCAGGGACAGTGTCACCGACACGTTCGCTTTCGGCCCGGACGGCTACGACCTCACCGTCCACGGCCCAGCTGGCGCTCAGTGGATACTGCGCGGCAGGGGCGTCGGCGCGGAAGCACGGCTCGACCACCACGAGCGGTCCCGGCTGCTCGTGGTCCACTGCGACAACCCGTCGCGCAAGCACCGCACGCTGCTGGTCGGAGAGTCCGTCTATCCGCGGAACCGCGGTACCCGCCCCCGCAGGGTGCGGCTGGCCCCGGGCAGTTCCCGGCGGGTCGTGCTGCGGCTGCCCGAGCACGGGTGGTTCGACGTTGTCGTCCTTGACCGTGACGACCCCCACTTCCTGCGCCGGATGACCGGCCGCGCCGGCGACGGTCCGGGCATCACCGACCCGGCGGGCGGCCTGCCGGCCCCTCTCACCGCCCGGATGGCCGTCGATGGAGGCACGCTGGTCCAGGGCGTCGCCGCCTCGGTCACCGTCACCCTCACCAACAGAGGCACGTCGACGCTCACCGGCCTTACCGCGGCCCTGGCCGCGCCCGCGGGCTGGAGGGTCGAGCGCGTGGGGCAGGCTCCTCGGTCCCTGCCCGCCGACGCGAGCGTGGACATCGTTCACGAGGTCACCGCCGCCTACGACACGCACGCCGGTGACCTGATGGCCACTGCGTACGGTGACGGTGACGGCCTCCTCGTCCACACCGACACCCGTACCGCCGCCGAGGTCACACCGGTTCTCGGCATCACCCTCTCCGCCCCGGCGAGCTCACCGCACACCGACGGGGTCGTCGTCTCACCGGGCCGGCCCATCGACGTGACCGCCACCGTGGCCAACGCCGGCCGCACGGCGATCAGCGGTCTCACCGCCGGCCTGACCGTCCCGGAGGGCTGGACCACGCGGCCCGCGGGTGACCAGCCGCACCGTGTCGAGGCAGGCGGCACCGCCGCCCTCACCTGGACGGTCACCGCCGATGGCGCGGCCGCCCGCGACACCGCCACCCTCACGGCCACCATCGCCGGTACCCCCGTGGGCGGCGTCGGCGACACCCACGAGGCCACGACGGATCTCGCGGTCACGGTCGGCCCTGACCTTCGCGGTCACCTCTTGGCGGAGGACTTCGAGTCCCTGCTCCCGCTGCTGGCCCCCGCAGCCGACCTGAACGTCCCCAAGGACCTCCTCGGCTGGACCCGGACCCCGCCCGAGGGCTGGCGCGTCGTCAACGCGCCGGAGATGCCCGCGGGCACCGAGGAGGAAACCGGCTGGTCCTTCATGGCCAAGCAGTTCTGGTTCGCCGCCGACAGCCAGGACCGGGAGACGTTCACCCGCGGCCTGGGGATCGTGGCGGTTGCCGACCCCGACGGTTGGGATGACACCGGCGACCCCGAGTCCCGCGGCCGCTTCGACTCCCGTCTCATCAGCCCCGCCGTCACCATCCCGGCCGGCACCACCACCCTGCATCTGGCCTTCGACTCCCACTACCGGCAGGAAGAACCTCAGGAGGCTGAGATCACCGCAGAGTTCGACACCGGTGAGAGGAGACGCCTGTTGCACTACAGCTCCGCCGCGTCAGGCAACGACAACGCCGGCCGGGACCGCCAGAACCAGCTCGTGGCCCTCTCCTGCAGGGTCCCTACGGATGCCACCCGTGTCACCTTCACCTTCCGGCTCTACAACGCGATGAACGACTGGTACTGGTCGGTGGACAACATCCGGGTGAGCACTCGTCCTGTCACCGGGTGACCGTAGCGGGGCGGCCGCTCACGTCCCCGGCCGCACCGCGGGACTCTCACCTCGTATGCCGCCGTGTGCCGTGGCGAGCACGTTCCCTCCCCGGGCTCGCCACGCGGCGGCCGGCTTCAGGAGTGTGCCTTCGCCTCGCCGGGAGGGGTCCCCGGCGAGGCGAAGGAGGCCCGGGGCGGTCGGGCGCGGCAGACGGAGNCGCTCTCCCGGCCGGGGCGTCCGTCTGGCGGTGCGGTCCTGTCCGCCCCGGGAGCCTGTCAGCGGCTGGTGATCCTGTTGACCCAGGTCGTGGCCGTGGTGACGTCGGCACAGCAGTCGGTGCTGCCGACTGGCGTCGAAGCACAGTGCCCGGCTGCTCAAGGCGGCCGGGGCGGCGGGCCAAGGCTCCGCCAGCTCTCTGCCCGTGGTGCCGCCCCCAGACCTGGGCATCCAGCCCTGGCGGCCGGCATCGGCGAGGATCTCCGCCGCGGGCCCGCCGGACAGCAGGTTGACGTGCCGGGGACGAACCTGTCCCGGGCCTTGCGTCCGGCAGTTGGCCGACGGACGCGGACCTCAGGTCCATCGAAGATCCCCGCCTTCTGACTTGGACCGAGGTGATCAACACCTCGGCCAGGGGCCGCAACCGGCGCACCCTGCCAGGCGAGCAGGGCCCGCACCTCGCTGACGGACCGGGCCGCGGTGGAGCGGCCCACTCCGGACCAGCAGGCCAGCACGTCGTCGGTCGTCACGCGCCCGAGATAGACGAGCGTGGCCAGTAGTTGGTGCGAGGGACGGATGAGTCGCGGGCCTGGTCGAGACGGTCCAGCAGGGTTGCCACACGCTTGTGCTCGGCGGCGAGGAAGCGGGCGAAGTCGTCGCCGACGAGGGAGGCGTCGGTCCAGCTGTTGTCGCGGAGGGCGCGGCGCCATTCGGGGGTGCGGCGGAGCCGGTCGAGGAGGGCGACCAGGGAAGCGCGCTGTCTTCGGTGAGGCCCGGAGGGGCCACCAGGCCGCGCCAGTTGACCACCTTGAGGTTGTAACCCTCCTCCTGGAGGGTGGGGGCGTCGATGCCCGGTACGCGCTGGGGGCCGGTCACGGCGAGGGCGCGGAGCTGGCCGGCGGCGATGGCGTGCCGGTACTCGGACGTGCTGGTCACCCCGAAGTCCACGCGTCGGTCGAGGATGGCCGCCAGGAGTTCATTGCCGCCGTCGTAGCGGTGGTGGGGCAGGGAGGAGGTGGACAGGCCGAGGCTTTCGGCGAGCAGCATCAGCGCCTGGTGGTCGGGACCGCCCGGGTGGGAGCCCACACCGGCGCGCAGCCGGCCTTCGCCGCGCCACGCGGCGACCAGCTCGCCGAAGGTGGTGTACGGGGAGTGTGCCGGCACCCTGCGGTAGCGGGACGGCACGAACGGCCGTGACTTCAAGCCGTCACCTACTGAGGTTGAACTCGTGGTGTCGTAGGGGCTGATGAAGTGACCCCACGGGTCCCGACACTTCCGTTTTATGCCGCGAGGTCCAGCCGTTGATGGCAGCGGACCCTCGCCTGGTACGGCGTGATGTAGCCGATGGTCGAGTGGAGCCGCTCCCTGTTGTAATGTTCGGCGATCCACCGGAAAACGTCCTGCCGAGCGTGCGCCCGGGCTTCCCAGACGGTCGTACCGATCTCTGCTTTCAAGACGGCGAAGAAGCTCTCCGCGGCGGCGTTGTCGAAGCACGAACCGGTGCGTCCGACGCTCTGCCGAATGTCCAACTCGCCCAACAGGAGTCGGAATCGGTGGGACGTGTATTGCGATCCGCGATCGGAGTGAAAGATCGCGTTGCCTGCCGTGTGCCCACCCGCGTGGGCCATCCGGATGGCGTCTGCGACCAGTTCGGTGCGCATGTGCTCCGCCATCGACAGCCCACGACCTCCCGCGTGCACAGATCGATCACCGTCGCCAGATACAGTCAGCCCTCTGCCGTCGGCAGATAGGTGATGTCCCCGACGAATTTCAGGCCCGGCATCGGTGCGGTGAAGTCGCGCAGGATCAGGTCCGGTGCGGGCGGCGCCGTGCGGTCCTGTCTCGTCAACGACCGCGATTTCCGTCGAGTTATCCCGACGATCTCGCGCTCCCGCATGATGCGTGCGACACGTTTGCGGTTCACCACGTGCCCCTGGTCCCGGAGTTTCCGGGTGATCCGCAGGGCCCCGTAGGCTCCCCGGGAATCGGTGTGGATCTCCCGGATACGGCAGGCCAGGCCCTCTTCCGCATCGGCCTTCTCCTGCCGCGCCTCCTTGTTCTGGTGCCAGGCGTAGTAGCCGGAGCGGTCCCATCCGAGAACGTCGCACATCCGCTTCACCCTGTGGGCGCTCCGGTGCTCGTCGACGAAATGGAAGCGGATCACCGTGTCGTCTCCCGTGCGAAATAGGCGGCGGCCTTCCGGAGGATCTCGTTGTCCTCCTTCAGCCGGGCGTTCTCCCGCCGCAGGCGCTTGAGCTCTTCTTTCTCGTCAGGGGTCATGCCGGCGTCACCCCCGCCGTCCGCCGCCCGGGCGCGGGTCCGGTCCTCGCGGACCCACTTGCGCAGGGTCTCCAGATGAATGCCCAGGCCGTGAGCGATGTCGGTGAGGGAACGCTCCGGCGAGGAACGCACCAGGCCCACCGCGTCCCGCTTGAACTCTTCGGGGTAGTTCTTCCGCTTTGCTACCTTGGATCACTTCCCCTGGATGACGAAACATCCAGCGTCCAGGTGTCGGAATTTCGGGGGTCACTCCAAAGGCATCCAGCCCCTCCAGACCGGGCACAGCCTCCGGCGCCGCCTCCTGCTGCACGTCATCCCTGACAGTTGCGCGAGATCGCTGAGGACGTCTCAGCGGGGTTCGAGGTAGCCGGGCAGATTCAGCGGGGTGGGCGGCTGATCTTTGGGGCTGGAGCCGAGGCGGACTCGGAAGTGCTCGCCGTCGGCGGGGCGGAACTCGACACCGAAGCCCTCGGCGGTGCCGGCGTCGAGGGCTTCGAGAGCTTGCCCGCTGTTCACTGCTTCCGCCCGGGGGTGGGAGAAGTGCGCGGGCCCGAGGTCGAAGGTACGCCCGGCCAGCGTGAGGGGCAGGTGCTCGGGTGCGGCCCGGACCCACGCGGTGTCTCCGGTGCGAGCGCTGAGCTGCAAGATAGCCGCAACCTGTGACAACGGCTCCCTACGGGGCGGGCGGCGGGCTGACTCCGGCGCCCAGACGGTCGTGCCGGTGATCCGGCCCATGACCCGCTCAGCGAGTGGCTTGCCAACGTGATCTGCTGAGCCGCCAGCGCCGCCCTGGCAAGGACTGCTCAGACACCGGCTCAGCTTGTTCTTGCTCCGAGCCGTTCCGTCAGTGCGTCACGAGACCCGGCTCGGTGCTGAGTAGGGTTGTGGCCATGGCCGAGGGGACGGGGCGGTGGCCCAAGGTGGACCTGGACAGCGGTGTCGAGGATGCGATGCTGCTCATCCTGGAATGGCTCGGCGAGCGAGGCGTCGGGGCCATGATCCGGGTCGACGCGGAGCGCATGCGTGACGGTCAACCGCCGTGGACGTTTGCCGCTTCTGGTGGGCCGCTGGGCGGTGGAATCAGGGCAGACGGGGCCTCGCCCGCCGAGTGCATGGGCAGGGCGCTACTTCGATTGCGCGAGGCCGGGCTGGCTGTTCCCTTCTGAAGTCGTGCTCCGACTGCGAGCTGATCGCGTTCGGTGACGCTTTCCGGGCGTCCGGTGGTCCGGCCCAGGTCGTCGTGGCTGGCAGGGTGCCTGTTTCTCGAGCCGAGTAGTCTGCCGGGACCAAGGCGTTCGGCTTAGCGGCACGGACAGGAACAGGTTCGGGGCGGAGGTTTCTGAAGCCCTGGCGGACCCGAGCAATCAGCCACGTCTACCAGTCCGCCACCCCGGGGTGCGCAATTTCGCCTGGTAGTCCGGCTGGTGCGCCAGCGTGTTTCTCGGCGCGTACGCCAGGTGGCCCTGGAGCTCGGCTCCGGCCCGCTCCACGCGGGCGAAGCAATCCTGGAAGCGCGCCTGGTCGCGTCAGGACGTTGCGAGCCGCCGGCAGCCCGCTGGCGTCACTGGGGCAGCTGACGAACCGAAGTGCAGGGTCGATCTGCATGTGGCCCCGCTGCGATGTAGGTAGCTGGTGTCGGGGGTGGTGGTTAGGGTCGGCTGAGGTACAGCCAGCGGGAGCAGGAGGAGATCCCCCATGCCATCACGACGCATACAGCAGCTGGGTATCGAGGAGGTCCGGCCGAGGGGGCCGCGGCCGCTGGCGCCGATCCCTTTCGATGTTGAGGCGGTCTTTCCGGAGCTGACCGGCCTGGACCGTGAAGTCACGCTCCTCTACCCCCGGGTAGGGGAGCCGGGCTCGGGCGACAGCTCGATCGGGGGACCGCTGCTGTGGCCTGCCGACGAGCCCTGGCCGATGTGCACCGCTCCGGTTTACTGCACGCCGCACGACGAGCCCCTCGGTCCTGAGCCGGTCGCGATGGTCCCCGTCGTCCAGCTGTACGCGCGCGACGTGCCCGACCTCGACTTTCCCGCCGGTACCGATCTGCTGCAGATCCTGTGGTGTCCACTCGTTCACGACGACGGCCAGTACGCCGCCAACCCCGGGCTCTACTGGCGCAATACGGCGCTGACCGCAGCCTGCGCCGCTGAGTGGGAGCCGCCGCGCCCGCACACCGCGGATGAGGAATTCGTGCCCCGCCCGTGCACGGTGTCCCCGACACCGGCTGTGGAGTACCCGAACTGGGATATGCCGCGCGGGCTCAGCGAACGCATCGGCGGGCGGTACGAGGTCCTGGAAGAGGAACGGGGCTTTGGCTACTTCGAGGTGGCGACCACGCAGCAGAGCAAGGTCGGCGGATACCCCAGTTGGACACAGGGGCCCGACTGGCCCGACTGCGCGGACTGCGGCACCCGCATGGAGCACCTGCTCAGCGTGACCGCGACCGAGCCGGGCATGGGCCGATGGCTCCCCCTGGACGACCGCGGCCCCGGACAGGACCAGGACAGGGTCCCGTCATGGCAGGCCAAGGCCGACCCGGCCGTCCTCGATACGTTCGGCCACGACATGAGTATGGGCGACCTCGGAGGCATGTACTTCTTCGTCTGCCGCAACTGCCCCGACACCCCCTACGCCCACCGCTACGACTGCTGAGAACGGCCGATCAACGTGCGCGGCTGCAGTCTGGCTTCGTTCACTTCAAGCGGTTCTGGCTCAGCTTCTGTGGTGCGGCCACGCTGAGTGACGACTGAGCTCCTGTGAGCGGCTCGGCAACTTGCCCGAAAGTCGGCTGTGGACAGGACGGTCGGGCCGACAGCTCAGGGCCGTGGAAGAGGTCGTGCTTTGGCCCATTGGAGTCCGAGGTCGGCCAGGGCGCTACGTCGTTCTGCGCTGAGCTTGGTGCGGCGGCTTCGTTGGTTGCTGAGCTTGTTCTTTATCTACCGTCCGCGTCATAGGGCGGGGATGGACGGTTCCAGACGGCGTCTGACCGGCTGACAACCTTTTGAAGTTCGCGGGCACGGGCCTTGACCCCGGATCTTGGACACACGAGACACTGGATCCTGAGGATCTG
>NZ_JABLSI010000043.1 GCF_019303475.1 Streptomyces sp. JJ38
CCGCCCGCGCCGCCGCCCGCAGCGCCCGGGCCGCCCGCCGCCGCGCCCGCGCCCGGCCCTGGATCCTGCTCGCCCCCGCGCTCCTGGCCGTCGGAGCCCTCCTGTTGTGGCCCCTCGGGCGCGTCGTGTGGATGTCCTTCCAGGACTACGGCCTCCGGGAGATCGTCTCCGGCCGCACGAACTTCAACGGCGCCGACAACTACACCGAGATCCTCGGCACCTCCTACCTGTGGACCACGGTCCTGCCCAACACCGTCGTCTTCGCCGCCGTCTGCGTCACCCTCACCGTCGCCCTCGGCACCCTCGTCGCCCTGCTCCTCCAGCGCCTCGGCCCCCTGTGGCGCAACATCACCGCCAGCACGATCATGATGGCCTGGGCCATGCCCGCCGTCACCGGCACCTACGTCTGGATCTGGCTCTTCGACCCCCTCGACGGCGCCGTCGCCGGGCTCCTCGGCGGCCTCGGCCTCATCGACCCGGCCGAGACCAACTGGTTCACCGGGCGCCTCACCTTCTACGCCATCGCCACCCTCAACGTCGTCCACCACGGCTTCCCCTTCGTCGCCGTCACCGTCTTCGCCGGGCTCCTCACCATCCCGCGCGAACTCACCGAGGCCGGCATCGTCGACGGGGCCAGCGCCTGGCAGCGGTTCTGGACGATCACCGTGCCCTCCATCAAGCCCGTCTTCCTCGTCGTCGTCATCCTCTCCACCATCTGGGACTTCAAGGTCTTCGTGCAGCTCTACCTGATGCCCGGCGGCAACGGCGCCAACCCCGACGTCCTCAACCTCGGCGTGTGGTCCTACGTCGAGTCCTTCGCCCAGCGCCAGTACGGCATGGGCGCCGCCATCGCCGTCCTCCTCACCCTCCTGCTCCTCGGCATCACCGTCGGCTACGTACGGGCCCTGTTCGCGGACAACGACCCCGAGGGAGGCCGCAACCTGTGAGCCCCGGCCCCGCCGCGCACCCCCTGCGCCCCGCCCCCGCCGCCCGCCCCCCACGCCCGGCCTCCACGGCACGCCCCCTGCGCCCCGGCCGTGCCGCCCGCTACGGCACCGCGCTCGCCACCGCCGCCCTGCTCGCCTTCACCGTCCTGCCCGTGTACTGGATGGTGACCTCGGCGCTCGACCCGCGCGCCGACACCCGGGGCGCCGCCCTCCTGCCCTCCGGTCTCACCTGGGACCACTTCCGCTTCGTCCTCGACGCCGGAGGCTTCGGCCGCTTCCTCCTCAACTCCGCCCTCGTCGGCCTCGGCACGATCCTCCTCGCCGGGCTCCTCGCCCTCCTCGCCGCCGTCGCCGTCGCCCGCCACACCTTCCGGCTGCGCACCACCGTCCTCGTCATGGTGCTCGTCGTCCAGATGGTCCCGCTGGAGGCCCTCGTCATCCCCCTGTTCGTGCAGATGCGCAACCTGCGCATGCTCGACAGCCTCATCGGCCTGACCGTCGTCTACCTCGCCTTCTCCCTCCCCTTCGCCATCTGGATGCTGCGCGGCTTCGTCGCCGCCGTGCCCAGGGAGGTGGAGGAGGCCGCCTACCTCGACGGCTGCTCCTGGCCCCGCATGTTCCGCTCCGTGCTGCTGCCCCTCGTCGCCCCCGGCCTCGTCGCCACCAGCGTGTTCTCGTTCATCGTCGCCTGGAACGAGTTCGTCTTCGCGTTCACCTTCCTCCAGGACGAGTCCACGTTCACCGCCGCCGTCGGGCTCCACCGCTTCTTCGGCCAGCACGGCAACGACTGGGGCCCCGTCATGGCCGGCTCCACCCTCATCACCCTGCCGGTGCTCGTCTTCTTCGTGCTCGCCCAGCGCCGCCTGGCCACCGGTCTCACCACGGGTGCGGTCAAGGGCTGAACGTCCGACTACAGTTGACGGCGTGACGACCGCGGACCGAGTCGAACGCGGCTTCCCCCACCTCGACACGGTGCGGGAGGCCCTCACCGCGCTCCACCGACGCCTGTCCGCCGACGGCATCACCCAGTTCGACACCAGCATCCTCCCCGTCGACGTCGCCATCGACGACGACGAGGAGCTCTACTCCGCCGTCCAGCGCACCGCCGCCGCCCTCGTCCGGCACCTGCACCTCCCCGAAGCCCGTATGATCGTCGGCTTCCGCGACATGGAGCACGCCGCCACCGTCGAGCTGGCCGCCGGCTCCGAGTACTTCATCGAGCTCAACGCCCGCTTCAAACAGCATCGCCGCGACATCGGCGCCGCCCTGGCCCACGAGATCATGCACGTCGCCCTCCACCGGCTCGACCTCGCCTTCACCGGCACCCCCGCCAACGAGATCCTCACCGACACCGCGACGACCTACCTCGGCGCCGGCTGGCTCCTCCTCGACGCCTTCCGCCAGGACGCCCTCACCTCCCAGAAGCTCGGCTACCTCACCCCCGAGGAGTTCGGCTACGTCCTCGCCAAGCGCGCCGACGCCTTCGCCGAGGACCCGGCCGTCTGGTTCACCAGCCCCCAGGCCTACGAGGCCTACACGACAGGCCGCAAGGAAGCCGCGGCCGACACCCGCCGCCCGCCGCTCGCCGCCGCCGGCTGGGCAGCCCGCCGCCGCTACACCCACGACCGCCGCCGCGGCACCGCCTCCCCCTCCGCCCCCTACACCCTCACCCCCGGCAAGGTGGCCTTCCCCTGTCCCACCTGCTTCCAGCGCCTCCGCCTTCCCACCGCCCGCGGCCCCCTCCAGGCCCGCTGCACCCTCTGCGGCTCCCTCCTCGCCTGCGACACCTGAGCCGCCGGGCCGTGCGGGCGGCGCCCGCCGCGCGGCGTCACGGGTCACAGCGGCCGGTGCCGGGATGTGCGGGGAGCCGCGGCCGCGGAGGGCCGGGCGGTGCCCGGCCGGAGCATCTGTCCCGCCGCCAGGTCCCGGTAGAGGGGGCTGCTGGCCAGGAGTTCCTCGTGACGACCGGAGGCGTCCGTGCGGCCGTTCCGCAGGACGACGATACGGTCGGCGTGCTGGACCGTGGAGAGCCGGTGCGCGACCACCAGCACGGCGCACTCCCGGGCGACGTCCTTCATGACGGTGGTGAGGGCGCTCTCGTTGATGGCGTCGAGGTGCGAGGTGGGTTCGTCCAGGAGAAGCAGGGACGGCCGGCCGAGGAGGGCGCGGGCCAGGGCGACGCGTTGGCGTTCCCCTCCTGACAGCGTGCCACCCCGCTCGCCGACGACGCCGGACAGCCCGCCGGGGAGGCGCCGCACGACCGCCTCGAGCCGGGTGAGTCCGACGACGTGCCGGATCTCGGCGTCGGTGGCGTCGGGCACGGCGTACGTGATGTTGTCCCGCAGCGTGCCGTGGACGACGTGGGCGTTCTGGTCCACGACGGCGATCCGCTCGCGGCACGCGGCCCGGCTCAGTTCGGTGGCGGGCTGCCCGTCGAACAGCAGGACTCCGGCGTCCGGCTCGTAGAACCTGGCGACCAGGGCGAAGATCGTGCTCTTTCCGGCCCCGGACCGTCCCACCAGGGCGACCTGCCGCCGGTGCGGGACGCTGAACGACACCTCGCGCAGGACGGGTTGCCGCGGGTCGTAGCCGAAGCGGACGTCGCGCAGGGCGAGGGCCGGGTGCTCGCCGGGGACGGGGGGACGCGCGGGTCCGCGTGCCCGGGCGCGCACCGCGGGGGACGCCGCCCTGGGTTCGGCGGGCAGCGTGAGGGCCTGCTCGATGCGCTGGTAGGCGCCCATGCCGCGCTGGATGAGCCCGACGGCCCGGAAGACCGAGGAGAGCGGCAGCACGAGGTAGGAGGCGTAGAGGAGGAAGGCGACCAGGTCGCCGAGGGACCTGGCGTCGCCGGTGACGCGCAGTCCACCGATGACCAGGACGATGAGGAACGAGCCCTGGACCGCCAGCTCGACGGCCGGGCTCATCATGGCGGCGAGCTTCGCCGTCCGTACGCCCGAGGTGTAGGCGGCCTCGACCCGCTGCCCGATGCGGGCCGCCTCACGGCTCTCGGCGCGGTGCACCCGGACCATCGGCAGGGCGCCGAGGGCGCGTTCCAGGTCGGCGGCGATCGCTCCGACGGAGCTCTGCATGCGCTCGGACGCGGCCCGGATGCCCTTGAGCAGAGACGTGACGACCGCGGCGGCGATCCCCACGGTGAGGGTGACGAGCAGGAGCAGCAGCGGGTCGATCCACAGCATGAGGACGATCGCCCCGGCCGCGACGAGGGCACCGGTCACCAGGTCGACGAGGGCCTGGGACACCACCTCCCTGAGCAGGGTGGTGTCGGTGGTGACCCGGGCGATCAGATCCCCGCTGCGGTGCCGGCCGTATTCCTTCATCTCCAGCCGCAGCAGCCGCGCCACCAGGCTGTGGCGCAGACCCCGGACGACGCCTTCGCCCATGCGCTCCAGGACGAACCGCCCCACCGCTCCCGTCGAGGCCTCCGTGACGAACAGGACGGCCAGAAGGAACAGCAGCGGCCAGAAGGCGCCCCCGTGCCCGCCGAGGTCCACGATGTGCTTGGCGACGAGCGGCTGGGCCAGCCCGAGGGCGGAGCCCACGAGGGTGAACGCGGCCGCGGTGGCGATCGCGGCCCGGTGGCCGACGGTGAGCCGGTACATCGTCAGGACCGCGGTCCGCGTGGACCGGTCACCGCCGGACGGCGTCTGCCCGCACTCCGCGGCCGTGGCACCGGTCATCGGCTCGTCGGCCCGCCCACCGGCGGCACGGACATCAGCCGGGTGAAGTAGTCGTCGGGTACGCCTTCGTCCACGGGCCGGCCGTCGGCCTCGATCCAGGCGTGCGCGGTGAACGGCGGCACGACGCGCACGCCTGTGCACCAGGTGGGCCACGTGCCCGTCAGCCGGCACAGCAGGGCCGCTCCCAACGAGCGGGGCAGGCAGCCCTTCGGCCCGGCGCAGCGCAGGCTGACCGCGCACAGGGCGTCCCGCGCGCCCTTCGCCCGGGCGGCGGTCGCGGGCACCGCCCCCCGGCGTACGAACCCGAGCACGGCGCGGATCCGGCGGGGTGGCAGCAGCGACAGCACGAGGGCGGGGAGCAACACGCAGCGGGCCGCCAGCCGTCGGCCGAAGGGGACGTCGTGGGGCCGTACCAGGGCGCTCGGTGTCGTCATTCGGCCAGCCCCGCTTCCCGCAGCTGCCGGACCAGGGTCTCGACGTCCTGTCTGGCCTGGGCAGCGCCGATGTCGAACTCACTCTCCAGCGTGGCGATGGCCGCGGCTTCGTCACCGCCTCCCAGCAGGGTCTTCACCACGAGCGTGCCGGTGGGGTTGAGCTCCCAGTAGTCGCCGCTGCGTTCGTCCAGGAGGACCGTGCCGTAGTCGGTCTCCGCGGTGGAGACGCCGGAGGCGAACCGCAGTGTCATGGGTGTGGCTACCTTTCTGCCGTGGCGGGAGGTGCCCAGGGGGTACGGGAGCGGGACAGGCCGCGCAGCCACACTTCGGCGGCGATGGTCGAGTAGAGGGCGGCGTCCTGCAGGCCGGGCGCGGAGGGCCGCTGGGCCAGGCGGCGCAGGGCCGCCCCGTCGACCAGGCCGAGCTGCTCCAGCCTGGAGCCCTCCCACAGTGCCGTCAGGTCGGCGCGGTGCCGGCGCAGGCCCTCCGCCGCGTCCATCGAGGCCGCGGCCTTGTTGGTACGCCGCAGGCACGCCTCCGGGACGAGCCCGCGCATGGCGGCCGTGAGAACGGGCTTGTACGCCCAGGGCGACACCCGCTCGCTCGGACGGATCGCCAGGCACGCCTCGATGACGCGGTCGTCGAGGAACGGGGAGGCCATCGGCAGCCCCGCACGGGCGGCCATCCGGTCCCACTGCCGGATGATGCGGGCGCAGGAGCGGATCGCCTCCAGATCGGCGTGCAGACCGCGGTCTCGGTGCAGCGGGGCGGTCGTCGCCGCCGCTTCGCGCAGCACGCGCTGCGCCATGCGCCCGGCTTCGGGGGTGACCCAGTCGAAGAGGCGCGGGGGCATGCCCCAGCCGAGGCTGGTGGTGACGGTGGCGGGGCGCGGGGCGCGCAGCCGACCGCCGGCGTCGGCGAGCCACCTTCCGTACGGGCGGGCGTCGGCCAGGGCCCGGAGCGTGCCGCCGAGCGGCCACTGCCACAGGGCCCGGAAGCCCCGCAAGCGCTGGGCGGCGAACAGCGGCCGGGTGCGCGCCAGCCGGTGGTAGTACGCCTCCGAGCACCAGGCGACATGGTCGCCGCCGATGCCGGTCAGGTGGACCCGGCTGCCGCGTTCGGCCATGGCGGGAAGGTGGCACAGGACCCGCGAGCGGTCCATGACACCGATGGTGGGTTCGTCCAGCAGGTCGTCGATGGAGAGCAGGGAGTCGTAGACCAGCGGCGAGTCATCGGCGTCCCACACCACGTGCTCGACGTCCGGCAGGTGCTTCACCGCCTCCCTGGCCCAGTGCAGGTCCGTGTCGGCCGGGTCGCGCCCGGGCCAGGTACTGGCCACCACGTGGGCGGGCGACCGGTCGGCGAGGACGCAGACCGAGGTGGAGTCCAGTCCCCCCGACAGGTCGCAGCTCACCACACCGCCCCGCCGGGTGCGGGCGCCGACCGCCTCGACGAGGGCCTCGCGCACCGCCGGCGCCCCGTCGGCCAGGGTGCGGACCGGTTCCGGCGGCGTCCACCAACGGGAGTGACGTGCGCTGCGCCCGTCCGCTGCGATGATCAGCGCGTCCTCCGGCGCGACGGCGGTGACCCCCTGCCACAGGGACGCTTCGAACAGCGGGTAGGGCACCGGCCACAGCAGGCGTACCGCCAGCCGCTCCTCGTCGGGCCGCTCGCCGAGGGCGTCGGCGAGGGTGTCGGCGCGGGTGGAGGCCACCTGGACGCCGTCCACCACGGCGTGGAAGACCAGCCGCAGCCCGGAGGCGGTGCCCTGGACCCGCAGCCGCCCGTCGAGCGCGGCGACCAGGTGGAAGCTGCCGGACCACCGCCGTGCCAGGGCTCCCACGTCGCCGACGTCCCGCAGCTTCGCGGCCTGGCGCCGCAGCTCTTCCTCGTCGACCGGGCAGCAGCCGATGACCGCGATGGACGCGGGTCCGACACGGGCGCTGACGATCTCGTCGTCGTGCCATCGGCCGACCAGCCACGGCCGGCCCGACGGGTGCGGGAGGGTGCGGGTTCCGGGTCGGGCGAAGGAGCGGGCCACGGCGGCCGCGTCCTCCCGGTCGGTGAAGACCGTGAAGTGCGCGTCGCCGGGGCCCGTCCCCGCACTTTCGTGCAGTTCAGTCATGGCGTCGGGTCGGAATCCCTCGGCCCCTCAGTTCTTGCTCAGGAGGAGCCGGTCGTTGCCCGAGCTCTGGAGGAGCCCGGTCTTCCTGCGGAACGTCCCGAGCCGGACGAGCGTCGGCGCTTCGTAGGCCTTCTTCATGACTCTCCTCGGATTGCGGTTGAGCGAACGCTTCCCTGGTCGGCAGCGCAGGGGTCCTGGTCGCTGCCGGCCTGCACCGGGTTCGTCGGGAACACCGGCACGGGAAGCGGCGCACTCCAGGGATATCTGCACAGGGGGGTGGTGGGACAAGACCGCACAAGAAAGTCAGAAAATCATAAGAATTGAATTCCAGTCAGATCGTCGTACTGCTACTCACGCGTTTCGTTCACGGCTCCGGCGCGGCGCGGGGAGCTGAACACATATGTGAAAAAACGTGAGGACGTGCACGGTCAGACCTGTTCGGTGAACTCTTCCGCGACGCTGTCACGCCCCTGCGCGCCGAGGCGCCGCCGGGGCGCATTCCGCTCTCACTCCGCGCTTCCCTCGTTCGGCTTCTCCCGGCGGACCACCGGATCTCCCGCCTTCCGGCCGGGTCTGCCCGGCCCCGGGCGCGCCTCCGGGCGCGGGTCCGCCGCGATGTGCGGCGAGAGGGCACGGAGGAAGCCCACGGCGGCGAAGAGCCGCGGCGACCACCCCGAACGCCCCGGCCGCTCGCCGTGGGGGCCGTTCCCGGTTACCGCGGCTCACGACGACGCCGACGAGGAAGGTCTGTGCGGACCGCCCGCGTTCGTCGGCCCGGCCGGGCCGGGGTCCGCGGATCGGGTAGGCCGGCGGCCCCGCGCTCGACCGGACGGTCGGCGTGCCGCTGGACGCTGCCGCCGCGCCTGCTGCTCGCGGGCGCCCCCTGCCCGTCCCGACGCGGCCGGGCAGGCGCGTGCGCACCCGGTGAGCCCGCCTCCCGCGTCCGGGGGCGTTCACGGAGCGGAACGGGTGTCTTTGGGCCCGCTTCGGGCGTCTAGGGTCGGGGGCATGAGCGACAGCACAATCGACCCGGCCGTGCGGGCGGAGCTGGACCAGCTGCGGTCGAGTATCGACAACATCGACGCGGCCGTGGTGCACATGCTCGCCGAGCGTTTCAAGTGCACCCAGCAGGTGGGGCGGCTCAAGGCGACGCACAGGCTGCCCCCGGCCGACCCGGCGCGCGAGGCGCGCCAGATCGCCCGACTGCGGGAGCTCGCCGAGAGCGCGAAGCTCGACCCGGCGTTCGCGGAGAAGTTGCTCAACTTCATCATCGCCGAGGTGATCCGGCACCACGAGACGCTGGCCAACGGCTCGGACGACCCCGAGCCGGGGCCGTCCGAGCGCTGAAAGGCGCAAGAGCTCAGCGGGTGAGCTCGGCCTCCACCACGTCGGCCGCCTGCCGGGTGCCGCCCGCACGGGCGGTCTCGGCCTGGAGCGCGGCGAGGCGGTCGCGCACGGCGGGGTCGGTGGTCAGGTCGGTCGCGGCCTGGCGCAGGGCTTCCGGCGTCACGGTGTCGGTGTCGACGCGCCGAGCCACGCCGAGGCCGACGAGGGCGTCGGCGTTGGCGAACTGGTCGACCGCCTGCGGGGCGGCGATCATGGGGACGCCGCAGGCCAGGCCCTCCTGGCTGCCGCCCATGCCCGCGTGGGTGACGAAGAGGTCGGCCTGCTGGAGGATGCGGAGCTGCGGCACCCAGCGGTGCACCTCCACGTTCCCGGGAAGCGGGCCGTCAGCGGTCAGCTCGGCCTCGTCGACGTGCTTGCCGATCTGGAGCACGACGTGCCACCCGGCCAGATCGCCGAAGGCGGCGAGGCACGTGCGGTAGAAGGCGGGCTGGTTGGTGAAGGTGGAGCCCAGGGAGACGAGTGCGACGCGCTGGGCCTCGACCGGGCGCTTCCACTCGCCCTGGTGGCCGCGCTCGCCCTGGCACGTGCCGGTGAACGTGTAGACGTCCTCGTCGACGCGGTCGGCGTGGGGCTGGAGCGCGCGGGGGATGAGGACGACGGAGCGGCGGGGGCGCCCGATGAAGTCGTCCGGGTCGGTGCCGTTCAGGCCGTGTTCACCGAGCCAGCCGCGGAAGCGCTCGTAGTAGGCGACCCCGCGGGGTGAGGACCGGAGCGCGGCGCGCATCTGCTGGACGGCCTCGTCCTGCTCGTAGCCTTCCCAGGCCACCGCCGTCGGGGAGAGCTGCACGGCCGGGACGCCCCAGCGGTGGGCGAGGACGGGCGCCGGGTAGGCGCCGATGTCGTAGAGGACGAGGTCGGGCTCGTCGCCCGCGTACGCGTCCGCGATCTGGGGCAGGGCCTGGATCGCGTCGTCGAGGAACAGGTCGAGGTGGTCGATCATCTCGGAACCCCAGGCCGCCGGATCGTCCTCGGTGGGGAGCGTGGAGACGTACGGCCGGACCTCCGCGCCGACGGAGCGGACGACCTCGGCGTACTCCTCGGGTACGGCGTAGGTGACGCGGTGGCCTCGTGCGACCAGTTCCCGCATCACCTCCAGGCTGGGGTGGACGTGGCCCGGGGCCGGGATGTTGACCATGGCGATGTGTGCGGGACGGGAAGCAGTCATGGGGCATATACTAGACGAGACGTTCCGTCTCGTGCAATCCCGTTTTCGCCACGCGAAGAACCGGACAAGCAGGTGTGAACACGGCGATGCGCCCGGCGGGCCCGGTCACCGGCCCCCTGGGGCGGCCGAATCCGGTGGGCCCCGTCAGCGCCGTAAGGCACGATGTGGGCTATGTCCGTACTGACGCGCGATGAAGCAGAGGCCAGGGCCGCCCTCCTCGACGTCCACCGCTACACGATCGACCTCGACGTCACCCGGGGGGAGGAGATCTTCGGCGCCACCACGGTCGTCCGGTTCACCGCCCGCGCGAGCGGCGACACGTTCGTGGAGGTCCGCCCGCGCACGCTGCACAGCGCCGAGCTGGACGGAAAGCCGCTGCCGGAGTCGGCGTACGCGGAGGGCCGGATCGCCCTGACGGGTCTCGGCGCCGGCGAGCACGAACTGCGCGTCGTCGCGGACATGCCCTACTCGCACACCGGCGAGGGGATGCACCGCTTCACCGACCCGGCCGACGGGCGCAGCTACCTCTACACCCAGTGCTGCCAGTCGGACGCGCCGCTGGTCTTCGCCTGCTTCGACCAGCCGGACCTCAAGGCCGAGTTCGACGTCTCCGTCACCGCCCCCGAGAACTGGACGGTGCTGGGCAACGGCCTCGCCACGCGGGACGTCGAGCGGCCGGGCCGCTGGACGTGCACCACGACGCCGCCCATCAGCACCTACCTCATGGCCGTCGCCGCCGGGCCCTACCACTCCGTGCGCACCGAGCACGCCGGTCTGCCGTTCGGTCTGCACGTGCGCCAGTCCCTCGCGCCCTATCTGGAGGCCGACGCGGACGAGCTGTTCACCATCACCCGCCGCTGCTTCGACCGCTACCACGAGCTCTTCGACGAGCCCTACCCGTTCGACTCCTACGACCAGGCCTTCGTCCCCGAGTTCAACGCCGGGGCCATGGAGAACCCGGGCCTGGTCACCTTCCGGGACGAGTTCGTCTTCCGCTCCGCCGTCACCGACAACCAGCGCCAGACGCGCGGCATGGTCATCGCCCACGAGATGGCCCACATGTGGTTCGGCGACCTGGTGACCCTGCGCTGGTGGGACGACATCTGGCTCAACGAGTCCTTCGCCGAGTACATGGGCTTCCAGGTCCTCGCCGAGGCCACCCGGTGGACGGACACCTGGACGGACTTCGCCGTCGCCCGCAAGAGCTGGGGCTACGACGCCGACCAGCGGCCCTCCACCCATCCCGTCGCCCCCGACCCGGACGCCGTCCCCGACACCGCCTCCGCCCGGCTGAACTTCGACGGCATCTCCTACGCCAAGGGCGCCTCGGCGCTGCGTCAGCTCGTCACCTGGCTCGGCCCCTCCGAGTTCCTCGCGGGCATCAACGCCCACTTCACCGCCCACCGTTTCGCCAACGCCACGCTGGCCGACTTCCTCGACTCCCTCGCCGGAGCCTCCGCCAAGGACGTCCACGGCTGGGCCCGGCACTGGCTGCGCACGAGCGGCGTCGACACCCTCGTCCCCGAGGTCGACGCCACCGCCCCGGACCACTGGCGGCTCGCCGTGCGGCACGAGGGCACCCGCCCCCACCGGCTCCTCGTCGGCGTCTACGACCGTGCCGAGGACGAGCCCGGCCGCCTCGTCCTGCGCGAGCGCACCCACCTCGACGTCCCGCAGGAACCCGGCACCACCTCCGCCGACCTGCCCGGCCGCAGCCCCGACCTCGTCCTGCTCAACGACGGCGACCTCACCTACGCCAAGATCCGGCTCGACGCCCGCTCCTGGGAGACGGCGCGCGCCGCGCTCTCCGGCCTGCCCGACGCGCTCGCCCGCGCCGTCGTGTGGAACGCCGCCCGCGACATGGTGCGCGACGGCGAACTGCCCCCGGGCGAGTACCTGGAGGCGGCCCGCACCCACCTGCCGCACGAGACGGACAACGCCATCGTGCAGACCGTCCTCACCTTCGCCCGCGCCGAGGTGGCCGACCGTCTGCTGCCAGCCGCCGACCGCCCCAAAGCCCTCGCCACCCTGCACGCCCTGTGCCGGGAGCTGCTGGACCGCACGGCCGACGGCTCCGACCCCGGGCTGCGGCTCACCGCCGTCCGCGTCGCCATCGCCACCGCCGCCGACCCGGCCGAGCCCGCCCGCTGGATGGCCGACGGCACCGTCCCCGGCGGTCCCGAGCTCGACCCCGAGCTGCGCTGGCAGACCCTCCACCGGCTCGCCGTGCTCGGCGCGGTGGGGGAGGACGAGATCCGCGCCGAGGCCGAACGGGACACCAGCGCCACCGGCCGCGAGGGCGCCGCACGCTGCCGCGCCGCGCTGCCCACGGCCGAGGCCAAGGCCGCCGCCTGGGACGCCATGTTCGGCCCGGCCGACTCCCTGTCCAACTACCTGTTCACCGCGACGGCCCAGGGCTTCTGGCACGCCGAGCACGCCGACCTCGTCCGCCCCTACACCGAGCGGTACTTCGACGAGGCCGTCGCGCTCGCCGACCGCCGGGGCGCGTCCATCGCCCACTTCGCGGCGAGCGCGGCCTTCCCCCGTACCCTCGCCGAGCCCGCCGTGCTCGCCCTGGGGGAGCGGTGCCTGGCCGAGGGCAGCCCCTCGGCCGCCCTGCGCCGTCCCCTCGCCGACCAGCTCGACGACCTGGCCCGCGCCCTCCGCGTCCGCCAGGCCGCAGCCGGCTAACCCGCGCCTCCGGCCCGCCCACCCGCGCCGGGGCGGGCGGGCCGGGGCGGGCGGGCCGGGGCCCCAGAACCGGTTCGCCGTATCCCTGGGTTGCCGAAACCCGGTTGCCCCGCGCCGTCCCGGTGGCGACAGTTGCCCCATGCTGCCGCCGGTGGAGACGGACGAACAATGGGACGCCGTCGTCCCCGACGAGACCGTCATGCGGCCCGGAGCCGAGGCGCTCTGCGCCCGCCTCGGGCTGCGCGACCAGCCCCTGACCCGCTTCCCCGACGGCTCCCAGCCGGTCTACGCCGTGGGGGAGGAGCACGTAGTCAAGCTGTTCCCCGGCGCGGCCGCCCAAGACGGCGTGGCAGAAGGGGCCGTCCTGAGCCACCTCCAGGGACGCCTGCCGGTGCCGACCCCTCGGGTGCGCGAGTACGGCGCCTACGAGAACGGCTGGCGGTACGTCCTGATGTCCCGACTGACCGGTGAGAACCTGGCCCGCGTCTGGCCCCGCATACCGCGGACCCACCGGGAACGCCTCGTCACCGAGATCGGCGAGGCCCTCTCCGCCCTCCACGCCCTCGACCCGGAGCCCCTGGCGGACACCCTCGGCCCCGGCGACTGGGGCGCCTTCCTCGACCGACAGCGCGACGGCGCCGTCACGCAGCAGCGCGCGGCCGGCCTCCCGGACCGCTGGCTCGACCAGATCCCCGACTTCCTCGCCGCGACCCCGCTCCCGCGCACCCCGCGGCGCTCCCTGCTGCACACCGAGGCCATGGCCCAGCACTTCCTCGTCGACCCCGACGGCTGGCGGCTCACCGGGTGCTTCGACTTCGAGCCCGCCATGATCGGCGACCCCGCCTACGACTTCGTCGCCGTCGGCCTGTTCGTCACCCGGGGCGACCCGCGCCTGCTGGGCCGCCTCACGCGGAGGTACGGCCGCACCTTCGAACCGGCCGAACTGCTCGCGTACACCCTCCTCCATGTCTACAGCAACCTCCCCTGGTACCTGCGCGAACTCCCGGCCCCCGCCGAACCCACCCTCCCCGCCCTCGCCGAGGCCTGGTTCGGCACGCGGTGACGGCGAGCGCGTCCCGATCGGCACCGTGCTGCGGTGAGACGCGGACAACCACAACCGCTCCGTGCGCACATGGGCTGGGGCTGCCGCCGTCCGGCCTCAGGGGGTGCCCCGCGCCCTGTGCACGCCGTCCACGCCGGGCGGAGCGCGGCCGCGATCACTCTCGATCGGGCGGGGTGTGGCGATGGGGGAGCCGGGCCAGCAGGTGGGCGTCGAGGAAGCCCCGTTCGGAGCCCGGGTCGTGCAGCAGCCGGGCGAACGTGACGAGCCCGGCCCTGGCCAGCAGTTCGGCGAACCGTTCCACCGGCCAGCTGAAGGCGGGCGCCACCTTGTGGTCGAAGCGGACGGGTCCCGGCCCGTCCGTCGCGAAGAACGAGACCAGGAACAGACCTCCCGGCGCCAGGACGCGCACCTGCTCGGCGAGGAGCGCGGGCAGCTCCGCGGGCGGAGTGTGGATCACCGAGTAGTGCGCCAGCACGCCGCCGAGCGCCCCGTCCGCGACCGGCAGGGCCTCCATCCGGGCCTCGCCGAACGACAGCCCCGGACGGGCCCGCCGGGCGTGCACGACCATGGCCGGGGAGAGGTCGAGCCCGAAGGCGTCCAGCCCCAGGTCGTGCAGCAGGGCCGTCAGATGTCCGGGCCCGCACCCGACGTCGGCCGCCCGCCGGTTGCCCGTCTCGCGCACCAGCTCGGCGAAGGTGCCGACCATAGCCCGCGTGAACGGTTGCGTCTCCGGCCGGTCGGCGAACATCGACGCGTACAGCTCGACGATCCCGTCGTAGGCGGCCCTGGTCTCGTCCTGGTGCTCCACCACGGGCGAAAGCTAACATCCGCGCACGGGGCAGCCGTTCCGCCGTCCGCCGCCGGCCGTTCGTTACGGGCGCCAGCCGGGGTCCCGGCCGCTGAGCGCGACCGCCCGGTCCAGGGCGTCCGCACCCGGTGACGGCTCCACCACCGGACCGAAGATGCCCTCCCGGTCTTCCGGCTTGGTGGACTGCTGGAGGAACTCCATGGCCGTGGCCAGCGCGGCCGGGTCGGGAGCGTACGCCTGCCCGGTCGCCACCGCCAGATCCCAGCCGTGGATGACGAGTTCGTCGACGGCGACCAGACCGGCCACCTCCCCGGGCAGGTCGACGCCGCCGGCCCGGGTCATCCCCGTCCAGGCCTCAGGATCGCGCCACACCTCGGCCAGTTCGGCCAGCTCGGCCGGGAGGCGTTCGCGCCAGTCGGTACCCGGGTCGGGCAGCTCCGCCTGGGGCGAGGTGTCGGTGGTGGGGCCGAGCCGCTTGCGCCCGGCGTCCGCGAAGGCCGTCGTCAGGCCGCGGATGTGGCCGAGCAGCGCCCGGACGTCGTAGTCGGGGCAGGGCGTCGGGCCGCCCAGCTGTTCGTCCCGGACCGCGGCGGCCAAGCCCGCCGTCTGCCGGGTGAGGGGGCCGAGGTCAAGCACTGCCTGCATCTGCTCGCTTCTCCTTCGGATGGGTCGGTGTCTCCGAGGAGGTAGACGGGCGGGCCGGGCGGAACTCATCGCGCCGTCGCGCAGTGCCGTGTGGCGTGCCTCACTCCACCGGCACGGACCGCAGGTAGCCCGACAGCGCCCGTTTCACCTCCGCGACCCAGCGTGCCCGCTCGGCCTCCGGGGCGGCGAGGACCGTGCCCAGCAGCGCCCCGAAGATCTGCGTGGCCACCACCGCCGTCGTGTGCCGCCGTTCCGGCTCCAGCTCGGGCGCGCGGACGGCCAGCACCTCATCGATCTTGCCCACCACCGCCTGGTGCAGGTTCCGGGTCGCCTCGGTCAGGTGCTCGGGCAGACCACCCCCGGCGAAGAGCGCCTTGAAGCCGGGATTCTCCACGTTGACCGAGATCATCGGGTCCACCATCCGGTCGACGAAATCCGCCAGCGGCAGGCTCGCGAGGGCCGGGTCGAAGGCCCGCTCGTGTGCGTCGCGCAGTGCCCGCTCGTACCGCTCGGCGAGCGTGACGGCCAGCGCCTCCTTGTTCCGGAAGAACTGGTAGAGGGTGCCGGGCGACACCCCGGCCCGGGCGGCGATCGCGTTCGTCGTCGCCTTCGCGTAGCCGACCTCGGCGAACAACTCTGCTGCGGCATCCGCAAGTTGCGCCATCCGGCGTTCACCCCTCGCCTGTCGGCGCCGCTCGGGGGCTGGTTCAGTCATGGCTCACCCACACCTTTGACAAACACGAGCAAGAGCTCGTATTTTCATTTTGCGAGCACGAGCTCGCGTTTCATCCTACGGCCACGGCCCTCACCTGGCCGCTTCGCGTCCTCGCCCCTTTCGCCGTACCGGCGGCCGCGCCCTACCGGAGTGCGGCCGACGCCGTACGGCTCCGCGTCACCTCCCGTCGCCCTACTCGCCCCCTTCCAGGAGCAGTTATGTCACAGGAGCACGACCCCGCCACCCGCCCGGCCCCCGACCGTCGCGCCGTACTGCGCGGCGCCGCCGTGGGCGCCGGTGCGTTCACGGCCCTCGGCGCCCTCGGCGGCGTCGGACCGGCCGCGGCCGCCGCCACCGGCGCTTCCGCCACCGCCGCACAGGACCGAGCCGCCGCCGACCGGGCGCACGCGCAACGCTTCGCCGGCAAGGTCGTCCACATCACCGGCGCCACCTCCGGCATTGGAGAGGCCACCGCGCGCGCCTTCGCCGCGGCGGGAGCCAAGGTCGCCTTCTGCGGACGACGCACCGAACTCGGCCGCAAGGTCGAGCGGGAGATCCGCCGCGCCGGGGGCGAGGCGACGTACCTGCCGGCCGACGTCCGTGTGCCGAAGTCCGTCAAGGCCTTCACCGACGAGGCCGTACGCCGGTACGGCGGGCTCGACATCGCCTTCGACAACGCCGGCGTCCAGGTCCAGGGGCCGCTGCACGAGACCTCGTTGGCGGACTGGGACGACCTCATGGACACCAACGCCCGCGGGGTCTTCCTCGCCATGAAATACCAGATCCCGCACCTCGTCTCCGGTGGCGGCGGACAGATCATCGTCAACTCCTCCGTCGGAGCCCTCGTCGGCCGACCGGGGCTCTCCCTCTACCAGGCGAGCAAGCAGGCGATCCAGGCACTGGTGAAGTCCGCGGCCCTGGAATACGGAAAACAGGGGGGTCCGGGTGAACGCCATCCTCCCCGGCATCACCGACACCGCGATGATCCGGCCCCCGGAACTCGATGACGCCACCTGGGAGCAGGCCAAGGCCGCCGTCGGCAAGCTCAACGTCGACGGGCTCGGGACCGTCGCGGACCCCGAGCACATCGCCACCGCCGTCCTGGCCATGGCAGGCGACGAGTTCGGCTACCTGACCGGCGTCTCGCTCCCCGTCGACGGCGGTATCGCCGCCGGCCGCCGCCTGCTCCTGCCGGAGCAGTAGCCCGACGGCCGGGCGAGAGCGGGGCGCACCCCGCGGGGGAGGGTGCGCCCCGCGCCGCGAGGGGAGAGCTGCGGACGCGCGGAAACCAACGCACCCGGTGACTCGTCCTGGGAAGTGAACCAAGCGAACGGGAAGCCATGTGGGAGTGGACGGGCGGCGGCACGATGCCGAGAGCGAAGGGCGAGCGGCCGTCTCCGGCGGAGCACGCGATGCGGCAGGCGTGGGCCCGCGCGGCCTGGAAGCGCGGGCGGACACCCGCGGCGCTCGGGGTCCTGACGGCCGGGCTGCTGGCGCTCCATCCGTTCGTTCCCAACTCCGTGGGCCGCGTGGGCAGCCTCGCGGAGACCTTCCTCCCCTGGCTCGGCCTGGTGCCGGTGGTGCTACTGGGCCTCGCCCTGCTGCGCCGCTCCGCCGCCGCGCTGCTGGCCCTGCTCCTGCCGGTGGCGGTCTGGACGCACCTTTTCGGCGGGCTGCTCCTGCCCGCCGCCGCCCACGGCGGGCATGACCTCGTCGTGGTGCAGCACAACGTCAGCGACGAGAACGCGGACCCGGGCGGCACCGCCCGAGCCCTGGTGCGGGCCGAGCCCGACCTCATCGCGCTCCAGGAACTGCTGCCGCAGGCACTCCCGGCCTACGCTCAGACCCTGGCCCCGCACTACCCGTACCACGCCGTCCACGGCACCGTCGGACTCTGGTCCAAGCACCCGCTCACCGGCGCGCGGCCGCTGGACATCAAGCCCCGTGGCATCGCGGAGGGCTGGAACCGCGGGCTGCGGGCCGAGGTCCACACGCCACACGGCGAGATCGCGGCCTACGTCGCACACCTGCCCTCGATCCGCCTCCGGGCGACCGGCCTCGCGTCCGCCCACCGCGACGAGAGCGCCCGCCTCCTCGGCCAGGCTGTCGACGCCGAGCCGCTGCGCACCGTCCTCCTCCTGGGCGACCTCAACGGCACGGTCGACGACCGCGGCCTCGCCCCGTTGACCGCACGCCTGAACACCGCCGAGCGGGGCTTCGCCTTCAGTTTCCCGGCCACCTTCCCGGTGGCCCGCATCGACCAGGTCCTCGCCCGCTCGGCGACCGTCGACGCCGTCCGCACCCTGCCCCGCACCAGCAGCGACCACCTCCCGGTCGCCGCCCGGATCACCCTGGCGGAAGGGGCTCATGGCTCGTGAGCGACGTCAGTCCGTCTCGGCCCCGTCCAGTCTCCCGGGACATGCCCGAGCCGGGCCCGCTGTGGGTGGTCGCTGACGGCCACGGAAGAGGTCTTCTCGCCCGTCGCGAAGCTGATCGACGTCACTCGGTCCGCGGCGCGTTCGGAGGTGACGCAACCGGTGACGTCCCCGTTCACGGTTGCCCAGTCGGCTGGGCGGCCGGTAGGGGCGGACCTCCTCCAGCATCTCCCGGTCGACGATGGTCGCGTACTCGTCCGTCGTTCCGGCGAGGACAGCTTGGCCCGTCGGGTTCATCGACATGCCGTGGTACCGAGAGTTGTTGATCCAGCAGTACGTCGGGTTCCAGGGGCGCGCCCCAATACCTTGCGCTACGGGCTGGCCCGCCTGGGCGGCCCTGAACCGTAGCCACCTTGACGCGACCGGCGTCCCCAATCGCCCGCCCCTGCTGGACACCACTGGCGCTGGGCCCTCACACGCTCACCGACTCCGACTCGCCCGCACAGGCGCCCCTGAGACCCCAGGACATGCCCGGCCGCGGCAGGTATCGATTACAGCGGATTGGTTGGATTCAGTTCTGAGGGGAGTGCGAGGTGCCGTGGACGCTATTACCTTGAAGGTGGAACTGATCTGGGGCCGAGGCTGGTGAGACTACTAGCGTCGAGTCCAAAGTACATAGGTGACTCTTGCGTAGGGATATCATCAGGAATGAGTGCGAGTGGTGTCTATTCGCTTGCGACCAGTCAGGCTGGCGTGTCAGCCCGCACGCCCCACTCCCAGTTCTCGCAGAACCCGTCGAAGGCCTCCGCGAGTTCGGGGCCGCCCGCCTCCATGGTCGTCAGCGACAGGTCGTTGAAGCCGGCTCCCCGCAACGCGTTGGTCTCCGAGGTGAACTCGCGCAGTTCGTCCATCGCGCCGTTGATGCCCTGCGTCAGCAGCCGCACGGTTTCCGGGTCCACCCGCAGGTCGGCTTCGTCTCCGGTGGTCACGGTCCCTCCCTCAGCATCTCGTCAGCTGTCTCACGGTCAGCCGCCTGGTCCGGGACGATGCCGGTCACCGGGGGAAACAGCATCGCCCGCTCGGCGTCTGCGACGTCCAGAGCCACCCCGGTGGGCACCCCGGCCTCCGGCACCACGACGTCGAGGAGCCGGGCGCCCAGCAGGACGTGGTAGGGGACTTCGGCGTCCGGTGGAGCGCCTCGGGCCGCGGCGAACCGGGCGAGGCGTTCCTCGTCGGTGAAGGCGTAGATCCACTGGATGCCGCCGGACATCCCCGCCAGCACGCCCGCCTCGTTGCGCGGCACCAGCACGGCGGTGCGGCGGAACTCGCCCAGCATCGCCCGCGGGTCGCCTTCGCCGACGCGGACGGCGAGGATGTGCTCGGTCAGTTGCACGGTTTCCCCCACGCTGCGCAGAAACTCCCCCCGATCGCCGGTACGGTAACCGAACGGTCGCTCGGAGTGCGTGTGGGGTGTCGGGTGCGGCATATTCCGCGTGTTGGGGGTGTCGCGCACGGCGATCAAAGATCTAAGGTGAGGCTTACCTGATGTGCTGAACGAGGGGTGCCCGTGCCGACCACCACCGCACCACCGGACTTCTTCGACGTGGCCGACCTGGCCGCCGAGACGTACCGCCGCTTCGCGGCGGCGTTCCCCATCCTGCGCGTCACGACCGAACCGCCCGAGGGGGAGAGCTGGCTGACCGGCCGCAGGCTGGCCGAGGACGAGGGGATGCGCGCCCTCGTGCTCGCCCGGCAGGCGCAGGCCATGGAGGCCACGCAGAACGCCGCGCCCCGCCCCGACGTCGTGGCCATGGAGGTCCTCCACCAGTACGCGTTCGTGGCCTGCCTCGCGATGAGTGGGCCGTGGTACCTGGAGCGCCGGGTGCCACGCCTGGAGCCCGACGGCGTCGGCTACGACGAGACGCGGGGCGCCCTCGCCCTCGTCCCGTCGCGGATCACCGTGCTGCCCGACGATCCGGCCGCCGCCCTGCCGGGTGTGCGGACCGTGCCGGACGAGGAGGCGCTGCGCGCCGAGCTGCGTGCCGCCGTGGCCGCCCACCTGGCGCCGCTGCTCACCGCGTTCACCCCGCTGTTGCGCCGGGGGCCGCGCGGCATGTGGGGCGTCGCCACCGACGAGCTCGCCGACGGGCTCGGCTACCTGGGGGACTTGCTGGGCGACCGTCCGGCCGCCGCGCGGGCCGCCAACGTCCTCCTGCCCGGCGACACTCCGCCGTTCTCCGGCGCCGCGCGGTACCGGGCCGACGGCGGCCGCGTCCGGCACAACTGCTGCCTCTATTACACGTTCCCGTCCGCACGGCTGTGCGCGAGCTGCCCGCGGCTGCGGTGAACGGCTCCGGAACATAGGGCCGTTCACGGCTGGTAAAATGGGGGGCGTCGGCCTTCGGCGCCCCCTGACACGGGTGCGCGGAGGCTTTTTTCATGCCTTCACCCACCTCTGCCTCCACCGCCACCGGCTACCGTGCCCTGCTCCGCGACCGCGAGTTCGCCGGGCTGTACGCCGGCTTCACCCTGACGTCCGGGGCGGGCCCGGTCTCCGGGTTCGCGCTCGGCACGCTCGTCGAGCAGGAGACCCGTTCACCGTTCCTGACGGCGGTGAGCATGTACGGGGTCACCTTCGCCACGGTGCTCGGCGCGCTCACGCTGATGTCGGTCGCCGACGGCGGCCGCCCCCGCCGTACCCTCGTCGCGCTCCAGTGCCTGTCCCTGGCCGCGGTCGCCGCGCAAGCGGTACCGGGGCTGCCGCTCACCGCCCGGTTCGGGCTGCTGCTCGTCGTCGGGTTCTTCCAGTCCCTGGCCACCGGGACGCGGCTGGGGCTGCTGGCCGAGATCGCGCCGGCGGCCGCCTACGCACCCGCGCGGTCGCTGCTGAACATCACCGCGGGCGGCATGGCCGTGCTCGGCTACGCGTTCGGTGCGCTGCTGCTGCGGTTTCTGAGCCCCCAGCAGGTCTTTGTGGTGGCCGCGGCCCTGGCGGCCGGCGGGCTGGCCGCCGTCGCGGGGACGGTGCGGGAGCGGTCCGTGCGGCTCGCCCGTCGCCCCGGACTGGCCGCCACCTGGCGGACGAACGCCGGGCTCTTCTCCCACCCCGGCCGGCGGGTGCTGCTGCTCAACCTGTGGGTGCCCAACGGGCTGATCGTCGGCTGTGAGGCCCTGTTCATCTCCTACGCCCCGCGGCACGCGGGGGCGCTGCTGGCGGCGGGGTCGGCGGGACTGCTCCTGGGGGACCTCGCCGTCGGGCGGCTCCTCGGACCCGAGGGACGGCGGCGGTGCGCGTTCGGCCTGCGGCTGCTCCTCGCCCTCCCGTTCCTGCTGTTCGCGGCGCACCCGCCGCTCCCGGTGCTGACGCTCGCGGTGTTCCTCGCCGGTGCCGGGTTCGCGGCGACCCTGCCGCTCCAGGAACGGCTGCTGGCGCTCACGCCCGAGGCGGTGCGCGGCCAGGTTCAGGGGGCGGAGTCGGCGGGCCGGATGACCTGGCAGGGCATCGGCGCGGCGATCGCCGGGGGACTGGCCCAGTGGCTCACGCCGGGCGTCGCGATCACGGTCCTGGCCGCCGTCTCGGTACTCGTGACGGTCGGCTCACGGCCGTTCGTCAGCCGGACCTGAGGGGCGGGCGTCTCCGTGCCGGGGGCGCGACGGCTTCCCCGCCCCCGCCGTTCACGTCCGGGTGTTCGTCAGGTGCGGGCCGAGGTAGCCGACGTAGACCCGTCCCGTCCCGGGGCCGTCGTCGTAGAAGTGCAGCCTCGGTGCGATGGTGCTGCCCCCGCCGATGCGCACGTGGGCCTCCATGTAGACCCGCCCGTTCCGGTGCACCTCCCGGGGGACGGGAAACGTGCGCTGCTTCCGCCATGCCCCCCGGTTGCCCACGGTGTCCGACTCCTTCATCTTCACCTTGCCGGCGGAGAAGGGGTGGGCGTCGGCCGATGACGACCGTGCGCACCAGGACCGGAAGTCGCCCCCGGCCGTTCCGGCCGCCGAGGCGACCGCGTAGTCCTGGAGAGCCAGCAGAGCGTCCCAGGCGGTCTCGACCCAGTTGCGTTCCGTCTGGTCGTCCAGCTGCTGCGTCGTCTTCCGGTTGCCGGTGAACGCCACGTTCGGCAGCTCGGGCAGGCGGCTCAGCAGGGCGGAGAACGTGGGCGGGTAGTCGGTCGGTTCTTCCACCGGCGCGAAGGCGAGGTCGTAGGCGCCGGCCTCCACGAGCCGGGATTCCAGCGCTCGCACCCGTCGTCTCATCCGCTGGAGCTGGGTGTACAGTTCGTCGTTCTCGCCCTCGGCGTCCGTCGCGCGGCGGAGCGCCTGCTGTCGGTCGAGCCGCAGGTCGCGGATCTCGTCGGCGTTGGCGGCCTCGGTCTGCTCCGCCTCCGAGAGCATGGCGTGGAGCGTCTCGTTCTCGGTTCTCAGCCGCTGGAAGTCCGAGCCGTGCTGGGCTGGGCGGGGGCGGGTCCGCTGGACGGGAAGGCTGTCGAGGGCCGGGGGGAGGGGCTGGCGGAGGGCGAGCCGCTGGGGGAGCGAGGCGAGGGTGGAGGCGGCCTTGCGCGGGTCGGCCCGGAGCGTGGCCTTGGACATGACGGGGTGCCGCTGGGCGTCGGGCTGCCAGGCCGGATCGATGCCGGGCAGGTAGGTGCGGATGCCCCCGCCGAACACCGGGTGGTACTCCAGCGCGCTGTTGAAGGCCGGCTGGGCCCGGGGGGTGAGGACGTACATGATGGCCAGCCCCGGGAGGGACCTGTAGGCCTCCTCGACGACATCGTCCGCCCACCGGGCCGGGCCGACGTCATAGGGGATGCTCGCGACGACGATGGGAAGCCGTCGGTCCTGGTCGCACAGTTCCTCGATGACCTCGTCGACGTCCTCCGGCTCGATGAACTTCGGTGACCGTGCGACCTCGGCCAGACCGTCGTGCCAGTCCAGGGCCTCCAGCAGGAGCCCGGCGACCTTCGGCGTCTTCGCCCGCTTGGGGGCGAGTTCGGGCGCTGCGGGCCGGTGCTCGACGTCGACCTGCATCCAGGTGTTCCGGTCGCCGACGCGGTGGTCGGCGCGGACGACGAGCGTGGACTGCCAGGTGCCCTCGTTGCCCGGCATGGCCTCACGCAGGCGCCACCGGGTGTAGGCGCCCCTGCGCCCGGAGGCCGAGTCGCGGTCGAGTGTGACGCCCTGTGCTATCTCGTTGCGGCCCTCGTCGAGGGCGGAGGTGTCGTACCTCTTGCCGTCAAGCCACGCGTAGAGCTGACGTTCCGCTACGGCCGAGGTCGAGACGAAGTCCTTCAGCGTGGACAACACCATGCGGTAACCGCGAGGTTCCATGGGTTCGCTCCGCAGCGTTTCGAGCAGGTGGGCGTGAGGTTCGTACCGTGAGGGTCACTTCGCGTGGTGGGGTCTGCGGATGTGGCTGGCCGTTGGGGAACACCGTACTGGTTCCGCCGGGTTGATGATCCCCGGTCGCGGAATGTCTCATTCGGAGTGACGTCCACGGGAGCCGGTCCGTGCGGACACGCGGCGGGGGCCGGACACCCGTGTGGGTGTCCGGCCCCCGCCCCGCGAAGTCGGCTCCGCCGCCCGGTGTCAGGCGCGGGCCGCGTCCACGCCGTAGGTGTCGGCGACGTCGTCGAGCACGCTCTCGGCGCCGTAGAGGCCCACCGCGATCATCCAGGTGATGTCACTCACCTCGTGGACGTCGCCCTTCAGCTGCTTCCACAGCGGGTTGGCCATGAACTTCTCCTTGTTCTTCTCACCGGTGCCCGAGGGGTCCGGGTAGTAGGTGACGAAGATGTCGTCCGCGTCGACCCTGGTGATCTGCTCCTCGGAGATGTCGGCGTTGAAGCCGGTGCCCTGGGCGTCCTCGGGGAAGCCGAAACCGAGGTCGTTCAGGATGACACCGACGTAGGTGTCCTCCTTGTACAGCCGCGTCGGGCCGTCGACGAACCGCACGACGGAGACGGTCGGGTTGCCGCCCTCCTGCTTGCGGACGCTGTCGCCGATCGTCTTGGCGCGCTTCTCGAAGGCGCCGATCTTCTGCTCGGCCAGGTCCTCCTTGCCGAGGGCCTCGCCGACGAGGCGGAGGTTGTCCTTCCAGGTCGCGCCCGTGGTCTCGGTGAAGACGGTCGGGGCGATGCCGGAGAGGTCCTTGTACAGCTTCTCGTGGCGGACCTTGGCCGAGAGGATGAGGTCCGGCTTCAGGGCCAGGATCTTCTCCGCGCTCGGCTCGTCGAGCGTGCCGACCTCGACGGCCTCGGCGCCGTACGTCTTGCCGTCCTCGCCGAAGTAGGGCGGGAGCTTCTCGTCCGGGCCGGTGAAGGTGGTGTAGCCGACGACGTTGCCCTCGAGCGCGAACGCGGCGTCCACGAAGGTCATGTCCAGGGCGACGATGCGCTTGGGGGCCTTCTCGATCTCCGTCTCGCCCATGGCGTGCTCGACGGTCCGCGGGAAGGCGGCGTCGGAGGCGGCGGGCTTCTTCTCGCCGCCCTTGTCGTCCGTATTCTTGTCCGAGTCGCTGCTGCAGGCGGCGGTGGCGAACAGGCCGAGGGCGATGGTGACGGCACCGGCCGAGCGGCCGACGCGCGTGAGCCAGCGGGCTCTCATCAAAAGGATCCCTTCGTTCACGGGGGGTGCGCCGTAAGGATAGGCTCGCCTAACCTACAGCATGGCGACGGCGGAGGAGATCGTGATCGAAGCGCTATCTGCACCACTCCGGAAACGGAGACGGCGCGAGGTCGCCGCGCAGCGCGCCCACACCCGGTGGGTGGGCCTGCTCGTCCTCGTCGCCCTGCTCGGGCTCGCCCTGTTGGCCAGCATCGCCTTCGGCTCCAAGCCCCTGACCCCGGGCCAGGTCTGGCACGGGCTGTGGAACCCGGACGGCACGGGCGAGGCCGAAGTCATCGTGCACTCCCTGCGGCTGCCCCGCACCGTGCTCGCCCTCGCGGCCGGGGTCGCGCTCGGCGTCGCCGGGGCCCTGATGCAGGGTCACACCCGCAACCCCATCGCCGACCCCGTCCTGCTCGGGCTCAGCGCCGGAGCGGGCATGTGGGTGGTCGGCGCCGTCTTCCTGCTGGGCGTCACCACCCTCTACGGGTACGTGTGGTTCGCCTTCGCCGGAACGCTCATGGCCGCCCTCCTCGTCCACTCCGTCGGCTCCCTCGCCCGCGGCGGTGCCACGCCCGTCACCCTCGCGCTGGCCGGAGCCGCAGCCCACGCCCTGTTCACCGCGCTCACGGCCGGGATGGTCATCTTCGACCGGCAGGCCCTGGACACCTACCGCTTCTGGACGGTCGGCGCCGTCAACGGTCGGCCCCTGGACTTCACCGTCCAGCTCCTGCCCTTCATCCTGCTCGGCCTCGCCCTCGCCGCGCTCAACGCACCCGGCCTGAACGCCCTCTCCCTCGGCGAGGACGTGGCCCGCACCCTCGGCGTCCGGCTCGGGCTCACCCGCACCGTCGGCATGGCCGCCATCACCCTCCTCACCGGCGCGGCCGTCGCCGCCTGCGGGCCCATCGGGTTCGTCGGCCTCGTCGCCACCCACATCGGCCGCCACTTCACCGGCCCCGACTACCGCTGGGTGCTCGGCTACGCCGCGCTGATCGGCGGAACGCTCGTCCTCGTCGCCGACGTGCTGGGCCGGGTGGTGGCCCGGCCCGGCGAACTCCAGGTCGGCATCATGCTGGCCCTCATCGGCGCGCCCGTCTTCATCCAGCTCGTCCGCCGCCGCAAGCCGGTGCGGCTGTGAGCCCCACGCCCGCTGCCCGCGCGGCAGCAGCCACCGACAGCACACCCGACAGCGCACCCGGCGGCGGACCCGACTCGGCGAACCCCCGCCCGAGCGAAGGGAGCAGAGTGTCCAGCGTCCCCGGCCGCACGCCCGTGCGCCTCGGCCCCTTCTCGACGGTGTGGCGCCCGCGCACGGTCCTCGTCCCCGTCCTCATCACCCTCGCCCTGTTCACCGCCGTCGTCCTCAACACCGGCCGCGGAGACTTCCCGCTCTCGGCCGGAGAGGTCGTCAACGCCCTCTTCGGCGGCGGCGACCACATCTCCGAGCTCGTCGTCTGGGAGCTGCGGCTGCCCCGCTCCGTCGTCGGGCTCCTCGTCGGCGCCTCCCTCGGGCTGGCCGGAGCCATCCTCCAGGGCATCGCCCGCAACCCGCTGGCCAGCCCCGACATCCTCGGCATCACGGCCGGCGCGGGGGTCGGCGCCGTCACCGTCATCGTGTTCAGCGGAGCCAACGGCGCTGTCGGCGGCTTCGCCGGAGAGGTGGGCGTGCCCACCGCGGCCGTCGGCGGCGGGCTCACCGCCGCCGTCCTCGTCTACCTCCTCGCCGTCCGCCAGGGCATCAGCGGCTACCGGGTCCTGCTCGTCGGCGTCGGCGTCAACGCGGCCCTCACCAGCGTGCTGTCCTGGCTGCTGGCCAAGGCCGACATCGTCGACGCCGGACGCGCGCTGATCTGGCTCAACGGCAGCCTGGGCGGCACCAACTGGGACGTCGCGGGACCCGCAGCCTGGGCGCTCGCGGTCCTGCTGCCCGCGGCCCTGCTGCTCTCCCACCAGTTCGGGGCGCTCGCCTTCGACGACGACACCGCCCGCGGCCTCGGCGTCCGGATGACCGGCGCCCGGGTGGCCCTGCTGCTCACCGCCGTCCTGCTCACCTCCGTCGCCACGGCCGCCACCGGGCCCATCGCCTTCGTGGCGCTGGCCTGCCCCCAGCTCGCGCTGCGCCTCATGCGCACCGGCCACCCCCCGCTGCTGGCGTCCGCCCTGCTGGGCGCCGCCGTCACCGTGTGGGCCGACGTCCTCGGCCGCACCCTCATCAGCGACGTGGAGCTTCCGGTGGGCATCCTCACCGCGGCCCTCGGCGCGCCCTACCTGCTCTATCTGCTCGTCCGCAGCGGAAAGGCCCGCTCATGACCGACACCGGCACCGGCACCGTCCCCGCCCCGGCCCCCGCCCCCATGACCCAGGACCCGTCCCGCCCCGTGCGGCTGCGCGCGGAGAAGCTGACCCTCGGCTACGGCGACCGGCCCGTCGTCCACGACCTGTCCCTCGACATCCCCGAGGGCACGGTGACCGCCGTCATCGGCCCCAACGGCTGCGGCAAGTCCACGCTGCTGCGCGCCTTCGGGAGGCTGATGAAGCCCCGCTCCGGGCGGGTGCTGCTGGACGGGACGCCGATCCACGCCATGCCCACCCGCCGCGTCGCCTCCCTCGTCGGGCTGCTGCCGCAGACTCCGCAGGCGCCCGAGGGGCTGAGCGTCGCCGACCTCGTCGCCCGCGGCCGGCACCCCCACCAGAGCTGGTACCGCCGCTGGTCCGGTGAGGACGAACAGGCCGTCGAGCACGCGCTGCGCGCCACCGGAACCCTCGACCTGGCCGAGCGCACCCTCGACGAACTCTCCGGCGGCCAGCGGCAGCGCGCCTGGATCGCCATGGCCCTCGCCCAGGAGACCGAGCTGCTGCTCCTGGACGAACCCACCAACCACCTCGACCTGGCGCACCAGATCGAGGTGCTGGACCTGGTGCGCGAACTCCACCGCGACACCGGGCGCACCGTCGTCCTCGTGCTGCACGACCTGTCGTTCGCCGCCCGCTACGCGGACCGGCTCGTGGCCATGAAGGACGGCCGCATCGCCGCGCTCGGCGAGCCGGGCGAGGTGCTGACGGAGGAACTCCTCGCCGACGTCTTCGGGCTGCGGGCCCGCATCCGCACCGACGACGAGACCGGCGCCCCCCTCGTCGTCCCCCTCAGCCGCCACGACGCGCCCCCCAGGGGGGAGAAGCGCCCCGCCGCCCCCGTCGAAAGCCACTGAGGAGGCTTGCCCAAGTCAACTGCCACGCCAGGCGGGTTGGGACACAATGGACCGGTGTCTGACTTCATCGAGTTCGAGTTCGACGACGGTTCCGCGCTCGCCCTGCAGGTCTTCGCGCCGGTGAGCGACGGCGGGCCGC
This sequence comes from Streptomyces sp. JJ38, assembly GCF_019303475.1. GTDB lineage: Bacteria > Actinomycetota > Actinomycetes > Streptomycetales > Streptomycetaceae > Streptomyces. The sequence goes on from NZ_JABLSI010000043.1 coordinate 28,022, forward strand.
CGACGCCGGGCGCCGAGGGCGCGGCCCCCGGCTTCGGCGGCTCCGTGCCCGTGGCCCGCCGTCGCTCACGCACCGCGACGGCCGCCGGCAGCGCCCTGCGCACCATGCTCTCGCCGCTGGTTCCCCTGCTCCAGCAGGTCCGTGACACGGCGGCCACGGTGCCCGACCGGCCCGACGAGCTCTCGGTGAGCTTCGGCGTGAGGGTCGGCCAGGACCTCAAGCTCGCCGTCGTCGGCGCCAAGGGCGAGGCCACGCTCAGCGTCACGGCGACCTGGCAGCTCGGCCGCGAGCCCGGCCGGCCGCGCCGTGAGGAGGACCAGTCCGCTGACGATGACGCCCAGTAGCCGGCGGCCGGTCCCGGCCCCCCGGCCGCCGGCCGACGCGCTCCGGCCCTCCCTGGTCTCGGTGCTGAGCCACGCCTCCGGCGAACTGGCGGGCAGCGGCCTGCACCTGGGCGGCCGGCACGTGCTGACCTGCGCCCACGTCGTCAACGAGGCCCTCGGACGGGGGATGTTCGAGCAGAGCACGCCGAACGGCGCCCCGCTGCGGGTGGAGTTCCCCTGCCTGCCGCAGCGGCCCGGGTTCACCGCGTCCCTGCTGCGCTGGCGCGCCGCCCACCGCGTCGGCGCCCCCGGCGACCCGGCCGCCCCGGGCGACCTCGTCTGGGCCGGGGATCTCGCCCTGCTCGAACTCGCCGAGGACCCGGGCCTCCAGCCGCCCCCGTGGCGGCCCATGGCCCCGGGCCAGCGGGTGCGCGCCTGGTACGGGGACGGCGCCGCCTACAGCTACGCCGACAGCCTCGTCGGCTCCCTCCAGGACGACCACGCCTTCGTCGACGGCGAGCTGCGCGGCGCCTCCATCGGCCACGGCTACAGCGGCGGTCCGCTGTGGTGCGAGACGGAAGGGGCCGTCGTCGGCCTCGTCCTGGGGATGATGTCCCCGCCTCCGGGCCCGTTCCGCGGCGAGAACGTCCTGCGGCGCGCCATCGTCGCGCCCTGGCAGGCGATCGAGCCCTTCGCCGCGGACGGAGCGGACGCCGCCCCGTCACGCGCCGACCCCACGCTGCCGCCGCCGCGCCTCGTCGCCCCCTCGGTACGGCTGAGGCTGCGCAAGTGCGTGCAGGCGCTGCTGCCGAGCCCCGAAGAACGCGCCCACCACATCGCCCACGTGCTCGACGAGCTCGGCCTGCCGCCCGCCGCCACGGACCGGCCCACGGTGGCCGACGTCGTCGAGCTCGTCCTCACCCGGCACCGGGCCGCCGCCGTCCTCAGCGACGTCCTGCCGCCCGATTCCCGTGAGGAGACCCTGCGGCTGCTCGCCCTGTGCCGCGGCGCGCTGGTGCCCGGCATCCTCACGCCCCTCGAACTCGCCTCCCTCCTCGAACACCTCGACGGCGAGCCCGATGGGCTGCTGGAGGAGGCGGCCCGCGACGCCCTGGGCAACACCACGTTCTGGGACGAGCGCACCCCGGCCGCCCCCGGCGTCACCGCGGCCGAGTCCGTCGAGCACCTCGTCGTGGCCCTGGAGAACTACTGGGGCGACAGCGGCTCCACGGACACCACCCACCGCGTCCCGGCCCTGCTCACGGCCGTCGAACACGTCGCCGCCGTGTGTCCGGCGAACCGCATGGAGGAGCTGCGCGAGTGGACGGAGTCCGTGGCCCAGCGCCTCGGCGTGCACGAGAGCGTCCTGCTGAGCCGCCGCGCGGACGCCGAGGACTGGGCCCGCGCCCGGCGCTTCCGGCTGGGCCCGCCCGAACCCCGGCTGACGGTCCTGCTCGACCGCGCACCCCAGGGCGGGCACCGCTGCACCCTGTGGTTCGACCCGGGCACGGCCGGGAACGCCGGCATGCGCCAGGTCGTGGCGGAGGACGAACCCCGCACCCCGCAGGACGTCGCCCGCCTCGTGCAGGACGTCCTGCTGCGCGAGCTGTCCCCGGCCGCCGGGCGCGGCAGGCCCCTGATCGAGTTCCAGCTCGAACCCGAGGACCTCGACCTGCCCGTGGACGGCTGGGACGACGGCGACCCCGACGGCGGCGTCCCCTCCGTGCTCGGCGTCGAGTACCGCGTCGTCGTGAGCTGCCCGGAACTGCGCACGGCCACCCTCAAGCGGCGCCGCGCCTGGGAGGCCCGCTCGCTCGACTTCCCCCACGGCGGCTTCGCCCGCGTCACCGCCGAGCACCGCGAGGCCGCGGACGTCTACACGCTGCTGCACCGCGACCAGCGCATCGGCAGGGTCACCGTCGGCTGCGCTCCCGAACACCGCGCGCGCCTCCAGACGGTGTGCCTCACCCAGGGCATCCCCGTCGTCCTGTGGGACCGCAACGACGCGCCGCGCCGGACCGACGTGCTCACCGGGCTGATGCTCAACGGCAGCCCCCGCAACCTGCCCGAGCGGGTCCGCGTTCACCGGGCGGACACCCTCGGGCGTCCCCGGGAGGACGCCGTCGCCCCCGTCCTGGTGTGGGACGACGCCTCCCGCACGCCCCCCGAGCCCTACTGGAGCGACCCCTCCTGGGAGGAACCCGTCTCATGACCACAGCCGAGGACCCGGCCCAGGGCCCCGCCCAGGACGCCACCCGGGACCCCGCCCGGGAACCCGCCCGGGACCCCGACGGCTGGCGGCTCTTCCGCGGCGACGGCAGGCCCCGCCGCGTGCCGATGCCGCCCGCACCGCCCTGGCGGGTCTTCAAAGACGCCGCGCCCGACGGTGCGACGGCCGCCGACGACGGGCCAGAGCACCGCCCCTACCTCATCGGGCCCGCCGAACGCGACGTCGTCAACGCCGCGCTCCACCTGCGCCGACCGCTCCTCGTGACCGGCCACCCGGGCACCGGCAAGTCCTCGCTCGCCGACGCCCTCGCCCACGAGCTCAGCCTCGGTCCCGTGCTGCGCTGGTCCGTCAACAGCCGCTCCCGGCTCGCCGACGCGCTCTACCGCTACGACGCCGTCGGACGCCTGCGCGAGGCCAACCTCCCCCGGCACCAGGACGGCTCCGACCCGGGCATCGGCCGCTTCATCCGGCTCGGCGCGCTGGGTACGGCCCTCGTCCCCGGGGACCATCCGCGCGTCCTGCTCGTCGACGAACTGGACAAGGGCGACGTCGACCTGCCGAACGACCTGCTGACCGTGTTCGAGGAGGGCCGGTTCGAGATCCCGGAACTCGCCCGGCTGCCCGAGGGCGAGGACGTGGTCCGGGTGTACGCGGCGCGCGGCAGCGACACGGTGCCCGTACGCCGCGGGGTGGTGCGCTGCCGGGAGTTCCCCGTCGTCGTCATCACCAGCAACGGGGAGCGCGAGTTCCCGCCCGCGTTCCTGCGCCGTTGCCTGCGGCTTGACCTCCCCGATCCGGACGAGCGGCGGCTGCGCGCCATCGTCGCCGCGCACCTGGGGGAGGAGGCCCTGCCGCGCGTCGACGACCTGGTGCGGACCTTCCTCGCCCGCCGGGCACCGGGCGAACTCGCCACCGACCAGCTGCTGAACGCGGCCTTCCTGCGGCTGGGCGGCGTGGACCTGGACGCCGAGGGCCTGCTCGACGCCGTCCTCCACCGGCTCGGCGGAGCGCTGTAGCCGTGCCGCACCGTCTCCTGCGCCTGCTCGGCCAACTCGGTGCGGAGGTGACCGCCGAGGAGCTCGCGGACGTGCTGTGGCTCGCCGAGCGGCTGCCGGCCGAGGCCAGGGCCCTGCCGCTGGCCCGCGTGCTGGGGCTCGACGACGCCTCACGGGCCGGCGCCGCAGGGGCGGAGACGGATCCGCCCCCGCACCCGACGGCCGCGTCACCTAACGCCCCGTCACCGCGGCTACCGCGGGCGGCGGGAGACGGCGACAGCCCGGACGCCGACGCAGGAGATCCCGGAGACCCGGCGGACGCCGACGCCGGGGACGCCGGGGGCCGGGCCGCGCTGTACTCCCTGCCGGGCTCGCTGGCCCAAGGCGCCGCCGGGAACCCGCCCGGGGAGCAGGAGCCCTCCGAGCCCGAGCCGGCCGCGCAGCCGTCGGCGGAGGGGGCCGCACCGCGAGGCCGGGGGGCGGCCCGGGCGCTGCCCGTCCGCATCCCCCACCCACGCGCCCTCGCCTCGCCGTTGGCGGCGGCCCGCGCGCTGCGGCCACTGAAGCGGGTCTCCGCCGACCCGGCCGTCGAGGAGCTCGACGAGGAGGAGACGGCCGCGCGCACCGCCGACTCACGGGTGCCGGACGTCGTGACGCGGCCGGTCCGCAGCCGGTGGCTCGACCTCAACCTGGTCATCGACGACGGCGTGTCCATGCTGCTGTGGCAGCAGCTCTGCGCCGAGCTCGGCGCCCTGGCGGTGCGGCTCGGGGCCTTCCGGCAGATCCGCCTGTTCGGGCTGCGGCTGCGGCCCGGCACCCCGCCGGCGCTCACCACCCGGCCCTTCGATCCGGCCGCGGCGCCCGTGCGCCCGGACGTCGTCACCGACCCCACGGGGCGGAGCATGACGCTCGTCGTCTCGGACGGCGCGGGGCCGGGGTGGCGCACCGGAGGGATGCGCGCCGTGCTCTCCCGCTGGGCCCTCCACGGCCCCGCCGCCGTCGTGCACGCGCTGCCGCCCCGCATGTGGCGCGGCTCCGGCCTGCCCGTGGTGACCCGCCGGGTGCGGCTGCCCGGCCCGGGGGCGGCCAACGCGACCTGGCGCGTCCACCGCTCCGACGCGCTGGCCGGGCTGCCGGGGGAGGAGCCGGGCCGCCGTCTCGCGGACGGGGTGCCCGTTCCCGTCCTGGAGCCCTCCGGCCCGGCGCTGGCCGACTGGGCGCGGCTGACGGCCTCCGGCGGAGCGGGCGCCCTGTCCCTGTGGGACACCGAGGCCGCCGAGCGCCGGCCGGTCCGCGGGCGCCGCCCGGCCCGCTCGGCGGCGGCGGACGACGCCGGGGACCCGGGGCGCGCGGACGCGGAGGTCCGGCACTTCCGCCGCACCGTCTCCCCGGACGCCTACCGGCTGGCCGCCCACCTCGCCGCCGTCTCGCCGCTGACCGTCCCCGTCATGCGGCTCGTGGCCCGGTCGCTGCCCCGGCCGGTGACGACGGCCCACCTCGCCGAGGTCTTCCTCAGCGGGCTGCTCCGCCCCGCCGAGGCGGCGTCGAGCGGCTCCCGGGGGCGGCACGTCCCGCCCCAGCAGCGCGTGTTCTCCTTCGCCCCGGCCACCAGGGACGTGCTGCTGGACGTGGTCCCGACGGCAGAGGTGATCCAGTCCACCCGCCTCGTCTCCGAGCACATCGCGCACCTGGCGGGCCGCTCCCCGGACTTCCCCGCCTGGCTCAGCCGCCCCGACGGCACCGACGAACTCCCCTCGACGGGCTCGGCCTTCGCCTGGCTCAGCCCCGCGCTCCAGCAGCGCCTCGGCCTGGCCGGGCTGTCCGACCGCACGTGGGCGGCCCGGGCGGGGGAGCGGGCCTGGGAGAGCGAACCGGACCTGCCCGAGGAGACGGCGACGGGAGTGGTGAACCCCTACACCGAGGTGCTCGAGAGCGAGGACGGGGAACTGGGGCTGTTCGACGACCGGCTGCAGGTCAGGCGTTCGGAGCCCGTCGGGCCGTTCACGCTGCTGGGGACCTGGCAGAGCCGTACCGGGGAGTCCGTCCACAGCGGAGCCGACGGCCACCGCGTCGCCCTGATCCGCACGGCGCGCTCGATCCACTCCACCGCCTACCCGTTCGTCCACACCGAGACCATGGCGACGCTGCGCTTCGACCATCCGTGCCTGCCCGCGCTGCTGGACGGAAACCTCAGCAGGGCCTGGCCGTGGGTGGCGGTCAGCGGGGCCATGAGCCGGAACGGCCGCCCGGCCCCCGAACTGAGGGACGCCCTGCGGTACGCGCCGCTGCCCGCCGCGGCCGTGCTGGTGCTCGGGCAGCGGCTCGCGTCCGCGCTGGACCACGCCCACCGCGTGAGTGTCGTGCACGGGCGTCTGATGCCGCGTCACGTGCTGCTGACCGAGGACGGCCCGCTGATCACCGGCTGGCACCGCGCCGTCCTGGACGGGGGACCGGGCACGCCCACGGCCGGGGACGACGTCCGGCGGCTCGCCCTGCTGCTGTGCCAGACCCACACCGGCCTCTGGGACACCGAGCCGCTGACCGATGTCCAGGACCCTCAGCTGGCTGCCTTGCTCGGCCCGTTCGCTACCGGAACGGCCCCCGTGATGTCGGCCGACGCCCTGCTCGCCGCGTTGCGCGACGGCACCGTGCGCGGCGCCTTCGACATGCCGCCGCGTGAGTGGCTTCCCCAACGGGCCTTCGCCTGGGTCGAGGGCACCCATGTGTACCGTCCGGGCCACACCCGGGTCGTCCAGCCGGTGCAGTGGCCCGAGCCCCCGGGGCCGCAGGTCCCCTTCACGCCGGAGGTTCCGCACGAGGACGAGGATCCGAGCATCACCGCCGAACGCTCGGCACCGCGCCGGGAACCTCCCCGCACCAAGTGGTTCACCCTGCCGGGCGGCACCGCGAAGCCGCCGTCGTGGTTCGCCCGGCGGCTGCGGCGCGGTGGCCGCCCTGGCGACGGTGCGCTGCTCCGGCCGCGCCCGTCGTACGGGCGGGAGCTGCCGGTCGGCTCGTTGACCGCCGTGTTCGGCGCGGTCCCGGGCGGCGGACGCTCGACCGTCGCCGTGCAGCTCGCCTCCGCGCTGGCGGCCGCGGCCGCGCCGTCCCGCCGCCCGCCCGTCCTCATGCTGCCCTTCGCCCCGGCCACCGGCGTGGTCGGGTACCGCTTGCTGGGCAACGGCAGCGTCACGCCGTTCGAGTTCCGCTCCCTGCTGAACGGCCCTCAGCCCTCGAACCGTGCCTTCATCGATCTCAGCCCTCCCAGCTCGGCCTACGTCTGGCAACCCGATCCGCCCAGAGGCGACGGCACGGGGTACGCCTGGCTCTCCCTGAGGGACTCCACCGGAGCCGACTTCGTCCACCGCCGAGGCCCGGTGGACGCGCCGGCCATGTCGGAACGGCTGCACCGCAGCGTCGTCGGCGGCCTGCGCTTGATCGGTGACGTCGTCCTCGACTGCGCGGAGTCCTTCGGCCCGGGGGAGCGGACCCCGGAGATGGTGTTCGGCACGGTGGACCATCTCGTGGTGGCCACGGGGACGAGCCCCGCACACGTGGCGGCCACGGCGGACCGGCTGGAGTGGATGGCCGGGCGCGGCCGGTCCGCCCGCGCCGTCGTCGTCGTGAGCGATCTGGAGGGTTCCGGGGACCCGGAAGGCGCGGACGTTCGCTTCGCCGCCGCTGCGCGGCGACTCGCGCCGCTCGTGCGGGCCGTGGTCCGGGTGCCCTTCGACCAGGGCCTGCACGAGCGCGGGCTGATCGACTTCTCCCTGCTCGCCCCGGGCACCCGGGACGCCTTCACGTTCGCCGCCCGCCTGCTGCGCGACGAGCCGCCGCCCGGAGCCCGCTGAGGACGGCCGCCGGCACGGCCGCCGGGGCGTAACCACCAGTCGTGGACGGCCGTTTCCCTGCCGGGGAGAAGCCGCGCCCGCCGGTGCGCGGTTGAGGGGATTTCACCGGGGCCCGGTACCGACGATCTGCAAGGTTAGGCTAACCTAAGTCCTGCCTGTGCGGCCTCCGCGTCGCGAGGCACCCCACACCCTGTGACCGAAGGGCCTGCCCGATGCTGCGTGCTCAACTCCTCGACCGCCAAGCGCGACGTGAGTCAGCCGCCCGTACCTACGCCCGCACGCTCCCCGTCGCCCCCGTCACCGCCGCGGGCGCCGAAGTCACCGGCGCGGACGGACGCACCTACCTCGACTGCCTCTCCGGCGCGGGCACCCTCGCACTCGGCCACAACCACCCCGCCGTCATCGCCGCCCTCCAGGGCGCACTCGGCTCCGGCGCCCCCCTGCACACCCTCGACATGATCACCCCGCAGAAGGACGCCTTCAGCACCGAACTCCTCAGCCGCCTCCCCGGAGACCTGCGCGACGACGCCAAGCTGCACTTCTGCGGCCCCGCGGGCACCGACGCCGTCGAGGCCGCGCTCAAGCTCGCCCGCACCGCCACCGGCCGCAGCGGCGTCATCGCCTTCACCGGCGCTTACCACGGCATGACCCTCGGCGCCGCCTCCGTCTCCGGGCCGCTGCGCATGCGCGGCGCCGACGGCCAGGGCCCCGCCGCGTCCCAGCCCGTCACCCGCCTGCCCTATCCCCACGCCTACCGCTGCCCCTTCGGCGTCGGCGGGGACGCGGGCGCCGCCCTGACGACCAGGCTGCTGGAACATCACCTCACCGACCCCAGCAGCGGCACCGCCACCCCCGCCGCCGTCATCCTGGAAATCGTCCAGGGTGAGGGCGGCGTCATCCCCGCCCCCGACACCTGGCTGCGCGAACTCCGCCGGATCACCGCCGACCACGGCATCGTGCTCATCGTCGACGAGGTCCAGACCGGGATCGGCCGCACCGGACGCCTGTGGGCCTGCGAGCACGCCGGAATCACCCCCGACATCCTCGTCACCTCCAAGGCCGTCGGCGGAGGACTGCCCCTCGCCCTCATCGCCTACCGGCCCCACCTGGACACCTGGCAGCCCGGAGACCACACCGGCACCTTCCGCGGCAACACCCTCGCCATGGTCGCGGGCGAGATCACCCTGCGCACCATCGCCGAGGAGCAACTCGCCGAGCACGCCGAGAAGCTGGGCTCCCGCATCCGCAGCGCCCTGCGCGACCTCGCCGACCGCCACCCCGTCATCGGTGACGTCCGCGGACGCGGCCTGATGATCGGCGTCGAACTCGTCCAGCCCGACGCCGACCCCGACGCCCTCGGCGCCCGCCCCGGCCACCCCCACTTCGCCCGCGCCCTGCAGAAAGCCTGCCTCGACCGCGGCCTGATGCTCGAACTCGGCGGCCGGGACGGCTGCGTACTGCGCCTCCTGCCCCCGCTCGTCCTCACCGACACCCAGGCCGACACCGTTCTGACCCGCCTCGCCGACGCCCTCACCGACGTGGAGCCCGCCGCATGAGCCAGTACCCCGACACCGCCATCGCCGCCGGCCCCGGCGACCCGCGCGCCCTGCGGGCCCTGACCGCCGTCGCACTCGACGCCCTCGCCGACGGCGCCGCCGCCCGCGGCGGCCCGCTGCCCGACGGCGGCCCAGACGCCGTCACCGCCCGCACCCGCGGACTCCTCGCCCCCGTCCTGCCCGAGCACGGCGTCGGCGCCCCCGACGCGCTCTACGACACCGTCCGCGCCACCGCGCAGGGCGCCGCCGACCCCGGCGAGACCCACTGCGTCGCCCACCTGCACTGCCCGCCGCTGGCCGTCGCCGCCGCCGCCGACCTCGCCGCCTCCGCCCTCAACCCCTCGATGGACTCCTGGGACCAGGCACCGGCCGCCGCCGTCATCGAGGAGGAGGTCACCGCCGCCCTCGCCGCCCTCATGTACCCGGCCGAGCAGCGGCCCGACGCCCTCATCACCAGCGGCGGCACCGAGTCCAACCTCGTCGCCCTCCTCCTCGCCCGCGAACGGGTCCGCGCCGCCACCGGCGGCACCGGCACCCTGCACGTCCTGTGCGGGGAGAACGCCCACCACAGTGTCCACCGGGCCGCCTGGATCCTCGGCCTGCCCGCACCCCGTCACATCCCCTGCCCCGGCGGCCGCATGGACCCCGACGCCGTCGACGCGACCCTGGCCGAACTGGGGGAGCGCGCCGAAAGCGCCCTCGTCGTGGCCACCGCCGGTACCACCGACGCCGGGCTCATCGACCCGCTGCCCGAACTCGCCCTCGCCGCCCGCCGCCACGGCGCCGAGCTCCACGTCGACGCGGCCTACGGCGGCCCCCTCCTCTTCAGCGAGCAGCTCGCCGGAGCGCTGCGCGGCATCGAGCACGCCGTCTCCGTCACCTTCGACCTCCACAAGATGGGCTGGCAGCCCGTCGCAGCCGGCGTCCTCGCCGTGCCCGACGCCGAGCTCCTAAACGCCCTGTCCCTGCGTGCCGACTACCTCAACGCGGACGACGACACCGAAGCCGGCCTGCCCGACCTCCTCGGCCGCTCCCTGCGCACCTCCCGCCGCCCGGACGCCCTCAAGATCGCCGTCACCCTGCGCGCTCTGGGCCGCAGCGGACTCGGCGGCATCGTCGAGCACTGCGTGCGCACCGCCCGGCAGCTGGGCGAGACGATCGACGCCCACCCGGCGCTGCGCCGCCGCCCCGGCCCCGTCGGCATCTCCACCGTCCTGTTCCGGCCGCTGGCCGCCGACGGACTGCCCGGCGACGAAGGCGACGCCCTCGTCGCCGACATCCGCCGCCAGCTCCTGAACGAGGGCCTCGCCGTCCTCGGCCGCGCCAAGGCGCCCGACCACGACGGCACGGCGAAGCTGTGGCTCAAGGCCACGCTCCTGCACCCGCAGACGGCCGCCGCCGACCTGGAGGACCTGCTCAAGCTCGTCGCCGAACGCGCCGAACCCACCCCCACCGCGGCGGTCGTGACGCTGCCCGCGCAGCAGGCCCGCTTGGAAAGCACCGCACTATGAATTAGCTTAGGCTCGCCTAACTTATTCATTCCGTGGTACGTCCAACGACAGAAGCCAGGAGGCAGCATGAGCCTGCGCGCCGCCACCGCGACGAGGTCCAGACCCGAGCACCCCCGACTCCCCGACGGTCTGCGCCTCGAACACCACACCGGCGAGGCCGTCGCCGCCGACCCCCACCCCTGGGCCCGCGTCTACGAGGAGGTCTACGCCGACGCCATCGACCTCAGCGACCACTGCGACCCACCGATCGCCGAACGCCTCACCCGACACGCGGGCCGACCCGGCTTCGCCCTCGTCGCCGCCCGAGCCGACGACGAGATCGCCGGCTATCTCTACGGCTACACCCTCCCCACCGACAGCCTCTGGTGGGAGGGCCTCACCCCCGAACCCAGCCCCGAGTTCACCCGCGAACACCCCGGCCGCACCGTCGGCCTGTGCGAACTCCTCGTCGCACCCCGCTGGCGCCGCGGCCACATCGGGATCTCGCTCGTCGCCGCGTTCCTCGCCGAACGCACCGAGGAACGCGCCGCCGCGCTCATAGCCGACGGTAACGACATCGTCCTCGACCGCTACGCCGACCACGGCTTCCACCGCGTCGGCACCCTCGAGCCCTACCCCGGCTGGCGGCCCCACACGATGGTCGTCGCCGACCTGCGCTGAACGAACGCACCACCCCCGCCCGGCCACACCGCCGTGTCCGGGCCGCACAGCCGTGCGCGGACCCGGTCCCCGGCCACACCGCCGACCCCGCCCGCCGCGCGGCCCCGCCCGCCCCGCCCCCGACCCAGTCAAGGCAGATTCGTGTCCATCGAGCTCCCGCCCTCAGCCGAGCACCGCGCCGCCTACCCCCTCACCACGCTCCCCGAGCGCGTCCGCGCCCGGCTCACGGAACTCGCCCACCAGCACGCGCCCCTGTCCGGCTACCTCTACGACCCGGGCACCGCGGCCGCCCGCGCCCGCGACCTGCGCGGCGCCCTGCCCGACTGGGCCGCCGTCTACTACGCCGTCAAGGCCAACTCCCACCCGGCCGTCCTGGCCGCACTCGCCCAGCACGTCGACGGCTTCGAGGTCGCCTCCGTCAGCGAACTCGCCCTCGCCCGCACCGCCCTCGACGGCGCCGCCCCCGCCCGGCCGGACCGCCCCGGTGGCACGCCCACCTCCGTTCTCGCCGCCGGACCCGCCAAGACCACCTCCGTCCTCACCGAGCTCATACGCGCCGACGCCGAGTCCATCAACGCCGAAAGCCTCCTCGAACTCCACCGCATCAACGCCATCGCCACCCGCCTCGGCACCACCGCACGCGTCGCCCTGCGCGTCAACCCCGCCCACATACCCATCACCGGGTCCCTCCAGATGGGCGGCGCACCCTCCGCCTTCGGCGTCCCCGAACCCGACGTCCCCGACGTCCTCGCCCAGGCCGCCACCCTCCCCGCTCTCGACATCGTCGGCTTCCACATCCACGCCGCCTCCGGCAACCTCGACGCCGACACCCACGCCGCCTACGTCCGCTGGTGCGTGGGCTGGGCCGCCGACACCGCCCGCGCGGCGGGCATCGACCTCCGCCAGATCGACACCGGCGGCGGCATCGGCGTCGCCTTCGAGGACGAGAAGCCCTTCGACGTCGAACGCTTCGGCGCCCTCATCGCCGACACCCCGCCCCCCGCCGGGGCCCGCGTCATCCTCGAACCCGGCCGCTACCTCGCCGCCGACTGCGGCTGGTACGCCGCCGAGGTCACCGACCTCAAGAACTCCTACGGCCACTGGTTCGCCATGCTCCGCGGCGGCATCAACCACTTCCAGCTCCCCACCTCCTGGGACATCGTCCACAACATCACCGTCCTGCCCGTCGACACCTGGCCCGCCGGCCTTCCCCGCCCCACCGCCGAAAACGCCTCCCTCACCGTCGTCGGCGAACTGTGCACCCCCGAAGACACCCTCCTGCGCGACGTCCGCGTCGACCGCATCCGCGCCGGCGACCTCGTCGTCTTCCCCAACTCCGGCTCCTACGGCTGGGAATTCGCCATGCCCAACTTCCTCGGGCACCCCGCGGCCGAACGCCACGTCCTGTGACCAGGCAGCACCCCGACCCCCAGGAGCCCGCCATGCCGCCCACCCCGAACACCCCGAACACCCCGGGAGCCCCCGACCCCCTCGACACCCCCGACCCCCTCGACACCCCGGACGCCCAGCAGGCCGCCGACCACGCCGCCACCGAGACCCTCCTGCGCGCCTACGTCCGCGAAACCGGCACCCCCGTACCCCCCACCGGGCACGCACTCCGCCTGCCGCTGCCCGCCACCGGCATCACCCTCACCGTGCCCGTCCGCCACCACTCCGCCACCGGCTGGCACCGCTTCGGCCCCGCCACCCTCGCCGACGGCGACACCACCGACGGCACCGCCGCGCTCCCCGCCGACGCCGCCCTCGTCGCCGCGGCCGCCATCCGCGAAACCACCCTCGGCCGCGGCCTGCCACCCCACCTCGGCGCCGACGCCGCCGCCCGCGTCCTCGGCTCCGCCCGGCGCACCGCCGCCCATCTCACCGCCCGACGCGCCGAACCCACCGCCACCACCGGCCCCACCCCCTTCCTCGACGCCGAACAGGCCCTTCTCCTCGGCCACCCCTTCCACCCCGCACCCAAGAGCCGGGAAGAAGCCTCCGACGCCGAGCTCGCCGCCTACTCACCCGAGCTGCGCGGCGCATTCCCCCTCCACTGGTTCGCCGCCCACCCCGACATCGTCACCGGTGAAACCCTCGACGGCACCCACCCCGCCGAACTCCTGCGCCCCCTCACCCACGGCCTCAGGCTCCCCGCCGGGACCCTCCCCGTCCCCGCCCACCCCTGGCAGGCCCGCGACATCCTCGACCGCCCGGACGTCCGCCAGCTCATCGACGCCGGCCTTCTCACCCCCCTCGGCCCCCACGGCGACCCCTGGCACCCCACCTCCTCCGTGCGCACCGTCCACCGCCCCGAGGCCCCCTACCAGCTCAAACTCTCCCTCGGCATGCGCATCACCAACTCGCGCCGCAACAACCTGCGCTCCGAGATGCGCCTCGGCGTCCGCGCCGCCCGCCTCCTGGCCGCCGGACCCGCCGACTGGCTCACCGCCCACCACCCCGCCTTCGGCATCCTCCGCGACCACGGCTGGATCTCCGCCGGCCCGGGCGACACCGAAACCGGCCTCGAAACCGCCCTGCGCGACAACCCCTTCGACGGCGGCCCCGACGACGCCCTCTGCGTGGCCGGACTCCTCGCCGAACGCACCGGCCCCGGCGACGGCACCCCGCCCGCCCACCGCGCCCAGCTCGCCGAAGCCGTCCACCGCACCGCCCGCGCCCACCACCTCACCACCGCGCGCGCCGCCGACCTGTGGTTCACCCGCTACCTCGACGTGCTCGCCGTCCCCCTCATCGCGCTCCACGCCCACTACGGCATCGCCCTCGAACCCCACCACCAGAACACCCTCGTCGCCCTCGACGACACCGGCCTGCCCCGCGCCGGCTGGTACCGCGACAGCCAGGGCTACTACCTCGCCGCCTCCCACGCGGACACCATCGAGCGCCTCCTGCCCGGCGCCACCAAGGACGTCGACCTCGTCTTCGACGACGCCTTCGTCGACGAACGCGTCGCCTACTACCTCGGCATCAACAACCTCCTCGGCCTCGTCGGCGCCTTCGGCGCCCTCGGCCTCGCCGACGAAACCGACCTCCTCACCACCCTCCACACCCGCCTCACCGCCCTCCGCCGCACCCACCCCGGCGCCGAAGGCCTCCTCGGCCTCCTCCTCGACGCCCCCACCCTGCGCTGCAAGGGCAACTACCTCACCTGCGTGGACGGCCTCGACGAACTCGTCGGCGACGTCCACACCCAGTCCGTCTACGTCGACCTACCCAACCCCCTCGCGGAGGCCCAGCCGTGACAGCCCAGCACCCCACCCACGACCTGGTCGGCATCGGCATCGGCCCGTTCAACCTGTCACTGGCCGCCCTCGCCGACCGCGTCCCCACCCTCAGCACCCTCTTCCTCGACAGCAAACCCGCCTTCTCCTGGCACCCCGGCCTGCTCATGGAAGGCACCACCCTCCAAGTGCCCTTCCTCGCCGACCTCGTGACCATGGCCGACCCCACCAACCCCTGGTCCTACCTCAACTACCTCCGCCACCACCAGCGGATGTTCCCCTTCTTCTTCTCCGAGCGCTTCCACATCCCGCGCCGCGAATACGACCACTACTGCCGCTGGGTCGCCGACAACCTCCCCAACACCCGCTTCGACGCCCACGTCACCGCCGTCACCTGGAACGAGACCGACCACACCTTCACCGTCACCCACCAGGCCGCCGACGGCACCACCAGCCACGTCTCCGCCCGCCAGCTCGTCCTGGGCACCGGCACCCAGCCCACCCTGCCCCCCGCCCTCCAGCACCTGACCACCCCCGAACACACCGGCCGCGTCCTGCACAGCGCCGACTACCGCACCCACCGCACCACCCTCGCCACCCTCGATGACGTCACCGTCATCGGCGCGGGCCAGTCCGGAGCCGAGGTCACCCTCGACCTCATCCGCCACCAGGACGGCAACGGCCACGGCGGCCCCCACACCCGCTGGCTCGCCCGCACCCCCGCCTTCGCCCCCATGGAGTACTCCAAGATCGGCCTGGAGCACTTCACCCCCGACTACATCGACTACTTCCGCGCCCTCCCCGACGCCACCCGCAAGCGCCTCACCCGCCAGCAGTGGCAGCTCTACAAGGGCGTCAGCGAAGAAACCCTCGGCGAGATCCACGACGAACTCTACGAACGCACCATCGGCGGCGGCCGCCCCCGCGCCGACCTCCACCCCGGCGTCGAGATCACCGCCGCGCACCACGACGGCAAGCGCTACACCATCACCTGCCACCACACCGAACAGCAGCGCGACTTCACCATCCACACCGACGCCATCGTCGCCGCCACCGGCTACACCCCCCAGCGCCCCGCCCTCCTCGACCCCCTCCTCGACCTCATCGACCTCGACACCCAGGGCCGCTACCAGATCGACGGCGACTACCGCGTCGCCCTCGACCCCCGCGTCACCGGCACCCTCTACGTCCAGAACGCCGAAATGCACACCCACGGCGTCGGCGCCCCCGACCTCACCCTCGGCGCCTGGCGGGCCGCCACCATCCTCAACGCCGCCACCGGCCACCCCACCCTGCCCGTACCCCGGCAAACCTCCTGGACGACCTTCGGCGCCCCCACCACCCCCCACACCCCCACCACGACCCCGACGGCCCCCGTCACCACCACCCGCCCATGAGCATCGACACCAGCGGCGGCGCCCCCCCCCCCCCCCCCCCCCCCCCCCCCCCCCCCCCCCCCCCCCCCCCCCCCC
>NZ_JABLSI010000044.1 GCF_019303475.1 Streptomyces sp. JJ38
TCCAGGCCCGGCCCGGGGGCCCCGCCCGCGCGTCGCCGGCCGCGCGGGCGCGCCGTTGCCGCTCGCGCAGGTCCCCGCGCCCCCGCGCCGCGCTACACGCGGACCGCCGCGAGGAGTTCGGCCACGATCTCCGAACCCTCCAGCGTCAGCACCGACTCGGGGTGGAACTGCACCCCCGCGAACCCCGTGCCGCGCAGCGCGTGGACGTCCCCGGTGCGCGGGTCCCGGCTCAGCTCGACGCCGTCCAGCGCCGGCCCCCGCGCCGCCGCGTCGTCACACCGCGCGGTGAAGGAGTTGTAGAACCCGACGGTGCGTTCCCGTCCGAACAGCTCGATCCGCTCCTGCGCGCCCTGCTGCGGGACGTCCTTGCGCACCAGGGGCAGCCCCAGACGGGCCGCGATCAGCTCGTGGCCGAGGCACACGCCCAGCAGGCCGTGCCGGTGCCCCTCCAGCAACTCGCCGGCCAGTGCGTGCAGGAACCGCATCTTGGGGTCCGCCGCGTCGCGCGGGTCGCCCGGCCCGGGGCCCAGCACGACGGGCCCGGTGTGGGACAGCGCCGCCTCCCGCACGCCCGGTTCGTCGTACCGCCGCACGGTGACCGCCAGCCCCGTCGAGCGCAGCACGTGGGCCAGCATCGAGGTGAAGGTGTCCTCGGCGTCCACCACCAGCGCCTCCCCGCGCAGCGGCCCGCGCTCGCCCTCCGGGCGCATCCGCAGCCAGAACGGCGCGAGGTCCGCCCGGCGGGCGGCGAGGGCCTCGCGCACGGCGGGGTCCGCCGCCAGGCCGGGGGCGGGCTCGCGCTCCGGCCGCCGCCCCTCCCGCACCCCCAGGGCCGTCAGCACCCCGGCGGCCTTGGCATGGGTCTCGGCCACCTCGCTCGCCGGGTCCGAGTCGCGCACCAGCGTCGCCCCGACGGAGACGCGCAGCCGGCCGGTGGCGGCGTCGATGTCGGCGGTGCGGATGAGGATGGGGGAGTCCAGCGTCTGCGCCCCGCCCGCGTCCCGGCCCAGCAGCGCCAGCGCCCCGGCGTAGTAGCCCCGGCCGCCCTCCTCGTAGCGCCGGATCACCCGGCAGGCGTTCTCCACCGGGCTGCCGGTGACGGTGGCGGCGAACATCGTCTCCCGCAGCACCTCGCGCACGTCCAGCGTGCTGCGTCCGCGCAACTCGTACTCGGTGTGGGCCAGATGGGCCATCTCCCGCAGCCGCGGCCCGACGACGACACCGCCCACGTCCCCGACGGTGCACATCATCTTCAGCTCCTCGTCGACGACCATCGACAGCTCCGCCGTCTCCTTGGCGTCCCCGAGGAACTCCAGCAGCCCGGCCGTGCTCGGCCCCTCGGCCGGATAGCGGTAGGTGCCGCTGATCGGGTTCATCACCACGGTCCCGCCGGTCATCCGCACATGCACCTCGGGGCTCGCCCCGACCAGCGTCCGCCCCCCGGTGTGCACGACGAACGTCCAGTACGCGCCGCGCTCCTCGCGGAGCAGCCGTCCGAACAGCGCGAGGGCGTCGCGACGGCCGTAGCCGTCCACGACGCCCTCGAAGGTCCGGCGGACGACGAAGTTGGCGCCCTCCCCGGTCCCGATCTCGTTCTCCACCACACGCCGCACCACGTCCTCGTAGGCGGCGTCGGACACGTCGAAGGCCCCGTCCCGCACCCGCACCGCGTGCGCGGGCAGCGCGGCCAGCGCCTGGGCGACCCCCACCTCGTGCCTCTCCTCCGGAACCAGCACGGCCAGCGGCGTGTTGTCGTCGGCGACGCCGAAGCCGCGCTCGCGGATCTGCCGGAACGGCACGAGCGCCAGCGCGCCCAGCGGCCCCTCGGGTAGCTGTGCCAGCCGCTCCACCTCGCGGACGTCGCCGACCAGCACCTCCACCGTGTCCTGGTCCCGGCCCGGGGTGCGGCGGCGCAGCAGCGCGAAGGGGCGGTCGTCGTCGAGCAGGCTCTCGATCACCATCAGGTCCTCGTCCTTCCGGCCGCCGGAGGGAGGTCACCCGCGAACGCGCAGAAGGCCGCCCCGTCCGGGCGGCCTTCGCGTTTCGTCGTGGATGTACGCGCAGTCAGTGGGCCGCCGGATGAGCGGGCCACCACCAGTCGCTGTGCGTGTGCGCGAACATGATCCGCACCCTACCGGCCCGGTGGTCGGTACGTGGAGACCATCCACATACCGGGCACGGCGAACGTGGGCGGGCGGGCGTCAGCGGGTGATCGCGTCCACGCCCGCCTGGGCGAACTTCTCGTCCAGAGCGCCGCTGGGCGCGCCCGCCACGCCGATCCCGGCGATCGGGGCGCCCTCGTCCGTCACCGGGACCCCGCCGGAGAGGAACAGGGTGCCGGGGATGTCCTCCAGGTTGGGTGCCTGCTCCAGGCGCCCGACGAGCTCGGAGGTCGGGGCGTTCCAGGCGACCGCCGTGAACGCCTTGCGCTCGGCGGACTCGTACGACTGGGGGCCCGCCCCGTCGCCGCGCAGGATGACGATCGTGTTGCCGTTCCGGTCGACGACGGCCACGGTGATCCGCTGGTTCTCCTTCTCGGCCGCCTTCAGCGTCGCCTCGGCGGCACGGGTCGCGGCGTCGACCGTCAGGTGGGTGCTCTCCCGCAGGTGGGCGTCCTTGGCGTCGGCGGACTTCACGGCCACCGCCGTCCGCTCGGCGGTGGCCGGGGCGGCGGCGCTGGCGGTCACCGCGCCGTAGGCCCCGAAGGTTCCGGCGAGCACGGCCGCGGCGGTGGCGGCGCCGATCGCGATCTTCTTCATGGCGGTCTCCCTCATGGTTGCTGGACGTTGCCGGTGCACGGCTGCGCGGCGGTGCACGGCTGCGAGGCGGTGGGCGGACCGTCGCCGTCCCCGGCCGCCTCGCCCCGTCGATCCTCGAGGCGGGAGCCCGCCCGCGGCGTCGGCGGAGCGGCTGCGGCCGCCCGGCCCGACGGCGGACGGGAGGGTCAGCCGATCGGCTGATGCCGGTCCGGCCGGGCCGGGTCACCATGGAGGTGCCGAGGCCCGGTGTGGAGAGCCCGTACGGCTTGGACCGGCACGGAGCACGGCGGAGAGGAGGATGCGGAGTGCGGCACGAGCGGGACCCGGACGCCCACTGGCTGGCCATGGTCATGCACGCGGCGTTCTTCCTGCTGCTCGGTGCCTCGCTCAGCCGCTACCTGCTGCGCCACCCGTGGGCCGAGCGCTCCCCGTGGATCATCGCGCTCTCCGCCGTGCTCGCCCTGCTCTACGTGCTCGGCCCCACTCTCGTGCCGCGGGCCACGCCCCGGCGGCCAGGGCCTGTTGCGCAACAGGCCCTGGGCTGGCTGGCCACGGTCGTCGCCGTGTGGATGACGCTCGTGGTGCTCGCCCCCAGCTTCGCCTGGTGCGCGGTGCCGCTCTTCTACACCGGGCTGCGCACGCTCTCGACCAGGGCGGCGGCCGGGCTCGTGGTGCTCCTGACGGCCTTCGTCGTCGCCGCGCAGCTCCGGCTCTCGGACGAGGGCTTCGACCCGAACCTGGTCCTCGCCCCGCCCGCCGTCGCCGCCATCGCCACCGCCGTCTTCGTCCACGCCCAGCGTCTGACGAGCCGCCAGCGCGCCCTGATCGACGACCTGCTGCGGACGCGGCGGGAACTGGCCGCCACCGAGCGGCGCGAGGGCACCCTCGCCGAGCGCCAGCGGCTGGCGATGGAGCTGCACGACACCGTCGCCCAAGGGCTGTCCAGCCAGCAGATGCTGTTGCAGGCCGCCGACCGGACCTGGGAGAGCGATCCGGCCACGGCGCGCCGCCATCTGCGCACGGCGCAGTCCGTCGCCGAGCACAGCCTCGCCGAGGCGCGCCGCTTCGTGCAGGACCTCGCCCCGGCCGACCTCGCCGACGGGGAAGGGCTGGACGCCGCCCTGCGCACGCTCGCAGCCCGGGAGGGGGCGGGCTTCCGCACCGACGGCGCGGCGGCAGTGCTGCCGGACCGCGTCCAGTCGGCGCTGCTGCGCATCGCGCAGGGCGCGCTGGCGAACGTCCGCGAGCACGCCGGGGCCACCAGCGCCGCGCTGACCCTCAGCTACCTCGGTGACCAAGTCGTCCTGGACGTCGCCGACGACGGCCGGGGCTTCGCTCCGGTGGCCACCGAGCGGCCGGGGGTGCGCGGCCACGGGCTGCCGGCGATCCGGGCCCGCGTCGAGCAGCTCGGCGGCACGCTCACCATCGAGTCGGCGCCGGGCGAGGGCACCGTGCTGTCCGCCGCGATCCCCCTGGAGCCGAGCGATGAGCCCTGACCCGCGCCCCGTGCCGGACCCCGCCCCGCGCGGGCCCGTCCGCGTCCTGCTCTGCGACGACCACGCCGTGGTCCGGGCCGGGCTGCTGGCCCTGCTCGGCAGCGCGGCCGGCGTCGAGGTCGTCGGCGAGGCGGGCGGCGGGGAGGAGGCCGTGGCGATGGCGGACAAGCTCGCGCCGGACGTCGTCCTGATGGACCTCCAGCTCGGCGGCGGCATGGACGGCGTGGAGGCCATCCGGCGGATCGCCTCCCCCAAGGTCCGGGTGCTGGTGCTGACCACCTACGACACGGACGCCGACATCACCCGCGCCATCGGGGCGGGGGCCACCGGGTACCTGCTCAAGGCGGAGCGGCCGGAGGAGCTGTTCGCGGCCATCCACGCGGCGGCGGCGGGACGTACGGCGTTGTCGGCACCGGTCGCCGGGCGGGTCATGGACCGGATGCGGGGCGCGGCCGGTCCGTCGCTGACCGAGCGCGAGCAGGACATCCTGGGCCAGCTCGGGCGCGGGCTCGGCAACCGGGACATCGCGCGGGCCCTGTTCATCAGCGAGGCGACGGTCAAGACACATTTGGGGCGTATTTACGCCAAACTCGGTGTGGACACCCGGGCGGGCGCGGTCGCGGTGGCCAAGGAACTGCGTCTGCTGCCCTGAACCGGGCGTCCGGTGGCGCGGGTACGGGGGCGGGTTCGCGGAAACACGTCCATGAACTCGGCGACAGAGCCGGACATCCATGTGCAGGATGTGAGCGGGTTCGTGACGGATTTCCATACGTATCGTCAAGAGCGGTACATGGACATCCAGTTGGAGCCTTGGCATCCGCGCCGGGTGATACGATCAGCGAACTTTGTCGACCTGCCCGAGGGGGCGTTGGAGCGCAGCGCTCCCTTGCGTGCCGCCGTCGGCAAGACGAGTGAACGCCTCCGGACCAAGGGGGCACCGTTCGGGCGCTGGACTCGGTGCGCCGCTCCCGCTCGACGGGTCCAGCACACCTGGCGGTCCAGTCGCTTGAAGAGAGTCTTATGACGCAATACATACAGGACCCCGCCGTGTGGGGCCTCGTCGTCGGTGCTCCGCTCGCCGCAACCGCCATCGTCCGCGGGCGGAAGACGGCCAAGCGGTTGCGGAAGGAACAGGACGAGCTTCGCGCACACTACGCCGGGCTGGAGAACCAGTACGCGGAGTCGGTGGAGGAGGCCAGACTCCGCGCCGAAGAGGAAACGAAAAGCGCACTCAAGGCGGCCATGCGAACCCTTCAGGGGCTCGCGGGTGAACAGCAGTTGGTCATTTCCAAACTTCAGGACAAATACGGAGAGTCAAGCATTCTCCAGGACCTGATGGAAATCGACCACATGAATTCACAGTTCGGTCGGCGAGCGCAGTCCATCGCCGTCCTCTGTGACGGCTGGCTGGGCCGGCAGCGGGCCGTGGCGTCCGTGTACGACGTCGTCCGCAGCGCCAAGGGCCGCATCCGCCACTACACCCGGGTGGAGATCCGGTCCCAGACCAACTTCGCCATCGTCAGCCGCGCGGTGGAACCCGTCGCCGTCGCGCTCGCCGAACTGCTGGACAACGCGACCAGCTACTCGGCGCCGGAGACGATGATCGAGATCAACATCCGCTCGGTCCCGAAGGGCGTCTGCATCATCATCGACGACGCGGGCGTCGGCATGAACGAGGAGGAGAAGGACCGCGCCACCCGGCTGCTGGCGGGCCAGCGGTCCTCCGGTGTGGCGGGGCTCGGGAACCCGCCCCAGTTCGGCTTCGCCGTCATCGGCGTGCTCGCGGCCCAGTACGGGTTCAGCGTCTCGGTCGACTCCACCTCGCCGTACGGCGGTGTCCGGGCCGTGGTGCTCCTGCCCGACGACCTGTTGACGAGCATGCCCGAGCCGAAGGAGCCGCCCGTGGCCGCCGCACCGTCACCGGCTCCCGGGCCCCGCCCGAGGGGACCGGAAGCCGCCGCACCCGCCTCGACCACGGCCGGAGGGCTGCCCAAGCGCCGTCGCCGCGGCGCGATGGCGATCGTCCCGGACACCGGCGCGGACGCGGGGGCCACCCCCGCTCGCTCCGACGAGGAGACGGCCTCGATCATGGGCGCCTTCCAACGCGGCACCCAATCCGGTCGCGCGTTCCCCACCCGCGACGCGACCGACTCAGGCAATCCCGGCCACGCGAACAGCGAAGGGCATGGCTTTCAGTGAACAACGACATCTCGTGGATGCTCGACAGCGCTCTGGAGGTTCCCGGAGCCCGTCACGCGATCCTGGTCTCGGCCGACGGTCTGCTGATGGCCCGGTCGAGAGACGTCGACAAGGACCACGCGGACACCGTCGCCGCCGCCATGAGCGGCATGCAGTCGCTCAGCCGGACGGTGGCGAGCTTCTGTGACAGCAGCCCCCACCTGCGCTGGCGGCAGACGGTCGTCGAGTTCGACGGCGGCTGGGTCTTCCTGATCTCCGCCGGTGAGGGCGCCTACCTGGCCGTGTCCGCCGCCCCCGACGTCGACATGGCCGACATCACCTTCCGGATGCAGCAGCTCGTCGGCCAGCTCGGCAAGGCGATGACCACCCCGCCGCGCGAGAACGCCGGGCCCCGCTCATGATCGATCCCGACGAGCTGGAGCCGGACTCCGCGGATTTAGTGCGTCCGTACGTCATCACCAACGGGCGGGGTCTCCCGGAGGACGATCAGTTCAGCCTGATCACCCTGGTGACCGCCGCCGCCGACCACGAGCGGCGCATGGCGCGGCTCGACCCGGAGAAGCGGGCGGTGCTGGAGCTCTGCTCGGGCGGCTATCTCTCGGTAGCCGAGATCGCGGGCCACATGCGGCTGCCCCTCGGTGTCGTCAAGATTCTGCTCGCCGATCTCGCCGAGGGCGGACACCTCGTCAGCCGTGCGCCCGCCCCGCGCGCCCAGCTCGTCGACAGACAGCTCCTTCAGGAGGTACTGGATGGACTCCAGGCTCGTTTTGGATGACGGCGCCTACGTGCGCTCGGAAGTGCAGACCTCGGCGAAGATCCTCGTCGTCGGGCACTTCGCGGTGGGCAAGACCACCTTCATCGGAACGATGTCCGAGATCCCTCCCCTGCGCACCGAGGAGACGATGACGCAGGCCGGAGCCGGAGTCGACGACCTGCGCGGGGTCCGGGGCAAGACGACGACCACCGTGGCGATGGACTTCGGGCGGCTGACCCTGAACGACCGCCTCGTCCTGTACCTGTTCGGCACGCCCGGGCAGCAGCGCTTCGTCCAGGTGTGGGAGGACATGAGCCGGGGCGCCCTGGGCGCCCTGATCCTCGTGGACCCCGAACGCCTGGAGGAGTCCTTCCCGATCATGGACCTGGTCGAGCAGTACGGACTGCCGTACGCGATCGCCGTCAACCGCTTCGACGGCAGCCCCGACCGCCCCGAGGCGGAGCTGCGCGAGGCACTCGACCTGCTGCCGGAGACGCCCGTGGTCGCCTGCGACGCGCGGGACCCCAAGTCCTCGGCGCAGTCCCTCATGGTCCTCATCCGCTACCTCCAGACCCGTATCGGCTAGGAGCCCCCATGCACCCCCACTCACACCCTCAGACCCCGCCACCCGGCTGCCCCGCACACGGCGCCGACGGCGGCGGTGGCGACGGCGGCGTCATACCGCTGCACGGTCCCGAGTTCGCCGCCGACCCTCAGGCCTTCTACGAGTACCTCCGCAAGCAGGGCCCGGCGGGCGACGTCGAGCTCGCCCCGGGCGTGCGGGCCACGCTCGTCACCGAGTACGCGGCCGCCCTCAAGGTCCTGCAGAACACCGACCTGTTCGCCCGCGACTCGCGGCGCTGGCGCGCCCTCAACGAGGGCGAGGTACCGGCGGACTCCCCGGTGCTGCCCATGCTCGCCTACCGCCCGAACTGCCTGTTCTCCGACGGCGCCGACCACATGCGGCTCCGGCAGGCCGTGACGGACAGCCTGGCCAGGGTGGACTCGCACCGGCTCGGCCGGCACGTCGAGCACGTCTCGACCTACCTGGCCAACCAGTTCTGCGACCGGGGCTCGGCCGACCTCCTGGCCGAGTACGCCAAGCTCGTCTCGCTGCTCGTCTTCAACGAGCTGTTCGGCTGCCCGGCGGAGATCGGCGACCGGCTGGTCTCGGCCATGTCCGACCTGTACGACGGCGTCAACGCCGAGCAGGCCAACGCGCAGCTGACGCAGAGTTTGCTGAACCTGGTCGCGCTCAAGCGCCGGCGCCCCGACGCCGACGTGACGTCCTGGCTGATGCAGCACCACGCGGGGCTCACCGACGAGGAGATGGTCCACCAGCTCGTCACCCTCCTGGGAGGCGGCAGCGAGCCGGTCCAGAACCTCATCGCCAACTCCCTGCAACTGCTGCTCAGTGACGAGCGGTACTCCGGTGGCCAGCACGGGGCCGGGCTCCTGGTCGAGGACGCCATCAACGAGGTGCTGTGGAACAGCCCCCCGTTGGCCAACTACGCCGCGCACTACCCGACGCGCGACGTCGAGCTGTCCGGCGTCCCGCTGCGCACCGGGGACCTCGTCATGGTCAGCTTCGCGGCGGCCAACACGGACCCGGCCCTCTCCGCGTCCCGCTACACCTTCAGCAAGCGGGCGCACCTGGCCTGGGGGGCGGGGCCCCACGCGTGCCCGGCCAAGGACCCGGCCCAGCTCATCGCGATCACGGCCATCGAGAAGCTGCTCAACCACCTGCCGGACGTCGAACTCGCCGTACCGGCCGAGCAGCTGACCTGGCGCCAGGGCGCCTTCCAGCGGGCACTGGAGAGCCTGCCCGCCCGCTTCGCCCCGGTCCGGCCTGAGCGCGCCCCGCTCAACTCCCCCTGGGCGGCCGGCGTTCGGTCGGCCGCTGCCGAGGCCCCGCCGGAGCCTGTGGCCAAGCCTGCGAAGACTAGCTGGTGGAGCACCTTCCTGTCCTGGCGCAGGCAGTGATCAACTGGTCGCGCAGAGTGTGAGATTGGCAACGATTCGAAACAAATTCGGGATCTGGATGAACGTTCGAGCAGAGGGGTAGGTCGCTTCGCGGTTTCAGCAAGCCCCTGATGAGGAGCCCCCGTGGAGCGAACCGCGCTCGCCACCCGCCCGGACCGCCGGACCGTCGCCGCCCTGATCTCGCGGCTGCGGTCCGTGACCGGACAGACGAACCCCCTGCCCGTCTACGCCGAACTGCGCGCCCTCGGACCCGTGGTGCCCGCCCCCTGGGGCGGGCACCTGATCACGTCCTACGACGTGTGCGACGAGGTGCTGCGGCGGTCCCGCCACTGGCTGACCCCGGACACGGCCTGGCGCAACCGCCAGGGCAACGCCTCCGAACGGTGGGAGAACCATGGCTCCGTGGAGTGGAGCCGCAGTCTCCCCGGACTCAACCCTCCTGAACACACCGCGCAACGCAGCGTCCCTGCCGGGTACTTCGGCAGGGGCGCACTCGAAGCCCTGCAGGCCCCGATCCAGCGGATCGTGGACGGGCTGCTCGACCGGCTGGAGGAGGAGCTCACCGCGCACGGCGAGGCCGACTTCGCCCTCCTCGTCGGCGAGCGGCTGCCGATCTCGGTCCTCGGCCACTGGCTGAACCTGTCTCCGAGGGACTTCGACCTGCTGATCGAAGTCACCCACGACCAGGCGCTGCCCCAGGAACTCGTCCCGACGAAGAGTCAGCTCAGTCAGGCCGACCGCTCCGCCCACCGGCTGGACGAGTACGTCGTCGAACTCGTCCGGGAACGCCGCCGCAACCCGGGCCACGACGCCGTCTCGGACTGGATGCGCCTGTGGGACGCGGCCGAGCCCGACCGGGACCAGGCCGACCGGAACGTCCACTACCTCACCCGGTTCGTCCTCATGGCGGCCCTGGAGACGACCTCCTCCGTCCTGTCCACCATGATCTGGCTGCTCGACCAGAACCCGGAACAGCGCGCCTGGCTGCTCACCCACCCCGAGGACGTGCCCGGCGCCGTCGAGGAGACCCTCCGCTACGACGCCCCCGTCCACGTCCACGGCCGGATAGCCGCCGAGGACACGCTGCTCGGCGGCGTCCCCATCGGCAGGGACGAGATGGTGCACGTCATGATCGGCGCTGCCCACCACGACCCGGAGCAGTACCCGGACCCGGGCACCTTCGACCTCCGCCGGGGCGGCTCCAACCTCGCGTTCGGCGGCGGCATCCACTACTGCCTCGGCGCGCCCCTGGCCCGGATGGAGGCCCAGGCCCTGCTGACCACCGTGCTGCGGCGCTTCCCCACCCTCCGTGTCACCGAGACACCCACCTGGGTGGCCCCCCGCGCCGCCTTCCGCTATCTGTCCTCGCTGCGCGTCACCACCCGCTGAGCCCCCCCACCCCGCTCAGCTCATCCCCACTCGCACCACCAAAGGAAACACCGTGGACCGAGAGCCCATATCCACCAGCGACTTCAAGACCCTGCACATCGAGGAAGACGGCGCCGTCCTCACCCTGCGGCTCGACACCCCCGAAGCCGGCAACGCCGTCGACGAACCCATGCTCGACGAGCTCCTCGCCGTGCTCTCCGCCGTCCACGACCGCCCCGACCTCCGCGTCCTCGTCCTCTCCGGCGCCGGCCAGGACTTCTGCCTCGGCGGTGCCCGCGAGGAGTTCGGCACCCTCCTCGCCGAGGACGCCACCGGCGCCGGTCTGCACGCCGTCGCCAACAAGGCCCGCCGCGTCTGCGACGCCCTCGCCTCCCTGCCCGCCGCGACCATCGCCCGGGTGCACGGCAAGGCCGTCGGCGCGGGCCTCGGCCTCGCCCTGCACTGCGACCTGCGCGCCGCCGCCGACACCGCCACCTTCCGGCTCCCCGAACTGGGCCTCGGCCTCCCCACCACCTGGGGTGGCGCCCTGCAGCGGCTCCTGCACGAGGTCGGCGCCGCCCGGATGCGGGAACTCATCCTCACCGCCCGGGTGTTCGACGCCGCCGAGGCCGAACGGATCGGCGTCGCCCACCGCGTCGTCCCCGAGGCCGAGCTGGACAAGGCCGTCGCCCAGTGGACGAAGCCGCTGCTCCGCCGTTCCCCGACGGCGCTGCGCACGACCAAGGCCCTCCTCAACGCCTACGCCGCGGCCGGCCGTCAGGGAGACCTCACCCTCCTCGACGCCCAGCTCCTGACCTTCTCCGCGGCCGCCCGCCGCTGACCACGGCGCGCGGCGCGCACCCGACGGCGGCGGCCGGCCCCGGCCGCCGCCCCGCCGCTCACACCGAGATCGGCACCTCGTGGATCTCGCTCGCGGGATGCCCCGCACGTTCGTGCACCCGTTGCACGGCGTCCGCCGACGGTCCCTCCGACAGGCAGTACACAGTCCCCGACTCCGGGTCCGCCCACGCCTTCTCGAAGTGGACGTTCTCGTCCTTCTCCAGGGCAAGGTCGGCTTCGTGGGCCTCCCGCAGCCCCTCCTGAGTGATACCGGTCAAGCCGTGGTGGACATCCATGAACCTCGCCATCGCTCCGCGACCTCCTGTCCTGGGGAACGGAGAGCACATTCGACGGCCCTGGCACCAGGCCCGCCGCGGAGCCCTCCACCTACGATGCGCACTTCCCATTCTCCGCCTCCCCCGCCGTGAGCGCCTGCCGGCTTCCCGCCCTGCCGCGACGGTCGCCGGAACGCCGCGCGGCGGCCGCCCCGCCCGCCGCGCGGCGGCGTCGTTCGCCGACCGTGTGTCAGTGCCGGGTGCGAGACTTCCGGGATGATCGAACCAGGCCCGAAAGCAGACCTTCACCGCTATCTCCAGGCCGCGCGCGACGCGTTGCTGTGGAAGCTCGACGGGTTGTCGGAGTACGACGTCCGTCGCCCTCTCACCCCCACGGGAACCAACCTGCTGGGGCTCGTCAAGCACCTGGCCAGCGTGGAGCTCGGCTACTTCGGGGACACCTTCGGCCGCCCCTCCCACGAGCCCCTGCCGTGGCTCGCCGAGGACGCCGAGCCCAACGCCGACCTCTGGGCCACGGAGGAGGAGTCGCGCGAGGGGGTCATCGCGCTCTACCACCGGGCCTGGAAGCACACCGACGCCACCGTCGAAGCCCTCGCCCTGGACGCCACCGGCCGCGTGCCCTGGTGGCCGGAGGAGAGGGCCACGGTCACGCTGCACCGCGTCCTCATCCACGTCACCTCCGAGACCCACCGCCACGCCGGGCACGCCGACATCGTCCGCGAACTCATCGACGGCGCCACCGGAATGCGCCAGGGCAACGAGAACCTGCCTCCGGCCGACGCCGCCTGGTGGTCCGCCTACCGCGACCGTCTGGAAGCCTCGGCCCGCCGCGCCGCCACTTTCTGACCCGGCCGTCCCCGCCCGCCACTCCCTGCCGCACTGTGGCTCACGTCACACGTGGCTCCTGTCGGGAATCGGAGAGCTGTCCCGCTCAGGCCACCGAGAGCAGGCCGACCGACAGGAGCAACCCGCCCGCCGCGCCGCCCGCACCATGCCGCCGACCGGGGCCCACTGGGCCGATAACCCGTTGCGGAGCCGACCGGTGCGGGGGTGGGGTGCGGGGATGAGTGAGCACGAGAAGGTGCGGTGGCTGCGGGCGGCGTACGACGCACGACTGCGCGGCTGGTGCGCACCGCTGCCCAGCGGTGCGCGGGAGGAACGGGACGGGCCGCTGCTGCGCGTGGTCGGGTTGCACGAGGGCTTCGTCATCGGGCCACGCGACCTGGGCGTGCGGGGCGAGGGCCTGGACCGGCTCATCGGGCGCCAGCGGGACTTCTTCGCCGCCCGGGGCGAGGCGGTCGAGTGGAAGACCCACGGGCACGACCTCCCCGAGGACCTGCCCGCGCGCCTGCGTGCCGCCGGGTTCCTGCCGGAGCCGCCCGAGACCGTCGTCATCGGTGAGGCCGCGAGAATCGCCGGAATCGAGGCCGAGCCCCCGCCCGGGGTGACCCTGCGCACCGTTTCGGCCCCCGAGGACCTGGAGCGCTTCGCCCAGATGCAGTCCGAGGTCTGGGGGAGGGACCTGAGCCACCGGGCGCGCGAGCTCGGGGATCAACGCGCCGTGGCACCGGACGCGATGGTGCTGCTGGTCGCGGAGGCGGCGGGGGAGGTGGTGTGCGCGGCCCGGATGACGTACGTCGCCGGTGGCGCCTTCGCCGGGCTGTGGGGCGGCTCGACCCTGGCGGCCTGGCGGGGGCGCGGGATCTACCGGGCGATGGTCGCCGCACGGGCCAGGATGGCGGCGGAACGCGGCGTCCGTCACCTGTACGTGGAGGCTTCCGCCGACAGCGCGCCGATCCTGCGCCGCCTCGGCTTCGTCGCCGTCACCACGACCACGCCCTACCTCTGGTCGCCT
The DNA here is from genome assembly GCF_019303475.1 of Streptomyces sp. JJ38. Classification (GTDB taxonomy): domain Bacteria; phylum Actinomycetota; class Actinomycetes; order Streptomycetales; family Streptomycetaceae; genus Streptomyces. Next base: position 13,551 of record NZ_JABLSI010000044.1, read on the forward strand.
CCGGCTCCCCGTCGCGGCTGACCGCGCCGTCGGACGGCTCGCCGTCGCGGCCGGGTGCGTGACGGGCGGGTCGGGCTTGATAGGCAAGTATATACTTGCCTATCATGGGCGGCATGGCTGAGGACGTGTTCAAGGCGCTGGCCGACCCCACCCGTCGGCGCATCCTCGACGAGCTGGCGGAGCGGGACGGCCAGACGCTGTTCGAGATATGCGCCCGCCTGGTGAGCAAGCACGGCCTGGGGATGTCCCGCCAGGCGGTCAGCCAGCATCTGGCCGTACTGGAGTCGGCGGGGCTGGTCGTCTCGCGGCGCCAGGGCCGCTACAAGTTCCACGACCTCGACACCGCCCCGCTCGAGCACATCGTGACCCGATGGCTCAGACCGCCCGACGCACCGGAGAGCACCCCATGAGGATCCACCTGACCAGCGTCTTCGTCGACGACCAGGAGAAGGCGCTGCGCTTCTACACCGACGTGCTGGGCTTCGTCGCGAAGCACGACGTCCCGCTGGGCGAGGACCGCTGGCTGACCGTGGTGTCGCCGGATGCCCCGGACGGCACCGAACTGCTGCTGGAGCCCTCCGGCCACCCCGCGGTGGGCCCCTACAGGGCGGCGCTGGTCCGGGACGGCATCCCGGCGGCCTCGTTCGCCGTCGACGACGTCCAGGCCGAGTTCGAGCGCCTGCGCGACCTCGGGGTTCGCTTCACCCAGGAGCCGCTGGAGATGGGCGGGGTCACCACCGCCGTCCTCGACGACACCTGCGGCAACCTGATCCAGCTCCTGCACAGCGCGTAACCGGGCGGCCCTGGTGACCCGCCGCTCCCGCGGCTCCGCGTCCAACGGCGCCCGGCGGGCAGCCCCGTTCGAGGGGGTGCGGTAGGCGGGAGCGGCGCGGGCGCCGGCCCGCCGGCCGGTCCGCGACACCGCCCTGCGCGCCCTGTCCTGGACCGCTTCCGCTCACATGGGCCCGAAGGCGTACCCGGCCGACCCGTCCGGGCGGCCGGTGCGCACGGACGGGTGCTGACCGGACCCGATCCCGGGCGCCGGGCCGAACCACCTTCCTGCCCGAGCCGTGCGCCAAGGCCGCTGAGAACAACCTGTCGGGCGCGCGGCGGACTCAGGCGGCGCGAGTCACGGCCGTGTGCAGTTCGCGTACACCGGTGGTGCGGGGGTGGCGTTCGGCTAGTTCGGAGACGATCTGGCGGATCGTGGTGCGGTCCCGGACCGTGAGGACCGCGCAACTCGTCGCTGCTGACGGTTGGGAGGTCGACGCGTCCCTGTGGTCCGACGCCGCCGAGTGCGGTCCGTGCCACCCGGGCAACGACTCTCACTGACCTCCGCCCCTCCGCACCGGCCTGGCGCCCCGGCATGATGCCGGGGCGCCAGGCCTGCCTGCGGGTGAGATTGCCGGGCAAGCGTTCCCCGGGTCTGCCGGGCCCTTCAGGATGGAGCGGGTGACCACCACGACAGATCTCTGGCACCACTACGGCCGCACCCGCGCCGAGCATGACCGCGCTGTTCCCGAGACCTTCTACTGGACCTGGGCCCAGGACGCCGGTCCCGGGCCGGACGTCCTCGGGGATCTCACCGGCCTGTGCGTCGGCGACCTCGGAGCTGGGGCCGCCCGGCACGCCGCCCACCTGGCGGTCCGGCACCAGCCGTCCCGCGTCGACGCCATCGACTCCTCACCGGCCCAGCACTCCACGGCCACGAACCTGTTCGCCGGTCTTGCTCCACGCCTGGTCCTCGTCCACGCCGACGTGGTGGACCACCTGAGTACAGCGCCGGAGACCTACGACGTGCTCTACAGCGTCTTCGGCGCCGTCGACTTCACCGATCCCCGCGACCTGCTGCCTGCGGCGGCCTCCGCGCTGCGCCCCGGCGGTCGGCTCGTGTTCTCCTGTCTGGCCCACTACCTGAGCGGCGCACCCGCGCAGCCAGACGTCGTGCACGCCGATGTTCCGGCGAAGACGCCGGACGGCGAGGCAACGACCCTACGCCGCTGGGTACTCCAGGAGCAGGTGTGGACCAAGCTGCTCGGCGAGGCGGGGCTGACCGGCATCACCACCGACGTGCTGCCGGCGTCCGCAGATGGGCAGCGTTGCGCCGACACACTGTTGGTGAGCGCCCACCGCGGAGCCTGATCCGATCGTGCCGTGATCGCACGGTCTGCGCGGCAACCGGCTCAGCGGTGGAGGCGCCGCCGCGATGCCGCGAAGGGCCTGCTCGGCGGCTGTGTAGGCTGTCCGGGTGGGTGAGCGACGTGCGGCGGATCTGTTGCTCCGCCCCCAGCTCGATCCGCGTACGCTGCACTCGGACTGGCTTCCCCGCCCTGCCAGCCGCCCGGAGTCCGGCGGCGACGGGCCGTACGACGCGGGCCGGCATCTCACCTCCCGCCGCATGGAACCGCTCGACCTCAGTGCGCCGCACCGGCCCACCGTCGCCTGGCTGCGCCGCACGGCGGCAGCCGACATCTCCACGTTGAGCGAGCAGCTTGACACGGTTGCCATCAGGGACCAGGAGTGGCGCACGACCATCTGGGAGCGGCTCGACGCGGCGATGCTGCTGGTGGACCGGGACGGCGACCACCGGGTGGACACGGACGCGAGCCCCGAGGCGCTCGTGGCGGCCATCGGTCTCGCCCGCTGCGGCTGGGCCAGGCTCGCCGGCCGGGACACCTACGTCCGGGAGGCGCGCACATCGTCCCTGACGCAGGTGCGTATGAGCGACGTCTTCTGCTACCTGAACCCCATGCACGGTCCTGGGATCCACGAGGTGCCGGGACTGCTGAAATCCAAGGGGCGCCTCCCGGTGCCGGGAGGCGAGGTGACCTGGCGGGGAGGCGAGTTGCAACGCTCGTACTGGTTGTGCTCGTCCTGCCGCCGGGGCTTCGAAGGCCGCCGCCTGTCGGTGCTCGCCCTTCCCGTGCCGGGGCGGCGAAGACGACGGAGCTACCGCGAAGGCGTGGGCGTGCTGAGTCACGCGCCGGAGGTCGGCGCGGTCGTCAAAGCTGCCAGGGAGGTCGCCGGTGTCCGTTGAAACCCCGCTGCTCCTCATCGCGTTCGCGGGCTTCGGCATCGGATTCGCCGGAGCGCTGTACGGGCTGCGCCGACGCCGGGCGCGGCGAGACGGGGGGAGCGGCGGCGACGCGTTCCGCGCCCCCCTCGCCGTGGTCCCCAGTGCCGAGCGGGAGGAGGTGGACCGACTGCGCCAGGAGGCGCACGACGAGATCCTCGCGCTGTCCCGTGTCATCAAGGAGTTCGGGTTGCCACTGCCGGCCTCGCCGCTGGACGGAGACGGCCCCGCCGGCACCGTGTACTCCCACCCGGAAAGGCCCGAGCGGGTCTCCGGTTCGCACGACGGGCTTCAGCGCGCGCTGGACGCCTACGCCGCGGCGGCCACCGTACTGGACGCGGCACGGAGCAGGGCGGACGTCGTCGGTGCTCTCGTCCTCGTGGCCGAGGGCCAGGACGCCCTCACCGAAGCGCGGAACGCTGTCGAAGGACGCACCCCGGGAGTGCGCCCCCGCGTCCCCGCCTGCTTCTTCCACCCGCTGCACGGCCAGGCGTTGCGTACGGTCGCCTGGCGAGTGACCGGGAGCACCCGGTCGCTCGACGTGCGCGTCTGTCAGCAGTGCGCGTGGGACATCAGCTACCGCAGGCCCCCCGAAGTGCTCACCGAGGAGCTCGGCGGCCGGGTGGTGCCGTACTTCCAGGTCCCGGCCGAGCAGAGCCTGTGGGCGGCCACGGGCTTCGGCTCCCTGATCGGGGGCCGTCTGGCGGAGCGCGTTCTCCGGGGCGACTTCACCCGCGCCCGGATGGCGGCGCTGGAGAGCGATGGCGGGGCGGCGGGGTAGCCGTTCCGGCTCCGGGGACGGCGTCGGAGCCGGAGCCGGAACGGGTGGTGCCGGCGGTCAGGTGCCGATGGGGCCGCCGTCGCGGCGGCGGACGGCGACGGTGGCCGAGCGGGCGCGCCCGCCCTGGCGGCCGTCCGGCCAGTTGCTGACGGCGCGCGGGTTGCCGGCATCCGGGGCGCCCCAGCGGGCCGTGCGCTGCCCGGGGTGCTGGACGTTCACGAAGAGGGTGCGGCCGTCCGGGGTGGCGCAGACCCCGGTGATCTCGGCACCCCGGGGCCCGGTCAGGAAGCGCCGGATCTCGCCGCTCTTCGGATCGGCGGCCAGCAGGGCGTTGTTGCCCGCCGCGGCGTGCCCGGTGCCCTCCTGGTTGAGGTCGCGGCCCGAGACGCCGGTGGAGATCCACAGCAGCCCGTCGGCGTTGAACCACACGCCCTTGGGGGCGGCGAACGTCGCGGCCTCGTCCACACCGGACAGCGGGTCGGAGACGAACTCCTCCCAGCGGAAGGTCGTGGCGGCCGGGTCGCCGTCCTCCTCGCGCCAGCGCAGAATCCTGCCGTGCGGGGCGGCCTGACGGGCGTCGCCGGCGTGGTCCGTCTCGCAGCAGGAGCTCTCCGGTCCACCGGCGAGCGCCGCGTAGACGTCGCCGTTGCGCGGGTTGACCGTCACCCGCTCAGGGCGCTCCAGCGGGGTGGCGCCCAGGGCGTCGGCGGCCTGACGGGCGCGGAGCAGGACGTCGCCCTGGTCGCGCCAGCCGAGCCGCTCGGTCAGCGGGTGCGTGCCGTGCCGCAGCGGCAGCCACGTGCCGGTGCCGTCCGCGTCGAGGCGGGCGACGTGGAGGGTGCCGTCGTCCAGGGGGCTCCTGCCCTCGGCGCGCAGCTTCCGCCAGTCCGCCGAACCGACGAACTTGTACAGGTACTCGCCGTCCTCGGCGTCCGCGCTGTAGACGACGACGCGGCCCCCGGACTCGGTGACGGTCGCCCCCGCGTGCGGGTAGCGGCCCAGGGCGGTGCGCTTGACGGGGGTGGAGCCCCCATCCCGCGGGTCGATCTCGACCACCCAGCCGAACCGCTGCGCCTCGGGGACGCCGTCCGCGTCCGCGGCGAGGTCGAACCGGGGCTCCTCCCGGTGCCAGGGGTCGCCGTAGCCGGAGTGGCTCAGGCCGTAGCGGCGCTCGGTCTCGGAGGGCCGCCAGCGCCGGGCGTCGGTGCCGAAGTACGCGTTGGCGTTCTCCTCACAGGCAAGGTAGGTGCCCCAGGGGGTGACGCCGTCACCGCCGCAGGCCAGGACGCCGAGGTGGGGTCCGGTACCCGGGTCGAAGGGGCCGGAGAAGGCCACCGGAGTCGTGCCGGTGACGCGCCGGTTGCGGGCGGAGTCCACGACCCGCCAGGCCCCGCCGGTCTCGCGCACCTCCACCGCCGAGACACCCTGGGCGGCCAGGGCCTTGGCCGCGCCGCCGCCGAGCAGCGCGGCGTCGACCGCCTCGTGACTGATCATCAGCATGCCGCGCCGCTCACCGCCTTCGCCCCCGGGGAGGGGGAGGAAGCGTACGCCGTGGTGGTGACTGCCGATCTGGGCGGACTGCTCGGCGGCCGAGTTGCCGCCGTCCTCCCGCCAGGCGGGTCCGCCGGAGAGGAGGGGACGCCCCCAGGGGGCGAGAACCTCGGCCGTGTAGGCGTCGGGGACGGTGAACGCGTCGGCCTCGCTGACGGGCACCGGGGTGAAGCCGAGCGGCGCTCCCGTGCGGGTGCGGCCCGCCGTGCCCGCGACCCCGGTCGCGGGGGAGAGGGCCGAGGCGCCGGGCGCGGATGCGGCGACAAGGGCGGCCGTCATGGCTGCGCTGCCCGCGAGCACGCCTCTGCGTGAGATGCCGGGCTCGCCCGTCGGTGTCTTGCCCTGAGCTGATTCCATCAATTCATGACCTATCCGAGGAGTTTCCGCCTCAGGGTGCTGCGCGCTGCGGAGCCGACCTGGTCCATTCAAGGCACAGGGTGTGGTCAAAGGTCAACCAGGAGAAGGGCGTTGACCTGCGAACATTGCGCGTGATCTACTTTTTCGGGCCCTCGTTCCCCCTGTGGGCCTCCGCTTCTCGCCGCGAGCTGTTGCGACGCCGACACGTCACTGACAAAGACGACGAAAAGTGGAGTGGTCATGGTTTCCATAACGCCGCGGAGTGCCTGGGCGGGCGAAGACGCTCCCGCGGGCTACACCGACCTCCCTTGGAAGCCGTGGATGGGTGGCGTCGCCATCCACCACGCCGGGAACGGCTCGGTTCCGAGCGAGACCAGGCAGGACTGCCTGGACGAAATCCTCAGCATCTACAAGTACCACACGAGTTCCCTGCCCGTGCTCGGGCAGGGCCTCGACGACATCGGCTACAACTACCTCGTCTGCCAGCACGGTGAGATTTTCGAGGGACGCGGGGCACGACGACCCGAGGCCAACGGCGCCGCCTCCTTCGAAAACCACGAGGGTCAGTCCGTCGGCGCCAACGAGGGCTTCTACACGATCTGCGGGCTCATCAAGTCCGACCAGGAACCGAACATCCTCATGCGGGACAAGATCCGTGAACTGGTCGCCTGGCTGCGGAGCCGCTCCTCCTGGCGGGCGGGCCCCGCGCTCATGGGGCACAAGCAGTTCGGCACCAGCGAGGAGTGCCCGGGAAATCTCTTCGCCTATATGGACGAGTTGAATCCACCGCAGCCGGAGCCCGAGCCGGAGCCCGATCCCGGGCCCGCGCCCGCGCCCACCGGGATCATCACCCGCGGGGAGTGGGGCGCGCGTGCGCCGCGGAGCGTCACCCGCACGACGTGGGCGGAACGCACCGGCTTCACCGTGCACTACTCCTACAGTCCGGCGACGATGACTCCGCGGTCGATCCAGAACTACCACATGGATTCCAACGGCTGGGACGACATCGGCTACAACTTCCTGGTCGATGACCAGGGACGGATCTATGAGGGCCGTGGCTGGCTCACCGTCGGGGCGCACGCCACCGGTTACAACACCAGCCATATCGGGGTGTGTTTCATCGGCTACAACGGTGACGTCACCAGTGCCGCCAAGAACGCCATCCGCGGGCTGTATCTGCACGCGAACGACCTGGCGGGCAAGACGCTGACGGCGACTTATCACGGCGGCCTTCCCGGGAACTCCACGAGCTGCCCGGGCGCGAACCTGCGGGAATGGGTGCTCGGCGGGATGGACGGCCTCGACGTCCCGATCGACGGCGGAGGCGACGGGCACAGTGGGGGCGGCGGTGGCGGCGGGATGACCGCCGTACGCCAGATCGCCGAGCAGCAGAAGGCGGTGAACGAGCTGGGCTACTCCCCGCCGCTGGACATTGACGGCGTCTGGGGGCCGAACACCGACGCGGGGGTGCGCTGGCTCCAGAACCTCGTCGGTGTGACCGCGGACGGCCTGTGGGGCCCGGCCACGGAGGACGCGTACCGCGCCTACGTGGCGGGTGGCGGCGAGGGCGGCATGACGACGATCCGCAGCGTGGCCGCGCAGCAGAAGGCGGTCAACCAGCTCGGCTACTCCCCGCCGCTGGACATTGACGGCGTCTGGGGACCCAACACCGACGCGGGGGTGCGCTGGCTCCAGAGCCGGGTCGGCGTCACCGCCGACGGCCTGTGGGGCCCGGCCACCGAGTCCGCCTACTTCGGCTACATCGACGGTGTCGGCGATCTGGTGGTGGACGGTCAGCTCGGCCCGAAGACCTACGCGGCGCTCCAGAGCCAGATCGGGGTGATTCCCGTCGACGGGGTCTGGGGTCCCCAGACCGCCGCGGCCCTCCAGCGCCACCTCAACCGCTGGTACGGCTCGAACCTCGTGGTGGACGGAGACTTCGGTACGGATTCCGTGAAGGCTCTCCAGGGCCACCTGCGCAAGTCCAACGGCTTCTACGACCTCGTCGTGGACGGCGTCTGGGGCACCGCGACGACGGAGGCCCTCCAACTCGCGCTGAACCGCGGCCGGTTCTAGCCTGGGCCGCAGGCGCGGGCCCGCCGTCCCACCGGCGGCGGGCCCGCACCCGCGTGGGCGCCACGCCCCACAACCCCACGCCGTCCGGGAGGCCCGCTGACGCGGGACGCGGTCAGTTACCCCAGCCGCGTGCTCACCGAGGTCAGGTCCATCGCGAAGGGGAACGGGACGGACGTCTTGAGCTGCTCGTGGTGGATGCCGGTCAGCCCGTAGCAGCGGGAGGCCGGGTCCAGCTCGTACAGGTAAGCGACGGTACGTCCCTCGGCCCGCTCGAAGCGCCAGTAGTGCCTGATTCCGGCCTGGGCGTACTTGCGGGGCTTGGTGTCCCGGTCGCGCTCCTCGCTCTCCGGTGACACCGCCTCCACCGCGAGCAGGACCTGCTCGGGAAGGTAGTACGTCAGCGACTCGGCCCGCTGGAACGCCTCCGCGTCGACGACCACGGCGTCCGGCTCGGGCGCCTGCCGCTTGGACAACCGTACGGTCATCTCCCGGTCGGCGCGCCAACCCTCGGGGGCCTGCCGGTCCAGCTCGTTCACCAGCCGTTGCAGGATGCGGCTGGGCCAGCGCGTCTGCGGGCGCGAGAACACGAAGCTCCCGTCGATGAGCTCCGTGTGCGGAGGGAGCCCGGGCAGCCGCAGCAGGTCCTCGGCCGTGAAGCCCTCCGGGGGCGGGATGACCCAGGACGGGAGTGGTTCGGCCCGCATGGCTTCAGAGTGCGTGCGGGCGAAGATCAGCGGCAGTCGCGGCGCGGACGAAGGCGGTGAAGGCGGCGGGGGAGAGGCTGAGCACGGGCCCGTCCGGCCGCTTGCTGTCCCGCACGGCGACGGCGTGCGGCAACGCCGCCGTCTCGACGCAGTCGCCGCCTCCGACACTCGTCCCGTGAATCTGATGGTTGAGCGCTTCTACCTCGCCCCGCAGCGGTACCGCATGGAGCTGACCGTGGGGGACCACTCGCCGGGGGCTCCCGGCGCCGAGGGACGCCGCACCGGAGGACGAGGACGGGCGCGGGCTCGCGCTGCTGGCCCTGGTCGCGGACCGGCACGGTTGCGGGGCGACGGCCGGGGGCAAGGCGGTGTGGTTCGAGTGCGGTGCGGAGGGCGAGGGCCGGGGCCCGGAGAAGTAAGGGGGCGGCCCGGTCGTGGCGCGGGCGGCGAGGGAGATATCTTGATGTCGAGCAATGTTGCAGACGTGGAGCGGAGCACCCGGTGACAGACTCGACCATCATCTACACGCACACCGATGAGGCGCCGGCCCTGGCGACGTACTCGTTCCTGCCGGTGGTCCAGGCGTACGCCAAGACGGCCGGGGTTCGCGTGGAGACGCGTGACATCTCGCTCGCGGGCCGGATCATCGCCTCCTTCCCCGAGTACCTTCAGGAGTCGCAGCGGATCGAGGACGCGCTGGCGGCCCTGGGGGAGCTGGCGAAGACGCCGCAGGCCAACATCATCAAGCTGCCGAACATCTCGGCCTCGATCCCGCAGCTCAAGGCGGCCATCGCCGAGCTCCAGGAGCAGGGCTACGCGCTTCCGGACTACCCGGACGAGCCGAAGACGGACGAGGAGCGCGAGATCCGCGCCCGGTACGACAAGGTCAAGGGCAGCGCCGTGAACCCGGTGCTGCGCGAGGGCAACTCGGACCGCCGTGCGCCCGCCTCCGTCAAGAACTACGCCAAGGCGCACCCGCACCGCATGGGCGCGTGGACGGCCGACTCCAAGACGAACGTCGCCCACATGACCGGTGACGACTTCCGCTCCACCGAGAAGTCGGCCGTGATCGCCAAGGCGGGTTCGCTGCGGATCGAGCTGAGCGGGGACGACGGCTCCACCACCGTGCTGCGCGAGTCGGTACCGGTGCAGGAGGGCGAGATCGTCGACTCGGCCGTCATGCGCGTCGCGGTGCTGCGCGAGTTCCTGAAGGAGCAGGTGGCCCGGGCCAAGGCCGAGGGCGTGCTGTTCTCCGTGCACCTGAAGGCCACGATGATGAAGGTCTCGGACCCGATCATCTTCGGCCACGTCGTGCGGGCCTTCTTCCCGAAGACGTTCGCCCAGTACGGCGAGACCCTGGCCAAGGCGGGGCTGACCCCGAACGACGGCCTGGGCGGCATCCTGAAGGGCCTGGAGGCGCTGCCCGAGGGCGCCGAGATCAAGGCGTCCTTCGACGCCGAGCTGGCCGAGGGCCCGGAGCTGGCCATGGTCGACTCGGACCGCGGCATCACCAACCTGCACGTCCCCAGCGACGTCATCGTGGACGCGTCCATGCCCGCGATGATCCGCACCTCCGGCCACATGTGGGGCCCGGACGGTGAGGAGCACGACACGCTCGCCGTCATCCCGGACAGCAGCTACGCGGGCATCTACCAGGTCGTCGTCGACGACTGCCGCGCCAACGGCGCCTACGACCCGTCGACGATGGGCTCGGTGCCCAACGTCGGTCTGATGGCGCAGAAGGCCGAGGAGTACGGCAGCCACGACAAGACGTTCGAGATCCCGACCACCGGTACCGTGCGCGTCCTGGACGAGGACGGCGCCGTCGTGCTGGAGCACACGGTCAGCGAGGGCGACATCTGGCGCATGTGCCAGACGAAGGACGTCCCCGTGCGCGACTGGGTCAAGCTCGCCGTCACGCGCGCCCGCGCCACCGGCGACCCGGCCGTGTTCTGGCTGGACGAGGGCCGCGCGCACGACGCGAACCTCATCGCGAAGGTCAGGCAGTACCTGCCGGAGCACGACACCGAGGGCCTGCGCATCGAGATCATGAAGCCGGTCGACGCGATCGCGTTCTCCCTGGAGCGCATCCGCCGCGGCGAGAACACGATCTCGGTCACCGGCAACGTCCTGCGCGACTACCTGACCGACCTGTTCCCGATCCTGGAGCTGGGCACCAGCGCCAAGATGCTCTCGGTCGTCCCGCTCATCAACGGCGGCGGCCTGTTCGAGACGGGTGCCGGTGGCTCCGCGCCGAAGCACGTGCAGCAGCTCGTCAAGGAGAACTACCTGCGCTGGGACAGCCTGGGTGAGTTCCTGGCGCTGGCCGTCAGCTTCGAGCACCTCGCGCAGTCGACGGACAACGCCCGCGCCCAGGTCCTGGCCGACACGCTCGACCGGGCGACGGCGACGTTCCTCAACGAGAACAAGTCGCCCAGCCGGAAGCTCGGCGGGATCGACAACCGTGGCAGCCACTTCTACCTGGCCCTGTACTGGGCCCAGGAGCTGGCGAAGCAGACGGACGACGCCGAGCTCGCCGAGGCGTTCGGCGCCCTGGCCGGAACGCTGACCGAGCAGGAGCGGACGATCGTCGACGAGCTGGTCGCCGTCCAGGGTTCCCCGGCGGACATCGGCGGCTACTACCAGCCCGACGAGGCGAAGACGTCGGCCGTGATGCGGCCGTCGAAGACCCTCAACCAGGCGCTGGCCGTCCTCGGCTGACGCCGAGCCCACCTGCGCTCCACCCCGGCGGGCACCCCGCCGGGGTGGAGCCGTTTCGGCGTCCCGGCGGCGGGCCGGGCCCGGGGCCGGGGGGCCGGGCAAGCGACGCGCAAGCGACGCGCCTTGCCCCGGGCGGGATGTGCGGGAAGCCTCGGAAGACGAGACGCCGGACGGCGGCCTTCGCCCCGACGGCGGTCCGAGCGCGTGACACGGAGGTAACTGTGCGGGTAGTGATCACCGGAGCCGGCGGCCTCATCGGGACCGCGTTGACGCGGTCGCTGCGCGGGGACGGCCATGAGGTCGTGCGGCTCGTGCGGCGTGCGCCGGTGGCGGACGACGAGGCGCGCTGGGACCCGGAGCGCGGCGAGGTGGACCGCGCCGGGCTCCTCGGCGCCGACGCCGTGGTGCACCTGGCCGGGGCGGGCGTGGGGGACCGCCGGTGGACGGCCTCCTACAAGCGGCTGATCCGCGACAGCCGGGTGTACGGCACGGCCACCCTCGCGCAGGCGCTGGCCTCCCTGGAGGTCCCGCCGCGCGTGCTGCTGTCCGCCAGCGGGATCAGCTACTACGGGGACACCGGTAGCCAGGCGGTGGACGAGACGGCACCGAGCGGCGACGGCTTCCTGGCCTCGGTGTGCCGGGACTGGGAGGCGGCCGCGGAACCGGCCCGCCGGGCCGGAGTGCGCACGGTCTTCACCCGCACCGGCCTGGTGGTGTCCGGGGACGGCGGGGCGTGGGGCCGCCGACTGATGCCGCTGTTCCGGGCCGGTCTCGGCGGCCGCGTCGGCCACGGCCGCCAGTACTGGAGCTGTGTCTCCCTGCACGACCACGTCGCCGCCCTCCGCCATCTCCTGGACCGCCCGGAGCTGGACGGGCCGGTCAACGTGACGGGCCCGAACCCGGTCACCAACCAAGAGGTGACGGCCGTCATGGGCCGGGTGCTGCGCCGTCCCACGCTGTTCACGGCTCCCGCGCCCGCCCTGCGGCTCGCTCTGGGCGACTTCGCCGAGGAACTCCTCGCCAGCACGCGTGTGCTCCCGAGCCGGCTGCTGGCCTCCGGCTTCACCTTCGCGCACCCCACCACCGAGGACGCCGTCCGGGCGGCGGCCGCCTCGCGCTCCTGACCCCGGCGAGGAGCTCAGCGGGCCCGCAGGGAGCTGGGCCACCACACCGTGGGGCCGATCCAGCGGACGAGGGCGGGGACGAGCAGGGAGCGGACGACGAGGGTGTCCAGGAGCACCCCGAAGGCGACGATGAACGCGATCTGCACGAGGAACGAGAGCGGGATGACGGCCAGGGCCGCGAAGGTCGCGGCCAGGACGACGCCCGCGGAGGTGATGACGCCGCCGGTCGCGGTGAGCCCCTTCAGGACGCCCGCCCGCGTGCCGGAGCGGAGGGTCTCCTCGCGGACGCGGGTCATGAGGAAGATGTTGTAGTCCACGCCGAGCGCGACGAGGAAGACGAAGCCGTAGAGCGGGACGGACGGGTCGGTGCCGGTGAAGCCGAGCAGGTGCTCGAAGACGAGGGCGGAGACGCCGAGCGTGGCGAAGAAGTTCAGCGCGACCGTCGCCACCAGCAGCACCGGCATGAGCAGGGAGCGCAGCAGGAGGACGAGGATCAACAGGATGATCACCAGCACCACCGGGGTGATCACCGCGCGGTCGCGTTCGGCGGTCGCGCGGGTGTCGTGGGTCTGGGCGGTGTAGCCCCCGACCAGGGCCTCGGCCCCCGGGACGTCGACGGACTCGCGCAGGCGCTCCACGGTCCGCTGGGCGGCGTCGCTGTCCGCGGGGGCGGTCAGCGTCGCGTTGACCAGCACCCGGCCGTCGACGACGAGGGGCTCGCCGGCCCCGGGGCGCGGCCCCTCGGTGAGCGGCCCGGCCTCGGAGACGCCCTCGGTCTCCCGGGCCGCCGCGATCACCTCGTCCAGGGCGTCGGCGTCGGCGATGATGACCGCCGGATTGCCGGAGCCCCCGGGGTAGTGCTCGCTCAGCACCTCCTGGGCGGTCACCGAGGGCGCGTCGTTGACGAACGTCTCGCTCAGCGGCACCCCGTCGGTGCGCAGCTGACCGGCGAAGGCGGCGCAGAGGCACAGCCCCACCGTGGTGACCGCCACGAGGCGGCGGGGACGCCGGTCCACGAGCGAGGCCACACGTTCCCACACGCTGTGCGACCCGCCGCCCGGGGACGTGGGGTCGCCGAGCCGCTTGGGGCGCGCCGGCCAGTAGGCGGCCCGGCCCAGCAGGGCGAGTGCCGCGGGCAGGAAGGTGAGTGTCGTGAGGACGGCGCAGGCGACCCCGATCGCCCCGACGGGGCCGAGCGCCCGGTTGTTGGTGAGGTCGCTGAGGAGCAGGGCGAGCAGCCCGAGCGCGACCGTCGCGGCGCTGGCCACGATCGCTCCCGCCGACCGGCGCGTCGCCGCGGCCATGGCCGTCAGCCGCGGCCGGCCTGCGGCGAGCTCCTCGCGGGCCCGGGCCGACAGCAGCAGGGCGTAGTCGGTGGCGGCACCGATGACGAGGATGAACAGGATGCCCTGCACCTGGCCGTCCACGCGCACGATGTCGTTCTCGGCGAGCCGGTAGACGATCGCCGAGGCCGTCGACAGCGCCAGGACGGCGCTGGTCATGACGACCAGGGGCAGCAGCACGCTGCGGTACACCAGCAGGAGGATCAGGAGGACCACGCTGAGCGCGACGCCCAGCAGCAGTCCGTCGATCCCCGCGAAGGCCTCGCCGAGGTCGGCCTGGGTGGCGGCCGGCCCGGCGATGTAGACGGTGGCGCCGGGCACGGCGTCGGCGGCCTCCCGCACCGCGTCCACGGCGGCGCCGGTCTCCTCGCCCAGGTCACCGCGCAGTTGGACGACGCCGCGCAGTGCCTCGCCGTCGTCGGAGGGCAGCACCGGCGACGCCGATCCCGTCACGCCCTCGACGTCGGCGACGGCCGCCATGGCGGCCTGAGCCTCCCGGCGCTGGTCCGCGGAGACGGAGCCGTCGTCGGCGGTCCACACCACGATCGCCGGGACGGTGTCGTCCTGCCGGAACGCCTCCTGCTCCTCCAGCACGCGGGTGGACTCGGCGCTGCGTGGCAGGAAGGACGTCTGGTCGTTGGTCGCGACCTCGCCCAGCTTGCCCGCGGCGGGACCGACCACGCCGCCGAGGGCGAGCCAGGCCACGAGCAGTACGGCGGGCAGGAACCAGCGCAGAACGCGTGGTGAAGGGCGCACGGCACACCTCTCGGTCGGACGTGGCCGCCGGACACGGCCGGGAGCAGGTTATCTCAATCATTGAGAGATCTCGTAGGGTGGAGGGGTGAGAGCACACGAGCCCCGGACCCCCGGTGGCGTGGACGGGCCGCCCGACGGCCAACTGCACACCCTGGCGGTGCTGCTGCGGGGCATCACCGGGAGTGTCACCCGGGCCGGGCAGGAGTTCGCCCGCGCCCACGACCTGCACCACACCGACCTCCTCGCCCTCATCGCGATCCTGGACGGGGACGGGCACGGCGGCCCGCTGACCCCCGGCCGCCTGCGCGAACACCTCAACCTCACCTCGGGGGCCGTCAGCGCGTGTCTGGACCGCCTCGAACGCGGCGGGCACATCACCCGGGTCCGCGACGAGAGCGACGGCCGCGTCGTCCACCTGCACTACGCCCCGGCGGGCCGCGCCATCGCCCGCGAGGCGTTCCTCCCGCTCGCCCGGCACACCGACGCCGTGCGCCGCCGCTTCGCCCCCGAGGACATGGCCGTCGTCCTGCGCTTCCTCGGTGAGCTGAACGCCGCGCTGGACGAGCGGCCGGACGAGGCGCCGGCCGGGTAGCGGCCGGACGAGGCGCCGGCCGGGTAGCGGCCGGCCGAACCGGCTCGCGGGCGACCGGCGCGCCGCCGCCGTCCGCAGGGCCGTCGCCCTCACACTGACCGGTGACCACCGAGCGGGTAAGGGGGCGGCCACATGAGCGCCGGCGCGGCGGACCAGGCTCCCTTCCACTGGCTTTTCGGCGACCAGCTGGGCCCGCACTTCCTCCGCCCGGGCGCCACCGCCGTCATCATCGAGGCCACGTCCGTCCTGCGACGCAGACGATTCCACCGCGCCAAGGCCCACCTCGTGCTGTCCGCCATGCGCCACCGCGCGGCCGAACTCGGTGACCGGGTCCGCTACGTCCGGGCCGACACCTACCGCGAGGGGCTCGCCCGGGCGGTCGGCGACGCGCCCGTCACCGTCCACCACCCCACCTCCCACGCCGCGCTGCGCCTGGTGCGGTCGCTGCCGGGCGTCCGGGTGCTTCCCCCGCGCGGGTTCCTGGTGCCCTTCGAGGACTTCGGCCGCTGGGCGGAGTCCAGCGGCGGGAAGCGGCTGCGGATGGAGGACTTCTACCGTCGCGTCCGCCGGGAGCGCGACCTGCTCATGGACGGCGGCGAGCCCGCCGGAGGCCGGTGGAACCTGGACGCAGACAACCGCGAGCCCCCGCCCCGGCGAGAGCCCGAGCTGCCGGTGCCCGGCCCCTACCTGCCCCGCGAGGACGCCATCGACGACGAGGTCCGCGCGGACCTCGACCGGTGGGAGGAGGAGGGGCTGATCCACTGCGTCGGCCGCGACGGCCCCCGTCTCTTCCCGGCCAGCCGGGCCGAGGCCCGCCGGGCCCTGCGCGCGTTCGTCGACCGCCGGCTGCCCACCTTCGGCCGGTGGGAGGACGCCATGCTCGCCGGGGACTGGGCCATGAGCCACAGCCTGCTCTCCGCCCCGCTCAACCTCGGCCTGCTCGACCCGGCCGAGTGCGTCGAGGCGGCCGAGCGGGCCTACCGCGAGGACCGGGCCCCGCTGAACTCCGTCGAGGGCTACGTCCGCCAGGTCGCCGGCTGGCGCGAGTACATGTGGCACCTGTACTGGCACCTCGGCCCCGCCTACCGGGACCGCAACGCCCTCGGCCACCACGGGGACCCGCCGGCGTGGTTCACCGAGCTGGACGCGGACGCCGTGGAGGCCCGGTGCCTGTCCACGGTGCTGGCGCAGGTCCGCGACCGGGGCTGGGTCCACCACATCCCGCGGCTGATGGTGCTCGGCAACTGGGCCCTCCAGCAGGGCTGGCACCCGGCCCGGGTCACGGACTGGTTCCACCGCTGCTTCGTCGACGGTTACGACTGGGTGATGCTCACCAACGTCGTCGGCATGTCCCAGTACGCCGACGGCGGCCAGATCACCACCAAGCCCTACGCCGCCGGGGGCGCCTACATCAACCGGATGAGCGACCTGTGCGGCCCCTGCGCCTACCGCCCGGGTGACCGCACCGGGCGGCGGGCCTGCCCCTACACCGCCGGGTACTGGGCCTTCGTGCACCGGCACCGCGACCTGCTCGCCCGCAACCACCGCACCGCCCGGGCCGTGCGCCAGCTCGGGCGCCTGTCCGACGTCGACACCCTGCTCCGGGAGGCGGCGGAACGACCCGGCACGGCGCCGCCGTGACGGGGGCCCCGTCCCGACGGTGATCCCGGTTACACTCGCGGCCCCACGCCGGCGGGTCCGGCCCGCTCGCGGCCCCGGCCGGCGGCGCCTGACCTGCGCTCCGAGGCGGGCGGGGCGGGGTCGGGTCTTTCGGGCGCTTTCGTGGGACAGGCGTCTCATCAGGCGGTCGCGCGACAAATCGCTCGCGACGACACCGTAATCTGGTTTCCGTGACCGTGAACGCTGAGAGCAGCACCTCGACCGCCACCTGGCGAGACCTTCCCGCGGCGCAGCAGCCTGACTACCCGGACCCGAAGGCTCTGCGCGATGTGATCGCGGACCTCGAGTCCTATCCGCCGCTGGTCTTCGCCGGCGAGTGCGACCAGCTCAAGGACCGCCTGGCTGCCGTCGCCCGGGGCGAGGCGTTCCTGCTTCAGGGCGGTGACTGCGCCGAGGCCTTCGACGCGGTCTCCGCCGAGCACATCCGCAACAAGCTGAAGACCCTTCTCCAGATGGGCGCCGTCCTCACCTACGCCGGGTCGGTCCCGGTGGTGAAGGTGGGGCGCATCGCCGGCCAGTACAGCAAGCCCCGCTCCAAGCCGACCGAGACCCGGGACGGGCAGACGCTGCCCACCTACCGGGGCGACTCCGTCAACGGCTTCGAGTTCACCGCCGAGGCGCGCCGCCCCGACCCGGAGCGGCTCAAGCGCATGTACCAGGCCTCGGCCTCCACGCTGAACCTGGTGCGCGCCTTCACCACCGGCGGCTACGCGGACCTGCGCCAGGTGCACGCCTGGAACCAGGACTTCGTCAGGAACTCGCCGTCGGGCCAGCGCTACGAGGCACTGGCCCGCGAGATCGACCGGGCGCTGAACTTCATGAACGCCTGCGGGGTGGACCCGGAGGAGTTCAAGACCGTCGAGTTCTTCGCCTCCCACGAGGCGCTCCTCCTCGACTACGAGGCGGCGCTCACGCGGGTCGACTCGCGCAGCGGCAAGCTCTACGACGTCTCCGGACACATGGTCTGGATCGGGGAGCGCACCCGTCAGCTCGACCACGCCCACGTGGAGTTCTGCTCGCGGATCCGCAACCCGATCGGCGTCAAGCTCGGCCCGACGACGACGCCCGAGGAGGCGTTGGCGCTGATCGACAAGCTCGACCCGGACCGCGAGCCCGGGCGGCTCACGTTCATCGCGCGGATGGGCGCCGACAAGGTGCGCGACCGCCTCCCCACGCTGGTGGAGAAGGTCACGGCCTCCGGGGCGCAGGTGGCGTGGGTGTCCGACCCCATGCACGGCAACACCTTCGAGGCGGCCTCCGGCCACAAGACGCGCCGCTTCGACGACGTGCTGGACGAGGTCAAGGGCTTCTTCGAGGTGCACAAGAGCCTCGGCACGCACCCGGGCGGCATCCACGTGGAGCTGACCGGCGACGACGTCACCGAGTGTGTGGGCGGCGGCGACGAGATCTTCGTCGACGACCTGCACCAGCGCTACGAGACGGCCTGCGACCCGCGGCTCAACCGGAGCCAGTCGCTGGACCTGGCCTTCCTGGTCGCCGAGATGTACCGGCACCAGTAGTCGGCCGGGCGCCCGGCCGCGGCATGCGGCCGGTTCCGCCGAACGGGGTACGACGCCACTGGGGCGTGGGTCACATCGATCCACGCCCCAGCTGTCTTTTGGAGCCGCCCTCGGCAGGGTAAGGTTAGGTTAACCTTATTGATCATGCGGCTCGCTCGTCGGGCCCGGCGCGCGGCCAGGGAGGTGTTCACGTGTTCGTCTGCTCGTGTTTCGGCATCACCGAGCAGCAGGTGCGTGAGCACGCCGACGCCGGGGCGTGTACGCCCCGGCAGATCGCCTCGGCCTGCAAGGCCGGCACCGACTGCGGCTCGTGCGTCCGCCGCATCCAGGGCATCCTCGGTCGAGGTGCCTGCCCACGGCGCGAGCGCGCGGACGACGGGCTGCCGGCCCTGGCGGCGGAGCCCCAGCCGCAGTCGGCCGGACGGGTCGTCGAGGCGGCCTGACCCGCGAGGCCCCCCGGAAGGGGGAGGACTACTCGCTCGGCTGCTCGATGAGCTGGGCGATGTAGAGGGGCTCGCCGAGCTTCTCGATCAGTTCGAGCTGGGTGTCCAGGTAGTCGATGTGGTGCTCCTCGTCCTCGAGGATGTCCTCGAAGAGGTTCGCCGAGGTGATGTCGCCCTTGGTGCGCATCACCTCGATGCCGCGCCGCAGCCGGTCGATGGCCTCGACCTCGATCTGCCGGTCCGCCTGGAACATCTCCGTGACGGTCTGCCCGACCCGCACGTGGAACAGCCGCTGGTAGTTGGGCAGGGCGTCCAGGAACAGGATGCGGTCCGTGAGCCGCTCGGCGTGCTTCATCTCGTCGAACGACTCGGCGCGCGTGTACTTCGCGAGCTTCGTCCAACCGAAGTTCTCCTGCATCTTGGAGTGCAGGAAGTACTGGTTGATCGCGGTCAGCTCGGCGGTGAGCTGCTCGTTGAGGAATTCGATGACCTCGGGGTCGCCCTGCATGGCGCGAGCTCCTTCCAACAGCGAAGATCGGTAGGCGGTGCGCGCATCTTTGCACCCCACGCCGACTACGTCCAGTAAGTGAAGGCTTACCGAAATGCCCTGATTCCAGGGGCTGGACGGGGGCTCGGCGTCCGGCCGCCGAGGCGGGTCTGTCACCATGGAGACATGGGTCAGCCGGAGAGCCGCGCAGCGGAGAACGCAGAGCTCCCGCCGGGTCAGCGAGTCCAGCGCGGCTGGCCGGTGACGCACTACGGACCCGTCCCGAAGTTCAAGCCGGAGCGCTGGGACTTCCGGGTCTTCGGCGCCACGGCGGACGGCGACAAGCGCGCCTGGACGCACGAGGAGTTCACCGCCCTCCCCTACGACACGGTCACCGCCGACCTGCACTGCGTGACGAAGTTCAGCATGCGCGGCGTGGAGTGGGGCGGAGTGCTGGCCCGTACCGTCCTCGACCTCGCGCCGCCCGCCGAGGACGTCACCCACGTCATGGTGTGGGCGGAGTACGGCTACAGCGCCAACCTGCGGCTCGCCGACTTCTCCGCCGAGCACACCGTCTTCGCCACCCACCGGGCGGGCGAACTCCTCACCGCCGAGCACGGATTCCCCGTCCGCCTCGTCGTGCCGCACCTGTACGCCTGGAAGGGGCCCAAGTGGGTGCGGGGCGTGGAGTACATGACCGCCGACCGGCGCGGCTTCTGGGAGGAGCGCGGCTACCACAACCTCGGGGACCCCTGGAGCGAGCAGCGTTACTCCTACCAGGAGGAGCCGGGGGAGGGCCCCGAGCTGTGAGCCGTCGGTGCGCGGGGGCCGTCCCGCGCATCCCGTTGCGGCCCCCGGCCGCGTCCGTCGGCGTCCCGGTCAGGAACGCAGGGCCTTGAGCCGGTCCACGTCGGCCCGGTGACCGTCCTTCCCGCCCGGCGTCTCGATCACGAACGGCACCCCCGCCGTGGCGGGGTGGCGCAGCAGCTCCCCGAACGCCTCGGCGCCCACGTGACCCGCCCCGATGTTCTCGTGCCGGTCCTTGTGCGCCCCGACGACGTCCTTGGAGTCGTTGGCGTGGACCAGCCGGAGCCGCCCTTCCCCCGCCACGTCGACGAGCTCGTCGAGCAGCTCCTTCGCGCCGCCCGGTGCGGCCAGGTCGTGCCCGGCCGCGAACGCGTGGCAGGTGTCCAGACACACCCCCACCCGCGGGTGCCGGTCCAGGGCCTCCAGATACGGCCCCAGGTCCGCCATCAGCGAGCACAGCGAGGCCCCCTGGCCGGCCGTGGGCTCCAGCAGCAGCCACGGGTCGTCGTCGTGCGTCAGCTCCGCCAGCAGCGGCCGCACCAGCTCCCGCACCTGGGCCAGCGCCACGGACCGCTCCCGGCCCCCCGTCGCCGACCCGGTGTGCACGACGACACCGCGCGCCCCGATCGCCCGCCCCCGCCGCAGCGAGTGGCGCAGCGACGCCACCGAGCGCTCGGCCGTGGCCGGGGTGTGCGAACCGAAGTTGATCAGGTAAGGCGCATGCACGTAGACCGGGACGTCCTCGGCCGCGCACGCCACCCGGAACCGCTCGTCCTGTACCGGGTCGCCGGAGGGCGTCGCCCAGCCGCGCGGGTTGGCCACGAAGACCTGTACCGCCTCGGCGCCCAGCTCCCGGGCGTAGGGCAGGCCGGTGGCGGCCAGTCCGCCGGCAACGGGGACGTGACCGCCGATGGGATTGCGCGCGCGGCGCCCGGCCGAGCCGGACGCCGCGCGGTCGTCGTGCTGTTGTCGGGAGATGCTCACCCGCTCAGGGTGTCATCCCCGCTTCCGTCCGCCCAGGGCGGCTCAGTACGCGCTCCACACGTTGTCGATGGAGCCGTAGCGGTCGGCGGCGTAGTTGCAGGCCGCGACGATGTTGGCCACCGGGTCGTACTGGTCCTTCTCGGTGCCGGGCACCCAGTAGGCGTCGAACGTCGGCTTGATCACCTGGAGCAGGCCCTTGGAGGGCACGCCGTTGCGGGCGTTGATGTCCCAGTCGTTGATGGCGTTCGGGTCACCGCTGGATTCCCGCATGATGTTCCACTTGATGCGGTCGTAGCTGCCCGGGATGTCGTGCTTGTCCATGATGTCCATGGCCTCGCGGATCCAGCCGTCGAGGTTGTCCGGGTACTGCTTCTCCGGCTTCGCGGCGGGCTTGGCCTCCCGCTTGCTGCGGTCGGCGGCGGCCTTGGATTCGCGCTCCTTCTCGGCCTTGGCCGCGGCGGCCTCCTTCTTGGCCTTCTCCTCGGCCGCCTTCTCCTCGGCCTGCTCGGCGGCCCTGCCCTCGGCGGCCTTCTGCTGGCTCTCGATGCTCCCCAGCTGGTGGCCCGCGCCGTGGTTCAGGGTGACACCCGCGGGGCCCTCGGCCACGACGGTGTTCTCCTGGGCGGAGCTGGTGGACGGGACGAGCGCCAGGGCGACGGCCGCGGCGGCGGCGCCGGATATGGCGACCGCGGAGTGGCGCTGGTCGCGGCTGAGGTTCCGGGCGAAGCCCGGGAGGTCGCGAAGGTGGGCGGGCGTCTCGCGCAGGCGCTCGGGCACCTCACGGAGCTGAGCGGGGACGGCCTTGATGTTCGCCTTGAGCTCCTGGAGGTAGCCGGGGAGCTCGTTGCGGAGGTGCTCCGGGATCATGCGGAGCTCGGTCGAAATCTTGGATTCCGGCTTGATGCTGGGCATGCGGGGTCGAACCTTCCGATCGCTGAGTCGCAGGCCTGAGCGGCGCGGAACCGTTCACGTCTACGGCGCCATGCGACGAGGACGATTGTTAGCGACCGGAAATCTGGCTGGCAAAGGTGTGACGTACTATCCGGCGTCGTAGTGGAGCAGGGCTGGTTTGTCCGATTCGACCCATAGATACGGGCGACATGTCCACTAAGCCCGGTCGTACGTGACGTGGGCCCTATGCGGCGGATCACAGCGGCGAGGGGCGCGCTCAACGCGCTGAAGTTGCTTCCGCACTCTCCGCTGACCGGTTTCGCGCCCCGTCGGGGCCGCGCGGCGCGGGCCCGGGAAGGCGGCCCGGACCAGCCCCTGCCCGGCGGGCGGGGCCCGTATGCCAGTGGGGTCTGACACGCCCTGACAGAGGTGCGGGGAACTGCGCGCCCGGCCGGGGGCACGGCGCGGCCCGCGACGCACGGCCGGGGGCAGCCCCTGCCCGGTAGACGTCGGCCAGGACCTAGCGGACCCAGAGGGTGATGGTCGAGCCCTTGGGGGCCTTGTCGCCCCCGTCCACGGACTGGCTGAAGACCTCACCCGTGAAGAAGATCTTCCGCACGGTGACCTCGAACCCGGCCGCCTCCAGCGCGGCGACCGCGTCGCCCTCGCTGCGGCCGGTCACGTCCGGCACGGTCACCATCTCGGGGCCCTTGGAGATCGTCAGCGTCACGGTGTCGCCATGGGCCCCGACGGCTCCCGCCTCCGGGGACTGTGCGGCCACCGAGCCCGCGTCGTGGCCCGAGTGCACCTGGTCCTGGGCGAAGGTCACCTTGAACCCGGCCTTCTCCAGCGCGTCCCGGGCGTCGCCCCGGTCCGCTCCGGTGACGTCCGGGACCGGGATTTGCTCGCCCTTGGACACGACGAGCTCGATCGCCGTGCCCGGCCGCCGCTCCGTCCCGGCCGGCGGCTTCGTGCGGATCACCGCACCGCGCTCGACGGAGGTGCTGAACTCCCGGGTCGTCGTCGTCGGCTCCAGCCCGGCGTCCTTGAGGGCCTGCCGGGCCTCCGCCAGCCGCACGTCCCGGAGCTCCGGGACGGCCACGACCTCGGGGCCCAGCGAGACGCTGATCGTCACCGTGCCGTCGTCCCGGATGCGGGTGCCCGGAGCCGGATCGCTGCCGACCACCAGACCGCGGTCGACCGAGGCGCTGTGCACCTCCTCCACCCGCACCCGCAGGCCCGCGTCGGTGAGCGTGCGCTTCGCCTCGGCGCTGGGCATCCGCAGCACGCTGGGCGTCTGCGTGAACTGCCCGGAGTTGACGTACCAGACCCCGGCGCCCACCCCGGCGATCAGGAGCAGCACCAGGGCGGCGAGGAGGAAGGGGGAGCGGCGCCGCGGGGTCCCGTGGCCCGGCGTCGGCTCGGCGGGCTCCGGCTCCTCCAGGCGCGGCAGCAGCGGGACCGGGGGCAGCACGCTGGTGTGCTCCGGTGCCGCGTCGGCCCGTCCGACCCGGGGCAGGACCGTCGTCGCCGAGTCCTCCCCGGGCTCGGCGCCGAACGTCCGGGCCGCCGGGGGCAGCAGGTCGAGCTCGGCGTCGCCGAGCCGGGCCGTGACGGCCCGCAGCTCGGCCAGCATGGCCGCCGCGTCGGCCGGGCGGGCCGCCCGGTCCCGCGCGGTGCCCCGCGCCACCAGCTCGTCCAGGGCTCCCGCCAGCCCCGGCACGGCCGCCGACGGCGGCGGCACGTCCTGCCGCAGGTGCAGGTAGAGCACCTGCGCCGGGGTGTCACCGGTGTGCGGCTTGGCGCCGGTCAGCATCTCGTAGAGCATCACGCCGCAGGCGTACACGTCGGCGCCCGGGTCCGCGAGACCGTGCTCGATGTGCTCGGGGGCGAGGTAGGACACCGTCCCCATGACCGACGTCGTGGAGAGCGAGGTCTGCGCGTCGACGGCGCGGACGAGCCCGAAGTCCGCGACTTTCACCCGGCCGTCGTCGCCGATGAGGACGTTCTCCGGCTTCATGTCCCGGTGCACCAGCCCGGCCCGGTGGGCGGCGCCCAGCGCGGCCAGTATCGGCTCCAGGATGTCCAGCGCCGCACGGGGCTGCAGCGCCCCGCGCCGCACCAGCACGTCCCGCAGCGTGCACCCGGCGACGTACTCCATCGCCAGGTAGACGTAGGAGCCGTCCATGCCCTGGTCGAAGACGTTCACGACGTTGGGGTGGTCCAGCCGCGCGACGGCCTTGGCCTCCCGGATGAAGCGCTCCACGAAGGAACCGTCGTGCACGAGGGAGGGGTGCATCACCTTCAGGGCGAGGACGCGCTCCAGCCGGGTGTCCACCGCCCGGTAGACGGTCGCCATGCCCCCGGCCGCGATCCGCGCCTCGACGCGGTACCGCCCGTCCAGCACCTGGCCGATCATCGGGTCCTGAAGGGTCGCATCCACAGGGCGAGTCTACGAGCCGGTACCGCCACCGGTGCCGGACGGCCGGTGACCGCGCCGCACTGCAGCGGAACGGTGACGAACCCGATCCCCTCCCGTGTCTCTCGGCCGTGCGGCGGCGGGAACGCCCTCAGTCGACCAGGGACCCTTCGAGCATGCCGCCGCCCTCCCGCGTGTAGGCGCACAGCACGTCACGCTGGTCGCGCTCCCAGCCCTCGGGCGAGGGCAACAGGATGTAGTGGGTCAGGTCCCCGGGCGCCGCGTCACCGGTCGGGTACCCGTAGTGCTCCAGGCAGCCCGTCGAGGCCCAGGGTCCTGCGTCCTCGTGTCCGCTGGACTCGGGGAGGTCCAGGTCGAACACGGCGTACGCCTGCATCTCGTGTGGCTGATCGCAGGGGACGATCTCCATCCCGGAGTGGGAGGCGTCCTGGCTCATGTCGTCGTTGACGGGGTTGAAGCAGTCGCCCACCCGTACCTCGAACGCGTACACGATCTCGGGTGACGCGTACCCCTCGTCCTCCTCACCCTCCGCCGTGTCGCCCCACGGGAGGACGAGGGCGAGGAGGACGCCGGTGGCGAGGGCCTGGGCCCCGGCCACCCAGAGCCCGGCCAGCGCGAGGCCCCGGCCGTCCTCGCCTCTCTTCCTGGTCTGGGACAGCGCGACGAAGCCCAGGACCAGCGCGACCGGCCACAGGAACAGGACCGAGGTGACCAACGCGCCGATCGCCGGGCCGTTGGGCCCCGACGGTGGCGGGACCGCCGCCCACCCCGGCTGGGAGTCGGCGGGCTGCTCGTGCGGTGCGGGGTCCTGCTGCGGCGGGTTGGGTCTCATGGAGTGCGCGGTGTCCTGTTCGGCCGTCCGTCGGGTGGGCGCCGAAGATCGTACGGGCGTCCTAGAACGCCGGACGCTCCGGGTCCAGGACGGCGACGCCCTCCTCCGGGGACGAGGCGCGGGCGAAGTGGCGCCGGGGGATGCGGCCCGCCCGGTGGGCGAGGCGTCCGGCCTCGGCGGCGTGCCGCATGGCGGTGGCCATCAGCACGGGCTCCTGGGCACGGGTCACGGCGGAGGCCAGCATCACCGCCGCGCAGCCCAGCTCCATCGCCAGCGCCACGTCGGACGCCGTTCCCGCGCCCGCGTCGAGGATGACGGGGACGCCGGCCCGTTCCGCGATGAGCTCGAAGTTGTGCGGGTTGCGGATGCCGAGGCCCGAGCCGATGGGGGAGCCCAGCGGCATCACCGCGGCGCAGCCCACGTCCTCCAGCTTGCGGGCGAGGACGGGGTCGTCGTTGGTGTAGGGGAGGACGGTGAAGCCGTCGTCGACGAGGGTCTCGGCCGCGTCCAGGGTCTCCACGGGGTCCGGCAGGAGGGTGCGCTCGTCGGCGATGACCTCCAGCTTCACCAGGTCGGTGCCGAGCGCCTCCCGGGCCAGCCGGGCGGTGAGCACGGCCTCGCCCGCGGTGAAGCAGCCCGCCGTGTTGGGCAGGACGCGGATGCCCAGGCGGTCGAGGACGGAGAGCACCGAGCCCTGGACGCCGGGGTCGACCCGGCGCATGGCCACCGTGGTCAGCTCGGTGCCGGAGGCGGTCAGGGCGCGCTCCATGACCTCCAGGCTCGGGGCGCCGCCGGTGCCCATGATGAGCCGCGAGGAGAAGGTGAGGCCGCCGATGGTCAGCGGGTCCTCGGCGCCCGGGGCAGCCGCCGGATCGGGGGCGGTGGTGTCCGCGGTCATGGTCAGCCTCCTTGGACTGCGGTGAGGACCTCCACGCGGTCGCCGTCGGCGAGCCGGGTGGCGGCCCAGCGGCTCCGCGGGACGACCGTCTCGTTGACGGCGGCGGCGACGCCGGAGGGCGCGGTGGTCAGGGCGGAGACGAGGGCGTCCAGCGTCAGCCCGGCGGGCTCCGAGCGCTCCTCGCCGTTGACGCGGATGGTCACGCGGCTCATGCCGGCAGCTCCTGCCTGGAACGGGGGGTGGGCGAGGACGCGGCGGCGGCGCGGCCCCCCGCGACGCCGGCGGGCGCGAACCGGGCCGCGCCGAAGGGCCGGGCCACCTCCGGCAGCAGCCCCGTGGCCAGCGACTCCGCCAGCGCGTCGCCCGTCACGGGAGCGAGCAGCACCCCGTTGCGGTAGTGGCCGGTGGCGAGCTGGAGCCCCGGGAGGGCGCTCGGCCCGAGCAGCGGGGCGTTGTCGGGCGAGCCCGGGCGCAGCCCGGCGCACGTCTCCACCAGCGGCAGCTCGGTGAGCCCCGGCACCAGTTCGTGCGCGTCCCGCAGCAGTTCGTACACGCCCCCGGCCGTGACGGTGGTGTCCCAGCCCAGCTCCTCGCTGGTGGCGCCGAGGACCAGTTCCCCGCTCTCCCGCGGCACCAGATACACCTGGCCGCCGCGCACCACCGCCCGCACGGTGCGGGAGAGGAACGGCGGGCCGGGCGTCTTCGGCATCCGCAGCCGCAGCACCTGCCCCTTGACCGGCCGCACCGGTGGCACGACGGCCTCGGGCAGGCCGGGCAGCCGGACGCTCTCGCTGCCCCCGGCCAGCACCACCGTGTCCCCGGTCAGCTCGGTGCCGTCGTCGAGCCGTACGCCCGCCGCGCGGCCGCCGCCGTCCCCCGCGAGCAGCAGCCGCCCGGCCCGAGCCCGGCGGAAGGCGACTCCGGCCCGCTCGCCGGCCGTCAGCAGCGCGGAGGCGAGCCGCCTCGGGTCGACCTGGTGGTCGCCGTCCACCCGCAGCCCGCCGCGGACGCCGGGGGCGAGCATCGGCTCCAGCCGTCGGCACTCCCGTCCGGAGAGCCACTGGGCGTCCAACCCGCAGCGCTGCTGCAGCGCGTGCAGCTCCCTCAGGTGCGCGCGGTCGTCGGAGTCCAGAGCGACGGCGAGGGTGCCGCAGGCGCGATAGCCCACGTCCTGGCCGGTGGCCTCGGCCAGCTCGTCGGCGAACGCGGCGTAGCGCTCGGCCGAGGCGAGGTTGAGGGCGAGCAATCCCTCCTCGCCGTAGTGCAGTTCGGTCACCGCGGCGAGCATCCCGGCAGCCACCCGGGCGGCTCCGCCGCCCGGCGCCGGGTCCACGACGCTCACCCGCATTCCGCGTTGGGCCGCCCGCCAGGCCGTCACCAGCCCGATCACGCCGCCGCCCACGATCACCACGTGCATGGGTGTCCAGCTCCTCCCTTCGCCGGCATGACCCGGATCAGGTTCCTACGGTCGGAGGCCTCCGCCTCCCTCTCAGCCCGGCCCGCCGGGCTCCCGCGTGTGCGTTGCGACGAACACCCTACTGCGGGGGCCTGCGGGCACCGAAGCGGGAGTTCTAGAGTGATCGTGTGACCTCACGCAGCCAGCAGACCCGCCAGCGCGTCGTGATCGTCGGCGCCGGAATGGCCGGGGTACAGACCGCGGTGCAACTCCGCGAGCAGGGCTGGCCCGGTGCCGTCACCCTGCTCGGGGCCGAACCGCACCCCCCGTACGACCGGCCGCCCCTGTCCAAGGCGGTGCTCAGCGGCAAGGCCGAGGGCTCCGCCTTCGACGTGGACTTCGGCGCGCTGGACGTCGGGCTGGAGCTGGGCCGCCGGGTCACCCGGCTGCGTCCGGACGCGCGCGAGGTGGACACCGAGCGGGGGCCGGTCGGTTACGACCGCCTCGTCGTCGCCAGCGGGGCCGAGCCGGTGCCGCTGCCCGGCAGCGAGGACGTGCCGGGGCTGCACCTGCTGCGCACCCTGGACGACGCCGAGCGGCTGCGCCCCGTCCTGCGCGAGCGGCGGCGCGTGGTCATCGTCGGCGCCGGCTGGATCGGGGCCGAGTTCGCCACCGCCGCCCGGGAGGCCGGGTGCCCGGTCACCGTCGTCGAGGCGGCACCGCATCCGCTGGCGGGGGCGCTGCCCGGCGGGGTCGCCGACCGGATGCGCGGCTGGTACGCGGAGAGCGGCGCGGAGCTGATCACCGGGGTGGCGGTCGCCCGGGTCCATGCCGAGGCCGAGCGCAAGGTGGAGCTGGCCGACGGCCGGACGCTGCCGGCCGACGCCGTCGTCGTCGGCATCGGCGCCCGCCCCGCCACCGACTGGCTGGCCGGTTCCGGGGTCGACCGCGTGGCGGACGGCTCGGTCCTCGCCGACGAGCGGCTGCGCACCTCGGTGCCGGACGTCTACGCCGTGGGCGACTGCGCGTCCTTCCCGTCCGCCCGCTACGGCCGCAGGCTGCTCGTCCACCACTGGGACAACGCGCTCAACGGCCCGCGCACCGTCGCCGCCGGCATCGTGGGCGAGGTGGCCCAGGCCGTGGCGGCGTTCCCGCCCGTCGCCGTCTATGACCCGGTGCCGTACTTCTGGTCGGAGCAGTTCGGTCGGTTCGTGCAGTACGCCGGGTACCACAGCGCCACCGACGAGGTGCTGTGGCGCGGGGACCCGGACGGCGCCTCATGGGCGGTGTGCTGGCTGGAGCGGGGTGTGCTCAACGCCCTGCTCGCCGTGGGCCGCCCGCGCGACCTGGCCCAGGGACGGCGGCTGATCGAACGCCGTACCGCGCTCGACCCGAAGCTGGCCGCCGACCCCTCCGTGCCGCTGAAGAAGGCGGTGCTCGGCTGACGGCGGCCGGAGGCCCGCCCGGTCCGCCGCCCGGCCGCCCCGCTCGCCGCCCGGCCGCCGCCCCGCGCCGCTCGCC
>NZ_JABLSI010000045.1 GCF_019303475.1 Streptomyces sp. JJ38
TCATCGCCGTCATCGCCCTCTACCTCGTCGCCGAAACCGCCCTCGCCCCCTTCCTCCCCCAACTCTTCACCCGTCTCTACGACATCACCGACACCAGCGCCACCGGCTACTACCTGTGGATCTGCCGCATCATCGGCCTCGCCGCCCTCCCCCTGTGGGGCCTCGCCGCCCGCCGCTGGCCACCCCAACGCCTCGTCCTCATCGGCCTGCTCGCCTCCGCCGCCTGCGACCTCGCCCTCGGCCTCGCCCCCACCTACACCGCCTTCACCGCACTCTCCGCCGCCTCCGTCGCCGCCAACTGCTCCCTCCTCCTCGCCTACCCCGCCCTCATCAGCGAATACAGCCGCCACGCGACCGAAGGCCAACCCGACAGCGACACCGCCCGCCTCGCCGGAATCCGGGCCATCGTCGCCGTCTTCCACATCGCCTCCATCGCCGCCACCGCCACCGGCGCCGCCGTCCTCGCCCTCCCCGAACCCCGCCTCGGCATATCCGCCTTCGCCCTCCTCGACCTCCTCCTCTTCGCCCTCCTCCTGCGCACCCTGCGCCACCTCCCCGCCCCCGAACCCGGCGAACGCGCCCACCACGACACCCCCCGCCGCACCTGGCTCCTCCTCCTGGCCACCGCCGCCCTCATCGGCATCGCCTTCGACTTCGCCATCAGCGTCTCCCGCCCCTTCTTCACCACCCACGCCACCCAACTCGGCACCAGCACCACCATCGCCGCCGCCCTCTTCCTCCTCCCCTCCATCGCCGCCCTCGCCACCCTCCCCGCAGCCCGCCACTGCCTCGGCCGCTACGGACCCCACCTCCTCCCCGCCGCCCTCGCCGTCACCGCCGCCGGACTCGCCGTCCAGTACCTCGCCCCCGGCCTGGCCACCCTCGCCGCCGGACGCATCCTCTTCGGCCTCGGCCTCGGACTGGCCCAAATCGCCGTCGAACTCCGCATGTTCCGCGCCACGGGCACCGCCGGCCCCGCCTTCACCGCCGTCGAGACCTTCCGCTCCGCCGCCCTCATCGCCGCCCCCCTCACCGCAGCCGCCGCCGCAAGCCACGACCTCGCGCTCCCCCTCGGCATCGCCGCCGCAGCCCTCACCGCCGCAGCCCTCCTCACCCTCCTCACGCGCAGCCGCACCACCACCCACGACCCGAAGGACACCCACGCATGAACCGCCCCACCCCCGCCACCTGGGCACAGGCAGGACAGAGGCTGCTCACCAAGGCCATCGAGGAATTCGCCTACGAAGAACTCCTCACCCCCCACGCCGTCGGCGACCAGCCCGACACCTACCGCCTCACCTTCCACGACGGCATCCACTGGACCTTCACCGCCACCCGCGGCACCTTCGGCACCTGGCACCTCACCAGCACCCCCACCCGCCACCCCCAGCCCGACGGCGAAACCGGCCCCGAACAACTCCTCCTCGACGCCCGCCCCACGCTCGGCTGGGACGGCCCCACCACCGCCGAAATCCTCCGCGAACTCACCGCCACCCGCCAGGCCGACGCCACCGCCCTCACCCGCCGCCACACCGCCGCCCACCTCGCCGACCTCGACCACCTCGACCTCGAAGCCCACCAAGACGGCCACCCCTGCATGCTCCTCAACAAGGGACGCCTCGGCTTCTCCGCCCACGACGCCGCCACCTACACCCCCGAAGCCGCCGGGGACATACGCCTCATCTGGGCCGCCATCCACACCAGCCTCGCCACCTACAGCGGCACCCCCGGCCTCGACGCCGACACCCTCCTCACCGAAGAACTCGACCCCCACACCCGCAGCCAGTACACCGCCGCCCTCGAAAAGGCCTGCACCACCACCGGCCACGACCCCGCCGACTACACCTGGCTCCCCGTCCACCCCTTCCACTGGGACGAAGCCGTCGAAACCCTCTTCGCCCCCTACCGCGCCGACGGCCGCATCGTCCGCCTCGGCGAAAGCCCCGACCGCTACCGCCCCCTCCAGTCCATCCGCACCCTCGCCAACCTCGACCACCCCCACCGCCGCAACGTCAAGGTCCCCCTCCTCATCCGCAACACCCTCGTCTGGCGCGGCCTGTCCACCGAACCCACCCACGCCGCCCCCGACATCAGCCACTGGCTCCACACCCTCCGCGCCGGCGACCCCTACCTCAGCGAAGAACTCCGCTTCCACCCCCTCGGCGAAGTCGCCGCCGTCTCCGTCCACCACCCCCTCTACCACGCCGTCCACGACGCCCCCTACCGCTACCACGAGCTCCTCGGCGCCGTCTGGCGCGAACCCGTCCACACCCACCTGAACGACGGCGAACGCGCCCGCACCATGGCCGCCCTCCTCACCACCGGCAGCGACGACCGCGCCCTCGTCACCGAACTCGTCCACCGCTCAGGCCGCCACCCCGAGGACTGGCTCCGCCACCTCCTGCACGCCCTCCTGCCCGGACTCCTGCACCACCTCTACGCCTACGGCGTCGCCTTCTGCCCCCACGGCGAGAACACCGTCATCCTCTACGACCGCACCGACACCCCCATCGGCATCGCCGTCAAGGACTTCGCCGAAGACGTCAACCTCCTCCCCGAACCCCACCCCGCCTACGCCACCCTCACCCAACGCGCCGACAAGGTCCTCCTCCGCTGGCCCGCCGGCGAACTCGCCCACTCCCTCCTCAGCGCCGTCTTCGCCGGCCACTTCCGCTACTTCGCCCCCCTCCTCGAACACCACCTCGACATCCCCGAAACCCGCTTCTGGACCCTCGTCCGCAACGAGATCGAGCACTACCACCAGCGCTTCCCCCAGCACACCCACAACGCCGACGCCTACGGCCTCCTCGCCCCCGACTTCGACCGCGTCGCCCTCAACCGCGAACAACTCCTCGGCGGCGCCTTCCACGACCGCGCCGAACGCGACGAAGGCTTCGACGTCACCCACGGCCGCATCCCCAACCCCCTCGCCACCGCCCAGGACCAGGCATGACCTACGAACAGCTCCGCACCGACCACGCCGCCGGGAAGATCGACAACGTCATCGTCGCCCTCCCCGACCTCCAAGGACGCCTCCAGGGCAGCCGCCTCGCCGTCCCCCACTTCCTCGCTGAAGCCGCCACCGACGGCTTCAGCGCCTGCACCTACCTCCTCGCCACCGACGTCGACATGAACACCGGCCCCGGCTACGCCATCGACGCCTGGAACACCGGCTTCGGCGACTTCCTCCTCCACCCCGACGAAACCACCTACACCACCCTCCCCTGGGACGAAGCCACCGCCCTCGTCATCGCCGACGCCACCTGGCCCGACGGCACCCCCGTCCCCATCGCCCCCCGCCACATCCTCCGCCAGCAACTCGACCGCCTCGCCGCCCACGGCCTCACCGCCCACGCCGGCACCGAACTCGAGTTCCTCGCCTTCCACGACACCTACGCCGAGGCCCACGAAGCCGACTACCACCGGCTCCGCCCCGCCACCCGGCACAACGTCGACTACGCACTCCAGGGCACCACCCACCTCGAACCCATGCTCCGGCGCATCCGCCGCGAGATGGTCCAGGCCGGCCTCACCCTGGAGACCGCCCGCGCCGAAGTCCACCCCGGCCAGTACGAAATCGTCTTCCGCTACGACGAGGCGATGACCACCGCCGACCACCACACCCTCTTCAAACACGGCACCAAGACCATCGCCGCCCAAGAGGGCCACGCCATCACCTTCATGCCCAAGTACGACGAAGGCGAAGGCAACTCCTGCCACATCCACCTCTCCCTCCGCGGCACCGACGGCACCCCCGTCCTCGCCGACCCCACCGCACCCGACGGCATGTCAGCGCTCATGCGCCACTTCATCGCCGGACAACTCGCCGCCCTCCCCGACTTCACCCTCCTCCTCGCCCCCAACATCAACAGCTACAAACGACTCCAGCCCGGTGCCTTCGCCCCCACCGGCATCACCTGGGGCACCGACAACCGCACCTGCCCCATCCGCGTCATCGGCAGCGGCCACTCCCTCCGCATCGAACACCGCGTCCCCGGCGGAGACGCCAACCCCTACCTCGCCCTCGCCGCCCTCATCGCCGCCGGCCTCCACGGCATCGAAAACCAACTCCCCCTCCCCGAACCCCACCCCGACAACGCCCTCGCCGACCCCACCGTCCCCCGACTCCCCTCCACACTCACCGAAGCCCTCCACCACTGGGAAACCAGCGAACTCGTCACCAAAACCTTCGGCGACACCATCACCACCCACTACGCCCAAGCCGCCCGCACCGAACTCACCACCTTCGAACGCGCCATCACCGACTGGGAACGCCGACGCGGCTTCGAACGCCTCTGACCACCACCCCCACCCCACCCCGAAAAGTCAACAAGCCTTACCCCCACCGACATTCACACGCCATCTGAACCCGGCGGGCTACCAGCCGGTAAGCCATAGGCTCACCTCATGCGCCGAGCGAAAATCGTCTGCACCCTGGGACCGGCCACCGACTCCTACGAGCAGATCAGCTCCCTCGTCGAGAGCGGCATGGACATCGCCCGCCTCAACCTCAGCCACGGAACCCACGCACACCACGAACAACTCATCCACCACGCCCGCCAAGCAGCCGAACACGCCGGACGCAGCATCGGCATCCTCGTCGACCTCCAAGGCCCCAAAATCCGCCTCGGCGCCTTCGAAAGCGGCCCCGTCCTCCTCGAACGCGGCGACCCCTTCACCATCACCACCGACCACACCCTCGGCGACCACACCCTCTGCGGCACCACCTACCCCGGCCTCGCCGCCGACACCAACCCCGGCGACACCATCCTCATCGACGACGGACGCGTCACCCTCCACGTCACCGCCATCGACGGCCCCCGCGTCCACACCACCGTCATCCAGGGCGGCCTCGTCTCCGACCACAAGACCCTCAACCTCCCCGGCGTCGCCGTCTCCGTCCCCGCCCTCAGCGCCAAGGACGAAGAAGACCTCCGCTGGGCCCTCCACCACGGCGCCGACCTCATCGCCCTCTCCTTCGTCCGCACCGCCGACGACGTCCGCCCCGCCCACCGCATCATGCGCGACGAAGGCATCCACCGGCCCGTCATCGCCAAAATCGAAAAACCCCAGGCCGTCGACAACCTCCAGGACATCGTCCACGCCTTCGACGGACTCATGCTCGCCCGCGGCGACCTCGGCGTCGAAATGCCCCTCGAAAACGTCCCCATGGTGCAAAAACGCGCCATCAAGCTCGCCAAGCGCAACGCCAAACCGGTCATCGTCGCCACCCAGATGCTCGACAGCATGATCGAGAACTCGCGCCCCACCCGCGCCGAGGCCTCCGACGTCGCCAACGCCGTCATCGACGGCACCGACGCCATCATGCTCAGCGGCGAAACCAGCATCGGCAAACACCCCGTCGAGACCCTGCGCACCGCCGGCCGCATCATCACCGCCGCCGAACAGGACATCCTCGCCCGCGGACTCCCACCCATCAGCCCCAGCACCAAACCCCGAACCCAGGGCGGCTCCGTCGCCCGCGCCGCCGCCGACATCGGCGACTTCCTCGGCGCCAGGTTCCTCGTCGCCTTCACCCAGAGCGGCGACACCGCACGCCGCCTGTCCCGCTACCGCTCGCCCATCCCCCTCCTCGCCTTCACACCCGACCCCGTCACCCGCGCCCAGCTCTGCCTCAGCTGGGGCGTAGAGACCTTCCTCGGCCCCACCGTCGCCACGACGGACGAGATGGTCGACCAGGTCGACGAGCAGCTCCTCAAGATCGGCCGCTGCGAGCGCGGGGACATGGTCGTGATCACCGCCGGCTCACCGCCCGGCGTCCCCGGCACGTCCAACCTCGTCCGCGTCCACCACATCGGGGAGGACTGAGGCTCCGGCCGCCCGGCCCAGGCCGCCGCTCAGTACTTCGGCCCCACGTGCGCGTCCATCAACGCGACGGACGCCCTGCGGGCGACCGAGACGTTGACGCCACTCCCTCCATGGCGAGCAGACGCACGCCACTCCACCCCGACGCGCGTGAGCGTGTCCGTGTAGATGCGGATGATGTCCGCCGAGGTGTTGGTGAAGAAGTACCGCGGATACTCGTACCGCTTCCGGACGCCGCCCACCTGGCGCGTCGCCCAGTTGGTGATCCGGCACCCGTCCGAGTGGATGAGCCCGCGGAGGAGCTCCCAGGGGTGCGCCTCGACGATGTCCTGCTGCCACGGCTCCAGTGCGATCCGCCGCTCGTGCTTCTTGCCTGGCCCATGCTGCGGGAAGAGACAGTGAAGATGGTTGGAGTACACCTTCACGTTGCGGCAACCCTGCTTGCGGACGCGGCAGACAGAGTTGTGCGGGAAGACCGCAGCCATTGCTGCATGGCATGCATCCATCAGCCCGGGCCACGCTTCCGAGCACGTGATCATGAGGTTCGGTGAGCGATGGCCCGAGTAATGGACGATGTGCCCGTCACCGAGATACAGACCGAGGAGGTAGGAGTAGGCCTGTTCCTCCAGGTGACGGCCGTCGCATCGGGGGCACGGGCGTTTGGGTCGTCCGGGCAGAGTGTTCCGTCGTGCGCGGTCCTGGTGAATCCACCAGGACACGGTGCCGTTAGGCACGCTGAGCATACGGGCGGCTTCGGCGATGGGGGCCCCGGAGTCCACGAGTGTGATGGCCCGCGTGCGTGTTTCGAGAGAGTGCATGGCACAACGCTGCAGACAGGCCAGCCAACACGACGTGCGTTCGAGGTCTGAGTCACCCAATCGAGTGATCAACCACGAGGGCGAATCCTTGGAATCTAAGGCAAAGTGCCCCGAGTGGGATTCGAACCCACACTGTCGGTGGTTTGAGCACCGCTTCTCTAACCAGTTGGAATACCGGGGCCTTGGAATGCAAGGCTCGTTGGCCCTGCGGTGACACCAGCCTACCGCAGACAGATAGGCTCGTGGGGCCCGACCTGCTCGATATGCGAGGAGCACCAGTGAGCGCCGCTGACGCCCCGGAGAACCCCACACCGGCTGACACCCCCGAGGGTGCTGAAGCGCATGTGCCGCCTGCGACGACCCGTGTGGTGATCGCGGAGGACGAGGCGCTGATCCGGATGGATCTGAAGGAGATGCTGGAGGAGGAGGGCTACACCGTGGTGGGGGAGGCCGGGGACGGCCGGACCGCGGTGGAGCTGGCGCGGGAGCATCGCCCGGATCTGGTGATCCTGGACGTGAAGATGCCGGAGATGGACGGGATCACGGCGGCGGAGAAGATCGCGGAGGACAGCATCGCGCCGGTGCTGATGCTGACGGCGTTCTCGCAGCGTGAGCTGGTGGAGCGGGCGCGGGACGCGGGTGCGATGGCGTATCTGGTGAAGCCGTTCAGCAAGAGTGACGTGGTGCCGGCGATCGAGATGGCGGTGTCGCGGTTCGCGCAGTTGAGGCAGCTGGAGTCGGAGGTCTCGGACCTGACTCAGCGGCTGGAGACGCGGAAGCTGGTGGACCGGGCGAAGTCGCTGTTGCAGACGGAGTACGGGCTGACGGAGCCGGCGGCGTTCCGGTGGATTCAGAAGACGTCGATGGATCGTCGGCTGTCGATGCGTCAGGTGGCGGAGGCCGTGATCGAGGATGCGGCGGAGAAGCAGGCGCAGCGCCAGTCGAAGAAGTAGTGGCGGGTGAGGGGGAGGGGCTGCGGTACGTCCGTTATGCCCCTTCCTTCTCTTTTGTCCTTCGGGTGTGCGTTGAAAAGATCTTCCTGGTTCGTTCGGTGAGCGGTAAGGACCGTCCTGAATTCGGCGCATGGCACAGGTCACAGGCGCATCACATCTGTGGCGGTTCTCTGTTTGGTTGCGTCTGCGAGGCATAGATTCCGGGCCAGCCGTACGTTCGTGCGGTCTTGCTCCCGCCGGTCGTCTTCCGGCGGTTGCCAACTGTTCTGGGCCGGATCCAGGGGGTTCCCACACGTGCTCAACAAGACTTTTCTGAAGCTTGCCGCGCCGTTGGCGGTTGGTGCTCTCGCCCTGACGGGCTGCGGGAGTGACAGCGGTGGCGGTGGTGGCGACACCATCCGGATTGCCTTCCAGGGTCCCCTTTCCGGTGACAATGTCCAGCTTGGTACGAACATGGAGAACGGCATCAAGCTGGCCATCGAGGAGGCGAATGCCTCGGGTGACTACGACTTCGAGGTCGAGTACCTGCCGGCGGATGACCAGGGTAAGCCGGACAAGGCGACGGCCGCCGCGCAGAAGGCGATATCCGAGGGTGCCATCGCGGTGATCGGCCCGGCGTTCTCCGGTGCGGCCGACACGGCGGGTGAAGTCTACGCGGAGGCGGGTATTCCGGCGGTTTCCTCGTCGGCGACGCGCCCGGACCTGACCACGAAGGGCTATGGGACCTTCCTGCGCGCGGTGCCGAACGACTCGGCGCAGGGTGCGGGTATGGCGAAGTACTTCGACCAGGCCACGGACGCCGAGAAGGTCGTCGTCGTGGACGACAAGACCGACTACGGCGTGGGCCTGGCGGATGTGGCCGAGAAGGAGCTGAAGGCGGTCGGGATCGAGGTCGTCCGCCAGTCGGTTCCGCAGAAGGCGCCGGACTACACGGCCGCCGCGAAGAACGTGGTGGGTCAGAAGGCCGACGGCCTGATCTACGCGGGCTACTACGAGGACGCCGGTCCGTTCGCGAAGAAGCTGGCCAGCGAGGGCTTCGACGGCATCGCGATGTCGGGTGACGGCTCGAACGACATGGGCTTCGTGAAGCTGGCCGGCGATGCCGCCAACGACTGGAAGCTGACCTGCCCCTGCACGGACCCGACGCAGGAGGAGGCGACGAAGAAGTTCGCCACCGACTACGAGAAGAAGTTCAACCAGGCTCCGGGCACCTACTCGGCCGAGTCGTATGACGTCGCCAAGATGATCATCGAGCAGGTCGCGCAGACGGGCGGTGCGGACTCCGACAGCGACAAGCTGATGGAGGCGCTGCGCGGTGTGGAGTACAAGGGTCTGACGAAGACGTTCTCGTTCGACGACAAGGGCGAGTTCAAGAACCAGACGATCTACCTGTACGAGGTCAAGGACCAGAAGATCGGGTACGTCGGGAACATCGATGAGCTGGGCGCTGAGTAAGTCCCCGGCTGCGGGCCCGGTGACGGGTTCGCCTTCTGTGCCGGTCTCCTGACCGGTATCCGGCCGGCGCGATGCGCGCGTGCATTGCGCCGGCCGGTGTTCCACGGTTCGGGTGTGGGTTTCGCCCGTCCGCGTTTTTCTTCCGCTGCTGCCGGGGCCGTGCTGAACGTGCGGGGCGGTGGCTCGTTCCCATAAGGAAGTCGTTCGATGTCCCTCAACGAGTTCTGGGACTTCCTGGTCCTAGGGGTGGTGCTCGGCTGTCTTTATGCCGTCATCGCCATTGGTTACACGCTGGTCTACGGCGTGCTTCAGCTTCTGAACTTCGCGCACAGCGAAGTGTTCATGTTCGGTGGTTTCGGTGGTCTGCTGGCGCTGACGGTGTGGGCTCCGCCCGCGGATCCGTCGGGCGCGACGTCGGTGTTGTACGTCGTGGTCGGCATGCTGGCGGGTGCGGCGTTCGGTGGCGTGGTGGCCTATGGCCTGGAGAAGGTCGCCTACCGGCCGCTGAGACGGCGCAAAGCGCCGCGGCTGGTGTTCCTGATCACGGCGATCGGCGCGTCGTTCTTCCTCTACAACCTGGCGGGGAAGCTCTTCGGCCGCAATTCGCTGGCCATGCCGAAGCTGTACGAGAACGACACGGTGTTCTCGCTGTTCGGGGCGGACCTGAGCGTGACGATGGTCCTGATCGTGGTGTCCGCGGTGGGCATGATGATCGGCCTGGACTACGTGGTGAACCGGACGAAGCTGGGGTCGGGTATCCGCGCGGTGGCGCAGGACCCGGAAGTGGCCTCGTTGATGGGTGTGGACATCGACAAGGTGGTGTCGCGCACGTTCGTGATCGGTGGTCTGCTCGGTGGCGCGGCGGGGTTCCTCTTCGGGGTGAACAACAAGGTCGTGTACACGATGGGCTTCCTTCCGGGGATCACGGCGTTCGCGGCGGCGGTTCTCGGTGGTATCGGCAATGTGCGCGGGGCGATGCTCGGTGGCATGGTGCTGGGCATCGTGGAGACGCTCACCGTGTACTTCTGGGGCGAGGAGTGGCGCTATGTGGCGGGCTTCGCCGTGCTGGTCGTGGTGTTGATGTTCCGGCCGACGGGCCTGCTGGGTGAGCGTCTTGGGAGGACCGCATGAGCGCGGAGGCGATGGTCCGCGGCGGTGTCGCGGAGCGGTTGCGGACGGTGCGCTGGTACCAGCAGCCGCGGTGGAAGCGTTTGGGCGCGATGATCGCGTTGGCGCTGCTGGCGACGATGGTCACCGGAGTGCAGGGCAGTCAGCGTGATCTGTTCTACGCGCTGGAGGAGGACTTCACCGGTCCGGCGCCGTGGATCTGGCTGGCGGTGACGGTCGGTGTGTGGGCGGTGCGCGAGTTCGCGGCGCCGCAGGTGAGGACGGCGACCGAGGCGGCCAGGGGCGCGGCGCACGGTCCGCGGGCGTGGGTGCGGCGGTGCTGGAGCGACCGGCGGGTGCGCTATGGCGTGCTGGGTGGTCTGGCGGTGCTGGCGGTGTTCCTGCCGTCGACGGTGGACCGGTACTGGCAGACGGTGCTGGTGGACCAGATCGCGATCTACGTGCTGGTGGCGATCGGCCTGAACGTCGTGATCGGCTGGGCCGGGATGCTGGACCTGGGCTTCATCGCGTTCTTCGCGATCGGGGCGTACAGCGCGGCGTACTGGACGGGTGCGCTGCCGGTGGCGCCGCCGATGGAGTTGAACAACTTCGCGGTGATCCCGGTGGCGATCGTGACGTGTCTGGTGGCGGGTGTGCTGCTGGGTGCGCCGACGCTGCGGTTGCGCGGTGACTATCTCGCGATCGTGACGCTGGGCTTCCACGAGATCGTGTATCTGACGGCGAAGAACCTGGATGGCGTCACGGGCGGTACCGGTGGCGCGAAGGTGGACCGGTTCTCGCTGGATCTGGGTTTCTGGTCGTACGAGTGGGGCGTCATCGATCCGATGCCGTACTACTACCTGTTGCTGGGGTTCATCGCGGTCACGGTGTACTTCTTCGTGCGGCTGGAGCACTCGAAGGTCGGCCGGGCGTGGACGGCGATCCGTGAGGACGAGATCGCGGCCGCGTCGACGGGCGTGGACACGGTGCGCTACAAGCTGATGGCGTTCGCGATCGGTGCGTCGACGTCGGGTGTGGCGGGTGTGGCCTATGCCTCGAAGGTGGGGTACATCAACTCGGAGAACTTCATCATCCTGTTGTCCGTGCTGGTGCTCGCGTACGTCATCTTCGGCGGTATGGGTTCGCTGGTCGGCGTGTTGTTCGGTGCGGCGTTCCTGGTGTGGCTGCCGGAGGCGCTGCGGGACGTCGTGGACCCGAAGGACCGGTACATGTACCTGGGCGTGCTGTTGGTGATCATGATGATCTACCGGCCGCAGGGTGTGATTCCGTCGCGGCGTCGTTCGCGTGAGTTGAAGATGGCGCAGAGCGGCGACGTGGACGCGGCGCCGGCGACGAAGCCGGTGGGAGGCGAGCAGTCATGACGACCGAGGTGATCAAGGACCGGGGGCCCGGTGGCCGACCGGAGCCGGATGCCGGGGACCTGGTGCTGGACGCGAGTGGCGTCACCCTGCGGTTCGGCGGTGTGACGAGCCTGGACGGCGTCGAGGTGGTCATGCGCCGGGGCGAGATCCTGGCGGTGATCGGGCCGAACGGTGCCGGGAAGACGTCGCTGTTCAACTCCCTGACGGGTGCCTACGTTCCGCAGGAGGGCCGGATCACGTACCGGCCCGCGGACGGCGGTGAGCACGAGCTGCGGGCGCGTAAGCCGCATCTGGTGAACCGTCTGGGGCTGGCGCGGACGTTCCAGAACATCCGGCTGTTCGGGGCGCTGACGGCGCTGGAGAACGTGAAGATCGCGGCGGAGACGCGGCTGAGGGCCGATCCGGTGTCGATCATGCTGGGGTTGCCGAACGCCCGGCGGGCCGAGCGGACCAGTGACCGCAGGGCGCACGAGGTGCTGGAGTTCGTGGGCCTGCTGGGGAAGATCAACGAGCTGGCGGGGTCGCTGAGCTACGGCGACCAGCGGCGGCTGGAGATCGCCCGGGCGCTGGCGACGGACCCGCAGGTGCTGCTGTTGGACGAGCCGGCGGCGGGGACGAACCCGACGGAGAAGCTGGAGCTGGAGGAGCTGATCCGGCGGATCAACCGGGAGCTGGGGGTGAGCGTGCTGCTGATCGAGCACGACATGCGCCTGGTGATGTCGGTGGCGGACCGGGTGATGGTGCTCAACTTCGGCAAGAAGATCGCCGAGGGGACGCCGTCCGAGGTGCAGCGTGATCCGGCGGTGGTGGAGGCCTATCTCGGTGCTCCGGCGGCCTCGGACGAGGCGTCCGAGGCCGGTGTGGAGTCCGGGACGGAGGCCGAGCCCGAGTCCGGGACGGGCCCGGAGTCCGGGGAGGACGACGGGGAGCCGGAGGGCTCCGCGGAGGTCCCCGGGGCGCGTGACGGCGAGGAGGCCGAGGGGCGGCTGCGGAAGGCCGACGAGCGGCCGCGGAAGGATGACGAATGAGCGGCACCACGGAGTTGACGAAGGAGCCGGTGCGGGATGTGCCGGGCGGCACTCCGGTGCTGGAGTTGCGTGATCTGCGGGTGTTCTACGGCGCGATCGAGGCGCTGAAGGGCATCGACCTGTCGGTGCACGAGGGCGAGGTCGTGGCGCTGCTCGGTGCGAACGGTGCCGGGAAGTCGACGACGCTGCGGACCGCGTCGGGGATGCTGTCGCCGCGCTCGGGGCAGGTGCTGCTGCACGGCGAGCGGGTGGACGGCATCAAGTCGCACGACCTGGTGCAGTTCGGGATCGGGCATGTGCCCGAGGGCCGTCGGGTCTTCGCGCGCATGACGGTCAAGGAGAACCTGGAGATGGGGGCCTACCGGTTCCGGTCTCCCGACCGGGACGCCATGGACCGGGTGTACTCGCTCTTTCCGCGGCTGCACGAGCGCAAGTCGCAGTTGGGCGGGACGCTGTCCGGCGGTGAGCAGCAGATGCTGGCGATCGGCCGTGCGCTGATGGGCAAGCCGGAGCTGTTGCTGTTGGACGAGCCCTCGATGGGTCTGGCGCCGCTGATCGTGCAGCAGATCTTCGACATCCTGAAGGAGATCAACGAGCAGGGCACGACGGTGCTGCTGGTGGAGCAGAACGCTTCGCAGGCGCTGCAGTTGGCCGACCGCGGCTACGTGCTGGAGACGGGTGCGGTGGCGATGTCGGGTGAGGCGTCGTCGCTGCTGGCCGATCCGCGGGTGCGGGAGGCCTACCTGGGCGAGGGCGCGGCCTGAGGCCGGCGTGAACGGGCGAGGGGCCGGGCACCACATGGTGCCCGGCCCCTCGCCCGTGTTCGGGGGTCAGGCGTCGCGCAGGAGGCAGGTGAGGCGGGCGGTGCACACGCGCCGGTCCTGTTCGTCGGTGATGGCGATGTCGTAGGTGGCGGTGGTGCGTCCGCGGTGGACGGGGGTGGCGGTGCCGGTGACGAGTCCGGAGCGCAGGCCGCGGTGGTGGGTGCAGTTGAGGTCCACGCCGACGGCGACCTTGCCGGGGCCGCCGTGGAGCATGGCGCCGACGGAACCGAGGGTCTCGGCGAGGACGGCGGAGGCGCCGCCGTGCAGGAGTCCGTAGGGCTGGGTGTTGCCCTCGACGGGGAGGGTGCCGACGACGCGGTCGGGGGCGGCTTCGAGGATCTTCAGGCCCATGCGGTCACCGAGGTGGCCGGCGGAGAAGAGGGTGGGCAGGTCGATGCCGAGTCCGGACCACTGGTCGAGGACGTCCTGGGGGAAGCGGGTGGTGGTGTTCTCGCCCATGGCGTTGTGCGGCTCCGATCGTTGTCGGCGTGGTGGTGGCGCCCGGTGGGGCGGTTGCCGTCCCGATGCTAAGCGGTTGCTCAACCGCCGGTGGGGGTGAGTCGGATCACGATGGACTTGCTGGCGGGGGTGTTGCTGCCGTCGGCGGTGGCGTCGAGCGGGACGAGGACGTTGGTCTCGGGGTAGTAGGCGGCGGCGCACCCGCGCGCGGTGGGGTAGTGGACGACGCGGAACCCGGGGGCGGTGCGTTCGGTGCCGTCGTGCCATTCGCTGGTGAGGTCGGCGTACGTGCCGTCGGCCAGGCCGAGGGCAACGGCGTCGTCGGGGTGGACGAGGACGACGCGGCGGCCGTCCTTGATGCCGCGGTAGCGGTCGTCGAGGCCGTAGATGGTGGTGTTGTACTGGTCGTGGGAGCGCAGGGTCTGCAGGAGCAGCCGGCCCTCGGGCAGGTGGGGGTGTTCGACGGGGGCGGCGGTGAAGCGGGCCTTGCCGGTGGCGGTGGGGAAGCGGCGTTCGTCGCGGGGGGCGTGGGGGAGGGTGAAGCCTCCGGGCCGGGCGATGCGGGTGTTGAAGTCCTCGAAGCCGGGGATGACGCGGGCGATGCGGTCGCGCACGAGGCTGTAGTCGCGCTCGAAGTCCTCCCAGGGCGTGGTGCTGGCGGTGCCGAGGACGCGGCGGGCGAGGCGGGCGACGATGGCGGGTTCGGACAGGAGGTGTTCGCCGGCGGGTTCGAGGGTGCCGCGGGAGGCGTGGACCATGCCCATGGAGTCCTCGACGGTGACGAACTGCTCGCCGGCGGCCTGGACGTCGCGTTCCGTGCGGCCGAGGGTGGGCAGGATGAGGGCCCGGGAGCCCGTGACGACGTGTGAGCGGTTGAGCTTGGTGGAGACGTGGACGGTCAGGCGGGCGCGCCGCATCGCGTCCTCGGTGACGCGGGTGTCGGGGGAGGCGGCGACGAAGTTGCCGCCCATGGCGAAGAAGACCTGGGCGCGTCCGTCGCGCAGGGCGCGGATGGACTCGACGGTGTCGAGGCCGTGTTCCCGGGGCGGGGCGAAGCCGAACTCGCTCTCCAGGGCGTCGAGGAAGGCGGGGGCCGGGCGTTCGACGATGCCCATGGTGCGGTCGCCCTGGACGTTGCTGTGGCCGCGTACGGGGCACACCCCGGCGCCGGGGCGGCCGAC
This sequence comes from Streptomyces sp. JJ38, assembly GCF_019303475.1. Taxonomy (GTDB): domain Bacteria; phylum Actinomycetota; class Actinomycetes; order Streptomycetales; family Streptomycetaceae; genus Streptomyces. Next base: position 15,034 of record NZ_JABLSI010000045.1, read on the forward strand.
GGCGCCGCGCAGCAGGAGGAGGTTGACGACTTCGCGGATGGTGGCGACGGCGTGCTTGTGCTGGGTCAGTCCCATGGCCCAGCACACGACGATGCGCTGCGATTCCAGCACCATGCGCAGGGCTTCCTCGATGCGGGAGCGCTCCAGTCCGGTGGCGGTGAGGGTCTCCTCCCAGCCGGTCTCGGCGGCGGCCTTGACCAGGTCTTCGTAGCCGTCGGTGTGGGCGTCGACGAACTCCTGGTCGACGGCGCCGGGGGTCTCCAGGACGAGCTTGTTGAGGAGGCGGAAGAGGGCCTGGTCGCCGCCGATGCGGATCTGGAGGAAGAGGTCGGTGAGCGGGGTGCCGGTACCGGCGAGGCCGCGGGCGGTCTGGGGGTTGCGGAAGCGCTCCATCCCGGCTTCGGGCAGCGGGTTGACGGTGATGATGCGGGCCCCGCCCTGCTTGGCCTTCTCCAGGGCGGTGAGCATGCGGGGGTGGTTGGTGCCGGGGTTCTGGCCGGCGACGATGATGAGCTCGGCCTGGTGGAGGTCCTCCAGGAGGACGCTGCCCTTGCCCACGCCGAGGGTCTCGGTCAGGGCGGTGCCGGAGGACTCGTGGCACATGTTGCTGCAGTCGGGCAGGTTGTTGGTGCCGAACTCGCGGGCGAAGAGCTGGTAGAGGAAGGCGGCCTCGTTGCTGGTGCGGCCCGAGGTGTAGAAGACGGCCTCGTCGGGGGAGTCGAGGGCGCGCAGCTCGTCGGCGATGATGCCGAAGGCCTGCGTCCAGCTCACCGGCTGGTAGTGGTCCGCGCCCTTGGCGAGGTAGACGGGCTGGGTGATGCGGCCCTGCTTGCCGAGCCAGTAGCCGGAGCGCTCGGCGAGTTTGGCGACGGTGTGACGGGCGAAGAAGGCGGGGGTGACGCGGGCGCGGGTGGCCTCCTCGGCGACGGCCTTGGCACCGTTCTCGCAGAACTCGGCGGCGTGCCGGCGCTCGTCCTCGGGCCAGGCGCAGCCCGGGCAGTCGAAGCCCTCCTTCTGGTTCACCCGCAGGAGGGTGAGCGCGCTGCGTTTGACGCCCATCTCCCGGTGCGCCATGCGCAGGGCGTGGCCGATGGCGGGCAGTCCGGCCGCGGAGCGCCGCGGGGGCCGGACGCTGGGGGCGTCCTGGACGGGGTCGCCGGAGGAGGACGGAGTGGCACGCGTCATGGTCCGATCCTGCCACGCGTGCGGGCGGGCCGGTCGTGCCCGGCGCGGAGGGGCGGCGTGGAGGGGGCGGTGCGGCTCGGGGTTGTCGGTGGGGCGTGGCAGGATCGGGGGCGTGGCAAAGGACGAGCAGAGCAGGCGGGCAGGCGGCGTGGCGGTACAGGAGCAGGCGGAGCGGGGCGGTGCGCGGAAGCTGCTGCTCATGGACGGGCACTCGCTGGCCTACCGGGCGTTCTTCGCTCTGCCGGAGGAGAACTTCTCCACCACCACGGGGCAGACGACGAACGCGGTGTACGGGTTCGTGTCGATGCTGTCGAACACGCTGCGCGACGAGGCTCCCACGCACTTCGCGGTGGCGTTCGACGTCTCGCGCAAGACGTGGCGGGCGGAGCAGTTCGCCGAGTACAAGGCGAACCGTTCGAAGACGCCGGACGGCTTCCGCGGGCAGGTGGAGCTGATCGGCGAGCTGCTGGACGCGATGCGGGTCAAGCGGTTCGCGGTGGAGGGCTTCGAGGCGGACGACGTGATCGCCACCCTGGCCACGCAGGCGGAGGCGGAGGGCTTCGAGGTCTCCATCGTCACCGGCGACCGGGACTGCTTCCAGCTCGTCTCGGACCGGGTCACGGTGCTCTATCCCACGAAGGGGGTCTCGGAGCTGACGCGGTTCACTCCGGAGAAGGTGCGGGAGAAGTACGGGCTGGAGCCCGCCCAGTACCCGGATTTCGCGGCACTGCGGGGCGACCCGTCGGACAATCTGCCCGGCATCCCGGGTGTGGGGGAGAAGACGGCCACCAAGTGGATCACCCAGTTCGGCTCGTTCGACGCGTTGGTGGCCCGGGCGGACGAGATCAAGACGAAGGCCGGGCAGAACCTCCGGGATCACCTGGAGGCGGTCAAGCTCAACCGGCGGCTGACGGAGATGGTGCGGGACATCGAGCTGCCCTGCGGCCCGCCGGAGCTGGAGCGCGCGGGCTACGACCGTGAGGCGCTGACCTCGCTGCTGGACGTGCTGGAGATCCGCAACCCCAATTTCCGGGAGCGGCTGTTCGCCGTCGACCCGGCCGCCGCCGAGGCCGAGCAGGAGGCCCCGGCCGCGGGCGTGGAGCTGGACGGGCGGGTGCTGCGGGGCGGGGAGCTGGCACCGTGGCTGGCCGGGCACGCGCCCCCGGCGGGCCGTCCGCTGGGCCTGGTGTCGGTGGACGACTGGCGGCTGGGGGCGGGCCAGGTCAGCGAGGTCGCGCTCGCCACGGCGGAGGGCCCGGCCGTCTGGTTCGACCCGGCCACGCTGGACGCCGCGGACGAGCAGGCGTTCGCGGCCTGGCTGGCGGACGCCGAGCGGCCCAAGGTGGTGTACAACGCCCGGGCCACGCAGCGGGTGTTCGCCGAGCACGGCTGGCGGGTCGAGGGCATCACGACGGACCCGGCGCTGGCCGCCTATCTGGTGCAGCCCGGCCGTCGCAGCTTCGCGCTGGAGACGCTCAGCATCGAGTTCCTGGGCCGTGAGCTGCCGCAGCCCGCCGAGGGCGCCTCGGGGCAGCTGGCGCTGGGGGCCGACGAGCAGGAGCAGGCCGACGCCCTGATGGGGCAGGCCCGCACCGTGCTGGACCTGGGCGAGGCGTTCGCGGAGCGGCTGGCCGAGGTGGGGGCCGCCCGGCTGCTGGCGGAGATGGAGCTGCCCGTCTCGGAGCTGCTGTCCCGCATGGAGCGCGCCGGGATCGCGGCGGACCGCGCGTGGCTGGGAGGCCTGGAGCAGCAGTTCGCGGACGCGGCCCAGCAGGCCGTGCGGGAGGCGCACGCCGCCGTCGGCCACGAGTTCAACCTGGGCTCGCCCAAGCAGCTCCAGGAGGTCCTCTTCGGCGAGCTGGGCCTGCCGAAGACGAAGAAGACGAAGACGGGCTACACGACCGACGCCGACGCGCTGGCGTGGCTGGCGACGCAGACGGATCACGAGCTGCCGGTGCTGATGCTGCGCTACCGGGAGCAGTCCAAGCTGCGCGCCACCGTCGAGGGGCTGATCAAGACGATCGGCGCGGACGGGCGCATCCACACCACCTTCAGCCAGACGGTCGCCGCCACCGGCCGACTGTCCTCGACCGAGCCGAACCTGCAGAACGTCCCGGTGCGCACCGACGAGGGTCGCGCGATCCGCCGCGCGTTCGTCGTGGGCGAGGGCTTCGAGTCGCTGATGACGGCCGACTACAGCCAGATCGAGCTGCGGGTCATGGCGCACCTGTCGGAGGACGAGGGGCTCATCGAGGCGTTCACCTCCGGGGAGGACCTCCACACCACCGTCGCCTCGCAGGTGTTCGGCGTCGCCCCCGAGCAGGTCGACGCCGAGATGCGGCGCAAGATCAAGGCGATGTCCTACGGCCTGGCCTACGGGCTCTCCGCGTTCGGGCTGTCCCAGCAGCTGGGCATCAGCCCCGAGGAGGCGCGCGGGCTGATGGACACCTACTTCGAGCGCTTTGGCGGCGTACGGGACTATCTGCGCCACGCGGTGGAGGAGGCTCGCGCCGTCGGCTACACCAACACGATGCTGGGCCGCCGCCGCTACCTTCCGGACCTCAACTCCAGCAACCGGCAGCGTCGAGAGATGGCCGAGCGGATGGCGCTCAACGCCCCGATCCAGGGCACCGCCGCCGACATCGTCAAGATCGCCATGCTGCGGGTGGACGAGGCGCTGCGCCGGGAGGACCTCTCCTCCCGGATGCTGCTCCAGGTGCACGACGAGATCGTGCTCGAAGTCGCCCCGGGCGAACGCGAGGCCGTCGAGGAGCTGGTGCGACGGGAGATGGCGGGCGCGGTGGAACTGCGCGCCCCGCTGGACGTGTCCGTGGGGGTGGGGCCCGACTGGGAGTCGGCGGCCCACTGACAGCCGGGCGAAGTCTGACGCCCCGGGGCCCGAAGGCGTGACCACGGGCCCCGGGGTGCCGTATGGTCACTTCGCTGACCGCGACGGCAGGGACTTGACGGTCAGCGCGACCATGTGGGCGACAGGGGAGGAAACGGCCATATGTCCGGTCGTACCGGGGGCAGGATTCGCAGGGGCGTGAGCGCCACGGCCGTCGCGGCGGCAGCCATGGTGGCCCTCACCGCGTCGCAGGCGCCGGGCATACCGCTGCCGCTCGCCGGGCCCTCGGCCGAGGACCCCGCGCGCGGAGCGGAGGACACCCCCTCGGCCGACGGCAACGGCCCCTACCACACCGAGCTTCCGCCGCTGGAGTCCCCCGACCCCTCCGGGCGCCCGGGGCACTCCGACGACGCGGACGAGCCCGTCGTCACCGGTGCCGCCGAGGCGGGCATCCCCGCCACGGTCCTGAGTGCCTATCAGCAGGCGGAGAGCACCCTGCGAGGCGAGCAGCCCGGCTGCAACCTCCCCTGGCAACTGCTCGCGGCCATCGGCAAGGTGGAGTCCGGGCACGCCCGGGGCGGCGCCGTCGACGCGCGCGGCACGACGGTCGAGCCCATCCGCGGGCCCCGGCTGGACGGCAACGGCTTCGCGCGCATCACGGACACCGACGGCGGCGCCTTCGACGGCGACGCGGCCTACGACCGGGCCGTCGGGCCCATGCAGTTCATCCCCTCGACCTGGGCCACCTGGGGCGCCGACGCCAACGGCGACGGCGCCCGGAACCCGGAGAACATCTTCGACGCCGCCCTCGCGGCCGGGCGCTACCTGTGCGCCGGCGGCCGGGACCTGTCGAACGCGGCGGACCTCGAGCGGGCCATCCTCAGCTACAACAGGTCCCGCGACTACCTGCACACCGTCCTGTCCTGGCTGGAGTTCTACCGCAAGGGCGTCCACGAGGTGCCCGACGGCAGCGGCGAGCTCCCCGACTCCCCGGGCGCCGGCAACCCGGACAAGCCCGCCGTCCGCCCGGCGGACGACGAGCAGCCGAAGCAGCAACAGGAGCAGCCGAAGGAGAAGCTGGAGCCGAAGCCCGACCCGGAGCCGGGCAAGGACGAGGCGAGCGACGCCCCGAAGCCTCCGGGCAAGGGCGACCGGGACCCGGACGGCGACGTGCCGCCCGACGAGGACTCCGAGGACGGTACCGGCGAGGCGCCCGAGGACGACGAGGACGGCCCCGACAGCGGGCCGAACACGCCGCCGGAGGAGAAGCCCGACGGCGACACGCCCGGAGACGAGGACCCGGAGGAGGACCCGGACCAGCCCGGCGAGGACCCGGACGAGCCGGGTGAGGAGCCCGAGGACCCGGACGAGCCGGGCGAGGAGCCCGAGGACCCGGAGGAGCCGGACGAGCCGGGCGAGTGCCCCGTCGCCCCCGAGGACCCGGACACCGAGGAGCCCGGCGAGGAGCCGGAGGAGCCCGGCGAGGGCACCGACGAATCCTCGGAAGACCCGGAATCCGAGGACCCGGAGACGACGGACCCCGACGGTGACGGCGGTGATCCGGAGGACCCGGACGCCGAGGACCCCGATGGTGACGGCGAGGCCCCGGACGACCCCGACGCCGAGGACCCGGACGCCGAGGATCCCGACGCCGAGGACCCGGAGGACGGTTGCGAGGGCGCCGACGGGGACACTCCGGAGGAGGACGAGCAGCCCCGCGACGGCGAGCGGCCCGCCGACGAGGCCGGGGCCACCGGCGGCACGGGCGACTCCGGGGCGGGCTCTGACGACGCCGCCCGGTCCGAGGAGGCCGCCCGCACCGAGTGATCCGCGCCTATCCGCGGTGCCGCGGCTTGGCGCGCCGGGTGGCCTGAGCCGTCGTCGGGTCCTCGGGCCACGGGTGCCGGGGGTAGCGGCCGCGGAGTTCGGCTCGTACGGCGTGGTAGCCCTCGGCCCAGAACGAGGCGAGGTCGGCGGTGACGGCGGCGGGCCGCCCGGCGGGCGAGAGCAGGTGCACGAGCAGCGGGACGCGGCCGCCTGCCAGCCGCGGGGTGTCCGTCCAGCCGAACAGTTCCTGAAGCTTGACGGCGAGGACGGGCCGCTCACCGGAGTAGTCGACCCGGATCCGCGAGCCGGAGGGCACCTCGATGCGCTCCGGGGCGAGATCGTCCAGCCGGGCCGCCTCCCCGCCCGCCCAGGGCAGCAGGGAGCGCAGGAGGGCGAGGGTGTCGACGGTGTCGAGCCGCTCGCCGGTCAGCCAGGTGTCGGCGTCGGCCAGGAGCGCGTCGTCGCCGACGTCGGGCCAGGGGGAGCCGAGCTCCCGGTGGAGGAAGGCGAGCCGCAGGCGCAGGGCCCGGGCGGGCTCGGGCCAGCGCAGCAGGCCGAGGCCCTCGGTGCGCAGGGCGCCCAGCAGAGCGTGCCGGAGCCGCTCGGGCTCGGGGCGGGACAACGGTCGCGTGGAGAGCTCGATGGCGCCGAGCCGGGTGACGCGGCGGGCGGTGACGGTCGAGCGCTGGGCGTCGAACGTGACGTCGTCCTCTTCCCGGTACAGGGCCGCGGCGGCGTGGCGCGCGGTGTCCTCGTCGACGGGGGTCACCAGGCGGGCGCGTGCGGAGGCGGCCCCCGCGGGCCGGTCGGCCACCGCCACGGCCAGCCAGGGGGCGCCGCCGTGCGGCGCGTCGACCTCGACCCGGGTGCCGGAGGCCATGAGGTAGCTGCCGCCCGCCCCCGCGGGTCCCTGGCGGCGCGCGACCCGTTCGGGGTAGGCGAGGGCGACGACGGTGGCCGCCGCGTCGTCCGCCGCACCGGCGGCCCCGGAAGCACCCGGCTCGGGGAGGTCGGCGACCGCGCGGCGCAGGCGCTCGGCCTCCCGCCGCCAGCGGGCGGCGTAGTCCGCGGGTCCGGCGGTCCGGCCACGGGGGACGGCGCGCAGCGCGTCGGCCAGGTCGCGGCCGAGCTCGCGGGGCGGCTCCTCGCTGAGGAGCGCGACGGCGTCCGCGGCGGCGCGGGGGCCGACGAGACGGGCGCCGTCGAGCAGGGCGCGGGCGAGCCGGGGGTGGAGGCCGAGGCGGGCCATGGCGGTGCCGCGCGGGGTGGCCCGGCCGGCCGGGTCGACCGCGCCGACGGCCCGCAGCACGTCCCCCGCGGCGGCCATGGCCCCGCCGGGCGGCGGGTCCAGCAGCGCGAGGCCGTGGCCGCCGGGCTCGCCCCAGCAGGCGGCCTGGAGGGCGAAGGCGGTCAGGTCCGCGACGGCGATCTCCGGCTGGGGGAAGCGGGGGCGGCGGGCGTCCTCGGCCTGGGCCCAGCAGCGGTACACGGTGCCCGGCGCCTCCCGCCCGGCCCGTCCGGCGCGCTGCCGGGCCGCGGCCTGGGAGGCCCGGACGGTGGTGAGGGCGCTGAGGCCGCGGGCGTGGTCGGTGCGCGGCTCGCGGGCGAGTCCGGCGTCCACGACGACGCGGACGCCGGGCACGGTGAGGCTGGACTCGGCGACGGCGGTGGCGAGGACCACGCGGCGCCGCCCCCCGGCCCCGGGACCGGCCAGTACGGCGTCCTGGGTCTCGGCCCGGGCCCGGCCGTGGACCTGGAGCACGTCGACGTCGAGGCCGTCGAGGTCGTCCAGCGCCGCGGCGACGCGGCCGATCTCCCCGACGCCGGGCAGGAAGCACAGGACGTCGCCGGAACGTTCCCGCAGGGCTCGGCGGACGACGGCGGCCACATGGCTGAGCAGGGCTGGGTCCACGCGCATGCCGTGCGGCGGGGCGACGGGGGCGGCCGGGGGCGCCCACACGACGTCGACGGGGTGGCTGAGGCCCTCCGCGGCCACCACGGGGGCGTCCAGCAGCCCGGCCCAGCCCTGGGCGTCGGTGGTGGCCGAGGCCGCGACGAGCTCCAGCTCCGGGCGCAGCGTCGCCCGCACGTCCAGCAGGAACGCGGCCGTGGTGTCGGCGTCGAGGTGCCGCTCGTGGCACTCGTCGAGCATGACGGTGTCGACCCCGCGCAGCTCCTGGTCGCGCTGGAGGCGCTGGAGCAGTACGCCGGTGGTGACGACCTCCACCCGGGTGTCCGGTCCGGCGCGCCGTTCGCCGCGCACGGTGTAGCCGACCCGGCCGCCCACGCCCTCGCCCAGCAGCCAGGCCATGCGCCGGGCCGCCGCCCGCGCCGCGATGCGGCGGGGCTCGGCCACGACGACGCGGCGCGCGGGGCCGTCGTCGAGGAGCCCGGCGAGCGCCAGCGGAACCAGGGTCGTCTTCCCGGAGCCGGGAGGGGCGCACAGCACGGCGCCGCGCGCCTCGGCGAGCGCCTCGCGCAGGGTGGGCAGCGCCTGGGCGACGGGAAGGTCGCGGGCCTGCTCTCGCAGACGGGCCGTTCTCGTCTCTGTGGTCATCGGGCGTCAGTCCCGCTCGCAGACGAAGACGGCGGTGCCGGGGATGAGGGAGCCGCGCAGCGGCGACCAGCCGCCCCACTCCTGCCCGTTCCACGCGGGCCACTCGGGTTCGACGAGGTCGGTGAGCCGGAGCCCGGCGGCGGAGATGTCGCGGACCCGGTCGCCCAGGGTCCGGTGGTGTTCGACGTACTGGGCCCGGCCCTGTTCGTCCTGCTCGACGTAGGGGGTGCGGTCGAAGTAGGAGGCGGAGACGGTCAGCCCCTCGGGGCCGGGCTCGTCGGGCAGGGCCCAGCGGATGGGGTGGGTGACGCTGAAGACCCAGCGGCCCCCGGGCCGCAGCACGCGCCGCACCTCGCGGAAGACGGCGACCGGGTCGGCGACGAAGGGGATCGCACCGTAGGCGGAGCAGGCCAGGTCGAAGCTGTGGTCCGGGAAGGGGAGGGCCCCGGCGTCCGCCTCGACCAGGCCGATGCCCTCGGCGCCGATGCGCAGGGCGTGCTGGAGCTGCCGGTGGGAGACGTCCAGGGCGACGGGGCGGGCGCCGCGGGCGGCCAGCCAGCGTGAGCACTGGGCGGCGCCCGCGCCGATCTCCAGGACCCGCGCCCCGGCGAGCCGCTCGGGCGGGCCCAGGAGCCGGGCCTCGTCCTCGGTCAGTCCCTCGGGGCCCCACAGGAAGCGGTCGTCGCCGAGGAAGGCGCCGTGCTCGTTCTGGTAGGCGTCGGCGTTGCGGTCCCACCAGAGCCGGCTGGCGCGGCTGCTCTCGGCCTCGCCGACGGTGCGTCGCACGGCCTCGCCGTCGTCCGAGCCGTCGTCCGAGCCGGCGTCCGAGCCGGCGCCGGAGGCCCCGACGGCGCTCCCGCCGAGGGCGTCGTCCAAGGCCCCGTCGTGCACGTCCGCATCCATGTCGTCTCCCCGCACCCCGTCGTTCTCCTGTGGCGACCGTAACGATAGGCTGAGGCCACTTGTACGTGCGGAGTGCTGATGAGCACACTGCGATGCGCGTCGGCCGGGGTGTCGAGGATGGCGGTTTCGCCCCATCCGCCCCTCGTGTCGCAATCGCGCATTGACCGTGCCCGGATGCGGCCGTATGCTACAAGTTGCGCTGCGGGCCTGCGGACCTCGGACGGAGCAGGTCACGCTCGCATCTGTTGTATGTCCCCTCGGTTGTCGAGGTGCTTTCGGAAAACGGGGAAGCGCCTCTCAGGCTGTCCGGCTTCGGCGGTGCGATAAGGGCTCACGGCGTAGCAGTACCTACGACTTCTGTGTCCGTACCGGAGCCCTTTACCACATGACGAGCAGCACCGAGACCACCGTGACCACCCCGCAGGTTGCGGTCAACGACATCGGTTCCGAGGAAGCCTTCCTCGCCGCGATCGACGAGACGATCAAGTACTTCAACGACGGCGACATCGTCGACGGCGTCATCGTGAAGGTCGACCGGGACGAGGTCCTGCTCGACATCGGTTACAAGACCGAGGGCGTCATCCCTTCCCGTGAGCTGTCGATCAAGCACGACGTGGACCCGAACGAGGTCGTGGCCGTCGGCGACGAGATCGAGGCCCTGGTTCTCCAGAAGGAGGACAAGGAAGGCCGCCTGATCCTGTCGAAGAAGCGTGCCCAGTACGAGCGGGCCTGGGGCACGATCGAGAAGATCAAGGAAGAGGACGGGATCGTCACCGGTACCGTCATCGAGGTCGTCAAGGGTGGTCTCATCCTCGACATCGGCCTCCGCGGCTTCCTCCCCGCGTCCCTGGTCGAGATGCGCCGCGTGCGGGACCTGCAGCCCTACGTGGGCAAGGAGCTCGAGGCCAAGATCATCGAGCTGGACAAGAACCGCAACAACGTGGTCCTGTCCCGCCGCGCCTGGCTGGAGCAGACCCAGAGCGAGGTCCGCCAGACCTTCCTCACCACCCTGCAGAAGGGCCAGGTGCGCTCCGGCGTCGTCTCCTCCATCGTCAACTTCGGTGCCTTCGTGGACCTGGGTGGCGTGGACGGCCTGGTGCACGTCTCCGAGCTGTCCTGGAAGCACATCGACCACCCGTCCGAGGTCGTCGAGGTCGGCCAGGAGGTCACGGTCGAGGTCCTGGACGTCGACATGGACCGCGAGCGCGTCTCCCTGTCGCTGAAGGCGACCCAGGAAGACCCGTGGCAGCAGTTCGCCCGCACGCACCAGATCGGCCAGGTCGTGCCCGGCAAGGTCACCAAGCTGGTGCCGTTCGGTGCGTTCGTCCGCGTCGACGAGGGCATCGAGGGTCTGGTCCACATCTCCGAGCTGGCCGAGCGCCACGTCGAGATCCCGGAGCAGGTCGTCCAGGTCAACGACGAGATCTTCGTCAAGGTCATCGACATCGACCTGGAGCGCCGCCGCATCAGCCTCTCGCTGAAGCAGGCCAACGAGTCCTTCGGCGCCGACCCGATGGCCGTCGAGTTCGACCCCACGCTGTACGGCATGGCGGCGTCCTACGACGACCAGGGCAACTACATCTACCCCGAGGGCTTCGACCCCGAGTCGAACGACTGGCTGGAGGGGTACGAGAAGCAGCGCGAGGAGTGGGAGAACCAGTACGCGGTTGCCCAGGCCCGCTTCGAGCAGCACCAGGCCCAGGTCATCAAGTCCCGCGAGGCGGACGCCCAGGCCGAGGCCGAGGGTGCCGGCGCCGGTGCCGCTCCCAGCGGCCAGGGCGGCGGCGGTTCGTACTCCTCGGAGTCCGCTGACGACTCCGGTGCGCTGGCCTCCGACGAGGCCCTCGCCGCACTGCGGGAGAAGCTGGCCGGCGGCCAGAGCTGACCCCGCGCCCGGCGCGAGCACGCCCGACGAGGGCCCGTCCCCCCTGGGGCGGGCCCTCGCCCGTGTCCGAGCCCCTCGCCCGGGTCACCGGGCCCGGGAGGCGCCCCTCGGACGGTGACGCGGCCGTGACCGCCCCGGCCACATGACCCAGCGCAGCGCGTCAGCCTCCCGCGGTGGCAGTAGCCCGGAGGCGACCAGTGCGGCCCGGCCCGCCTGCCGTCCGGCGATCCGGAACCCGAGGTCGCAGGAGTCGACCTCGTGGTGGCCGCCGTCCGTGAGCAGCACCGCGGCCGCCACCGTGCCGAGCCCCTCCAGCAGGCCCTCCCGCACGGCGGGAAGGTACTCCGCGGGCAGCCTGGCCCTCGGCACGGCGTTGAGGAGCTCCAGTCCGCCGCCCGGGCCGGGTGGTTCGAAGTCCGCGACGAGCAGCGCGTACGGCCCGCACGCGCCGATGTTCATCCGCACGTGAACGCGCACGTCGGACACGGGGAGGGGCAGTCGGGGCATGAGAACCACCGTAGGCGTGACATGGCGGCTGGGCGAGGCCGTTCTCCCGTGGCCCGGTTCGGGAATGCCGTGCCCGCGTTGTGCGTTGGCACAGTGCGGAACCATTGGACGGAGGGGCGAGAGAACGTGTTGAAGCCGCGCGAGCTGTACGAATGGGATCCGAGCGGCCTTCGGGCAGTGGACGAGATCATCGACCAGGGCGTCGGATCCGGTTTCGTCATGCTGTACCACTTCGAGGGCTTCATCGACGCCGGCGCCGCCGGTGAGCAGATCACCTCCCTCCTCCTCGACGGACGCCCCCGGCAGACGATCGCCCGGTTCGACGTCGACCGCCTGATCGACTACCGGGCGCGGCGCCCGATGATGACGTTCCGGCGAGACCACTGGGTGTCCTACGACCGGCCCGCCCTCGAGCTCCGGCTGCTCCGGGACGCGACGGGCAGCCCCTTCCTGCTGCTCAGCGGCCCCGAGCCGGACGTGCACTGGGAGGCGTTCGTCGCCGCCGTCCGGGAGATCGTCGAACGGCTGGGCGTGCGGCTCTCGGTGGGCTTCCACGGCATCCCCATGGGCGTACCGCACACCCGCCCCGTCGGCCTCACCCCGCACGGGAACCGCGCCGACCTCGTGCCGGGCCACCCCGGGCTCTTCGACGAGGCGCAGGTGCCCGGCAGCGCGGCCTCCCTGCTGGAGCTGCGGCTCGTCGACGCGGGCCATGATGTCCTGGGGGTGGCCGCGCACGTCCCGCACTACGTGGCCCGCTCGCCGTACCCGGACGCCTCGCTGGTCGTCGTGGAGGCGATCACCGCCGCCACGGGGCTGGTGCTGCCCGCCATCGCCCACACGCTGCGCGGGCGGGCGCACAAGACGCAGGCGGAGATCGAACGGCAGCTCGCCGACGGAGACAGCGAGCTGGTCGCCGTCGTCCGCGGGCTGGAGCAGCAGTTCGACGCCGTCGCCGGTGCCGCGACGCGCGGCAACCTCGTGGCCGAGCCGTCGGAGCTGCCCTCGGCCGACGAGCTGGGTGCCGTCTTCGAGCGCTTCCTGGCCGACCGCGAGCGGGAGTCCGGAGAAGGCGAAGGGGGAACTGGCCAGTAGGGTTGCGGCCATGCTGACAGTGGGACTGACCGGGGGCATCGGCGCGGGCAAGAGCGAGGTCTCGCGCCTGCTGGGCTCCTACGGAGCGGTGATCGTCGACGCCGACCGGATCGCGCGTGAGGTCGTCGAGCCGGGCACCGAGGGCCACGCCGCCGTCGTCGCGGAGTTCGGGGAGGGCGTGCTGCGGGCCGACGGCGCCATCGACCGACCGGCACTCGGCCGGATCGTCTTCAACGACCCGGACCGGCTCGCCGCGCTGAACGCCATCGTCCACCCCCTTGTCGGTGCCCGGTCCGCCGAGCTCCAGCAGGCCGCGGGCGAGCACGCCGTCGTCGTCCACGACGTCCCCCTCCTCACGGAGAACGGCCTGGCCTCCCTCTACGACGTGGTCGTGGTCGTGGACGCCTCGCCCGCGACGCAGCTCCACCGTCTGGTGCACCTGCGCGGGATGTCCGAGGAGGAGGCGCGCTCGCGGATGGCGGCCCAGGCCACCCGGGCGGACCGGCTGGCCATCGCCGACCACGTCATCGACAACGACGGTCCGTTGGAGAAGCTGGAGCCCCAGGTGAGAGAGGTATGGGAGCGTCTGCGGAGGCGTGCCTGAGGCACTCGCCGGGAATGCTCCCGGGCACGCGGTCGTTGTCCCGGCCGAAGGAGGCGCCTGTGATGTCCCGAACGCCCCAGACCAACGTGATCGACTTCCGTGCCGCGGAGAAGCTGCTCGAAGCCCGCGATCCGCGCGGTGCGGTCAAGCTGCTCGACCCGTTGATCACCGCCCACCCGGAGAACACCGCGGCGCGGCTGCTGCGGGCCAGGGCCTTCTTCCACTCGGCTCAGCTCCGTTCCGCAGAGCTGGAGTTCCAGCTCGTCATCGAGCGAGAGCCGGACAACGCCTTCGCCCACTTCGCCCTGGCCAGGACCCTGGAGCGAGCGGGCCGGACGGGTGAGGCGCGCCGGCACTTCCGGCTCGCCGCCGCCCTGGAGCCGCGGCCGGAGTACGTGGAGGCGGCCGAATTCGAGGCTGGTTGAGCTACCGGGACGGGCGCGGCGCTCCCGTGCCCGTCCCGGTAGGCCGCCCACGCCCCGCTCGTCCCGTCGGCCGCCCCCGTCCCGATGCGCTGACGTGGGCCGGGATGCCCCGATAGGCTGAGCGGCCGTGATATCCCGCCGCACCACCGCCGCCGCCGCGCTCGCCCTCCTCGCCACGGTCGCCACCGCCTGCACCGTCGACGACACCGCCGAGGACGGTGAGCCCGGGCCCGACGGACGCGTCCTCGCGGCCCTGAGGGAACTCCCCGTCAAGGACCGCGCGCCCCGCACCGGTTACGACCGCCGCATGTTCGGCAGCCCCTGGGCCGACGTCGACCAGAACGGCTGCGACACCCGTGACGACATCCTCGCCCGCGACCTTCGGGACGTGAAGCTCGCCGAGGACGACTGCACCGTCGAATCCGGCACGCTCGACCCCGACCCCTTCACCGGCACGGTGATCCATTTCGAGAAGGGCGGCGCGAGCGAGGTGGACATCGACCACCTGGTGGCGCTCTCCGACGCGTGGCAGAAGGGCGCAGGCGGCTGGAAGCCCGCTCAGCGCATCGCCTTCGCCAACGACCCCCTCAACCTCCTGGCCGTCGACGCGGGCGCCAACCGTGCCAAGGGAGACGCCGACGCCGCCGAGTGGTTGCCGCCGCACGAGCCCCACCACTGCACTTACGCGGCCGCCCAGGTGGCCGTCAAGACGAAGTACGGGCTGTGGGTCACCCAGGAGGAGAAGGACGCGCTCTCCCGGGTGCTGGAGCCGTGCCCGGACACCCCGCTGCCCACCGGCGGCGCACCGACGACGGCCCCGCCCGAGTTCACCGCCCCGTCGTGACGAAGACCGGGTAGCGAGTCGGGGAGACGGCCCCCCCATCGTGGCCCGGGCCGCGGCCAGCGTCTCGCCCACGACGGGGAGTTCGGCCTCGGCCCGGGCCAGCCGCGTCGCGCCCGGTGAAGGGGGCGGCGGCGTCCGCGGGGGCCGGCATCGCCGCGCGCGGAACTGCTGCGGTGGACGGAGGCGTTGCGCGGCGTCCGGCCTCCGGCGCCGGTCGTCTGGGCCGCCGAGGACCGGGTCATGCCACCCGAGCACGGTCGCGAGCTCGCGCGCACCCTGCCGGACTCCCGGCACGTGGAGATCCCCGGCAGCTGCACGCCCCTGCCCGAGGACCAGCCGGAGGAACTGACCGGGCACCTCCGGGCGTTCCTGGGCGAGGACGCCGGCGGGGGAATTCGTTGGCGCTGGTGTTCGCCCACTCGCTATCGTCCGGGACGTGGCGAAGCTGAATCAGATCATCGCAGTGGAGAAGGGCGTCAAGTCCAAGGTCCAGCAGGACCTGACGGCAACCCGGCAGGGGCTGGCCAAGCCCGGGCTGCTCGCGGGCATCTCGCGGACGTACCAGCCCAAGGACGAGGAGGGCGAGCAGCTGCCTCCCGAGTCCACCCGGGTGCAGGTCAAGGCGGAGGACGTCCTGCGGGAGAGCGCGAAGACGCTGACCCGGCTCTTCGACGTGACCGCGACGAAGGACTGGGCGAACTGCGAGGCGCGGGCGGACGTGACCGTCGAGGGGCGGGTGCTGATTGCCCAGGCGCCGGTGACGTACCTGCTCTTCCTGGAGAAGCAGCTCGCCGACCTCGGCGCCTTCCTGCGGCGGCTGCCGGTGCTCGACGCGGCCGAGGGCTGGGTGCTCGACCCGTCCTCGGACTGCTGGAAGACGGAGCCCGTGCGCACCGTGCGCACGAAGAAGGTGCCGCGCAACCACGTGAAGGCGGAGGCCACCGAGAAGCACCCGGCGCAGGTGGAGGTGTACTACGAGGACGTGCCGGTCGGCTACTGGACGACGGTGAAGTTCTCCGGCGCGCTGCCCGCCCGCCGGGTCAACGAGCTGCTGGAGCGGATCGAGAAGCTCCAGCAGGCGGTGAAGTTCGCCCGTGAGGAGGCCAACGGCACCGAGGTCACCGACCAGCGGGTCGGAGAGGCCGTGTTCGGCTACCTGTTCGCCTGATCGGGTAGCCTCGAAATCTCCCCGGGCGGGCGCTTCGACGCCGCGGCCCGGGGTGCGCCAGGAGCGCAAAGCTGACGCTGAAGCTTGTCGTCAGAGCGTGGTCCGCGCGCGATGAGCGCGGAACCGCGGACAGACTCAGACTCTCGCTCCAGACTCAGCATCCGCCGCCCATCGCCCGAGTACACGGTGTGCGGGCAGGATCTCGAGGTGCCGGTTCAAGTCCGGCCCGCGCAGCTCGATGCGCGGTGGTCCAAAGGGAGAACGCGAGATCGTGAACATGACCCGCGCCCAGATCGCCGGGCGTGCGGATCGGGCGGCACTCCGGGGCCCTGGGTCTGGCAACGACCCAGGGCCCCTCCACCCGGCCTCCGCAGTCGTCACCGTCCCCCGTCGTACAGTCGCACCATGAGTGACGGAGGATCAGACACCGGTCAGGCCGTGTACGCGTGCACGCTGGGCACCGCCGAGGAGCCGGACAGCCTGCTGCTGCCCGGCCACGACGTACCGCTGGGCCGCTACACGACGGTGCGGCGGCTGCTGCCGCAGCGTCGGCGCCGCATGGTGGGCGCCTGGTGCTTCGTCGACCACTTCGGGCCCGCCGACGTCACCGGGCGGCCCGGCATGCAGATCGCGCCCCACCCCCACACCGGCCTGCAGACCGTCACCTGGCTGGCGGACGGCGAGATCGTGCACGCCGACAGCCTCGGCAACCTCCAGTCGATCGCGCCGGGGCAGCTGAACCTGATGACGTCGGGGCACGGCATCGCCCACTCCGAGCAGTCGCCGCCGGAGCATCCGCCCGTCATGCACGGCCTCCAGCTGTGGGTCGCGCTGCCGGAGGAGGCCCGGCACGGCGCGCCGCGTTTCGAGCACCACGGTGACCTGCCGGTGCTGCGGGACGGGGCGGCCACGGTCACCGTCGTCGTCGGAGAGCTGGCCGGGGCGCGCTCGCCCGCCCGGGTGCACAGCCCCCTCTTCGGCGCCGAGCTCCGCTTCGACGGTCCGGGCTCCGTGCGGCTGCCCGTCGAGCCGTCCTTCGAGGCGGCGGCGTTGACGATGTCCGGCACCGCGGACGTCGCCGGTACCGCGCTGGGGCCGGGCTCGTTGCTCTACCTCGGCCGGGGCCGCGATGAGCTCGACGTCCGGGCGGCTGGGGAGGCCCGGCTGTTCCTGTTCGGCGGCGCGCCCTTCGAGGAGCCGCTCGTCATGTGGTGGAACTTCGTCGGGCGGAGCCATGAGGAGATCGTGCGGGCCCGGGCCGACTGGGAGGACGGCACCCGCTTCGGCCCGGTGCCGCACTGCGCGGACGCCCCACTGCCCGCCCCCGCCCTGCCCACCGTCCGGCTCAAGGCCCGCGACCGGCACGGGGAGACCGCGCCCTGAGCTCAGCCGCGCCCGGTCACCGCGGCGCGGGCGGCGGTGACGGTGGCCTCCAGCCGGCCGCCGTGGGCGCCGCGCCAGTAGACGCGCCCGCAGGAGCGGCAGCGCGTGAAGGTGTCGTAGGTGCGCCGGGTGCCCGGTTCCAGCAGGTGGGCGACCGCGGCCTTGGCGACGGGCGCGAGGTCGCCGTTGCAGGCCGGGCACCGGGTCCACGGGGCGAGCGGGGGCCGGAAGCGGGTGAGGACGTCCAGGAGCTGCTCGTCCGGCCGGGTGCCGCGGACGAACGCGGCCAGCCACGGGGTGCGGCGGCGCAGCAGCCCGCGGTCCCGGGTCAGCAGGACGCGGCGTTCGGCGTTGGCCCGCCTGACGAGCTCGGGATCGTCGGCGTCGTTGGCGTAGGCCGTGTCGAGGCCGACCAGACGCAGCCTGCGGGCCAGGGCGCCCAGGTGGACGTCGAGCACGAACCCGGTCGCCGAGGGCGGCAGGGGCTGCGGCCGGGGCCGCGCCGCCACCTCGACCAGGGTGCCGTCGCCGGGCCGGTGTTCCGGCGGCACCGGCCAGCCGTCCACCGTCAGCGCGCCGACTTCGGTGAGCGGTACGCCGAGTGACTGCACGACGTGGCCCAGCGACGAGGTGAGGTCGTAGGACACCCGCAGTACGTCCTGTCCGCGGTGGCGGGAGGCGAGCAGGAAGCGCAGCTCGGGGGCGAACCACAGCTGCAGCCCGCCCCCGTCACCCGGTCCTCTCACGCGTGGCCCCCTTCACCACCGGTTCAGCGGCCCATCCGCAGCCCGTCCTCGGCCCCGCCCAGGCTGAGGGCGGCGTCGCGGATGACGTCGAGGGCCCGGGTGTACTCGGCGTTGTCGGGCTGCTCGTCGAGGGCCCGGGGCAGGTTGACGACGCGCAGGGGGTCGTTGGCCATGACGTGCGGCACGAACTCGGCCTTCCGTACCCGCCACGGTGTGCCCTCCCGCTCGGGTGGGGCGAAGGTGAAGCGCGCGGCGTAGCCCATCTGGCCGCGGGGGTCGTTCATGACGCCGGCCACCTGGTCGCCCATCCCGTACACGACCCAGGTCCCGTTGACCTTCTCGTAGGGCTGGGGCACGTGGACGTGCGTGCCGATGACGAGGTCGATGTCCCGGCGGCCGTCCGTGCGGGCCGCGGTGAGCCGTTCCGCGAGCTCGCGCTGCCGCTCGTCGGGCGCCTCCTGGTACTCCGTGCCCCAGTGCATGCTGACGACGACGACGTCGGCTCCGGCCTCGCGCGCCGCGCGCGCGTCGGCGACGACCTGCTCGGCGTCGATCAGGTTGACGAGGTAGGGCGCGTCCTCGGGGACGGGGATGCCGTTCGTCCCGTAGGTGTAGGCCAGTTGGGCGACGGTAACGCCGTTGGCCTTCAGCAGGGCGGGCTTGGCGCGTTCGGCGGCGTCACGGGCCGAGCCGACGTGCCGCACGCCGACGGCGTCCAGGGCGTCCAGGGTGCGGGCGACGCCCTCGGGGCCGGCGTCCAGCGTGTGGTTGGAGGCCGTGGAACAGGAGTCGTAGCCGGTCTCCTCGATCGCCTGGGCGACCTGGGGCGGGGTGCGGAACATCGGATAGCCGGTGAACGGCCCGTCCTCGGTCCCGAGGATGGTTTCGAGATGGCAGATCGCGAGGTCCGCCTGGGCCACGACGGGCTTCGCTCCGGCCAGCATCGCGCTGAAGTCGTAGGCGTGTTCGCCACCGCCGTCCGCGTCGGCGGCGGCCTGCCGGATGACGGAGTCGTGGCTGAGGATGTCGCCGGTGGCGACGAGGGTGAACTCCGTGCCGGTCTCGGCGGCGGGCGCGGCGGACGCGGAGTCGGCCTCGGTGGAGGCGTGGTCCGCGCCGGCGCAGCCGGCGGCCGTTGCGAGCAGCAGGGAGGTGAGCAACGCCGTCGTCCGGCGGTGTGGGGGGTGGCGCACGATCCCACTCCAGAATCATACAAATAGGATTAATAGGACTATCCCACTTGTTCTCCCGAAGGTGGACGTGCGAACGCCGCCACGCCCGGCATGTCGCCGGGATGGCGGCGGGAAACCACACGTCAGGCCCAGCACCCGCGGCGGGCGCCGGGTGGGTGCTCACTCCTCCGGACGCATCACCCGGATCTTCGACTGCCGGTGCGGGAGCTCGTCCCAGTCCGTCATGGGGCGAGCCCGCAGACCGTGCGTCTCCGCGAGCCGGACCAGCGTCTCGGTGCGGTAGTAGAAGTCCTCGCGCAGCACGTGGTGCTCACGGTCGGCCGTGCGGTTGTAGGTGAAGTCGAAGTAGCCGCCGGGCGCCAGTACCCGGCCCACGTGGGCCAGGCACTGGTCGATCACCTCGATGGGGGAGTGGGAGAAGACGCTGTGCGCGTGGATGACGGTGAAGTAGGCGTCGGGCAGATGGGCCAGCCGCAGGTCCCGCACCAGCGTCAGATGCGGCAGCTTGGCCTGCAGGCCGTGCCGCACCAGCGTCTCCTGCGCCGAGAGGAGGATCTCGGGCGAGATGTCGACGCCGTGGTAGTGGGAGGCGTCCAGATAGGCGATGAACAGCCGCCCCGCGCGCAGGTTCCCGCAGCCGATCTCCAGCATCCGGTCCTCGGGCGACAGCCCGTGCCGCACCAGGTAGTCGTACTGCATCTCACCGAGGGCCAGCCAGCGGTCGTGGGTGGCGCTGCCGACCGCCGACTCCGGATTGCGCCGGGTGTCGTCCTTCATCACCGCCCGGTAATAGGCCACGTGGTCGCCCCCGGTCAGCCGGCGCAGCCGCAGGTCGCGGACCCAGCGTCGCACGTACGGGGGAATCCGGGCCGGGTGCTTGACCGCGTACTGGATACGGTGTGCGAGGGAGGAGCGGTCGACGTGCAGTCGTCGGGACACGGAGAGGGCCTTTCGCCGGAAGCGGGACGGCCGACACCAGCCCCGCCGCGCTGCTGTGTGAGGATCTTCGCGATGTGTAACGACCGGCGGGAGGCCCAAGTGGCGCAGGAAATCGCTCAGATGCCCCAGGACTGGGACCGGGCGCTGGCCATCGTGGCCCACCCGGACGACCTCGAGTACGGAGCCGCGGCCGCCCTCGCGCACTGGGTGCGGGCGGGCAAGGAGATCACCTACCTCCTGGCCACCCGGGGCGAGGCCGGCATCGACACCATGGCCCCGGCCGAGGCCGCCCCGGTGCGGGAGGCCGAGCAGCGCGCCAGCGCCGCCGTCGTCGGCGTGCGCGACGTGGAGTTCCTCGACTACCGCGACGGCGTCATCGAGTACGGCGTCCCGCTCCGCCGCGACCTGGCCGCCGCCATCCGCCGCCACCGCCCCGAGCTGGTGATCACGCTCAACCACGAGGACACCTGGCCCGGCGGCTACTGGAACACCCCCGACCACAAGGCCGTGGGCCGGGCCACCCTGGACGCCGTGGCCGACGCGGGCAACCGCTGGATCTTCCCCGAACAGCTCGCCGACGGCACGCTGGAGCGCTGGGACGGCGTGCGCTGGGTCGCCGTGGCCGCCCCCGGCGGCACCCACATCCAGGAGGTCGACGAGCCGGACGTCGAGCTGGCCGTCGCCTCGCTCGCCGAGCACCGCGCCTACCTCACCGCGCTCAGCGACGAGGACCCCGACGCGTACGCCCGCAGGTTCATCACCTCGATCCTCGACGGCGTCGCCGAGCACACCGGCGGCCGGCGTGCCGTGGGATTCCGGCTCCACCCCTGCTGAGCTCGCCGGAAGTCAGAAAAGCGGGGCGGGGAGCACACCCTCCAGCGCGAGCAGCGCCCGCTTCGTCTCCAGCCCGCCGCCGAAGCCGCCGAGGCCGCCACCGCTCGCGACCACCCGGTGACAGGGCACGACGACGGGCAGCGGGTTGGCCCCCATCGCCATCCCGACCGCCCGGGCGGCGCCGGGCTCGCCCACGGCGTCGGCCAGGTCCTGGTAGGTGGCCACCTCGCCGTAGGGGACGGTCCTGGCCAGGGCGTGCAGCACGCGGGCGTTGAAGCCGCCCGTCAGTCGCCAGTCCAGGGGGACGCCGAAGCCGCGCAGCTCCCCCCTGAAGTAGGCGGCCAGCTCCGCCGCCGTGGCCCGCAGGACGCCGGGCCCATCTCCGGGCCCCGACGCGGGGGCCGTGCCCGGCCCCGGAGCGGGCCCCCGGCCGGCCTCCGGCGCGGGCCGTGCCCCCGGCGGCTCGGGCAGGGCCGTGGGCTCCTCGCCGAAGCGCGCGGTGAGCCGGGCCAGCGTCCGGCTCACCAGGCGCTCGTCGGCGTGGAAGCCGACCGTGGCCAGCCCGGCGTCCGTGGCGACGAGCAGCAGGGGGCCGATGGGGGTCGGCACCACCGTCCAGCAGGACTGCACGTTCGTGGCGGTCATGGGGCCGACCCTACGGCTCCCCGCCCACAGCGCGGCGGCGGGCCGCCCGTCGCCCCCGCCTCAGCGGCCGGCGCCGCCCCACGCGTCATCGCGCTCGTGGTCCCGCTCCCCGCGCTCGATCGCCTCGCGGACGACGTCGGGACGGTTGCTGATCACCCCGTCGACGCCCGCCCCGGCCAGCCTGGCGGCCGTGGGCCCGTCGTCCACCGTCCACGTGAACACCTCCAGCGGCCGGCCGTGTGCGCCGAGCACCGAGTGGACGGCCGCCACGTACTCCGGCGTCACCGTCGTGTATCGCGGGTTGACCTGGTCGGCGAAGGTACCGTACTCGGGGAGCTCGGCGACCTCGGGGGTCCCGAGGAAGCCGGTCCTGACCGCCGGGTTGAGCGCGTGCACCCGGCGCAGCGAGTCCGCGTCGAACGTCTGGACGACCAGGCGCCGCCGCACGTGGTAGGGGCTGAGCCAGCCCTCGTCGCGCAGCTCGTCCAGGATGTCCTGCTCGATGCCCGGGTACAGGTCGGGCTTCTTGATCTCCAGCAGCAGCTTCTGGTGGTTGACGGTCATCCGCTCCAGCAACCGCTCCAGCGTGGGTACCGGCTCGCCCGTGTAGCGGGCGTCGAACCAGCTTCCCGCGTCGAGCCGGGCGATCTCGGCGGCGGTGAAGTCCCGGACCCGCCACGGGGCGCGGTCGGGGAAGACCTCCTCGACGTTCGTCGTCCGGGCCAGGGTCGCGTCGTGCATGACGACGAGCTCGCCGTCGCGGGTGCGCTGGACGTCGTTCTCCACCCACTCCACGCCCAGCTCCCGGGCCTTGTCGGCGGCGGCCAGGGTGTTCTCCGGGGCGTAGGCCGAGGCGCCGCGGTGGGCGATCGCCAGCACGTCCGCCGAGCCCTCCGGTTCCGCCTCGGACGGCGTCGGCAGCTTCTGCGGCACGGCGGAGGGGGAGGCCACGGGGGCGGGGCGCTCGCGCGGACCGGCGTCCGGCGGCCCCACCGGGGCCGGGGCCATGGCGAGGACGAGGGCGAGGACTCCCAGCAGCGGACCGGTCAGGGCGATGGGACGAAGGGACACGGGACGACTCCTCACGGTGGGGGACGGCGGCGACCGCGCCCCCCGTGGAGCGGGGGCGCGGTCGCCGCGTCGGCGGTCCGTCGCGCCGCGTCGGCAACGCGGCCGTGGATGAGGTTTTCCAGCGAGGGCTGCCGGTGCATGGGCGCCAAACGGGTGCCGGATGACGACGAGCTGAACGTTGTCGGTGGCGCGCCGTACGGTGGGAACATGCGGCCCGTATCCCAGATCGAACGCAAGGTGGCGCCCTTCGAGGTCGTCAGCCCCTACCAGCCCAGCGGTGACCAGCCCACGGCCATCGCCGACCTCGCGCGGCGGGTGGAGGCGGGGGAGAAGGACGTCGTGCTGCTGGGCGCCACGGGCACCGGCAAGTCGGCGACGACGGCGTGGATGATCGAGAAGCTCCAGCGCCCCACGCTGGTGATGGCGCCGAACAAGACGCTCGCCGCGCAGTTGGCGAACGAGTTCCGCGAGCTCCTGCCGAACAACGCGGTGGAGTACTTCGTCTCGTACTACGACTACTACCAGCCCGAGGCCTACGTTCCGCAGTCCGACACCTACATCGAGAAGGACTCCTCGATCAACGAGGAGGTCGAGCGGCTGCGGCACAGCGCGACGAACTCGCTGCTCACCCGGCGGGACGTGGTGGTCGTCGCCTCGGTGTCCTGCATCTACGGCCTGGGCACGCCGCAGGAGTACGTGGACCGGATGGTGCCGCTCAGGGTCGGCGAGGAGATCGACCGGGACGTTCTGCTGCGCCGCCTCGTGGAGATCCAGTACGCGCGCAACGACGCCGCCTTCACCCGCGGCACCTTCCGGGTGCGGGGCGACACCATCGAGGTGTTCCCCGTCTACGAGGAGCTGGCCGTCCGCATCGAGATGTTCGGTGACGAGATCGAGGCGCTCTCGACGCTGCACCCGATCACCGGCGAGGTGATGTCGGACGACACGGAGCTGTACGTCTTCCCCGCCTCTCACTACGTCGCGGGCGAGGAGCGGATGGCCCGGGCCGTGCGCGCCATCGAGGACGAGCTGCGCGAGACCCTGGAGACGATGGAGAAGCAGGGCAAGCTGCTGGAGGCCCAGCGGCTGCGCATGCGCACCACCTACGACCTGGAGATGATGCAGCAGATCGGCACCTGCTCCGGGATCGAGAACTACTCGCTGCACATCGACGGCCGCGAGCCGGGCTCGCCCCCGCACACCCTGCTCGACTACTTCCCCGACGACTTCCTGCTCGTCATCGACGAGTCGCACGTGACGGTGCCGCAGATCGGGGCCATGTACGAGGGGGACGCCTCCCGCAAGCGAACGCTGGTCGAGCACGGCTTCCGGCTGCCGTCCGCCATGGACAACCGCCCGCTGAAGTGGGAGGAGTTCCTGGAGCGCATCGGCCAGACGGTCTATCTGTCGGCGACGCCCGGCTCCTACGAGCTGTCCCGGTCCGACGGCGTGGTGGAGCAGATCATCCGGCCGACGGGGCTGGTGGACCCGGAGGTGGTCGTCAAGCCCACCGAGGGCCAGATCGACGACCTGGTCCACGAGATCCGCACCCGCACCGAGAAGGACGAGCGCGTCCTCGTCACGACGCTGACGAAGAAGATGGCGGAGGACCTCACGGACTACTTCCTGGAGCTGGGCATCAACGTCCGCTATCTCCACAGCGACGTGGACACCCTGCGCCGGGTGGAGCTGCTGCGCGAGCTGCGGGCCGGCGAGTTCGACGTCCTGGTCGGCATCAACCTGCTGCGGGAGGGTCTGGACCTCCCCGAGGTGTCGCTGGTGGCCATCCTCGACGCGGACAAGGAGGGCTTCCTCCGCTCCGGCACCTCGCTGATCCAGACCATCGGCCGCGCCGCCCGCAACGTGTCCGGCCAGGTGCACATGTACGCCGACAAGATCACGCCGGCGATGGAGAAGGCCATCGACGAGACGAACCGGCGCCGTGCCAAGCAGATCGCCTACAACAAGGAGAAGGGCATCGACCCCCAGCCGTTGCGCAAGAAGATCGGGGACATCGTCTCCGCCATCGCGCGCGAGGAGGTCGACACCGAGCAGCTCCTGGGCACCGGTTACCGTCAGGCCCCGGAGGGCGAGCGCAAGGGCAAGGCCCCGGTCCCGGCCCTGGGCAAGGGGCAGGTGAAGGCCGCGGCCTCCGCCGCGGGCAAGACGTCGGCCGACGTCGTGCCCACCGACATGCCCGCCACCGAGCTGGCCGGTCTCATCGAGCAGATGACGGAGCGGATGCGCGCCGCCGCCGCGGAGCTGCAGTTCGAGGTCGCCGCGCGCCTGCGGGACGAGGTCGGCGAGCTGAAGAAGGAACTCCGCCAGATGCGCGAGGCCGGGCTCCGGTAACCGTCCACCGCCGGGCTCGGATCATCGTCCTCTGTGGCCGGACTGTTGCAGGACCGCCACAAAGCACGGGCGGACCGGTACACGGCCCGGGCGCACTGCGTAGGGTTCGAGGCGGCGTCGAGGGCGGCTGTCGTGACACCGCCGAGAGGGGAGCAGGACACGTGACGGTCAATCTGTCCAAGGGACAGGCGATCAGCCTGGAGAAGACCGGTGGAGGTTCCCTCAGCGCGGTGCGCATGGGCCTGGGCTGGCGGTCGGCGGCCCGCCGCGGGCTCTTCGGCCGGCGGAGCAAGGAGATCGACCTCGACGCCTCGGCCGTGCTGTTCGCCGGTCAACAGCCCGTCGACGTCGTCTTCTTCCGTCATCTGACGAGCGACGACGGCTCCGTCACCCACACCGGCGACAACCTGGTCGGCGGCGTGGGGGAGGGCGGTGACGACGAGGCGATCCTGGTGGACCTGCACCGCGTGCCCGTCCACGTCGACCAGATCGTCTTCACCGTCAACTCCTTCACCGGCCAGACGTTCGCTGAGGTCGAGAACGCCTTCTGCCGGCTGCTGGACGAGACGACGGCCACCGAGCTGGCCCGCTACACGCTCACCGGCGGCGGCGCCTACACGGCGCAGATCATGGCCAAGGTGCACCGACAGGGGGACGGTTGGTCGATGACGGCCATCGGCGCCCCGGCCAACGGTCGAACCTTCCAGGACCTGATGCCGGCCATCGCGCCGCACCTGTAGGGAATGCGGCAGGGGAACGAGGGGGAACGGACGATGACGGCCGAGCTCGTGCGCGGGCAGAACCATCCGCTGGTGGGCCCGGACCTGCAGGTTCACGTCACGGCGGAGCGGCCCGTCATCGCCGGTGCCGCCCTGTGCGACGCCGAGGGCCGCACCCGCGAGGGCTGGCTCGGCCATCCGGGAGCGGCCGGGCTGCCCGGGGTGTCGATCGCGGCGGGCTCCCGAGAGGGCCACCGGCTCACCCTGGCGCTGGACGAGGTGCCGGGCGAGGCGGAGTCCGTACGGATCTGGCTCACGCTGACACCGGGCGGGCCGGTGCGCTTCGGTGCCATCGCCGCGCCGCGGATCGCCGTCCTGGGGCCCGACGGCGTGCCGTGGGCGGGATACAGCCTCACCGGGCTCGACGGGGAGACCGCCGTCACGGCCGTCGAGCTGTACCGCCGGGCCGGTGCCTGGAAGGTCCGTGCCGTCGGACAGGGCTATGCGGGAGGGTTGCCCGCCCTGTGCGCCGACCACGGCCTGCCGGACGATCGGGCGCGGGCCCTGGCCGAGGGCGCCTTGGCCTCCGCCGCCGCGGCCCGGGCTCCCGAGCCCCCGACGCGGGCCGCCGCCCCCGGGGCCGCCGCGGCTCCCG
>NZ_JABLSI010000046.1 GCF_019303475.1 Streptomyces sp. JJ38
CAGGCTCCCGGCGGCGGCCGCGCCACCCCGGGCAACATGCCGCGTCCGCAGGGCGCCGGCCAGGGCGGTCCCCGTCCCGGCGGCCCGCGTCCGAACCCGGGCATGATGCCGCAGCGTCCCGCCGCGGGTCCGCGCCCCGGCCCCGGTCGCGGCGGTCCCGGCGGCGGTCGTCCCGGCGGTCCCGGCGGTCGTCCGGGCGGCGGCGGTCGTCCCGGTGGCGGCGGCTTCGCCGGTCGTCCCGGCGGTGGCGGCGGCGGGTTCGCCGGTCGTCCCGGCGGTGGCGGTGGCCGTCCCGGCTTCGGTGGCCGTCCCGGCGGTCCCGGTGGCCGCGGTGGCACCCAGGGCGCGTTCG
The DNA here is from genome assembly GCF_019303475.1 of Streptomyces sp. JJ38. Classification (GTDB taxonomy): domain Bacteria; phylum Actinomycetota; class Actinomycetes; order Streptomycetales; family Streptomycetaceae; genus Streptomyces. The sequence continues at coordinate 353 of NZ_JABLSI010000046.1, forward strand.
GCCGTCCCGGCGGTCCGGCGCGTCGTGGCCGCAAGTCGAAGCGGCAGAGGCGCCAGGAGTACGAGCAGATGCAGGCGCCCTCGATCGGCGGCGTGATGCTGCCGCGCGGCAAGGGCGAGACGGTCCGGCTCTCCCGCGGCGCCTCCCTCACCGACTTCGCGGAGAAGATCAACGCCAACCCGGCGTCGCTGGTCCAGGTGATGTTCAACCTGGGCGAGATGGTCACCGCGACGCAGTCCGTCTCCGACGAGACGCTGGCGCTGCTCGGCGAGGAGATGAACTACGTCGTCCAGATCGTCAGCCCGGAGGAGGAGGACCGCGAGCTGCTCGAGTCCTTCGACATCGAGTTCGGCGAGGACGAGGGCGGCGAAGAGGCGCTGGTCGCCCGTCCGCCGGTGGTGACCGTCATGGGTCACGTCGACCACGGCAAGACCCGACTGCTGGACGCCATCCGCAAGACCAACGTCATCGAGGGCGAAGCGGGCGGCATCACCCAGCACATCGGCGCCTACCAGGCGGCGACGGAGGTCAACGGCGAGGAACGCCGCATCACCTTCATCGACACCCCCGGTCACGAGGCGTTCACCGCCATGCGTGCCCGCGGTGCGAAGTCCACCGACATCGCGATCCTGGTGGTCGCCGCCAACGACGGCGTCATGCCGCAGACGATCGAGGCGCTCAACCACGCCAAGGCGGCCGAGGTCCCGATCGTCGTCGCGGTCAACAAGATCGACGTCGAGGGCGCCGATCCGACCAAGGTGCGCGGCCAGCTCACCGAGTACGGCCTGATCGCCGAGGAGTACGGCGGCGACACGATGTTCGTCGACATCTCCGCCAAGCAGGGGCAGAACATCGACTCCCTGCTGGAGGCCGTCGTCCTCACCGCCGACGCCGCGCTCGACCTGCGGGCCAACCCGGAGCAGGGCGCCCAGGGCATCGCCATCGAGGCCCACCTCGACCGCGGCCGCGGTGCCGTGGCGACGGTGCTGGTCCAGCGCGGCACCCTGCGCGTCGGTGACACGATGGTCGTGGGCGACGCCTACGGCCGCGTGCGGGCCATGCTCGACGACAAGGGCAACAACATCCAGGAAGCCGGTCCCTCCCGGCCGGCCCTGGTGCTGGGTCTCACCAACGTGCCCGGCGCGGGTGACAACTTCCTGGTGGTCGACGAGGACCGTACGGCCCGTCAGATCGCCGAGAAGCGTGCCGCCCGCGAGCGCAACGCGGCCTTCGCCAAGCGCACCCGCCGGGTCTCCCTAGAGGACCTGGACAAGGTGCTCAAGGCCGGCGAGGTCCAGCAGCTCAACCTCATCATCAAGGGCGACGCGTCCGGCTCCGTCGAGGCCCTGGAGTCCTCGCTGCTCCAGCTCGACGTCGGCGAGGAGGTCGACATCCGGGTGCTGCACCGCGGCGTCGGTGCGGTCACCGAGTCGGACATCAACCTCGCCTCCGGCTCCGACGCCATCGTCATCGGCTTCAACGTCCGCGCCGAAGGCCGCGCGACGCAGATGGCCGAGCGCGAGGGCGTCGACGTCCGGTACTACTCGGTCATCTACCAGGCGATCGAGGAGATCGAGGCGGCCCTGAAGGGCATGCTCAAGCCCGAGTACGAAGAGGTCGAGCTGGGCACGGCGGAGATCCGCGAGATCTTCCGCAGCTCCAAGCTGGGCAACATCGCGGGTGTCCTCATCCGGTCCGGCGAGGTGCGGCGCAACACCAAGGCCCGCCTCCTGCGCGACGGCAAGGTCGTCGCGGAGAACCTCAACATCGAGGGCCTGCGCCGGTTCAAGGACGACGTCACCGAGATCCGCGAGGGCTTCGAGGGCGGTATCAACCTCGGCAGCTACAACGACATCAAGGTGGACGACGTCATCGCCACCTACGAGATGCGGGAAAAGCCGCGCGTCTGACGCCCCCGGGCGTCCGCACACGAGGCTCACCGGCCCGGGGCCGTCCGTCGACTCACCGTCGGCGGACGGCCCCGGGCTCGCCGCTGCCCACCCCTCGCGGTGCGTCCCGCCGTGGCGCGGGGGCCGGGAATATGCGTCGAAGTCCCGCCCCCGTTACGTGTACCGTTTCAGTTGTTCGACACGGACCGTTGACCAGACGGATGAGGCCCCACGGGTCGGCTTGACCCGCACCGCATGTATGTAGGGACGCTGTCCTTCGACCTGCTGCTCGGCGACGTGCGCTCGCTGAAGCAGAAGCGCTCCGCCGTTCGCCCGATCGTCGCGGAGCTGCACCGCAAATACGCCGTGAGCGTCGCCGAGGTCGGCGACCAGGACCTGCTGCGGCGCGCCCGCATCGGCCTCGCGGTCGTCTCCGGGGACGCCGCGCACGCGAGCGAGATCATGGACGACTGCGAGCGCCTCGTGGCCGCTCGGCCCGAGATCGAGCTGCTGTCCGTGCGACGGCGCTTCCACGGCGAAGATGACGAGTAGACGCCACGGCGGATCCGGCCCTCCGGGCCGCCCCCGCTCCGCGACCGCACCACCACGAACTGACCGAACGGAAAGAGTGATCACATGACCGACACCGCGCGGGCACGCAAGCTGGCTGACCGCATCCGGGTCGTCGTCGCCGAGACACTGCAGCGACGCATCAAGGACCCGCGGCTCGGCTATGTCACGATCACCGACACCCGGGTCACCGGCGACCTGCGGGAAGCCACCGTCTTCTACACCGTCTACGGCGACGACACCGAGCGCGCCGCCTCGGCGGCCGCCCTGGAGTCCGCCAAGGGGGTGCTGCGCTCCGAGGTCGGACGACAGACCGGCGTCCGCTTCACGCCCACGCTCACCTTCGTCCCCGACGCCCTCCCGGAGAACGCCCGCACCATCGACGACCTGCTCGCCCGGGCCAAGGAGTCCGACGCGCAGGTGCGCGCGGAGGCATCCGGCGCCACCTACGCGGGCGAGGCGGACCCCTACCGCAAGCCCGCCGAGGAGAGCGGCGAGGACGCCTGAACCGTGGCCGACACCCCCGCACCCGCACAGCCCGAACGCACCGCCCGCCCCGCTCCACCGGACGGGCTCGCCATCGTCGACAAGCCGGCCGGGTTCACCTCCCACGACGTCGTCGCCAAGATGCGCGGCATCGCCCGCACCCGGCGCGTCGGGCACGCCGGCACCCTCGACCCGATGGCCACCGGCGTCCTCGTCCTCGGCCTTGGCAAGGCCACCCGGCTCCTGGGCCACCTGGCGCTGACGGAGAAGGAGTACGTCGCCACCATCCGGCTCGGCCAGACCACGGTCACCGATGACGCCGAGGGCGAGCTCACCGGCTCCACCCCGGCCGACGGTCTCGCCCGCGAGGCCGTCGACGCCGCCGTCGCCCGCCAGACCGGCGACATCCAGCAGGTCCCGTCCAAGGTCAGCGCCGTCAAGGTGGACGGCAAGCGCTCCTACGCCCGCGTGCGCGAGGGCGAGGACGTCCAGCTCGCCGCCCGGCCCGTCACCGTCTCCTCGTTCGTCGTCCACGACGTTCGCCGGGAGACGGCCGAGGACGGCACCCCCGTCCTCGACCTGCTGGTTTCCATCGTCTGCTCCTCCGGCACCTACGTCCGGGCCCTCGCCCGCGACATCGGCGCCGAACTCGGCGTGGGCGGCCACCTCACGGCCCTGCGCCGTACCCGCGTCGGCCCTTACACCGTCGCCGCGGCGCACACCCTCGACGCCCTCCAGGAGACGCTCACGGTCCTGCCCATCGGCGAGGCCGTGGCCCAGGCGTTTCCGCGTTGGAACGTCGGGGAACGGCAGGCCCGGCTCATCTGCAACGGCGTCCAGCTCGACATGCCCCGGCTCCCCGCCGGGCCCGTCGCCGTCTTCGGCCCGGGCGACCGCTTCCTCGCCCTCGTCGAGGAACGCAGCGGCAAGGCGAAGAGCCTCGCCGTCTTCGGCTGAAGAGGCTGTGATCATTGTCCGACCGTGCCGGGCAGCGGCCCACGAGGGCCGCATGGCACCCTTGGACGCGACGGAACATCGGCACCACCCGAGGAGCGGGCACTGTGCAGCGCTGGCGTGGCTTGGCGGACATCCCCGAGGACTGGGGACGCAGCGTCGTCACCATCGGCTCGTACGACGGAGTCCACCGCGGACACCAGGTGATCATCGGCCGGACGGTGGCCCGCGCTCGTGAGCTCGGCCTGCCGGCCGTCGTCGTCACCTTCGACCCACACCCCCGCGAGGTGGTCAAGCCCGGCAGCCACCCGCCGATGCTCGCCCCGCACGACCGCAGAGCCGACCTCATGGCCGAACTCGGCGTCGACGCGGTCCTGGTGCTGCCGTTCACCCAGGAGTTCAGCAAGCTGCCGCCCGCTGAGTTCGTGGTCAAGGTCCTGGTGGACAAGCTGCACGCCCGCAGCGTCGTCGAGGGCCCGAACTTCCGCTTCGGGCACCGCGCCGCCGGGGACACCGCCCTCCTGGCGGAGCTGGGCGAGACCTACGACTACGACGTCATGCTCGTCGACCTCTTCGTGCAGGGCGAGGCGGGCGGCGGCGTGCCGTTCTCCTCCTCCCTGACCCGTCGCCTCATCGCCGAGGGCGACGTCGCGGGCGCCGCGGAGGTGCTGGGCCGCCCGCACCGCGTCGAGGGCGTCGTCGTCCGCGGGGCGCAGCGCGGGCGCGACCTCGGGTACCCCACGGCCAACGTGGAGACCCTGCCCTACACCGCCATCCCCGCCGACGGCGTGTACGCGGGCTGGCTCGTCGTGGCCGGGGAGCACATGCCCGCCGCCATCTCCGTCGGCACCAACCCGCAGTTCCACGGCACCGAGCGCACCGTCGAGGCGTACGCCATCGACCGCGTCGGCCTCGACCTCTACGGACTCCACGTCGGCGTCGACTTCCTGGCCTACCTCCGCCCCCAGGAGACCTACCCGTCCCTGGAGGCGTTCCTGGCCCAGATGGCCCGCGACGTCGACACCAGCCGCACCCTCGTCGCCGAGGCCCAGCCCGCCACCGCCTGACCGGGCCCTGGCCAGCGGGCCCGCCCACGCCTCACGGACGCCGAAGGCCCGCACCGCCCCGTCCCCCTCACCGACGCCCTGACGGGTGCGGGGGAGCGGCTCGTGCGGGCCTTCGCTCGCGGATTCCTACTGCTGCTGCCAGCCCTGCCCGAGGCCCGGCTGCCCGGGCTGGCCCGGGTACCCGTAGCCCGCCGGCGGCCCCTGGGGCGCGGCCCCCTGCGGGGGCCCGGCCTGCGGCGGAGCCGCGTACGGCCCACCGTGCCCCGGCATCGGCGGCGCCACCTGCGGCGGCATCGCCGAGTCGTTCTGTGTCCACAGCCCCTGTGACTGCTGGTGGCGCGTGATGTCCTCCGCGATCAGCGCGGACAGGTTGAAGTACGCCTCCCGCGTCCTCGGCCGCATCATGTCGAGGTCCAGCTCCGCGCCCGCCGCGAGGTGCTCGTCGAACGGTACGACGACGACCTCACGGCAGCGCGTCTTGAAGTGCGCCACGATGTCCTCGACCCGGATCATCTTCCCGGTCTCCCGCACCCCGGAGATCACGGTCAGACTGCGCTGCACCAGGTCGCCGTACCCGTGCGCCGCCAGCCAGTCCAGCGTGGTGCTGGCACTGCTCGCGCCGTCCACCGAGGGCGTGGAGATGACGATGAGCTGGTCCGCCAGGTCCAGCACGCCGCGCATCGCCGAGTACAGCAGCCCGGTGCCGGAGTCGGTCAGGATGATCGGGTACTGCTTGCCGAGGACGTCGATCACACGCCGGTAGTCCTCGTCGTTGAACGTCGTGGACACGGCCGGGTCCACGTCGTTCGCCAGGATCTCCAGCCCCGAGGGGGCCTGCGAGGTGAAGCGCCGGATGTCCATGTAGCTGTGCAGGTGCGGGATCGCCGTCACCAGGTCGCGGATCGTCGCGCCCGTCTCGCGCCGCACCCGGCGGCCCAGCGTGCCGGCGTCCGGGTTCGCGTCGATCGCGATGACCTTGTCCTGCCGCTCGCTGGCCAGCGTGGCACCGAGCGCCGTGGTGGTCGTCGTCTTGCCGACACCGCCCTTGAGGCTGATGACGGCGATCCGGTAACAGGACAGCACCGGCGTCCGGATGAGCGCCAACTTCCGCTGCCGCTCGGCCTCTTCCTTCCGCGCGCCGATCCGGAACCGCGAGCCGCCGCCCCGGCTGCTCTGCGGCTTCGGCTTCTTCTTCTGGTTCAGCAGCCGCTCGGAGCTCAGCTCGACGGACGCCGTGTAGCCCAGCGAGCCCGGCTGCGCCTGCGCCTGCCGCGGGTCCGGCCACACGTGCCCGGCCCGCGGATCAGCCTGCGCCTGCCCCGGCCCGGGCTCCTGCCCCGGCTGGGCGGGAGCGGGCTGCTGCACCGGGTGACCGGGCTGCGCGGGGTGGCCGGGCTGTCCCGGGTGGCCGGGCGGCATCGGCTGCTGCGCGGCGGCGGCAGGGGGCTGGGCCTGGGGCTGCGGGTGGGGCTGTGCCTGCGGTTGGGGCGCGGGAGCCTGCGGCGCGGGCTGCTGCGCAGGGAGAGGCTGCGCGGCGGGCGGGAGCGGTGACCCGGGCTGGGGGAAGCCGTAACCACCCTGCGCAGCGGGCGGATATCCGTAACCCTGCGGCTGCGCACCGGGGCCCGGGGCGGGCTGGGGCGCCCCGGGCCCCGGCTGCGGCGGGGCGGGCTGGGGCGGAGGTGTCTGCTGCGGCGGGGCCGCGTGCGGCGGCACGGGGGGCTGCGGAGCCGGGGCGTGGGGAGCCGTCGGCTGGGGGAAGCCGTACCCGCCCTGCGGCCCACCGGCGTCGGGGCCGGGCTGTGGCGGCGCGGGAGGCTGGGGAGCCGTCGCGGGCGCCGGGGGACCTGCCTGCGGCGGCTCGGCGGGCTGGAACTGCGGGGGCAGCGGCGGCAACGGCGCCGCCGTACCGCCCGCCGGCGTGCTCCCGGGCCCCTGGCCCCACTGGGGCGTGGGAGGGGCGGGCGCCGCCGCGGGCGGGGCGTCCTGGGGTGCGTCCTTCGGCTCGGGCGCTTCCGCGGGCTGTCCCGGGGCCGGAGCCGGGGCCGGAGCATCCTCGGCCGCGGCACCCCCGTCGTCGTCCCGCTCGCCCTTCTCGTCCGCCGTCTCCTCGGCGGCGAGCCGGGCCTTCTCCGCGTCCCGCTGGGCGAACTCGCGCCGCAACGCGGAGGTCGAGATCCGCATCGTCCGTCCGCTGAGCTCCTCCTCCTCGGGCTCCTCGACGGGTTCGTCCACCGGCCGATCCGGTGCCGCCTCCGCGGCGGGCTTCTCGGGCGTGGGCGGGGGAGGGGGCGCGACCGGCGGCGCATCCGCCGCGGGCGGCCCTGCGGGCGGCTGCTCAGCGACAGGCTCGCGTGGCGCGGCGTCCTGCGGTGCGGCGTCCCGCGGCTCGGCGTCCGCGGCCGGAGCAGGCGTCACCGGAGCGGGCGGAGGCGCCGGCGGCGCGTCCTGCGCGTAGGGCGCCGGAGGAGGCGGAGCCTGCCCCGGCCCGGTCGACGCCCGAGGAGCCTCGGCACCACCGTTCTGCGTGTACCAGGCAGGCGGCGTGTAGTCGATGGTGAACTCGCCCGTGGTCTCCAGATCCGTTTCGGGGTCGTCGCCGGGGGCGATCCCGTCGACGCGGATCTCGTCCCGGTCGCTGTTCACAGTGCCTCCTGCTGATCTGGTCACTCACCCCGGTTTCCCGGTGCCCCCGGCCGTGCGCCCGCCAAGACCGGCGGCACACACACGTCCCCCAGCCTAAACGCCACGGGCGGTCCTGTGGCAGGGCGGTCCCACCTCGTTACCCCGGGGTCGGGCCGCGCGTTGAACCGGGCATATTGGTACGCGGCCCGCCTGTATGGGGCCGCACTTCGCCCCGACTCCGGAGTACCGCACCGTGACACTTCACATCCGCCGAGCCCCCACCGCCCTCGCCCTGGCAACAGCCCTCGCCCTCGGCCTCTCCGGGTGCGGCGGCTCCGGCGACGACACGTCCGACAAGGCGTCCTCGGGCTCTGACGCCGCCTCACAGGAGCTCATCAAGAAGGTCAACGAAGCGATGAAGACGACGAGTTTCCACTCGTCGGGCACCACCACCGCCTTCGCCGACGGCACCCAGGAGACCACCTGGGACCCGGCGAAGGGCCTGCGGACGGTGGTATCCGGGAACGTGTCGGGCGAGATGTACTGCAAGGAGGGCGTCAACTACCTCGAGGCGGGCCTCGTCGTCGAGTCCCTCAAGCGCTCCGGCCAGAAGGCCGACGTCCCGGCATCCCTCGCCGACAGCTTCGTCTACACCGACACCGAGCAGGAGTGCACCCTGCTGTTCACCATCGCCGAGTCGGGCCGCCTGACCCCGGAGAAGGACGGGGAGGTGGGCGGCAAGGCCACGCGGGCCATCACGGTCGAGGGCAACGGCGGCTCGGACGTCTACCACGTCGCCGCCTCGGGCACGCCCTACATCCTCCGGCTCGACGCCGTCCGGGGCGAGAGCAAGAGCTCGACCACGTTCGAGGCGTTCGGCAAGCCCACCGACGTCACCATGCCGCCGGACTCCAAGCTGGTCGCCCTGGAGGAGTTCCAGAAGCAGGCGCTGCCCTCCGCGCCGCCCGCCGAGTGACCGGGAGCAACCCCGAACCGCGCCCGGCCGGCGGCGCGCTCTCGCGCCGCCGGCCGGGGGCCGTCCGACATCAACCACACGTGCGACCAGTCAGTCGGCCGACGTCACCACGCCGTCGACACAGTCGCCGCCACCACAGCTGCCCTCGTCCACGACCGTCGGCGTGACGTGGCCATCACGCTGCGAATCCGGAAGGGTTCCCCGTAAAGTGGCGGCACGTCACAGCCATGAGAGAAGGGACGGTCCGACGATGGCGACCGAGCGGGAGAAGGACGAGCTGTACGCCATGGACATCTCGGGCGTCGAGTGGCTGAGCGCGCCCGACAGCCCTGCCGACGAGCGCGTCGAGATCGCCTACCTCCCCGGCGGGGGCGTGGCGATGCGCAACTCCAAGGACCCGGACACCGTCCTGCGTTACACCGCCGCCGAGTGGAAGGCCTTCGTTCTCGGCGCCCGCGACGGCGAGTTCGACCTCCAGTCCTGACCCTCCACCCGGCCCGGAAACGGGCCGGTACCCCCGACAGGCTCCGGACAGCGCCTCACCACACGGCGTCCGGAGCCGCACACCATGAGAGTGCTTCTCTCAGCGGATGTCATGGTCGGGGTGGCCTGGGCGTACGCGTGCCGTGCCTCGGCGATGGCGGCACGGTGCGTGAGAGACCAGTCGGCGAGTGCCTTGACCGGGCGGGTGAGACCGGTGCCGGTCTCGGTCAGGCGGTCGTCGACCCGGGCCGGGACGGTCGGGTACGCGGCGCGCAGCACCACGCCGTCGTGCCCGAGCCCGCGCACGGTGAGGGTGAGCGTCCGCTGGGGGATACCCTCGACGGCGCTGGAGTCGACGGAAGCGACGTGACCCGTCGGCGAGTTACCACGGACGCTTCCCCGACGAGCAGGCGCCGCCCTGAAGCGCGGCCACACGGCGATCGCGTCCCTCGATCCGAGGTGAGTCCTCTCGGTGAAGGAGACGGGAAGACTCACCTGTGTCGCCGCGACCCCGATCCCGCGCGGGCGACGGGGCGGTGGGCCGAGCGTCCGAGGCGCACCGGATCGTCGTCCCGCGGATACTCCACCGGATGCCTCCTGCGCGGGCGGAGCCACGATGGGGGTCGGCCCGCGCCCACGGTCAGTCCAGACGTCGTGCCACGCCGAGCAGCCCCGTCTCGGCGTCCGTGGGCTGGATCTTCGCGAACTGGCGGTCCTTCGGCGCACACCACAGCGTGACGCCGTCACCGAGCGACGGCAGGGCCTGGACCTCCGGATCCGAGAGCGTCAGCATGCGGCCGAGCTGCCGCGCCTCCTGTGGCGAAACCCGCTGGACGCCGGTGAGCGCCGCGCTCCGCAGCAGTCGGGGCGCGACCGGGCTCAGGTAGGGAAGCAGCGTCAGCACGGACTGCCACGGTGCGGAGGAGACACGCCCACGCGGCGGCTTCATGCCACAGTCCCGGATCACGACGACGGGGCTGCCCACCGTCGCGCCCAGAGCCGGAACCCGTCCGACGTCGTACACGGCCATCGCACCCCGCACGCCGCCCTCACCGCCCACAGCGTGCAACAACGTCGTCCACACCTGCGGGCGCCCCGTCTCCACGGCGATCCGGGCACCGGTGGCCGCCAGCCGCAGGGCGAGCACCTGCGCGGTCCACAGCCCCCCGATCAACAACACCTCGAACGGGCGCGGATGGTGAAAGCCCATCACGGCGGGCCCGCCGCGCGCGTCCACGCCGACGGCGACCCCGTCGTCACCGATCGGCAGGGACAGGGCGTCGAGCTGCTCACTCGACAGAACGTGCCGCGTCAGCCGCGGCCCCCGCAGGCGCAACGTCATCACAGCCCCCCGAGCGGGATCGAGGCGAGCACGCCGGGAGCCTGCTCACGGTCCAGCCTGACCAGGCCGACCCGTAGCCGGCGTGCCGCCTCCTCCAGCTGCCGGCACAGCGCGGAAAGCTCCTCCGCACCGCGCCCGGTGATCCTGACGTGGCTGGTCAACGCCACCGACTCCTTCCCCCGCGGGGCCAACGTGATGCTCAGCGTCGTCGCCAGCGCCGGAACGGCGGACAGGGCGCCGGCCACGTCCACCAGCGAGGGGCCACCGGTGCCCAGCGCGGGCCAGCGGCGGATGCCGTAAACCGTGTGCCAGCGGTCGTCGCACCGCCAGCTGCGCACCGACTCGGCCGTGCGTCGCGCCGGCGCGGTGCCCGGGTGGCTTGCCTGCGCCGTCACCATCGGGTCGGCGACCACCGACGTGGCCATCGCCGTCACGCACTCGTCCTCCGACAGCACCGTGGCGCGGAACCCGGCACCGACCAGACGGCTGGCCAGGTGATCCGCCACCCGCACCAGCGCACGCTGCGCGCCCTCGAAACCACCGCCGCGGGCCGCCACGGCCTCCGCGCACAGCTCGGGATCCAGTTTGAGCGCCACCCACGTCACGCGCACCGCCGGAGCCCCGGACTCGGCCTGGAGCGGACCATAGCTCAGCGCGGCCACCGAGCGTGGCGGAAGCGCCGGAGCCGGCGCCGGCTGTGTGTGCTGCACCACCTGGACGGACTCCAGCCGGATGCCGTCGACCTCCAGCGCGTCCCGCAACAGGGCAAGCGGCAGCGGACGTTCGTCACGCCTCCGGTTCAGCGCCCTCGGCCGTCGCTCCACGCGGACGAGTACCGTCGAGAACGTCTCGTCTCCGATCACACCGATGGAGCGACCGTCCCGGTGCGTGTACGAGCGGCTGCGCAGACCGGGGGCCGACTCCACCAACGGCACGAGCCCCGCGGGGATCTCGCGATCCAGCACCGGGCCACCGGACTTCGCGCGCCGCCGGAAGGCCAGGGCGTCCCCGATCCGCTCCGGCAGGGAGCGCCGCCCCCATCGCGCCCCGAGCGCGACCAGGACCACGGCGACCACGGCGGCGGGAACGAGGAGCAGTTCGCTGACCACCCAGGCCGTGAGCACGAGGCACGCCGCGACCTGGACGAGGACCACCTGGAGGAGATGAACAGGCCCGAAGCTCCCGGGTGTCGACTCCCGTCCCAGCGTGACAGGCCCCCTCGGGGATCGCTGAGCCGGCCGCACACGTCGCGAAGAGGAACTGTGGGCTCCCCTCCCGCCGGTTCGGCTGCCGTGTTCGGTGCTACGGGTTCGGGTGGCGGTCCGCCCCATGCCCCTACGCCCCCTTGTGTCCGTATTCGCCCGCAAAGCGGAGGCGGCTGACCGGGCCTCACCCTACCCGAGCGGCCTCCGCAGCCTGATCGCAGGCATGGTAGAACCCGAACGACCAAGCCACGCGGGCGAGGTCATACCCTGGGACCCGCTGACCGCAGGGAACCGGTCCGCGAGGAGGAGCGATCGGACATGGCATCCAGGCGCGACGAACTCAACGCCTACACCTTTGCGAAGAAGCGTACGGTCGCGTCCTTCCTGCAACCATCGCCCACCGGCACCGAGGAAGGGGCGCCGAAGCCCATGCGCGCCTTCCTGCCCGGCGTCGTCATCGGCGCCGTCATCATGGCGGGCTTCGGCGCGTGGGGCATGTTCAAGCCCAAGGTCCCCAAGGGCTGGGACGAACCCGGGAAGCACGTCATCGTCGCCAGCAAGTCCACGACCCGGTACGTCGTCCTGGAGACCGACGGGCAGAAGCAGCTGCACCCCGTCCTCAACTTCTCCTCGGCCAAGCTCCTGCTGGACGGGGAAGGGGCGGACATCGTCGAGGTCGACGAGGCCGTGCTCGACAGCGGCGACATCCCGATCGGACCCACCGTCGGCATCCCCTACGCACCCGACCGGCTACCCGCACGCGGCGAAGCGGGCAAGGCCAAACGGTGGGCGGTGTGCGAACAGCCGGGCGCGTCCGAGCAGTCCGTCCAGAGCGCCACCTTCGTGCTGGCCGACCGTGACGTCGACGAGGTGGAAGGCGAGCACCGGCTCTCCGGAGACGACGTCATGTACGTGCAGAGCGGGGACAAGAAGCGGTTCCTCGTCGACGCCCGCGGCACCAAGTACGAGATCGCCACGGAGAACAGCGAACTCCTCCTCCGCTCACTCGTCGGTGAAGGCCGCCCCCAGCAGGTCAGCGACGCATGGCTCGCCACCTTTCGTGACGGCAGCCCCGTCGAGTTCCCCGAACTCCCCGACGGCGTCGGCACCCCGGCCGGCATAGACGGGCTCGACGACTCCGCGAACCGGGTCGGCATGGTGCTCATCGCGCCCACCGGCTCCGGACCGCAGCACTACGTCGTCCTGCCGAACAAGGTCGTCCCCATCACCGATTTCACCGCCCGTCTCCTCCTCGACCATCCCGGCTCCCTCGAACTCGGACAGAAGGGCAAGGCCATGGACGTCGCTGCGCAGTCCTTCACCGCGGCCCCGGCGTCCGACGGGCCCACCGTCGAGTACGACTGGCCGGAGCTGGAACCCGACCAGTCCAACTCCGCCTCCCGCGACACCGTCTGCAGCGTCCTGCGGAAGGTCGACGACAACGGCTCCGTCACGCTCTCGACGTGGGCTGGCGACGCCTACCCCGTTCCCATCTCCGACGGCACCACCAGCGCCTACGTCACCCCCGGCTCGGGCCTGCTGTACCGCCAGTTCCAGGGCACCGACACGGCCACGGGCGGCACCTTCCTCGTCACCGACACGGGCCTGCGCTACGCCGTCCAGTCCAACACCGACAGCAGCGCCCGGGACACGGACGAGGGCGAGGAGAACGACTCGGCCAGCGACAACAACCAGGCCCAGCTCCGGCTCGGCTACAAGGACGTCGAGCCCGTCCCGGTGCCCGCCCACTGGTCCGAGTTCCTGCCCAAGGGCCCGCGGCTCGACACCACCAGCGCGCGGCAGCCGCAGGGGGCGTGATGAAGCGCCCCGCAACCCTCCTCACCGTCCTGGCCCTCGGCCTGGGCACGCTCCTGGTACCCCCCGCCCGCGCCGCCGACCTCGGCGCCGGTCCCGAATCCGGCCCCGGCACGGAGCTCGCGGCGGGCAGCCAGTGCACCTACCCCGCCAAGCCCTTCAAGGGCCGCCCCTGGTACCTCCAGCGCGTGCTCCTGGACGAGCTGTGGGACCAGACCAAGGGCAAGGGCGTGCGCGTCGCCGTCATCGACACCGGCGTCGACGTCAAACACCCCCAGCTCAAGGGCGCCGTCGACGTCGACAGCGGCGCCGACCTCATCCCCGAGGACAAGCAGCGCGAGGGCGCCCCCAAGGGCCCGGCCGCCGACCTCGTCGGCCACGGCACCAAGGTCGCCGGAATCATCGCCGCACGTCCCGCCGAAGGCACCGGATTCGTCGGCATCGCCCCCGAGGCCACCATCATCCCGATCCGCCAGAACGACGCCGAGGGCGTGGGAACCACCGAAACCCTCGCCCAGGGCATCCGCCACGCGATCGCGGAGGAGGCCGACGTCATCAACATCTCCCAGGACACCGTCGAGCCGCTGTCCGACGACCACCCGCTCAGGGAGGCCATCCAGGAGGCCCTGGACGCCGAGATCGTCGTCATCGCCTCCGCGGGCAACGACGGGGCGGACGGCAAGCTCAAGAAGACCTTCCCGGCCTCCCTGCCCGGCGTCCTCGCGGTGGCCGCCTCCGACCGGAACAACGAACGGGCCCTCTTCTCCCAGCGCGGTGAGTTCGTCGGCATAGCGGCACCGGGCGTCGACATCGTCTCGACGGTTCCCGGAGGCGGACACTGCGCGGACAACGGCACGAGCTTCGCCGCCCCCTTCGTCGCCGGCGTCGCCGCACTCATCCTCGCCGAGCACCCCCAGTGGGAGCCCCACCAGGTCGTGGCGCAGATCCAGCAGACCGCCGAACGGTCGATCAGCGGCGCCGACCACCACGTGGGCTGGGGCGTCATCGACCCCGTCCGCGCCCTCACCCAGGACGACCGGCCCATCGAGAAGCCCGTGGCCCGCGACGGCGTCCAGCCCGCCCCGGCCCCGGAACCGGCGCCGCTCCAACTCGGCGAGTCCTACGCCGAGCGCAACGAGCGCCTGGGCACCTACGTGTTCCTGACCGCCGCCGTCCTCGTCGGCGTCGTCACCGGCACGTCGGTCGTCCTCCGCGACCGCCGCCGACGCCTGCTCAAGGGATAGTCGGCAGCCGGGTGATGTTGCAGTTGTGACACAGCCCAGGGAGGCGTCAACTAACCGCTGGCACTATGACTTTCACCGCCCTACCTTGCAGTTGGAACCGACTGCACGTCGGGATAGGGTGACCACTACACGTGAACGGGGACAGGTTGGCCAGGGGGGCTTGCCATGGTTGACGCCCATCAGGGCGGCGGGGGGACTTCGGGCGACTTCAGACGCGCTGCGGAGTCGTTGAAGGACTTCAAGAAGCGGGTCGACGCCATCATCGAGAACCTCGAGAAGTCGGCAGCGTCGAAGACGAACCTCAGCACCAACGCCGTAGTTCCGAAGACGTCATACGGCACGGGATTCAGCGAGGCGGAGGACCTGTCCCGCCAGTACGACCGGATCCACACGCATCTGACGACGCTGTCCCAGACGTTCAGCGACCAGATCGACGCCATGGGCATCGCCGTCCTCGGCGCCGACATCGGCTTCGACAACCTGGAAGAGGACCTGAAGCGTAGGTTCTGGGAGATCCACGAGCGCACGAGGACGCGGCACGATGCGAGCCAGGGCGCCAGGGACACAGGCGACGAGTCCAACTCCGACGTGAACCAGGGTCTGTAGCAGTGAGGACAGGCATCGATGAGTGACGAGGAACCCTCGATCGACGAGGCACAGGCGCACCTGCAGGTCAATCTGACCGACATCAGCCGGCGGCAGCGGTCCATGCTGTCGTGGAGCGGCGGCAACGCCTCACTCGGTCAGACGGACTTCGAGGGCTACCAGCTCAACTCCATGCTGGACATGATCGAGAGCTCGAAGCCCAGCGACCTGGAAGCCGCAGCGGATGCCCTCTCGAACGCGTCAGACGCGATCGAGGGCGTCGGCGAGGACATCAAGAAGTACGCGGCCAACGTCGACTGGGAGGGCGAGTCCGGTGACGCCTTCCGCGCGTGGGCGGACAACCTCGGCAAGAACACGCTCAAGCTCGCCTCGTACACCGGCCAGGCCGGAATCCAGATGCGCGCGGCGTCCATCGGCCTTGCCTCCGTCAAGAGCAGCATGCCCCCGCGCGAGTACGGTCCCTACCTGCCGGTGGATATCCAGGAAGCCAGCGCCGCCGATGATCCGCGGGAGAGGAACCGCCAGGAAGCCATCAACCAGATGAACCGGCTGTCCTCGTTCTACAAGGTGTCGCACGACAACATGGCCACCCAGGAGGAGCCCACCTTCGCCCCACCCCCGGACTTCGGCGTGCCGGAGCCGAAGGACGGGCACAAATACGATGTGGGGAGCGGCGGTAGGGCATCGCCCCCGGCGAGTACGTCAGAGCGACCTGTATCTGACGATAGGCCAAGCCTGGGCTCTGGGACGACAGTATCCGCGAGCCTGCGTCCGACAGAGGTGACCAACTCGACGCGACCGGTTGGAACTGAGATCAATAACACGACTCTGCCAACGTCGCCCATGGAGCAGTCGATCACTCGCCCTGGTCCGACGACCAGTAGCCCGCCTTCTGTACCGAGTACCCTTCCCGTCGTGCCGCCTACCACCGGAACACAGCGAGTGTCGGAACAACGGACCGGCCGATTCTCTGAAGGGCGAAACCCGCAGAAGCGGGCTTTCCCGCCGCTCCAGTCAGACACGGGTTCCCGTTCTGACGCACGTGCCAAGGGGACGCCGCCTGTTGCCGGACGTCCGCCCGGGCCGAATGTGGGGAACGCTGCTCCCATGGGACGTCCACCGCAGATGAACGTTCCCCCAAGAACTGGGCGACCGGATGCCATCTTCGGCGGGCTGCCACACCGACCTGGTCCCTCGGGCCCGGCGCCCATTCCACAGGGTACTGTCGCCGGCACCGAACGCGGACCAGTAGGACGAGGGCCCATGGTCGGCAACCCTGGAACGGCCGGACCCGTCGGAAACACAGGACCCGTTGGCTCGCACCGCCGCAACCCCACTGGCGGTGGGGGCGCCAGCGACCCGCGCTCGGCATCCACCAATCGCTCCCAGCGGGGCGGCTTCTTCACGCCCGGAGGAGCGGGGCTCGTCCAGCGGCCGAGCGCAACAGGACCTCGGACTCGTGAGGAGAAGCGAGACGATGCCCGGCCTGAATACCTCACCGAGGACGGGGAGACGTGGAAGGGGCGTCGAGGCGTCGTTCCTCCGGTGATCGAGTAGCAGATGGGGCAGCGTAAATGGCAGTAAAGAAGGGCCTAGGAGGGAACACGTTGTCGGCGTCCTTGTTTCGGCAAGCTTCCTTGCTGGCAATTTCGGGGTCTCTGCTAGGCTCATTGATTTGGCTGGCGCCTGCGGCGACTGCCCGTGACATCAGTGAGCAGCAATGGTATCTCGGCCCCATGAAGGCCGAGGAGATGTGGGAAATCAGCAAAGGTGAAGGAATTACGGTAGCCGTCATTGATTCGGGAGTGAACTCGTCGAGCAAAACACTCGACGGCAGGCTACTGCCCGGTGCAGACCTCACGGACCTTCCTGGCGACGCCACAGATGACTATTCCGGTCATGGCACAACTATTGCCGAATTGATTGCTGGCACGGGCAAGAACGGTGGCATTCAGGGGATCGCGCCTGAGGCCAAAATCCTGCCACTCCGAGTCGACCTAGCCACCGACGAAGAGGACGTCTGGAAAGAAAACGACGACACCTCCATCGAGGATGCGATACGCGCAGCAGCTGACAGTGATGCTCGCATCATCAATATGTCGGTCGGGGGTGTCTCTAGGCCAGAATTGGAATCAGCTGTCGAATATGCCGTCGACAAAGGAAAGCTGATTTTCGCAAGCACTGGCAACGATGGAAAGGATTACTCGGAGTACCCTGCGGGTTACAACGAAGTCGTCGCCGTTGGTGCGGTAACTAAGGAGAATAAGGTTGCCGATTATTCCCACGGTGGTAATGTTGACTTGACTGCACCTGGTTCCGACATTCCGGTTTGGTGTGACAAGAATTTCACGAGTTACTGCACGGGTAGCGGAACAAGTACAGCCACAGCTATCGCGTCTGGTTCCGCAGCGCTGATCTGGGCAGAACACCCGGATTGGACAGCAAATCAGGTTCTTCGCGTTATGATGGAGACGGCCAGCAAGGCCGTAGACGGTAGCGACTACACCACGAGGCTGGGGTACGGAACCGTACGGCCTCGAAAGGTCCTCCTGGACGGGGAGGGCGACCCGGGGGACCCGAACCAGCATCCGCTGCTCAAGGAAGAAGCGTCACCGTCCCCTTCGGCACCGACCTCAGCACCGCCTGGGGAGAAGCCAGCCGACAACGACGACTCCAAGTCGGACTGGGTGGAGGTCGCTGAGGAAGGCGATAGCGACGACGGCCCGCCTACGGGCCTGCTGATCGGCGGTGCCGTCGCGGCCGTGCTCGTCGTGGCCGGTGGTGTCGGGTTCCTGGTTCTGCGCCGCAGATAGACCCAGACGAGCAACCGCAACGAAGGACCACTCAAGCAACCACTCGCTCTGGAGGAGGAGCACATGACCGAGGGAAACAACCCGGGTACCGGCTTCAGGTCAGAAGACGGAGACCTTGCGCAGCTCATCACGGATGTCGACGCGATGCAGACCACGCTGCAGGGCAGGATCTCCGCTCTGAACGCCGCGGTGGACACGATCGAGACCGGTTGGAAGGGTTCGGCCGCCGGGGCCTACAACCACCTCCAGCGTCAGGCGAACGAGTACGCCCGGAAGCTGTACGACAAGCTCCGCTTCATGGAGGAGGCCCTCCAGATGAGCAAGGACGGCTTCACCGCCAACGAGCTGGAGCAGCTGGAGAACTTCAAGAAGATCCACGGTCAGAGCCCGATCAGCGACTTCGTCGACTCCACGGCGACCGTCAAGTAACGAGAAGGGGGAACCATGACCATCGAGGTCACGTACGGGACTGTCACCACCGCCGCCACCGATATTCGGAAAGCCGCAGGCGAGATCGGCACCCAGCTCTCGAGCCTGCAGGGTCGCGTGGCGAAGGTCGTCGCCGGCTGGGACGGTGAGGCCAGGGAGGCCTTCCACCTGAAGCAGCGCGGTTGGGACCAGGAGGTCCAGGGGCTCAAGGACACCCTTGACGCCATCGCCAACGCTCTCGACAACTCGACCGTCGGCTACCAGGGCACCGACAAGAAGACCGCCACGCTCTTCGACTTCTGAGGCCGCGCAGTGTGAAGGGGCGGAACGCCAACTGGCGTTCCGCCCCTTCACACTGCGCGCCGACATGATCGTCAAGCGTCTGATCCACTGCAGACGTCTCACGGGCGACGGATCGGATTCCTTGTTGCCAAGTTCGCCGAGGATGTCAACCAGCTCTTCGGGATCCGAACCGTATTCATCGAGTGCTGGATGAATTACCTCTGCGAGGCCTTCAGGGTGGGTGTAGCCAGCAATGTTGGCGAGCGCATTAAAGGCTGTCCATGCTTTGTTCGGCTGGGCTTCGCACATCCAGTCAAGAATGTCTGTGGCGTCATTGAATACGCGGGTCGAATCTGCCCGCAAGCCAAAGTTCAGGTCCCGCATGCTCACGCTTGACGTGGAAGAAGTCCTGGACGAGCGTGGTGAGTCGCGGCACAGCAGGATGCATGCTTGTGGCCTTGTTGTAGCCGCGCACCTGCGGGCGAATGATCAACTTGCGGCGCTGGAGAGAGTAGCCTCGATGAATTCTTCAGGCGGAAGATAGTTGTGGTCACTAATGTAGTGGATAATCATGCATGGTGCGGCGTATTCGATGCCCTGGCGGCCAACCACGCGAATCTCGCCAGTTCCGAGAAATGCCCCGTCGTGCCTCAGGCTTTTTTGCGCCTCACTGAATGTGGGGCACAGTTCGCAAAAATGGATCCCCCGGTAAACATTCGTCGGGTTGCGAGCCAGAGAAATCAGGACGCCCAGGAGAGCGGGAGGGGTGTCGCCCGTGGTGAAGGGGTGATGGCCGTCAAGCCAGCCAATGTTCAGTGCTGGGGTGCTGCTCTCAGAGTACCGGTACTCTGAGAGGTCGGGATAATAGGTCATTTAGCGCCTCGGGGAAATGTGTTCACGGCAAATAGCAACATGCACTGCGCCCATGTTGGGCTGGAGGATATCCGCTAGTGCGGTCGGCTCGGATACGCTGATCGAACGACTGCTGATATTCAAGTTGTCTGGTGGAGCGACTGTGTAGTTTGGTACATTCTTTCCCGGTCCAAACGTTTCCACGGGGTCAACTTTTTCACCTGTTTCCACCCGGAATCCTACGGAGTCCTTGAGGCGCTCGCCGTCTTCAACGTAGAACTTCAGCCAAGTGCCAGCCGGGACGGTGAAATCGCCTGATCCGCGCACATAATATCCGTGCCCGGTGACGACGTTCGATTTATCGGAGCGTCCGCGCCTTGTGACACTGTGTGCGTGATTATCGCCTACGCCTCGCCCGAATGTCGGTTCTGCACGACGATCGATGTCTTCTCGAGTGCACGGCGCGAGGCCGTGTGGGTCCGCCCACGTCTGTGGATTGTGTACGTATGCGGCCTGGTTGGGAGCAGGCAGTAGCCCCAGGGGGTCGGGGGTGGTGTAGCGGGCGGTGTCGGGGTCGTAGTGGCGGAAGTAGTTGTAGTGGAGCTCGGTCTCGGGGTCAGCGTATTGGCCGGGGAACCGGAGCGGCGTGTAGGCGGTGGCGTCACGGTTCCATGTGGTGCGACCCCAGAGGGTCGCCCGGGTGTGCCAGGCGATGTGGCCGGTCTCGTCGACGAGATCGGTCGGGGTGCCGACGAGGTCGGTGACGATGGCGAAGAAGCGGGCGTCGACCTCGGACTGGTCGGTGGGGTCGAGGCGGCGCTCGGTCTGGGTGAGGGGGCGGTAGCCGTCGTGGTCCCAGGTCAGGGTCGTGTGCGTGGTGGAGTTGGTTTCTTCGGCGAGCCGGGTGTCGTCCCAGGTGAAGCGGATCTCCTCGGCGACGGTGTGGCCGTCGGCGGCCAGGCGCTGCTTTGCGGTGCGGCGGCCGAGGGGGTCGTAGCGGTAGCGCCAGACGGTGCCGTCGGGGGTGGTGCAGCTGGTGAGGCGGTCCTCGGCGTCCCAGGTGTAGCGCCAGGTGTCGGGCTTGCGGGACAGCCGGGTCTTCTGGCGGAGCGTGGTGCGGCCGGCGGCGTCGTACGCGTAGCGGATGCGGCCGGCGGTGAGGAGACGGGTGCCGGCGTAGGTGCGCTCACCGCGCGCCTCGGAGTGAGGGGCGTGGTCGGGCCACTGGGCGGCGGTCTGGTTGCCGGCGCTGTCGTAGGCGTAGGTCTCGGACCAGCCGTCTGCCGTGACGCTGAGGGGGCGGCCGGTGGGGTCGAGCGTGTAGTGCTCGGTGTCGCCGGTGAGCCGGTCGGTGACGGCGGTGAGGTGATGGTCCGGGCGGTAGGTGTAGGCGCGTGAGCGCAGGGTGCGGGCCTGGCTGGTGAGCGTCTGGCTGGCGGGGCGGCCCATCGTGTCGAAGGTGGTCGCCAGGGTGATCGGGCTGTCCGGGGTGCCGAAGGAACGTTGCTGTTCGCGGCCGAGGGCGTCGAAAGCGAACGTCAGGGCGTGACCGTTGACGGTGAGGCCGGTGCGGTTGCCGGACTGGTCGTAGGTCAGCTCGGTGGTGGCACCGGTCGGGGTGGTGCGTGACGTACGACGGCCGAGGGCGTCGTAGCTGTAGCGCGTCGTGTGGCCGTCGACGGTTTCCGCGAGGACGCGGCCCATCACGTCACGCTCGAGAACGAGCGTCGAATCCGGGGTGGCCGCGCGTATGAGGTGGCCCGAGGTGTCGTAGACGTAGGCGGTGACGGTGCCCTCGACGTCCTTCGCCACGGGGCGGCCGAGGCTGTCGTGGGTGTAGCGGATCTCCTGGCCCAGGGGCGTGGTGCGGGAGGCCAGACGGCCCGCGGAGTCGTGGGCGTAGGCGACGGTGCGGTCGTCGAAGTCGGTCTCGGATACGAGGAGGCCGCGGGCGTTGTAGCCGTAGTCCCAGGTGAGGCCTTGCGGATTGAGGACCTGGGTGAGGCGCAGTTCGGTGTCGTAGCGGAACTCGTAGCGGACGCCGTCAGGGCCGGTGCGGGCGGTGAGCTTGTCGAAGTGCCCGTACTCCATGGCGGTCAGGCCGCCGCCCGGGGCCGTGTGGGACGTGCAGTTGCCCTCGCCGTCCCACGTCCACGCCTCGCTCGTACCGTCGGCCGCGATGCGACGGGACGGCTTGCCCTCGACCGTCCACTCGAGACGGGTCGTGCCGCCGAGCGGACCGGTGACGGTCACCGGTCGGCCGAACGCGTCCCGCGAGAGCGTGGCCGTGTTGCCCTCGGCGTCCGTGGCGGCCACGACGAGACCGGCGGGGTCGTTGCGGAGGCGCTGGGTGTTGCCCGCCGGGTCGGTGACGGTGGCGGTAGCCCCACGGTCGTCGTGAGTGAACCGGGTGGTGAGGCGTTCGGGCGTGGTGAGGGACGTGCGGTTGCCGCGCTCGTCGTAGGTCTGCAGCCACACGGCGCCGTCGGGGCCGGTGATTTCCACGGGCAGGTTCAGCGCGTCGTAGGTCGCTGCGGAGGTGGTGCCGTCGGGCAGGTGGACGGCGGTCAGGTTGCCGTGGTCGTCATAGGTGTAGGTGGTGGTGTGGCCCAGGGGGTCGGTTTGGGAGAGGAGGAGGTCGCGGCGGTCCCATTCCTGGCGGGTGGTGTGGCCGAGCGGGTCCGTCTCGGCGACGACCTGAGCCAGGTCGTTGAGCTGGAAGGTCGTGGTGGCGCCGGTGGAATCCGTGTGTCGGCTGACCCGGTTCCCGAGGTCGTAGGAGAGCGTCGAGGAGAGGTGGCCGTCGGGGCCGACGGTCTCGGTGACGCGGCCGCCGGCGTCGTAGACGTAGGTGAATGTGGAGTCGTTGCGGTCGGTCCACGACGTGATGCGGCCCTCGACGTCGTAGGTGAACCGCAGCGGCAGGCCGGAGGAGTTGGTGACGGCGTCGAGGTGGCCCGCGTCGTCGTAGCCGTACGCCATGACGCGCTGCGGGCCCTGCGCCGTGCGCAACGCGATGCTGGTCACGCGGTGGGGGCCGCCGTCGGGTAGCGCCGCGGTGCTGATCTCGACGTGATAGCCGCCGGTGTGGGTGAGGTCGGTGGGGATGCCGTCAGCGTCGCGGTGGACGTCGACGCGGTTGCCGTTGCGGTCCTCGACCTCCGCCAGCCAGCACAGGGCGGGGTCGTCGAAGACTCCGCCGGGAAGCTCTCCGCCGGCCGGGAAACGGCGGGTCAGACCGGTGTGCGGATCGGTCACGGTGAAGACGGCCGATCCGGCGTCGTCGGCCACGCGGACCAGGGGCAGGCGCGGGCCTTCCACCGGCAGTACCGGCTCTCCGTCCGGCTCCGGGGTGCGGGGGTAGACGAGAGTGGAGCCGTCCTGCCGGGCGAAGAACACGGAGCCGTCGCCGTCCACGTGGAGTCGCTCGTCCAGCGTGCAGGCCCAGGAGCGGCCGAAGGAGTGGCCGTATCGGTAGTCGGAGAGGTGTGTGCGCGACAGGACGAGCGGGAGCACGCCCGGCAGCTGGAGGTCCGTCTGGGTGAGGACCATCTGCCCGGTGGCGACGTCGATGGGGTCGCCCACGCACTTGTAGAGGTTGACCGGACGGCTGTCCAGCTGCGGGTTGGACAAGGAGTTGCGCAGCGAGTTCGGCTGTGTCTTCGTGCGCTTGAAGGGGAAGTCGAGCGGCTTGCCGGGCGCGATGGGACCGCCCCGGGGGCCGGGGCCCGGGTCGCCGCCCTGACCGGTCTTGATGCTGTTGAGCCGGTCGCGCGTGTCCCGTTCGTTGCCGTCGTGGAGGTCGGAGGTGGTGCGCACGCGCTTGGGGATGTTGCCGCCGACGTGGTCGGTGAGCGTTTTGTGGGCCTTGTCGAGCGCCTCCATCATGCGGTCGGCGACGGGGTCGATGACGCCGGCGATGTCGTCCTTGCCCCGGGTGCGGTTGTGGTTGCCGCGGGCGAGGGTCAGCTTGCTCTTGGTGCGGCCGTTCATGGTGATGCCGACGCCGTCGAGGGACGTGACGGCGCGGTCGTGCTCGCCCGGGTCGACGCTGAGCTTCTTCAGCAGCCCGCGCATGGTCGGCACGCCGTCGGCGGACGCCAGACCGAGGGACTCCTGACCGCTCTGCACCCCGTCCTGGAAGCCCTCCTTGCCGGCCTCACCGATCTTGTCCGTGTCGACGCCGTCCTGGAGGCCCAGGCCGTTGGCGGCGATCTGGACGACGAGTTCGGTGGCCATGCTCTCCAGGGCTACGACGGCCGGCTCGGCCATCGCGGCGATGATGTGCTTGACGGCCTCGTCCATCGCCGTCTGGATGGCCTCCTTGACCAGCTTCCGGCAGGTGGCGACGGCCGCCGCGCCGATCACCGCCGACGCGCCGAAGGTGAAGAACGCGCCGACCGCGCTGGTCGTCGCCGTGGCCGCGCAGGCGACGAGGTGTCCGACCGCGACGACCTTCTGCGCCTCGATGATGCCCGCGGCGCCGTCCAGCGCGGTCGCCATGATCCGCGCCGCGGAGGCCAGGTCCTTGAGGTGGGTGTTGTCCACCTTCTCCCAGTGGCTGTTCAGCGCCGTGAGCGCCTCACTCTCACCGGAGGAGATCAGCCGCTTCACGCCCTGCCGGGCCGAGTGGGCGTCGTCCTCGACGTCGTCGGCGAAGTCCCGCAGGTTGTCCGCCATGTCGCGGTACGCGTCCTCGTCGACGTTCGGCCACGGAACGCCGATGAGATCCAGCACCATGTCCGCCTCGGACGGCAACACCACTGCCATCGAACCCCGCCCCCCACCAGACCAGTTCACCCCGGGAATCGAACAACAATCTTGTCATAAGGGGGGTTGCGACCGTGGTGCGGCAACGGGTTACGGCCAGGCGTCAGACCTGGTTGTTCGGGAGCCAGCCGACCTGGACGAGTGGCGCGCCACGCTTCCGGGAAGCGAAGACGCCCCGCCCGGTCGGCATCGGCCGGGCGCGGACGTTGCCGAGGATGTCGCCCTCCATCGGGTCACCCGACAGGACGACGCCCTGGGCGCCGAGTTCCTTGATGCGCTGCATGAACGCCTCGTAGAACGACCGGGACGCGCCCGAGGCGTTGCGGGCGATGATGAACCGGACGCCGATGTCCCGTGCGAACGGCAGATGTTCGGTGAGGGCGGCGAAGGGGTTGCCGGTGGAGTTGGCGACCAGCTCCCAGTCGTCGATGATGATGAAGATGCGCGGCCCCGACCACCAGCTCCGGTCCCGCAGTTGCTGCGGCGTGACGTCGTCCGGGGGAGTGCGCTTCTCCATCAGGTCCCGCAGCGCCGCCACATGCGTGTCCAGCCCGTTGGACATGGCCGCGTACACGATGAGGTGGGAGTCCGGGATGCTGCCCAGGAGGCCACGCCGGTAGTCGGCGACGACGATCCGGGCCTCGTCGGGCGTGTAGCGCTCGGTGATCTGCTTGGCCAGCAGCCGGATGAGTGCCGTCTTGCCGGATTCGCTCTCGCCGAAGACGAGGAAGAACGGGTCGGTCTCGAAATCGACGTAGACCGGTTCGAGGTTGGTCTCGTCGAGGCCGAACGCGACGCCGCGCTCGGGATGCTCGTTGCCCTTGGGAAGCTGCTGTGCGGGCACCTCGCGCGGCAGCAGCCGTACGGCGGGCGCGGGGTCCGCCGTCCACGCCTCCCGCACCCGGGCGACCATCTCCTCCGTGCCCTCGGAGAGGGTGTCGGCGTCGTTGCCGCCGTCGATGCGCGGCATCGCGGCCATGAAGTGCAGCTTCTGCGGGGTCTGCCCGCGGCCGGGCACGCCCGCGGGCACGTTCGCGGCGACCTTCCGGTCGAACTCCGAGTCCATCGTGTCGCCGAGACGCAGCTCCAGCCGGTTGCCGAGCTGGTCCTTCAGCGCCGGCCGCATCTCCATGCTGCGCGACGACGTGGCGATGACGTGGATGCCGTAGCCCAGACCGCGCCCCGCGATGTCCGTCACGACCTCGGTCAGCAGGTCGTACTCCTGCTTGAAGCTCGCCCAGCCGTCGATGACCAGGAAGACGTCGCCGAAGGGCTGGTCGGTGATCTCCCCGCGGGCACGGCGTCGCCGGTAGGTGCCGACGGAGTCGATGGAATGTGCGCGGAAGTACTCCTCGCGGCGGGCGAGGATGCCGGCGACCTCGGCGACGGTGCGGCGCACGCGTTCCGGGTCCAGTCGCGAGGCGACGCCGCCGACGTGCGGGAGACCGGACACGGCCGTCATGCCGCCACCGCCGAAGTCCAGCCCGTAGAACTGCACTTCCCTCGGCGTGTGCGTCAGTGCGAACGACGAGATGATCGTGCGCAGCAGCGTCGACTTGCCCGACTGCGGCCCGCCGATGACGAGCATGTTGCCCGCCGCCCCGGAGAAGTCGACGTGGAGTACCTCGCGGCGCTGCTCGAAGGGCTTGTCGACGAGTCCGAGCGGGACGACGAGACGGCCGAGCTGCGGGTGGCCGGGGACGGTGAGTCCGCGGTCCTCCACCGTCGTCAGGCCCGGCAGCAGCTCGTCCAGCGGGGACGCCTTGTCCAGGGGCGGCAGCCACACCTGGTGGGCCGGGGGTCCCTGCCCGTCGAGCCGCCGGACGATGACGTCGAGCACGGTGTCGGCCAGCGCCTCGTCCTCCGCCGGGTCACCGGCGTCGGGGCGCTCGGCCTGCGGCTCCGCGGCGGCGTACTGGACGGGCACGGGCGCGGCCGTGAACCGGGCGGGCCGGCGCTCGACGGTCGGGCCGGTGCCGGAGCTCACCCGGTTCGAGGCGCCGGTGCGGTAGACGCCGGAGACGTAGGCGGCCTTGAAACGCGTCATCTCGTCGGTGCCGAACTTCAGGTAGCCGGAGCCGGGGACCGAGGGGAGGTGGTAGGCGTCGGGGACACCGATCGCGGTGCGGGATTCGGCGGCGGAGAAGGTGCGCAGGCCGATGCGGTACGACAGGTACGTCTCCAGGCCGCGCAGCCGCCCCTCCTCCAGCCGCTGCGAGGCGAGGAGCAGGTGGACGCCCAGCGACCGGCCGATGCGGCCGATCTGGATGAACATGTCGATGAAGTCGGGCTTGGCGGTGAGCAGCTCGCTGAACTCGTCGATGACGATGACCAGCGAGGCGATCGGGTCCAGCGGGGCTCCGGCGGCGCGGGCCTTCTCGTAGTCGTGGATGTTGGCGTAGTTGCCGGCGTCCCGGAGCATCTCCTGGCGGCGGTTGAGCTCGCCGCGGATCGAGTCGCCCATGCGGTCGACCAGCGTGAGGTCGTCGGCGAGGTTGGTGATCACCGCGGCGACGTGCGGCATGTTGGACATGCCCGCGAACGTCGCGCCGCCCTTGAAGTCCGCGAGGACGAAGTTCAGCGTCTCCGACGAGTGGGTGACGGCGAGGCCGAGCACGAGCGTCCGCAGCAGCTCCGACTTGCCGGAGCCGGTCGCGCCGACGCACAGACCGTGCGGGCCCATGCCGTCCTGCGCGGCCTCCTTGATGTCGAGCATGACGGGCTGGCCGTCCTCCCCGACGCCGATCGGCACCCGGAGCCGGTCGCCCTGCGAGCGGGGTCGCCAGGTGCGCGCGACATCGACCGAGGCAGCGTCGCCCAGCGCGAGCAGGTCGGTGAACTCGAGGTTGGCCAGGAGCGGTTCGTCGTCGTCCCCACCGGAGGAGACGCGCAGCGGAGCCAGCTGACGGGCGAGGGCCTCCGCGGGCTCCACCGCGAGCGTGTCGGGCTCGCCCTCGTAGACGAGGCCGCTCGCGGACTCCATGCGCAGCTCCTGCGGCCGCACCACGACGGACAGCCCGCCGCGTGGTTCCCGCAGCTCGCCCGGCACCACCTCGATGACCGTCACGCCCTGCAGTCCTTCGGGCGACGCGAACACCGAGGTGGGCGGCACCGTCGAACCGTCGAGAACGAGGACGACGTGCGGTTGGTCCAGGACGGGCTGGGCCTGCGGGTGGAACCGCGTCCGGCCGTCCAGCCGGGGCCGCAGCATCTCCTCCAGCTCGATCAGGTCTTCGCCGATCAGCCGGCGCGTGCCGGCGCCGTCGATCGAGCCCGGGAGCTGGACGTGCGGCAGCCACTTGGCCCACTCCCACCGGCCGGCCGCCTCCGCGCCGCCGGCCGCGACGGCGACCACCAGGTCGTCCGGCGAGTGCAGGGCGGTCATCTGGGCGACGAGAGCCCGCACGGAGCCGTGGACGCTGTCCGGACGGCCGGAGACGGTCAGGTGGTAGAAGGCCCGCAGGGAGAGCGCCATGGGCAGGCTGTCGACAGTGCTGTGCGTGGCGATGAACCGCTGCATGGCGCCGGCGGTCAGCGGCTCCAGCTCGTCCACCGGCGCCGTGTCGGGCGCGACGAGCGGGGAGGCGAGCTGCTGCGCCCCCAGCCCGACGCGGATCTGGCCGAAGTCCGCGTCGCCGACGCGGCGTTCCCAGACGCGACTGCCCTCGGCGACGAGTGCCCACAGCTGCTCGGGTGCCGGGTGCAGGTAGAACTGCGCGTCACGCTGCCTCGCGGCGTTCCGGTGCACTGTGCGCCTGGTCTGGGCGAGGTACTTGAGGTAGTCGCGGCGCAGCTGCGCCATCTGCCCCTGGGTGCCCCGGCGGAAGCGGATGACGGTGAACACGACCATGGCGACCGTCGAGACGGCCATGACCGCGCCCATGATCCGCATGAAGGGCATCGGCGACATGAAGAAGAACACCACGGACCCGCCCATGCCGAGCATGGGCACGACCTGCATGAGGACGCCTTCCTGAGGCCCCCGCGGCAGCTCCGGCGGGGGTTCGAGACGCACGTCGTCGCCAGGCACTTCGGGCGGCAGCACCCGCGGTGGGCGCTTGACGACGATCTGGCTCACGAGTGCATCAATCCCTCACAACGGACCGGAGGTTAGTCGGTGGCCGTCGCCCCCGTGGCAGCGGTCTCCCTCCGCGCTGGGCGATCCTACTCGGCGGATGGGCCCCGGGGTCCGGATAGGGTGTCGCTCGCCGCGTGCGCAACTGTGATGAGGGGGCCGTTAGGTGAGTACGTCAGCGAGCGCGTCGGCTCCGGCGCCGACCGCCACCACCACGGGGTTCTGCCGGGTGACGATCGTCGGGCCGGACAGTCGGATCGACGTCGCCCTGCCCGAGGACCTTCCGCTGGCGGACCTCTACCCGGAGATCCTGCGGCTGAGCGCGCAGACGCCCGCCGAGGGCGCCCCGGTGGGGTACAACCTGGTCCGCCGGGACGGGACGGTCCTGGACAGCGCCCGCTCGCTCCTGGCCCAACGCGTACTCGACGGCGAGGTGCTGAACCTGCGTCCGTTCGCGGAGTCGCTGCCGCCCGCCGTCTTCGACGACGTGTCCGACGCCGTCGCCTCGGCCGTCACCCGCGACCGCACCCTGTGGAACGACCGGCTGATGCGTCTGGCCGGGCTCGTCGGCGGTGTCGTGCTGCTGACGCTGATGGCCGGCATCGTCTGGTTCGCGGACCCGGTGGGTCACGACATGCACAGCCTTGCCGGGATCATCGCCGCCGTCACGGCCGTGCTGCTGCTGGCCCTGGCGGCCGTCCGGGCCCGGGTGTACGACGACCGGGCCGCGGGAAGGGCGCTCGGCCTGGCCGCCTTGCCGCACGCCATGGTCGCGGGCTCGGGCGTGCTGCCGCTGATGGACGGGCACGGCATCGGCCGGCTGCAGTTCCTGCTCGGCTGCGTGGCCGTGCTCCTCGCCGCCACGCTCCTGATCGCCGTCATGCCGGGAGGCGACGCCCCCTTCGTCGCCGCCGCCTTCGCGAGCGCCGTCGGCACACTCGCCGTGTTCGGCATGATCCTCTTCGACGCGGACGCTCTCACGGGTGCGGCCGTCTGCGCCCCCTTCGCCATCGGCGTCATGGCCTTCCTGCCCGGACTGTCGGCGCGCTTCGCCCGCCTTCCCATCGGGTACGCCCCGCCGCGGCCCAGCCAGGAGACGACGGCCATGACCGGCGGGGATCCGTTCGCCCCGGCCGACCCCGGCCCGGTGGACCCGGAGCGGATCTCCGGCCAGGTGCGGCGCGGCCACGAGATGCTGCTCGGGCTCGTCGCCGGCTGCGCCCTCGTCGTCGCCGGCGCCGCCACGACCCTCGGCTTCTCGGACAACGTCTGGGCTCAGGTCCTCGCGCTCGCCTCGGGGGTCGCCCTGCTCCTGCGCGCCCGCCTCTTCCGCTACACGTCGCAGATCGCGTGCGCCCTGGCGGCGGGCATCCTCGCCGTCGCGCTGCTCGTCACGGCGCTCGCGCTGAACTCGCCGGTGACCCAGGACGGGGGAGACCTGCGGACGCTGTGGCTCGCCGCCGCGCTCGCGGCGGGGGCGGCCCTGGTCACCGGCATCGGGCTCATCGTCCCGCGGACGGGACTCACCCCGTTCTGGGGCCGGTCCCTCGACCTCTTCGACGCGCTCGTCCTGCTGTCCCTCACCCCGCTGTGCCTCGCCGTGCTGGACGTCTACGACGCCGCCCGCTCCATGACGAGCTGAGCCCCGTGCCGTCCGGGTTCACGGACGGTGTACGCTACGGGTGGCCGTTTGTGTGCGCGGAGCCCCCAGTTCCGGGGGAGCGCCCGACGAGCCGGAAGAAGCCTCCCGAGTTCCGGAAGCTCCCCTGTGCAGTGGACCAGGGGCACTCGGTGGCGGCCCTGCCGCAGGGCGGGAACGAAACCCTAAGGAGTGCGCGTGTCCTCTCTCGACGCCGCGACGAAGAAGAAGATCATGTCCGAGTACGCCACCAAGGAGGGCGACACCGGCTCCCCCGAGGTCCAGGTGGCTCTGCTCACCCAGCGCATCAAGGACCTCACCGAGCACCTGAAGACGCACAAGCACGACCACCACTCGCGTCGTGGTCTGCTCCTCCTGGTCGGTCAGCGCCGTCGGCTGCTGCAGTACCTGGCCAAGAAGGACATCGCGCGCTTCCGTACCCTGGTCGACCGCCTCGGCATCCGCCGCGGCGCGGCTGGCGGCGCGCGCTGAGCCATGATGGAGGGAGCGGTTCCGCTGACCGGGGCCGCTCCCTTCGTCGTACCCCGCGAGACGCCTGATCTTTGTAGGCTGGCTCACGGGAGACGACCCACAACCGAATGAGGCGGAGCGCACCCGCACGACGCCGGTCCTCGGTAGTGGCCCCCGGACGGACCAGGACGTACGACAGTCCGGGAGCTTCGATCGAAGACCGGCCCGAACAGGGAGCGCTCCACCTGCCGCAGTCCGCCGCGACACGCGCGGTGGACGAACGTACGAGGAGATTTTCCTGGTGGAGAACGAGACCCACTACGCCGAGGCCGTGATCGACAACGGCGCGTTCGGCACCCGCACCATCCGCTTCGAGACGGGCCGTCTGGCGCGTCAGGCCGCCGGCTCGGCCGTGGCCTACCTGGACGACGACACCATGGTGCTGTCGGCCACCACCGCCTCGAAGAACCCGAAGGACCAGCTCGACTTCTTCCCGCTCACGGTGGACGTCGAGGAGCGCATGTACGCCGCGGGCAAGATCCCGGGGTCCTTCTTCCGCCGTGAGGGCCGGCCCTCTGAGGACGCGATCCTCACCTGCCGCCTCATCGACCGTCCGCTGCGCCCGTCCTTCAAGAAGGGCCTGCGCAACGAGATCCAGATCGTCGAGACGATCATGGCGCTCAACCCCGACCACCTCTACGACGTGGTCGCCATCAACGCCGCCTCCTGCTCCACGCAGCTGGCCGGCCTGCCGTTCTCCGGTCCCATCGGCGCCACCCGCGTCGCCCTGATCAAGGGCCAGTGGGTGGCGTTCCCGACGCACACCGAGCTGGAGGACGCCGTCTTCGACATGGTCGTGGCCGGCCGGGTGCTGCCCGACGGCGACGTCGCGATCATGATGGTGGAGGCCGAGGCCACCGAGAAGACCGTCGAGCTGGTCCGCGGCGGCGTCACGGCGCCGACCGAGGAGGTCGTCGCCGCCGGTCTGGACGCGGCGAAGCCCTTCATCAAGGTGCTGTGCAAGGCCCAGTCGGACCTGGCCGCCAAGGCCGCCAAGCCGACCGGCGAGTTCCCGATCTTCCTCGACTACCAGGACGACGTCCTTGAGGCCCTGACCGCCGCCGTGCGCGACGAGCTGGCCCAGGCGCTCACGATCGCGGGCAAGCAGGAGCGCGAGACGGAGCTGGACCGCGTCAAGGCCGTCGCCGCCGAGAAGCTGCTGCCGCAGTTCGAGGGCCGGGAGAAGGAGATCTCCGCGGCCTACCGCTCCCTGACCAAGCAGCTCGTGCGCGAGCGCGTGATCAAGGAGAAGAAGCGCATCGACGGCCGCGGGGTCACCGAGATCCGCACCCTGGCCGCCGAGGTCGAGGCCATCCCGCGGGTGCACGGGTCGGCGCTGTTCGAGCGCGGCGAGACCCAGATCCTGGGCGTCACCACGCTGAACATGCTCCGGATGGAGCAGCAGCTCGACACCCTCTCGCCGGTGACGCGCAAGCGCTACATGCACAACTACAACTTCCCGCCCTACTCCACCGGTGAGACGGGCCGCGTCGGCTCCCCCAAGCGCCGCGAGATCGGCCACGGCGCCCTCGCCGAGCGCGCCCTGGTGCCGGTGCTGCCCACCCGCGAGGAGTTCCCCTACGCGATCCGCCAGGTCTCCGAGGCGCTGGGCTCCAACGGCTCGACGTCCATGGGCTCGGTGTGCGCCTCCACCATGTCGATGCTCAACGCCGGTGTGCCGCTCAAGGCGCCCGTCGCCGGTATCGCCATGGGCCTGATCTCGCAGGAGATCGAGGGCGAGACGCACTACGTCACCCTGACCGACATCCTCGGTGCCGAGGACGCCTTCGGTGACATGGACTTCAAGGTCGCCGGCACCCGCGAGTTCGTCACCGCGCTGCAGCTCGACACCAAGCTCGACGGCATCCCCGCCTCCGTGCTGGCCGCCGCGCTGAAGCAGGCCCGCGACGCCCGCCTGCACATCCTCGACGTCATGGGCGAGGCCATCGACGTCCCGGACGAGATGTCCCCGAACGCCCCGCGGATCATCACCGTGAAGATCCCCGTGGACAAGATCGGCGAGGTCATCGGCCCGAAGGGCAAGATGATCAACCAGATCCAGGAGGACACCGGCGCCGACATCACGATCGAGGACGACGGCACGATCTACATCGGTGCCGCCGACGGCCCGGCCGCCGAGGCCGCCCGCACCACGATCAACGGCATCGCCAACCCGACGATGCCCGAGGTCGGCGAGCGCTACCTCGGCACGGTGGTGAAGACGACGACCTTCGGCGCCTTCGTCTCGCTGCTCCCCGGCAAGGACGGCCTCCTGCACATCTCGCAGATCCGCAAGCTCGCCGGCGGCAAGCGCGTGGAGAACGTCGAGGACGTCCTCGGCGTGGGCCAGAAGGTCCAGGTCGAGATCGCCGAGATCGACCAGCGCGGCAAGCTGTCCCTCATCCCCGTCCTGGAGGACGAGGAGAGCGGCGACGGCGAGAGCGCCGAGGCCGCGGACGCCAAGTGACGCGTACGAGCCGTTCGACGGCCCGCCCCTCCCGAGTGGAGCGGCGGGCCGTCGCCCGTACCACGACCCTGCTGCCCGGCGAGGACGGCGCCGGAACCGTCCGCCGCACGGTGCTCCCCGGCGGGCTGCGCGTCGTCACCGAGACCCTGCCGACCGTCCGCTCGGCCACCTTCGGCATCTGGGCGCACGTCGGTTCCCGGGACGAGACGCCCACGCTCAACGGCGCCACCCACTACCTGGAGCACCTGCTCTTCAAGGGCACCCGGCGGCGCAGCGCGCTGGAGATCTCCGCGGCGCTGGACGCCGTCGGCGGCGAGATGAACGCCTTCACCGCCAAGGAGTACACCTGCTACTACGCGCGCGTGCTCGACAACGACCTGCCGCTGGCCATCGACGTCGTCTCCGACATGCTCACCGGCTCGCTCATCCGCCCCGAGGACCTGGACGCCGAGCGCGGCGTCATCCTCGAGGAGATCGCGATGACCGAGGACGACCCGGGCGACTGCGTGCACGACCTGTTCGCCCAGACCCTCTTCGGCGACACCCCGCTCGGCCGCCCCGTCCTCGGCACCGTCGAGACGGTCGAGGGCCTGACCCGGGACCGGGTCGCCCGCTTCTACCGCAAGCACTACGACCCGACCCGCCTCGTCGTGGCCGCCGCCGGCAACCTCGACCACCGGGCCGTCGTCCGCCAGGTCCGGGCCGCCTTCGAGCGCGCCGGGGCGCTGAGCCGCACCGACGCCACGCCGCTGCCGCCGCGGTCGGGCAACCGCCGGGTGACGGCGGCGGGCCGGCTCGACGTCGTGCGCCGCCGCACCGAGCAGGCCCACCTCGTCCTCGGCATGCCCGGTGTCGCCCGCACCGACGAACGGCGCTGGGCCCTCGGCGTCCTCAACGCCGCCCTGGGCGGCGGCATGAGCAGCCGGCTCTTCCAGGAGATCCGCGAGAAGCGCGGCCTGGCCTACTCCGTCTACTCCCACACCTCCGGCTACGCCGACTGCGGGCTGTTCGGCGTCTACGCGGGCTGCCGCCCCGGCCAGGTACACGACGTCCTGCGGATCTGCCGCGAGCAGCTCGCCGACGTCGCCGAGAACGGGCTGCCCGAGGAGGAGCTGCACCGGGCGATCGGCCAGCTCTCCGGGGCCACCGTCCTCGGCCTGGAGGACACCGGCGCCCTCATGCACCGTCTCGGCAAGAGCGAGCTGTGCTGGGGCGAGCAGATGTCCGTTGACACGATGCTGTCCCGCATCGGCTCCGTCACGCCGGACGACGTGCGCGCCGTCGCGGCCGACGTGCTGGGCCGGCGGCCCTCGCTGTCGGTCATCGGCCCGCTCACCGAGAAGCAGTCCGCCAGGCTGGACACCGCCGTCGCCTGACGCCCTCCCGTACCGCCCCGACCCGAAGGAACACCCAACGATGAGCAAGCTGCGCGTGGCCGTGATCGGCTCCAGGGGCCGGATGGGCGCCGAGGCCGTCCAGGCCGTGGACGCCGCCGAGGACCTCGAACTCGTCGCCGCCCTGGGCCGCGGCGACCGGCTGGAGACGCTGACCGAGACCGGGGCCCAGGTCGCCGTCGAGCTGACGCACCCGGACTCCGTGATGGCCAACGTCGAGTTCTGCGTCCGCAACGGCATCCACGCCGTCGTCGGCACCACCGGGTGGACCGACGAGCGCCTCGCCACCCTGCGCGCCCAGCTGGCCGACTCCCCGGGGACCGGCGTCCTCATCGCCCCCAACTTCGGCATCGGCGCCGTGCTCACCATGCGCTTCGCCCGCCAGGCCGCCCGGTTCTTCGATTCCGTCGAGGTCGTCGAACTGCACCACCCCGGCAAGGCCGACGCGCCCAGCGGCACGGCCGTGCGCACCGCCCAGCTCATCGCCGAGGCCCGCCGGGAGGCCGGATGCGCCCCGCAGCCGGACGCGACCACCACGGCGCTGGAGGGTGCCCGCGGCGCCGACGTGGACGGGGTGCCCGTGCACGCGGTCCGGCTGCGCGGCCTCGTCGCCCATCAGGAGGTCCTCCTCGGCGGCGAGGGCGAGATGCTCACCCTCCGGCACGACTCGCTGCACCGCTCGTCGTTCATGCCCGGCGTGCTCCTCGGCGTAAGGCGCGTGCCCTCGACCCCCGGCCTCACCTTCGGTCTGGAACACTTCCTCGACCTGGACGACTAGGAGGGCCCACCCATGCGGGCCAAGATCACGTACTTCGTGCTGGCGGCGGTGCTCGTCGTCTACTTCGCGCTGGTCGGCAGCCGGGGCGTGCTGCTGATCCAGCAGGGCACGGCGATCACCGTCACCTTCGGCGTCGCCGTGCTCGTGCTGCCGCTCATCGGCATCTGGTTCCTGTGGCAGAACACCCGCTTCGCCCTGAGCGCCGGACGGCTCGCCCGGGAGCTGGACGCCGAGGGCGGGCTGCCGCGGGACGAGCTCGAGCGCACCCCCTCCGGGCGCATCGACCGGGCCTCCGCCGACGCCGTCTTCGCCCGTCGGCAGGCCGAGACGGAGGAGCGACCGGAGGACTGGCGCAGCTGGTTCCGGCTGGCCGTCGCCTACCACGACGCCCGCGACACCCCGAGGGCCCGCAAGGCCATGCGGCACGCCATCACGCTGCATCGCCGCGAGGAGACGTCGCGGGCCGCGCGCCCGGCCGCGGAACCGGCCACCGGCGACCGGGAGACCTCCGGCGACCGGGAGACCTCCGGCGACCGGGAGAAGACCTCCGGAGCCCAGGCGGCCTCGGAATCCCGGGAGACCGACGGCGAGGGCGCGCCGCAGACCCGGTAACGGGGAACCCCGCCGCTCAGCCCCGTCCTCCGGGTCCGTAGTCGGCAGCCCAGGCCTCCAGCACGTCCGCGGCCCGCTCGAAGCTCTCCGGCTTGCCGAGGAAGTCCGCGCTCCGGTCGGTCACGAGCGTGCGCAGCGGTTCGCCCGAACGCCGCTCGATCAGCACGGCCTGCCCCTGCACGGTGCGCGGGAGGCCGAGCCAGCGCACCGGCTGCTGCACCGTGCGCACGGCCGCGATCTTCGGCCACTTCACGGTGACGGTGTGCGTCAGGTTGACCTGCCGCACACCGTGCGAGCTCACCCACACGCCCACCCGCAGCACCCGCAACGCGACCAGCAGCAGCGCCCCCGCGGAGCCCAGGCACACGGCGGCGCCCGACAGCGTGCCGGCCAGGGTGATGACGACGGCGGAGATCAGCAGGTAGGCGGCCAGCAGGAGCAGCACGGCCGCGCTGCCGACCCGCCACGGCCCCGGACGGTAGGGGCGGCGCCACCGGCCCCGGTCCGCGTAGGGCAGCGGTTCCTCGGAGATCTCGGCGCCCGCGCTCTGTTCGTGGTCGGCCGACAGGATGGTCAGGGGCACGACGGGTCCTCGCTCGCGATCCGGGCTGTGCGGCAGGGCGGGATGCCCGCCTTGTGATCGGTGAGGTTATCGGGACCGCCCGCGCCCGGTCACCCCCGGGCGCACAACACGGCGCGCCCGGCGTATCCGGGCGCCCCCGTTCAGCGGTTCTCCGTCGCTTCCTGCTGCTGTCCGCGCGGCTCCTCCAGCCGCACGTCCAGCGCGGGCGCGGCCAGCAGCATCGAGCCTATGAGCCCGGCCACGACGACGAGCGTCAACAGCACGCGCCCCGCCAGCTCGCCGACGCTCGGCCGCTCCCGCGGCGGCGGCGTGACGTTACTGCGGAACCGCTGGGCCTCCACGTCAGGGGCGAACGGCTCGGGTTCTCCGCGGCGGAACATGGGCTCCGGCTCCTTCTGGTCATGATCGACGGCTACGCGGTGAACGTCCGGCGTTTCGCCCGCGTGCCCGATTTCGGGGACTTCCTCAAACATGTGGACGACAAGGACAGGTCTGCGGTTGCTTGCCCCGAGCCGGGCGGTGCCGGGGCCGTCCCAGCCGGGCCGTAGGCTGGGCGCCGCCGACGATGGACGTGATCCGGAAGGACCCTTGGTGACCGACGAACCCCGCTTCCGCAGCGACATGACCGTGGAGCTGGTCAAACACAGCGCGGCCGACACCGACGTCCTGTGGGCGGCCCGGGTCTCCACGGCCGGGGAGCAGTCGCTGGACGAGCTCAGCAAGGACCCGGAGCGGTCCAAGGGTCTGATCAACTACCTCATGCGGGACCGGCACGGCAGCCCGTTCGAGCACAACTCGATGACGTTCTTCGTCAGCGCCCCGCTCTTCGTCTTCCGGGAGTTCCACCGCCACCGGGTGGGCTGGAGTTACAACGAGGAGAGCGGGAGGTACCGGGAGCTGGAGCCGGTCTTCTACGTGCCGGACGCCACGCGGAAGCTCGTGCAGCAGGGTCGGCCGGGCAAGTACGAGTTCGTCGAGGGCACCCCGGAGCAGCTGAAGCTGGTCGAGGCGGCCATGACCGCCTCCTACGAGCAGTCCTACGCGGCCTACCAGGAGATGCTGGAGGCCGGGGTGGCGCGCGAGGTCGCGCGGGCGACCCTGCCCGTCGGGCTGTACTCCTCCATGTACGCCACCTGCAACGCCCGCTCGCTCATGCACTTCCTCGGGCTGCGCACCAAGCACGAGCTGGCCAAGGTGCCCTCGTTCCCCCAGCGGGAGATCGAGATGGTCGCCGAGCGGATGGAGGCGGAGTGGGCCCGGCTCATGCCGCTGACCCATGCGGCCTTCAACGCGAACGGCAGGGTCGCCCCCTAACCCGTCGGTTGTGTCCGGATTGCGGTAGTTCATGGGGTTCATCTACGCTGAAAGCACGGACCCGGCACTGCTTGAACCCCCGAGCAGGCAGTGCCGGGATCCCCATGTGTGAGCCCCGAGGGGGCATTCGGCATGCACCTGCGAGTAGCGTGGACCCCATGGCTCCGACCTCCACACCGCAGACGCCCTTCGGGCGGGTCCTCACCGCCATGGTCACGCCGTTCACCGCGGACGGCGCGCTCGACCTCGACGGTGCCCAGCGCCTTGCCGCTCACCTCGTGGACGCCGGGAACGACGGCATCGTCGTCAACGGCACCACCGGCGAGTCGCCCACGACCAGCGATGCGGAGAAAGCACAGCTCGTCCGGGCGGTCGTGGAGGCCGTCGGGGACCGGGCGCACGTCGTGGCCGGAGCCAGCACCAACAACACGGCCCACAGCCTGGAGCTCGCCAGTGCCGCCGAGCAGGCGGGCGCCCACGGCCTCCTCGCGGTGACGCCCTACTACAGCAAGCCGCCGCAGGAGGGCCTCTACCGCCACTTCACGGCCATTGCGGACGCCACCGAGCTGCCCGTGATGCTGTACGACATCCCCGGCCGCTCCGGGGTCCCGATCAACACGGAGACGATCGTCCGGCTCGCCGAGCACCCGCGGATCGTCGCCAACAAGGACGCCAAGGGCGACCTCGGGCGGGCGAGCTGGGCCATCGCCGCCTCCGGCCTCGCCTGGTACTCGGGTGACGACATGCTGAACCTCCCGCTGCTCTCGGTGGGCGCCGTCGGCTTCGTCTCGGTCATCGGTCACGTCGTCTCGCCCGAGCTGCGCGCGATGCTCGAGGCCTACACCAGCGGCGACGTCACGAAGGCGACGGAGATCCACCAGAAGCTCCTGCCCGTCTTCACCGGTATGTTCCGCACCCAGGGCGTGATCACCACCAAGGCCGCCCTCGCCCGCCAGGGCCTGCCGGGCGGCCCGCTGCGGCTCCCGCTGGTCGAGCTGACGGAGGAAGAGACCGAGCAGCTGAGGCGCGATCTCGCCGCCGGCGGGGTAACGCTGTAGTCACCACGGACTTCACAATCACATAGCGACACAACTGAACCTGCACAACCAAACGCGCGCGCCACGTGCCCGGCAGGGTGCGTGGCGCGTGTGGTGAGGAGCTTTCTTGAGCCATCCACATCCAGAGCTCGGCCCCCCGCCGAAGCTCCCGAAGGGCGGCCTCAGGGTCACCCCGCTCGGCGGCCTGGGCGAGATCGGCCGCAACATGACCGTCTTCGAGTACGGCGGCCGTCTGCTCATCGTCGACTGCGGCGTCCTCTTCCCAGAGGAGGAGCAGCCCGGCATCGACCTGATCCTGCCGGACTTCAGCTCGATCCGGAACCGTCTGGACGACATCGACGGGATCATCCTCACGCACGGGCACGAGGACCACATCGGCGGCGTCCCGTACCTGCTGCGCGAGAAGCCCGACATTCCGCTGATCGGCTCCAAGCTGACCCTCGCCCTCATCGAGGCCAAGCTTCAGGAGCACCGCATCCGCCCCTACACACTCGAGGTGCGGGAGGGTGACACAGAGCGCATCGGCCCCTTCGACTGCGAGTTCATCTCGGTCAACCACTCGATTCCCGACGCCCTGGCCGTCGCGATCCGCACCCCGGCCGGTCTCGCCGTGCACACGGGCGACTTCAAGATGGACCAGCTTCCGCTGGACGGCCGTCTGACGGACCTGCGGGCCTTCGCCCGGCTGGGCGAAGAAGGCATCGACCTGCTGCTCAGTGACTCGACCAACGCCGAGGTCCCGGGCTTCGTTCCGCCCGAGCGGGACATCTCGCAGGTCCTGCACCAGGTCTTCGGCCGGGCCAAGCGGCGCATCATCGTGGCGAGCTTCGCCAGCCACGTGCACCGCATCCAGCAGATCCTCGACGCCGCCCACGAGCACGGCCGCAAGGTGGCCTTCGTCGGCCGCTCGATGGTCCGCAACATGGGGATCGCCCGTGACCTGGGCTACCTGCGGGTTCCGGCCGGGCTCGTCGTCGACGTCAAGACCCTCGACGACCTGCCGGAGCACGAGGTGGTGCTCGTCTGCACCGGCTCGCAGGGCGAACCGATGGCCGCCCTGTCCCGGATGGCCAACCGGGACCACCAGATCCGCATCGTCCAGGGGGACACCGTCATCCTGGCGTCGTCACTCATCCCGGGGAACGAGAACGCGGTCTACCGGGTGATCAACGGCCTGACCCGTTGGGGCGCCAACGTCGTCCACAAGGGCAACGCGAAGGTCCACGTCTCCGGCCACTCCTCGGCCGGTGAGCTGCTGTACTTCTACAACATCTGCCAGCCGCGCAACCTCATGCCCGTCCACGGCGAGTGGCGGCACCTGCGGGCCAACGCGGAGCTGGGCGCCCAGACCGGCGTCCCGCACGAGCGGTGCGTCATCGCGGAGGACGGCGTCGTCGTCGACCTGGTCGAGGGCAAGGCCAACATCGTGGGGAAGGTGCAGGCGGGATACGTGTACGTGGACGGCCTGTCGGTCGGCGACGTCACGGACGCGGCGCTCAAGGACCGCCGGATCCTCGGGGACGAGGGCATCATCTCGATCTTCGTCGTCGTGGACAGCACCACGGGCAAGATCACCGGGGGCCCGCACATCCAGGCCCGGGGCTCCGGTATCGATGACGCCGACTTCTCGTCGTTGATGCCCAGGATCGACGAGGCCCTGGCCAAGGCGGCACAGGACGGCATCGGGGAGGTGCACCAGCTCCAGCAGCTCGTGCGCCGCACGGTGGGCAAGTGGGTGTCCGACACCTACCGCCGCCGGCCGATGATCCTCCCGGTCGTGGTGGAGGTCTGACGAAGCCTCAGTTGTTGCACGGGGCGGGTGGCCCGGATTTGCATCCGGGCCACCCGCTCCAGTACGTTTACGACCCTGCCTCACGGGGAACCGCGGCGCCGTACGGCGCCCGAGGGAACCGAGGGCGGGGAAATCCGACTCCGTACATCTGATACGGTCGGGTGCCGCCGAAAGGCAAAAGGATTCCGACTCCTGCGAGACGAAATCGGACGGGGAAACCCGCCGAAAACATCTGGTAAAGTCGGAGACACCGAAGGGAAGCGCCCGGAGGAAGCCCGGAAGGGAATCCGAAGG
>NZ_JABLSI010000047.1 GCF_019303475.1 Streptomyces sp. JJ38
CGGCAGCAGCGACAACATCAACACCACCTACACCGTGGACGCCTCGTCCTCGGCTGCGGACGGCACCTGGAAGCTCCGGGTGACCGACAACTACTGGTGGGACCAGGGCTACATCGACGCCTGGAGCCTCCAGTTCTGATCGCCCGCCCCGGGCGCGACGGACTCCCCCTGACCGGTTGACACCGGCGTGACCCACCGACTCGGCCCCCACGGCCTCGCCGTGGGGGCCGAGCGCGTGTGCGGCGGGCCGCGAGGGCACGCGTCGGCCGGTGTCATCACATCGGGTGATTGCTAGACCGGATATTGCATGCGGACACTCAGCGTTGCCAAGCTGTTGCATACCGTCAAGCTGGGGAGGATGCGTGGCTTTCGGCGAGCAGCCCGCTTATCTGCGGGTGGCCGGGGACCTCCGGCAGAAGATCTTCGACGGCGTGCTGCCCCCGCACTCCCGGCTGCCCTCCCAGGCGAAGATCCGTGCGCAGTACGGCGTCTCCGACACGGTGGCGCTGGAGGCCAGGAAGATCCTCATGGCCGAGGGCCTGGTCGAGGGCCGTTCCGGCTCCGGCACGTACGTGCGGGAGATGCCGGAGCCCGCCCGCGTCCTGCGGGCCGGGAACCGGGTGCTCGGCGGCGGGCCGTTCCGTCAGGAGCAGGCCGATGAACAGGTCAAGGGCTCCTGGGAGTCGTGCAGCGAGCAGCAGGAGGCCGCCCCGGCGGTCGCCGCGCGTCTGCGGATCGAGCCGGGTGGGCAGGTCATGTGCACCCGGTACGTGTACCGGACGGACGGCGAGCCGGCGATGCTCTCCACCTCCTGGGAGCCGTTGTCCCTGACCGGCCGGACGCCGGTGATGCTGCCCGAGGAGGGCCCCCTGGCGGGGCAGGGCGTCGTGGAGCGGATGGCCGCGATCGACGTCGTCGTGGACAACGTGCTGGAGGAGGTCGCGGCGCGGCCGGGCCGGGCGGACGAGATGGCGGTGCTGGGCGGGGTCGCCGGGCACTGCGTGCTGGTGATCGCCCGGACGTTCTGCGCGGGCGGCCTGGCTGTGGAGACGGCGGACGTGGTCATCCCCGCGGACCGCTTCCGCGCGGTGTACCACCTGCCCGTTCGCTGACGCCCGGCCGTCACGCCCCGGCGCGCTCCGTCGGCGCGCTCCGCCGTCGCGCGCCCGTCGGCGCCGGGTCTCCCGGTGGCCGGAATCATGTCTCGGTGTGGCAGGGTGAATGCGCTCCGTTAAGGTCAGGCGTACGCTCCGGCATATGCGGATTGCAGTCGTGCGTACGGGTGGGGAGGGGCGATGAGCGAGGCGGCCACGTTGCCCTGGCTGGTGATACGCCAGGACGAGGACGGGGGTCGGTACCGCGTGGGCCGGTGCGCGACACGCGTCGAGGCGGAGCGCCTCGCCGACCGGCTGGACGCGACGCGCTCCGGCGCGCGCCCCGGGCCGCCGACGCGGTATCTGGTCGAGCGTTTGGAGCAGCCGAGCGGTGGCCAGGCCTGACCGCGGGCACAATCGTGGGAGCGGGCATCGGGTCCGCCCTCGCCGGCGCGGAGACCCTGCTGCCCGGTTGAGGCCAGCCGAGCGGGGACGTGGGCGGAGTGAGCGAGGCACCCGACGCAGCCGCATCCGGCGCAGCGGCGTCCGGCCCCCTTCCGCCGGGCGCGTCCGCTTCCGGGACGCCCCCGCCCGCGTCCGGCTCGCGGAGGGCCGCCCCGGTGGACTCGCTGCTCGACACCCTCCGACTGGGGGTCGTGATCCTCGACGCCAGGGGCCGCGTCCTGCTGTGGAGCCCCACCACCGAGGAGCTGCTGGGCTGGCGGGGCGAGGAGGCGACGGGTCGTCCGTTCGCCGAGTTCCTCGCCGAGGACGAACTCCTCCGGGAGCCCTCGCCGCGCGTCTACGCCGAGCTGCGCCGCGGGCGGCTGTGGCGCGGCGTGCTGCGCGCCCGCCACCAGGCCGGCCACGTCGTCGAGGTCGAGGGCTACGCCTCGCTGCTGGAGGACGCGGACGGGGAGCCGTTCATTCTGGCCAATGTCATCGAGATCAGCAGGCTGCGGGCCATCGAGCACGACCTGGCCGCGCTGGACGCCCTGTTCGACTCGTCGCCGCTCGGTCTCGCGCTCTTCGACGAGCAGCAGCGGTTCGTCCGGGCCAACCGGGCGATGGAGGAGCTCTACGACACACCGCTGGAGCGGATGGTCGGCCGGACCGTCGCCGAGGTCCTGCCGGCCGCGACCGCGCGGGAGATCGCGGAGGCGCAGTCCACGGTGCTGTCCACCGGACGGACCCTCGTGGACCGGGTCATCCGCGCGCCGAGCGGGCACGGCCACCGCTCGATGTCGTACTCGCGCCTCACCGACCGCTCCGGGCAGGTGCTCGGCACGAGCTGCACCGTCATGGACATCACCGAGCGCCGGGAGGCGCTGGAGAACGTGGAGCGGGCGCGGCAGCGGCTGGCCCTGCTCGACGACGTCGGGCTTGCCCTCGGCGACCTGCTGGACGTCCGCAAGATCTCCGGCGCGCTCGCCGAGGCCATCGTCCCCCGCTTCTGCGACTACGCCGGGGTGATGCTGCACGGCGCCATCGCCACCGGTGACGAACTCCCCGCGCGGCTGCCCATCGTCGGCGTGCCGCTCCTCCAGCTCGGCGCAGCGGGCAAGCGCAGCGGGCCCGAGGTGGACCGCATGCTGCGCGTCGGGCAGGACATCGCCTTCGCTCCCCGCTCCTTCTTCGCCGCCACCCTGGCGACCGGCCGCCCCCACCTGGCCCGCTCCCAGGAGGACCTGCTCGCCACCACCTACCCCGGCGACCCCAAGGTGCAGGCGGCGATGGACCTCGGCATCCACTCGCTCATGGCCGTTCCGCTGAGCGCCCGGGGCATCGTGCTGGGCCTGCTGGTCATCAGCCGGGCCGACGAGCGGGAGGCGTTCGACGAGGACGACGTGGCCCTCGCCATGGAGCTGGCCCGGCGGGCCGGGGTGTCCCTGGACAACGCCCGCCTCTACGCCCGGGAACGGGAGGGCGCGCTGATGCTCCAGCGCAGCCTGCTGCCCCAGCGGGTGCCCTCGCCGCCCGGCCTGCACATCGGCTACCGGTACGTGCCCGGCAGCAGCGCGGCCGAGGTGGGCGGCGACTGGTTCGACGTCATCCCGCTGGCCGGCGGGCGCGTCGCGCTCGTCGTCGGCGACGTGATGGGGCACGGCCTGCGTGCCGCCGCCACGATGGGACGGCTGCGCACGGCCGTGCGCACCCTCGCCGCCTCCGACCTGAGCCCGGACGCCCTGCTGCGCCGCGTCAACGAGCTCGCCGACGATCTCGCGCCGGACCCCGAGGAACCCCTCATGGCCACCTGCGTCTACGCCGTCTACGACCCCTCGACGCGGTGCTGCACCCTCGCCAAGGCCGGGCACGTCCCGCCGCTGCTGCTCACCGTGGACGCCGCCACGGGCCGGCGGCGCACCGAGGCCGTGGAGCTGCCCTCGGGTGCGCCGCTCGGGGTCGGCGACGTGGCCTTCGAGGCCGTCGAGTTCGCCGTCGAGGAGGGCGCCGCGCTCGTGCTCTACACCGACGGGCTGATCGAGTCCCGACACGAGGACATCTCCGAGGGCCTGGGGCGGCTGCGCGAGCGACTCACCGAGGGCGAGGGCGAGTTGGACATCGAGTCCCTGTGCGACGACGTCATCGCGCTGCTGCCGCACGGCGCGCCTGGCGGCGGGCACGGCACCCACGGCGGCCCCGGCGGCCCCGACGACGTGGCCCTGCTCGTCGCCCAACTCAGCGGGATGCCCGGGGACAGCGCG
The DNA here is from genome assembly GCF_019303475.1 of Streptomyces sp. JJ38. Lineage (GTDB taxonomy): Bacteria > Actinomycetota > Actinomycetes > Streptomycetales > Streptomycetaceae > Streptomyces. Next base: position 3,800 of record NZ_JABLSI010000047.1, read on the forward strand.
GCGAGCTGGACGTTCCCGGCCGAGCGCACGGCCGTCCGGCGGGCCCGGGGCGTCGTACGCACCACGTTGCACGAGTGGGGCCTGGAAGCACTCACCGACGAGGCCGTGCTCCTCGTCAGCGAACTCGTCACCAACTCGCTGCGCTACGCCCACGGACCCATCGGGGTACGGATGGTGCGCGGCGGGTCGCTGCTCGTGGAGGTCTCCGACCCGCTGCCCGACCCGCCCGAGATCCGCACCCCCGCGGACGACGACGAGGGCGGCCGCGGCGTGCAACTCGTCGCCCAGTCGGCCCGTCGCTGGGGCACCCGGCACGGTCCGATCGGCAAGACGGTGTGGTTCGAGCTGCCCTTGCCTGGTTAGGAGACATGCAGCAGGCGACGGCGCCGGGAGCCCGGCCCAGGTCACCTACCCCGGTGACCTGGGCCAACCAGCTCCCCCGGTGGCTGACGGAATGCCACACTTCTGTCGGTGCCGCGCGCCTGCGGCCGAACAGCACGACTGCGGGGCGGTGCGACGCCCCGCACGAGAACAACGGAAGGGGCGGCGTTGAGCGAGATGCCGGTCGAGACGGGGAAGCCTGACGACGTACGCCGTGCCCTGGCCCTCCTCAACGCCGCCGGAGCGCGCATCGGCAACTCGCTGGACCTGGAACGCACGGCGCGCGAACTCCTCGACGTCGCCGTGCCGCAGTTCTGCGACCTCGCCGCCGTCGACCTGTACGAGGCGGTGCTGGCCGGTGAGGAGGAGCGGCCCGGCAGCGGTGGGGAGGGCAGCGCGCCGCTGCGCCGCGTCGCCCTCGCCAGCGCCGTCGGCACGGTCGGCGGAGGGCCGCACCTCGACGGCATCCCCCTCGGAGGGACCCACCGGTTCGCCTTCGAGTCGCCCTGCGCCATGGCGCTGCGCACGGCCCGGGTGCGCCCGGTGGCGCCTCGGGAGCACGGCGCCGGAGCGGGCGAACACTCTCCCGTTCCCGGCCCGTTCGGCCTGGCCGTGCACTCCACGCTGGCCGTCCCCATGGTCGCTCGCGACCGGGTGCTGGGCGTGGTCCAGTTCGCCCGGGCCAAGGGCAGCGAGCCCTTCGGCGAGCGGGACGCCGCCCTGGCCGCCGAACTCGCCGCACGGGCGGCGGTCTGCATCGACAACGCGCGCCTGTACCGGCGCGAGCACGAGCGCGCGCTGATACTGCAACGCAGCCTGCTCCCCCCGGGCGACCCGGAGGCCGCCGGGCTCGACATCGCCTGCCGCTACCGGCCGGGCACCGCCGCCACCGAGGTCGGCGGCGACTGGTTCGACGTCATCGAGCTGCCCGGGCACCGCACGGCACTCGTCGTCGGTGACGTCATGGGCCGCGGGCTCCGGGCCGCCGTCACGATGGGCGAGCTGCGCACCGCCGTCCGCACCCTCGCCCTGCTCGACCTCGAGCCCGCCGAGGTCCTGGAACGGCTGGACGAGATCGCCCGCGGCCTGGGCGGCGCGTCCTACCGGCGGCGCGGCGGCGAGGGCTCCGACAGCCTGGACCACATGGCCGAGGTCTACCTCGCCACGTGCGTCTACGCCGTCTACGACCCCGTCTCGCGCCGCTGCACCTTCGCCAACGCGGGCCATGTGCCGCCCGTCCTGGTCGAGCCGCCGGAGGGCCGGGGGAGCCGGGGCCAGCCGCCGCTCCTTCTGGAGGTCCCCGGGGGGCTGCCGCTCGGCGTGGGCGGCGAGCCGTTCGAGCAGACCGACGTCGAACTGCCCGACGGCGCGCTGCTCGCCCTCTACACGGACGGGCTCGTGGAGTCCCGGGACCACTCGCTGGACGTCGGCCTGCTGCGGCTGCGGCGCACCCTCACCGACGCCGACCGCCCGCTGGAGGACATCTGCGACCGGGTGCTGGCCGGCATCGAGGACCAGCACGGCGACGACGACGTGGCCCTGCTCCTGGCCCGGGTCCAGGGTCTGCCGTCCTCCGCCGTCGGGGACTGGCGGCTGCTGTCCGACGCCCGCTCCGTCGCCCGCGCCCGCGACCTGGCCTGCGCCCAGCTCGCCGAGTGGCACCTCGACGGGCTCACCGACACCGCCGAACTGCTCGTCAGCGAACTCGTCACCAACGCGCTACGCCACGGGGCCGGGGAGATCCGGCTGCGGCTGCTGCACGAGCGCACGCTGGTCTGTGAGGTGTGGGACACCAGCCCCGTGCAGCCGCGCCGCCGCCGGGCCCGGGACACGGACGAGGGCGGCCGCGGCCTCCAGCTCGTCGAGCTGCTCTCCGCGGGGTGGGGCAGCCGCCGCACCCCCGGCGGCAAGGCCGTCTGGTTCGAGCTGCCGCTGCCCAACGACGGCGGACCGAAGCCGCCGGACCCCCTCGACACCTGGCTGGACGCCTTCCCCGCCCTGTGAGCCGAGCGGCCGGGTGCGGGAGCCGAGCGACCGCGCGCGGGCACGCGGCCCCCTAACCGGGTGAGCTTGGCGTGAGGTGACGCCGTGTCTGCACGGCCCGCGCGTCGGTGCGCCCTTCGATGGGTGGTGAAGATGTGATGAACCGTTCATCCCTCTGCTGGGGTGTCGGGCTCAGTACCCGGAGGTCAGTTCGCCATGCCATCCGTGCAACGCCCCGAGTCCGCTCCCCGGCGCAGGGCCGCGGCCCTCTCCGCGGCCCTGCTGCTGGTACCCCTGGCCGCCGGCTGCGCCGGGGGAGATGACGTCAACGAGGGCAAGAGCGGCTCCACCCTGGACGTCTCCGCGGTCGAACGGGCGCAGATCCGCACCGGTGGCACGCTGCGCTGGGCCGTCGAGGCCCTGCCCAGCACCCTCAACACCTTCCACGCGGAGGCCGACGCCGCCACCGACCGCGTCGCCGCAGCCACCCTCCCCGCGTTGTTCACCGTGGACGCCCAGGGAAGGCCACAGCTCAACGAGGACTACCTGGCCTCCGCCGAGGTCGTCGACGAAGAGCCGCAGCAGGTCGTCGTGTACACCTTGCGGCCCAAGGCCCGCTGGAGCGACGGCACCCGGATCTCCGCCGCCGACTTCACGGCCCAGTGGAACGCGCTGAGCGGTTCCGACGGCGCCTACTGGACCGCCCACCACGCCGGTTACGAGCAGATCCACAAGGTGACGCCGGGCCCCGGGCCACACCAGGTCAAGGTCGTCTTCGCGCGTCCCTACGCCGACTGGCGTGCCCTCTTCACGCCCCTCTATCCCCGGGCAGTCACGGCCGAGGCGAAGGACTTCAACACCACGTCGCGGCGGAAACTGGCCCTGTCCGCCGGACCCTTCAAGCTCGCGGACGGCGCCCTCGACCCCAAGGCCGACACCCTCACCCTGGAGCGCAACCCGCGCTGGTGGGGCGACCGGGCGAAGCTCGACAGCATCGTGCTCACCGAGGTCCCGTTCGGCCGGCGTGACGCCGCCCTCGCGGACGGAGCGCTCGACCTCGCGGAGGTCCGGGCCCCCGTCGTCCAGCACATCGCGGAAGCCGCCCGTCCGGTGAAGTCCACCGGTGACGCGACGGCCGACGTCGCCACGAGCCCGGACCCGGGCAAGGCTGACGGCAAGAACGAGGACGAGGAGGAGAAGCGGGAGGAGGACGAGAAGGAGAAGCAGAAGGAGGAGAAGGCCGACAAGGAGGAGAAGGCCGACAAGGAGGCCGAGGAGACCGAGGACACCGAGGAGAGCGCGAAGGAAGCCGAGAAGGCAGCCGAGGAGAAGGCGAGGGCGGCGGAGAAGCGGCGGAAGGCCGCCGAGGAGGCGGCCGGGAAGCGGTCCAACCTCCGCGAGTACACCGTGCGCCGGGCCTACGCGCCCTCGTACACGCAGCTGGCGCTGAACGGGACGTCGGGGCCGCTGCGGGACGAGCGGGTGCGCCGGGCGGTCGGGCGGGCCCTGGACCGTGCCGCGCTGGCGGAGGAGGTGCACGGCGAGGCGGGCCTGCCCGCGCGGGCTCTGGGCAGCCACCTGCGCATGTACGGCCAGGAGGGATACCGGGACAACAGCTCGGCGCTCGGCGAGGCCACCGGTGAGTCGGCCTCGGCCCTGCTGGCTGCGGCGGGATGGCGGGGCGGCCCCGTCGCGGCGGGCTCCGGGACCGGGGACGACGCCCGGCCGGCGGCGGCCGGTGGCGCGTTGTCGGCGTTCACCGGTGTGTCGAGCAGTTCCGTCCGCGGACACGCCGCCGTGCTGATGCAGGCGGCCCGTGCGGACGCCCGGGCCGCGAAGGCGGCCAAGGGCGCGAAGAAGAGGGACGAGGAGGAGGCCGAGCGGCTCGCGAAGGCGGCCAAGGCGTCGATGGCGAAGGCGAAGCAGGCCACCGAGCTGCTCGACACGCTGCTGCGGGCCGAGACGAGCCGGCTGCGGGTGAAGGAGGGCGAGAAGCTCCAGCTGCGCATGGTGTTGCCCACGGGGGAGGGGACGGAGGGCGTGCGCGCGACGGGCCAGCGGATCGCCCGCATGCTGGCACGGGTCGGCATCGGGGTGGAGCTCACGCGGGTCCCGGGGGACGACTTCTTCCTGGACCACATCGCCTCGGGCGACTTCGATCTCGCGCTGTACTCGTGGCCCGCGACGGCGTACCCGGCCACGGACGCCCGGTCGATCTACGCCAAGCCGGTTCCCGCGCCGGACGGCTCGCTGCTCATCGAGCAGAACTACACCCGGGTGGGCACCGACCAGATCGACCGGCTCTTCGAGCAGGCGGCGGCGGAGCTGGACGGCGAGGCGCGGGGCGAGCTGCTGCGGAAGATCGACACCCGCATCTGGGCGGCGGCGGGCTCGATCCCGCTGTACCAGCCGCCGCAGTTCGTGGCCGTGCGGCGCACGCTGGCCAACGTCGGGGCGTTCGGCCTGCGGAGCCCGCGCTACCAGGACATCGGCTATCTGCGCGCGGACCGGGAGAGCGGCGGCGCGTAGGCCGGACGACAGTCTTGGACACTTGACCCATTGCGGGCTCTGGGACATGCTCGGCGTGTGGCCGACCTGACGCGCACCCTCCGCTCCCGGGCCCGCACCGCGCCGCCCGCTCGGACCGCCCCCGGCGGGCTCGAGCGCCTGCGCGCGGCCACGGAGGGCCTGGAGACCCCGTACGCGGTGGTCGACGCCGCCGCCCTCCGCCTCAACGCCGAGGATCTGCTGCGGCGCTCCGGCGGCACGCCGATCCGGCTGGCCAGCAAGTCCATACGGTGCCGCGAGGTGCTGCGGACGGCGCTGGACCTGCCCGGCGTGCACGGCGTCCTCGCCTACACGCTCCCCGAGGCGCTGTGGCTGGCCGAGGAGGTCGAGGACGTGCTCCTGGGCTATCCGACGGTCGACCGCTCCGCGCTGCGCCGGCTGGCCGCCGACGAGCGGCTCGCCTCCCGCGTCACCCTCATGGTCGACAGCGTGGAGCACCTGGAGTTCACCGCCGCCGCGGTCGGCCCCGACGGGCCGCCGCTGCGCGTGTGCCTCGAACTCGACGCCTCGCTGAGGCTGGCCGGCGGCCGGATCCACTTCGGCGCCCGCCGCTCGCCGGTCCACACCCCCAAGGCCGCGGCCCGGCTCGCCCGGGCGGTGGTCGCGCGGCCGCGCTTCACGCTGGCGGGCGTGATGGCCTACGAGGGCCAGATCGCCGGGGTCGGCGACAACCGGCCGGGCGTGGCCCGGTACGCCGTACGGGCCGCGCAGCACGCCTCCGCCCGGGAGCTGGCGGTGCGCCGGGCCGCGGCCGTGGCCGCCGTCCGCGCCGTCGCCCCCCTGGAGTTCGTCAACGGCGGCGGCACCGGCAGCCTCGAACTGACGGCCGCCGAACCCGCCGTGACGGAGCTGGCCGCCGGGTCCGGGCTGTTCGCTCCCGCGCTCTTCGACCACTACACCCGCTTCACCCCCCGCCCGGCCGCCTACTTCGCGCTGTCCGTGGTCCGCCGCCCCTCGCCGCGGCACGTCACGGTCCTCGGCGGCGGCTGGACGGCGTCCGGCCCGCCCGGCGCCGACCGGCTCCCCGTGCCCGTCTGGCCCCGGGGGCTGTCCCTGCTGCCCACCGAGGGCGCGGGGGAGGTGCAGACACCGCTGACGGGGGCCGCCGCGGCCGGGATGAGCATCGGCGACCGGGTCTGGTTCCGGCACCCCAAGGCCGGGGAACTGTGCGAGCACGTGGACGCGCTGCACCTCGTCGAGGAGGACGGCACCGTCCGTGCCGTCCCGACCTACCGGGGCGAAGGCCACGCCTTCCTGTGACGGCCACGGCGCCCGGCACGGGGGAACCGGTCGACCGGGTCGACCGCGCCTGGGCCTGGCGCTTCAACCTCGCCTGGGTCGGCGTCATGGTCGGCCTCTTCGGTCCCATCCAGGTGCTGCTGCCCAACCAGGCCGAGGCTCTGGCGCCCGAGGCGAAGGAGTACGTGCTCGGGCTGGTCACCGCCCTCGGCGCGGCCTGCGCCCTGGTCGCCAACCCGCTCTGGGGCGCGCTGTCGGACCGCACCACGTCCCGGCACGGCCGACGGCTGCCGTGGATCGTTCTGGGAGTCCCGGTGGGGGCGCTCGGGCTCGGCGTCCTGGCCGTCGCCCCGTCCGTGCCGGTCATGGTGCTCGGCTGGTGCCTCGTCCAGACGGCGCTCGGCGCGCCGTGGGCCGCGCTCACCGCCGCCGTGCCGGACCAGGTGCCCACGGCGCAGCGCGGCACCGTCGCCGGGTACCTGGGTTTCGCCCAGATGGCCGGAGTCTTCCTCGCGATCGGGCTCGCGACCCTCTTCCCCGGGCCCGCCGGATACCTCGCCTGCGCGCTCGCCATGACGGCGGTGGTCGCGCCGTTCGTCCTGCTCCGCCGGGACCGCGCCGTGCCCGGGCACGGTCTCGGGCCGTGGCGCTGGCGGACGTTCCTCCACTCCTTCTGGATCGACCCGCGCCGCTACCCCGACTTCGGCTGGGCCTGGCTCACCCGGTTCCTGCTCAACCTCTCCAACGCCCTCGTCCTCGTCTACCTCCTCTACTTTCTGCGTGACCAACTCGGCCGGGGAAACGCCGAGTTCGACCTGCTGCTGCTCGGCCTGGCCAACGCCTGCGGCACGGTGGCCGCGGTGGTGTGGGCGGGCGTGTGGTCGGACCGGGTCGGCCGCCGCAAGGCGTTCGTGACCGCCTCGGGGGTCGTCATGGGCCTGGCCGCCCTCCTCATCGCCACGACGCCCACGCTGCCGGTGCTCTACCTCGCCGCCCTCGTCCTCGGGCTCGGCTTCGGCGTCTACACGTCCGTCGACTTCGCCCTGATCACCGAGGTGCTCCCGGCCTCCGCCGCCCGGGGCAAGGACCTGGGCGTCCTCAACATCGCCAGCGCCCTGCCGCAGGTCCTCGCTCCCGCCATCGCCGCACCGGTCGTGACCCGGGTCGGCGGCTACCCGGTGCTGTTCGCCGTCGCCGGAGCCCTCGGGCTGCTCGGCGCCCTCCTCGTCCGCCGCATCGTCGCCGTCCCGTGACCGGCCGTCCCGGGAAGGCCCCTGTCCGTCCTCATCGAAAGGTCTCGCCGTGACCGACCTCCCGCGCCTCCCCGACGGATTCCTCTACGGCGTGTCCACCGCCGCCTACCAGATCGAGGGCGCCGTCGACGCCGACGGGCGCGGCCCGTCGGTCTGGGACACCTTCTGTGCCGTGCCCGGGGCCATCCGCAACGGGGAGAGCGGCGCCGTCGCCTGCGACCACTACCACCGGTACCGCGAGGACGTGGCGCTCATGCGGGACCTCGGCGTCGACGCCTACCGGTTCTCGATCGCCTGGCCGCGCGTCCAGCCCGCCGGGGAGGGCCCCGCGAACCCGGCGGGCCTCGACTTCTACGACCGGCTCGTCGACGAGCTGCTCGACCACGGCATCCGGCCCGCGGCGACGCTCTACCACTGGGACCTCCCGCAGGCCCTCCAGGACAGGGGCGGCTGGGAGAACCGCGAGACGGCCCACCGGCTGGCCGAGTACGCCGCGCTCCTCGGGGAACGGCTCGGCGACCGCGTCGCGATGTGGATGCCGCTCAACGAGCCCGCCGTCGTCACCCTGTTCGGACACGCCGTCGGCACCCACGCGCCCGGGCGCCGGCTCGGCCTCGACGCGCTGCCCGTCGCCCACCACCAGCTCCTCGGCCACGGGCTCGCCGTGCAGGCCCTGCGGGCCGCCGGCGCCTCGGACATCGGCATCGCCTCGCACCACATGCCCGTCCGGGCCGCGAGCGACGCGCCGGGCGACGAGGAGGCGGCACGCCTCTTCGACACGCTGATGAACTGGACGTTCGCCGACCCCGTCCTGCGCGGAAGCTACCCCGACGCGTTCGTCGCCTCCCTCATGCCCGGGCCGGTCGCCGAGGACCTCGCCGTCATCTCCACCCCGCTGGACTGGTACGGCGTCAACTACTACCAGCCCGCACTCGTCGGCGCCCCCGGCACGGCGAGCGCGGCCTCGCCGCTGCTGGAGGGCGCGCCCGTCCCCGAGGGGCTGCCCTTCGAGGTGCTGCGCATCACCGGCGTGCCCACGACGGACTTCGGCTGGGCCGTCGTCCCCGAGGGGCTGCGGGACGTCCTCACCGCCTTCCGCGACCGCTACGGCCCGGCGCTGCCGCCCCTCCACGTCACCGAGAGCGGCTGCTCGTACCACGACACGGTCGACGCCGACGGACGGGTGCGCGACGCCCGGCGGATCGAGTACCACGACGCCCACCTGCGGGCCGTGGCCGAGGCCGTGGCCCGGGGCGTGGACGTGCGCGGCTACTTCGCCTGGTCGCTGCTGGACAACTTCGAGTGGGCCGAGGGCTACACCGAACGCTTCGGGCTCGTGCACGTCGACTACGCGACGCAGCGCCGCACCCCGAAGGACTCCTACGCCTGGTTCCGGCGGCTCCTCGCCGACCGGGCGGGCGGGTCTACGGGGCGTTGACGGCAGGCCCGCGTCCGGAGCGGCGAAGGGCGGCCGGTCACCCGGCCGCCCCCACCGCCCGGCACCCCACGGGCGTTCAGCGGTCGTAGACCCCGACCTCGTACAGCGAGTACCCGTACCGCGTCGCGCGGTCGGTTCCGTGTACGCGGACATACCGGGCCTCGACCGGCTCGAAGCGGGCGGTCTCGATACCGCCCGTCCCGGCGTCGGTGGACCACACCCGACGCCACTCGCTCCCGTCCGACGACACCTCGACCCGGTAGCCGCGCGCGTACGCCGCCTCCCAGTCCAGGACCACCCGGGCCACCGTGCGGGGCGCGCCGAGGTCGACGGTGAGCCACTGCCCGTCGCTCCACCGGCTCGCCCAGCGGGTACCCGTGTCGCCGTCCACCGCGCGCCCGGGGGCGTAGCGCCCGAAGAGGCTCCACTGCGTCGAGCTCGCGCTCGCGGCGGCGTCCTCGGCGAGGTTCGCGGGCAGCGTGTGGCCCTGCGTGGCGGCCCACGTGTCGAGGTAGGACTGCGCGCCGTCGAAGAGATCGTCGACGACGTCGGAACCGCCGATCCTGCGCATGTCCTCGATCCAGTCCGGCAGCAGTCCGTAGTGGGCCGCGCCGTCGAGGTTGACGTCCCAGGTGCGCTCGCCGGTGACCTGGCGGTCGATCAGCGAGCCGCCGTCGACGCTGCGGTAGGGGTAGGTCACCTTGTCGGGAGCGTCGCCTCCGCGCGGGGCCGGCCAGCCCCCGACGCCGTTCATGTCGGCCCCGACGCCCAGCCCCTTGCCGTAGGCGTCGCGCAGGTCGGCCCCGGCCCGGGCGGCCTCGACGAAGGACTCGCTGCCGTGCGGGTACTGGGCGATGAAGCCCCCGAGCCGGTAGACGCGCTCCGACCAGCCGCGGTCCATCCAGCTGTGTGTGGACAGCACGCCCGGATAGTCGGCGGACTCCAGGATGTCCAGCGCCCGGCCGGCCGCCTTGACGCTCATGTGGTCGATCTCGGCCATCATGCCGCGCTCCATCAGCCCGCGCAGCGCGTGCTCGCCGAGCCGCGTCAGCCCGCGCGTGTTGCACCGGGCGCCGTCCTCCGCGTACGTCGGCACACTCACCCCCGGCGGCAGCATGTCCTCGAACTCCGGCACCTCGGCCGCGCCGATCGGGTTGTCCTGCTGCGGGCCGCGGCACTCCTCCCTCGTCCACCAGGTGCCGGTGGACAGGAACTGGCCGACGTTGATGATCGTGCCCTGGGTGCCCGAGTCGAACCGGACGCCGCACAGGGCGTTGTCGAACTTGTGGCACAGGAACATGCTGCGCACGCCCAGGTCGTACAGCTCGTCCAGGCCGCGGTCGATGTCCTCACGGGAGCACTGGGCGATGTCGAGGATCTGCTTGCAGCCGAACGGCTCGGACGTCTCGACGCCGAGGACGACGGCGAGCTTGCCGTCCTCGATCACCCGCCGCGCCTGCCCGGCGTCGGTGACGATGCGGAACCACCCCTTGCCGGGGCCGCCGTACATGGCGTCGACGTAGTCCTGCATCGCGTACGTCCGCCGGATCTGGAGCCGGATGGACTCCATCTCGTCGCAGCCGCGGTCCTTGAAGAAGTAGATCGAGCACAGGACCCCGTTGGAGACCATGTCGGTCACCATCACCCGCTGCCCAGCGCGCCAGGAGCGCTCGACCCACGCGTAGTAGTTCTGCTGGTGGGTGAGCGACTCGTGGGTCGGCCAGTCGGCGAACGTCGGCCAGCCGTCGGGGTCGTGGTGCCAGTCGGGGTCGGCGGTGAGGTTCTCGAAGATCGCGCCCTTGCCGTCCGGGTAGTGCTCCGGGCAGTCCTTGAGCGCGTCGGCGATGCCGTCTTCGGAGAACGGCTTGCCGCAGATGAGCCGTCCGCCGAAGCCCTCGTTCGACATCAGGTGGTTGTGCGCGTCGACGAAGCCCCGCACGTCGCCGTTCTCGTCGGTGCCCGTGAAGGGCTCACCGGTGACGTTGATCCCGGAGTCGGGGGACGGCCGGGCGACGGGCTCCCACCAGGGGGTGTCCTCGGCCGCCGCGCCCGAGGGGCCGGCGGCACGGGGTGGGGCGGCTGCGCCCGGCGGGGCGGCGAAGCCCGCGACGAGGGCGAGGAGGAGGGCCGACAGGACGGTGGCGGTCAGGGTCATGCGACGGGGAAGTCCCACATCCGCTCCCGGGGTCGTGTGACGTGGGTCGCACCATAATTTGGTCACGTGACCAGGTCAATAGTCCGGGACGCACGCCATCGCGGGCTTCCACGTTCACCGGGCGCGCGGTCTGTTCCCTTCGCCGGGCCGGCCGGGGTCAGTCGGCCGGGCGGGTCAGCCCGAGCACCTGCGTGGCCGCCAGGTCCAGCGCCGCCCCGGCCGCCTCGGCGTCGCCCTCGGTGAGGTAGAGGAGCGTCAGCCCGTCGATCAGCGACGCCGTGTACCGGGCCAGCACCGGCAGCGGTGGCGTCCACGTCACGTCGCAGCTCTCCGCGAGCGCCTCCAGCACCCGGGTGCTGGCCTCCAGGTAGCTCTCGTACTGCCGCTTCGCCAGCTCCGCGAGGCCGGGGCGCCGCACCGCGTACTGGGTCAGCTCGTACGTCACCCGGTGCTCGTCGGGGTGGTCGAGGACGTGCTGCCAGTAGGCCCCCAGTCCCGCCCGCAGCTTGTCCCCCAGGCCGCCCGGCCCCTTCAGCTTCTCCAGCATCCGGTCCAGGGTGTGCCCGGTGATCGCGGCGATGACGTTCTCCAGCAGCTCCTCCTTGGAGCGGAAGCAGTAATGGAACGCGCCCAGCGGCATGCCCGCCTCGGCCACCACGGCCCGCGTCGTCGCCCCGCCGACGCCGTCCCGGATCATCACCCGGATCGCCGCCTCCACCAACAGCTCGCGTCGTACGTCCGCCGACACCCGCGCCATGCCGCCTCCTCGCTGTCCGCCCCGACCTGGGCGTTCTCCGGCTCGAACGCCCGCCCGCAGCCTATGCCGCGCCGGGCCCCGGGCCCTCCCTCCGCGGCCCGACCCCTGGACGGGCGCGGAGTGGCCGGGCCGGGACCCGTACCATGGAAGGACCAGGCCGCGGCGTCGAGGAGAACGAGCCCGGCGGGCAGTCGGGCGACAGCGCCCGCGCTGCCATCCACGACTCCGGGAGAAGCGCCGCCAGCATGCCCACGCGCAACGACATCCGCAACGTCGCCATCGTCGCCCACGTCGACCATGGCAAGACCACCCTCGTCGACGCCATGCTCAAGCAGGCCGGCGCCTTCGCCGCCCACCAGCAGGTCGACGAGCGGGTCATGGACTCCGGCGACCTGGAGCGCGAGAAGGGCATCACCATTCTCGCCAAGAACACCGCTGTCCGGTACCACCCCAAGGACGGCGGCGAGCCGGTCACGATCAACATCATCGACACCCCGGGCCACGCCGACTTCGGCGGCGAGGTGGAGCGGGGTCTGTCCATGGTCGACGCCGTCGTGCTCCTCGTCGACGCCTCCGAGGGCCCGCTTCCGCAGACCCGCTTCGTGCTGCGCAAGGCGCTCCAGGCCAAGCTGCCGGTCATCCTGTGCATCAACAAGACCGACCGCTCCGACGCCCGGATCGCCGCCGTCGTCGACGAGGCCTACGACCTCTTCCTCGACCTGGACGCCACCGAGGACCAGATCGAGTTCCCCATCGTCTACGCCTGCGCCCGCGACGGCATCGCCTCCCTCACGCAGCCCGACGACGGCACCGTGCCCTCCGACAGCGAGAGCCTGGAGCCGTTCTTCACCACCCTGCTGGAGACGGTCCCGGCGCCCACGTACGAGGAGGACGCGCCCCTCCAGGCCCACGTCACCAACCTCGACGCCGACAACTTCCTCGGCCGCATCGCGCTGTGCCGCGTGCAGCAGGGCACCCTGAAGAAGGGCCAGACCGTCGCCTGGATGAAGCGCGACGGCTCCGTGCAGAACGTCCGCGTCACCGAGCTGCTCATGACGGACGCGCTCACCCGCAAGCCGGCCGAGCAGGCGGGCCCCGGCGACATCTGCGCCGTCGCGGGCATCGCGGACATCATGATCGGCGAGACCCTCGCCGACGCCGAGAACCCGGTCGCGCTGCCGCTCATCCAGGTCGACGAGCCGGCGATCTCCATGACCATCGGCACCAACAACTCCCCGCTCGTCGGCAAGGGCGGCAAGGGGCACAAGGTCACCGCCCGGCTGGTGAAGGACCGCCTCGACAAGGAGCTCATCGGCAACGTCTCGCTGCGCGTCCTGCCCACGGACCGCCCCGACGCCTGGGAGGTGCAGGGCCGCGGTGAGCTGGCCCTGGCCATCCTGGTCGAGACGATGCGCCGGGAGGGCTTCGAGCTGACCGTCGGCAAGCCGCAGGTGGTCACCAAGGAGGTCGACGGCAAGGTCCACGAGCCCGTCGAGCGCATGACGATCGACGCCCCCGAGGAGCACCTCGGCGGCATCACCCAGCTCATGGCCAGCCGCAAGGGCCGCATGGAGACCATGACCAACCACGGCTCCGGCTGGGTGCGCATGGAGTTCGTCGTCCCCTCGCGCGGCCTCATCGGCTTCCGCACCGAGTTCCTGACCGAGACCCGCGGCACCGGCATCGCCCACTCCATCTCCGAGGGCCACGAGCCGTGGTTCGGCGAGCTGCGCACCCGCAACAGCGGCTCGCTCGTCGCCGACCGCGCGGGTGCCGCGACGGCCTACGCCATGCTCAACCTCCAGGAGCGCGGCACGATCTTCGTCGAGCCCGGCACCGAGGTGTACGAGGGCATGATCGTCGGTGAGAACTCGCGGGCCGACGACATGGACGTCAACATCACCAAGGAGAAGAAGCTCACCAACATGCGCGCCGCCTCCGCCGACACCACGGAGAACCTGGTGCCGCCGCGGAAGCTGTCGCTGGAGCAGTCGCTGGAGTTCTGCCGCGAGGACGAGTGCATCGAGGTGACCCCCGACACCGTGCGCATCCGCAAGGTGAACCTCGACGCCCGCGAGCGCGCCCGCGCCGCCTCCCGCGCCAAGCGCTGACACCCGTCCGGGCCGGAGCCCGCCAAGGCATCACCACACCGAGGCCGAGAACGCCCCCATACGGGGGGTTCTCGGCCTCGGTTTTGCCGTCCACGCGAGTGGCACACGTGCGGTTCATGCCGGAAGAAGATGGTATGGGCGGAAAGTGAGCACTCGATGAGGAGGCACCCATGCGCGGAGCCAGGCGTGTCGGCGCAGCCGTCGCTACCGTGACGGCGATCGCCCTGGCCGCCGGAGCCTGCGGCGGCGATGGAGGAGGCAGCGGCGGGGAGGGCGTCGTCCGCGCGTCGTGGGGCGATCCGCAGAACCCGCTGGAACCGGCCAACACGAACGAGGTGCAGGGCGGGAAGGTCCTGGACATGATCTTCACCGGCCTCAAGGAGTACGACCCGGAGACGGGCGAGGCCCGGGACGCCATGGCCGAGTCCATCGAGACCGACGACCAGCAGACGTTCACGGTGAAGATCAAGGACGGCTGGACGTTCTCCGACGGCACCGAGGTCACCGCCAGCTCCTACGTCGACGCCTGGAACTACGGCGCCAACCTGGAGAACAACCAGGTGGGTTCCTACTTCTTCCAGTTCATCGAGGGTTACGAGGACGTCCACCCCTCCGAGGAGGGCGCGCAGCCCACCGCCGAGGAGATGTCGGGCCTGGAGGTCGTCGACGAGCAGACCTTCCGCGTCAGGCTCAGCCAGAAGTTCTCCCTGTGGCCCGAGACGCTCGGCTACACGGCCTACGCGCCGCTGCCGCAGTCCTTCTTCGACGACCACGAGGCCTGGCTCCAAAAGCCCGTCGGCAACGGCCCCTACCAGGTGGAGTCCTACAACCGCGGCCAGTCGATGCGGCTGTCCAGGTACGAGGACTACAGCGGTGAGGACGAGGCCCAGAACGAGGGCGTCGAGCTGATCGTCTACACCTCCAACAACACCGCCTACACCGACCTCCAGGCGGGCAACCTGGACATCAGCGACGACATTCCCGCCTCCCAGGTGCGCAACGCCGAGGAGGACCTCGACGGGCGCTACATCAACCAGCCCGCCGGCATCATCCAGACCGTCACCTTCCCCCTCTACCAGGAGGAGTGGGAGGGCGAGGACGCGGCCACCGTGCGGCGCGGGATCTCGATGGCGATCAACCGCGACGAGATCACCAGCCAGATCTACGCGGACACCCGCACCCCGGCCACCGACTGGACGTCCCCGGTGATCGGCGAGGACGGCGGCTACGAGGAGGGGCTGTGCGGGGACACCTGCACCTACGACCCCGAGCGGGCCAGGGAGCTGATCGAGGAGGGCGGCGGCCTCCCCGGCGGCGGCATCACGCTCACCTCGAACGTGGACACCGGCTCGCACCGGCAGTGGATGGACGCCGTCTGCAACAGCATCAACAACGTCATGGACGACAACAGCGCCTGCCGCGTCAACCCGGTGGCCACCTTCGCCGAGTTCCGTGAGCGGATCAGTGCCGACGAGATGACCGGCATGTTCCGCGCCGGCTGGCAGATGGACTACCCGCTCATCCAGAACTTCCTCCAGCCGCTCTACTACACCGACGCCTCCTCCAACGACGCCGGCTACAGCAACCCCGAGTTCGACCGGCTCGTCGACGAGGCCAACGCCGCCGCCGACCAGGGCGAGGCAGTCGGCCTGTTCCAGGACGCCGAGCGGCTCCTCGCCGAGGACCTCCCGGCCATCCCGCTGTGGTACCAGAACGGCACCGCCGGCTACTCGGACCGGGTGGACAACGTCCGCCTCAACCCCTTCTCCGTCCCCGTCTTCACCGAGATCACGGTCAACTGAGCCCGCCTCCGGGGCCGGTCGCGCGCGGTGAGCGGCGACCGGCCCCGGCCCCGGCCCCGAGAAGGGAGGCTGGCCCGTGGGGCACTACGTCATCCGGCGCCTGCTCCAGATGATCCCGGTGTTCATCGGGACGACGCTCCTCATCTTCATCATGGTGCACGCCCTCGGCGACCCGGTGGCCGCGCTGTTCGGCGACCGCACCCCCGACCCCGCCACCGCCGCCCGGCTGCGCGCCGAGTTCAACCTCGACAAGCCCGTCTGGCAGCAATACCTGTTCTACATGCGCGACATCTTCACCGGGGACTTCGGCACGGCGTTCAACGGGCGCCCCGTCGTCGACCTGCTGACGTCGGCGTTCCCCATCTCCTTCCGCCTGATGGTCGTGGCCATCGTCTTCGAGCTGACCATCGGCATCGTCCTCGGCGTGATCTCGGGGCTGCGCCGGGGCGGCGGCGTCGACTCCTCGGTCCTCGTCCTCACCCTCGTCGTCATCGCCATCCCCACCTTCGTCACCGGCGTCCTCGCCCAGTTCCTCTTCGGCGTGCGGCTCGGCTGGACCTCCCCGGCCGTCAGCCCCGAGGCCCCGCTCGACGAGCTGCTGCTGCCCGGCCTGATCCTTGCCCTGGTCTCCCTGGCCTACGTCACGCGACTCACCCGCACCTCGGTGGCCGAGAACGCCCGCGCCGACTACATCCGCACCGCCGTCGCCAAGGGGCTGCGCCGCCGCCGCATCACCACCCGGCACCTCCTGCGCAACTCCCTCATCCCCGTGGTGACCTACCTCGGCACGGACGTCGGCAGCCTGATGGCGGGCGCCCTCGTCACCGAGCGGATCTTCAACATCCAAGGCGTCGGCTACCAGCTCTACCAGGGCGTCCTGAGGCAGAACTCGCCCACGGTCGTCGGCTTCGTGACGATCCTGGTGCTGATCTTCCTCCTGGCCAACCTGCTCGTGGACATCCTGTACGCCGTGCTCGACCCGAGGATTCGCTATGCCTGAGCGGGAGCCGCACACCTACGAGACGCCCGGCGCCCCCGAACCCGCCAACGCGATCGGCGGCGCCGGAGTCTCGGCCGACACGGCCTACGCCGAGGGGGAGACACTGGAGAGCGGACGCGGCACCAGACCCCGGGACGGCGGCGCCGAGCAGGGGCCCGCCCGCAGCCTGTGGTCGGACGCCTGGCACGACCTGCGGCGCCGACCCGTCTTCATCATCTCGGCCCTGGTGATCGTCTTCCTCGTCCTGATCTCCGTCTGGCCGCAGCTCATCGCCTCCGGCGACCCCCTGGACTGCCGTATCAGCCGCTCGCTCGACGGTGCCACCTCCGGGCACTGGTTCGGCTTCGACACCCAGGGCTGCGACGTCTACACCCGCACCGTCTACGGGGCCCGCGCCTCGGTCACCGTCGGCATCTTCGCCACCCTCGGCGTCGCCGTCCTCGGCGCCCTCTTCGGCGGCCTCGCCGGGTACTTCGGCGGCGCCGCCGACACCCTGCTCTCCCGGCTCACCGACGTCTTCTTCGGCATCCCCATCATCCTGGGCGCGCTGGTGTTCCTGGCCATGATCACCGTCACCGGCATCTGGCCCGTCGTCGGCGTCATCACGGCCCTGGCCTGGCCGCAGATCGCCCGTATCGCCCGCGGCGCCGTCATCACGGCCAAGCAGAACGACTACGTGCACGCCGCCCAGGCCCTCGGCGCCGGTCACCTGCGCATCCTGCTGCGGCACATCACGCCGAACGCCGTCGCCCCGGTCATCGTCGTCGCCACGATCGCGCTGGGCACCTTCATCGCGCTGGAGGCCACGCTGAGCTTCCTCGGCGTCGGCCTGCGCCCGCCCACCGTCTCCTGGGGCGTGGACATCTCCAATGCCTCCGACGGCATGCAGTTCCGCAACGCGCCGCACATCCTGCTCTACCCGGCCGGCGCGCTGAGCCTGACGGTGCTGGCCTTCATCATGCTCGGCGACGCGGTGCGCGACGCCCTGGACCCCAAGCTGCGCTGAGGAGTTGACGCCGCGTGCCACCGCTGTTGGACGTGCGTGACCTGTATGTGGAGTTCAAGACCCGCGACGGCGTGGTCAAGGCCGTCAACGGCGTCAACTACTCCGTGGACGCCGGGCAGACGCTCGCGGTGCTCGGCGAGTCGGGCTCCGGCAAGTCGGTCACCGCCCAGGCCATCATGGGCATCCTCGACACGCCCCCGGGCCGCATCCCGAGCGGCCGCATCCTCTTCCAGGGCCAGGACCTGCTGAAGCTGTCGGCCGAGGCCCGCCGCCAGGTGCGCGGGGCCCGGATGGCGATGATCTTCCAGGACGCTTTGTCCTCGCTGAACCCCGTGCTGAGCGTCGGCTACCAGCTCGCCGAGATGTTCCGCGTCCACCGCGGGGACTCCCGCAAGGAGGCCAAAGCGAAGGCCATCGAGCTGATGGACCGGGTGCGCATCCCGGCGGCCGCCCAGCGCGTCGGCGACTTCCCGCACCAGTTCTCCGGCGGCATGCGCCAGCGCATCATGATCGCCATGGCGATGGCCCTGGAGCCCGAGCTGATCATCGCCGACGAGCCGACGACGGCGCTGGACGTCACCGTGCAGGCGCAGGTCATGGAACTGCTCGCGGAGCTGCAGCGCGAGTACCACATGGGACTGATCCTGATCACCCACGACCTCGGGGTCGTCGCCGACGTCGCGGACAAGATCGCCGTCATGTACGCGGGGCGGATCGTGGAGACGGCCCCCGTCCACGACCTCTACAAGCGCCCGGCCCACCCCTACACCCGCGGCCTGCTGGACTCCATCCCCCGCCTCGACCACAAGGGGCGGGAGCTCTACGCGATCAAGGGCCTGCCGCCCAACCTCCTGCGCGTCCCCTCCGGCTGCCCCTTCCACCCGCGCTGCCCGCAGGCCCGGGACGTCTGCACCGTCGAGGACCCGCCGCTGTACGAGCTGACCGAGCGGGACGGCACGCCCGTGCCGGACCGGACGAGCGGCTGCCACTTCTGGAAGGAGACCATGTATGGCCGGGACGGCGCAGCGGCGGGCCGCGGGGACCTCGGAGCCGCCGGAGCGGACGGGGCCGGGGACGCGGCCGGGGACGTCGCCGGGGACGCGGCCGGGGAACGGGACGGGGACCGGGACGGGCGAGATGGCTGACGGCATGACCGGGGCGCTCCGGCAGGGCGCGGCCGGAACGGCCTCCGCCCCCGCGGCCGAGCCCTCGCGGGGCGCGGCGGCCGAGCACGGCGAGGTGATCCTGGAGGTCCGCGACCTCGTCAAGCACTTCCCGCTCACCCAGGGCGTGCTCTTCAAGAAGCAGATCGGGGCCGTGCGCGCCGTCGACGGTGTGTCCTTCGACCTGCACCGCGGCGAGACGCTCGGCATCGTCGGTGAGTCCGGGTGCGGCAAGTCCACCGTGGCCAAGCTCCTCGTCAGCCTGGAACGGCCCACCTCCGGGCACATCCGCTACAAGGGCGAGGACATCGCGGGTCTGTCGGGCAAGGCGCTCAAGGCGGTGCGCCGCAACATCCAGATGGTCTTCCAGGACCCCTACACCTCCCTCAACCCGAGGATGACGGTGGGCGACATCGTCGGGGAGCCCTTCGACATCCACCCCGAGGTCGTCCCCAAGGGCGGCCGGCGCCGCCGGGTGCAGGAGCTGCTGGACGTCGTCGGCCTCGACCCCGACTACGTCAACCGCTATCCGCACCAGTTCTCCGGCGGGCAGCGGCAGCGCATCGGGATCGCGCGGGGGCTCGCGCTCAACCCGGAGATCATCGTCGCCGACGAGCCGGTCTCGGCGCTGGACGTGTCGGTGCAGGCCCAGGTGGTCAACCTGATGGCGCGGCTCCAGCAGGAGTTCGGGCTCGCCTACATCGTCATCGCCCACGACCTGTCCGTCGTCCGGCACATCTCCGACCGGGTGGGCGTGATGTACCTGGGCAAGATCGTCGAGCTGGGCACCGACCACGAGATCTACGAGCACCCCACGCACCCCTACACCCAGGCCCTGCTGTCCGCCGTGCCCGTGCCGGACCCGGAGCTGGCCGAGGAGCGCGAACGCATCATCCTCACCGGCGACGTGCCCTCCCCGGCCAACCCGCCCTCCGGCTGCCGCTTCCGCACCCGTTGCTGGAAGGCCCGGGAGCGGTGCGCCCTGGAGGTCCCGCCACTGGCCGTACCGGCCGAGTACCGGTACGCCGCGGGCCCGGCCCACCACGACTCCGCCTGCTTCTTCGCCGAGGACCGCCCGGACCTGACCCGCCCGGACGAGGCGGCCGGCGGCCCCCACACCGGGCGCCCGGAGAACGAGACGGACGGTCAGGAGAACGAGACGGGCGGCCCGGGGAGCGAGACGGGTGGCCCGGAGGGCGAGACGGGCTCGGCGCACCCGGAGAACTGAGCGCCGCGGGGCTCGCGGGAGGCCCCGCGTGAGGGGTCTTCCGTACCCCGGTGTGACGCGTGATCCTCGTGGGTAACAAAAGACGATCACGCAGCCCGGAGGGGCACTACGCGCGTCGCGCGCTCGTTGCACGCGTGAGCCGCCGTTCGGGTCTTCGTACAACTCAGTTCGTATATCGGTGCCGACTCATTTCCGTTGCGGACGGATCACCGCGCTCGAAGCGGCTTATGATCATTTATGTCCGTTGTTAACGATCGTTGTCAAGCACGCCTGGACCTCGATCTGCATAACCTTTGCTCAAGAATCGGGCCCTGCCTCCCCGGCCCGCCGGAAACTCTTGACGCCGCTATCCGCGGGTTGCAAGAGTCCGCTCATCCCAACGGCACACCAGTGCCACCGAATGACCGGGTTCCGCCAAAAACAGAGCGCGGGGGCACAACGCGATGACCAGTCCTCCCCAGGCTGCGACAGCCGGGAACGACACCACCACCACCGGGGAACCGACTTCCCTCGACAAGGAGAAGTCCGGCAAGTCCTCCGGTGAACACACCGGCCGGTCGCCCGGCCAGCTCATGTGGATGCGCTTCAAGCGCGACCGCACCGGCGTGGTCGCCGCCTGCGTCGTCCTCTTCTTCTTCGCCATCGCCGCGCTGGCGCCGGTGGTCGGCATGCTGTACGGCAAGGACCCGTACACGTTCTACGGCCAGAACGACCCGTCCCTGCTGGGTCCGTTCGGCTACCCGACGGGCGGCCCGGGCGGCATATCGGGCGAGCACTGGTTCGGGATCGAGCAGGACCTCGGCCGCGACGTCATGATGCAGCTCCTCTACGGCATGCGGACGTCGCTGTACACGGCTGTGCCGATCACCATCGTGTCCGTCGTGATCGGTGTCCTCATGGGTCTCGTGGGTGGCTTCTTCGGGGGCTCGACCGACCGTTGGGTCGGTCGCGTCACCGACTTCTTCATGGCGCTGCCCAGCCAGCTGTTCCTGATCTCGACGATGCCGGTGGTCGTGGCCCTCTTCGTGGACCCGCAGAAGGAGACCCCCGTCTACGTCCGCTTCTCCGCGATGCTCATCATCCTGTCGCTCCTCGGCTGGATGGGCATGGCGCGGCTGGTGCGCAGCCAGACCCTCTCCCTGCGGGAGCGGGAGTTCGTGGAGGCAGCCAGGGTCTCCGGCGCCTCGCGCTGGCGCATCCTCCGCAAGGAGGTCCTGCCCAACCTCTACACGCCGATCCTGGTCCAGGGCACGCTGATGCTGCCCATGGCGATCCTGAGCGTCGCGTTCCTCTCCTTCGTCGGCATCGGCTACACGGAACCCACCCCGGACTGGGGCCGGATGTTCCAGACGGCCGGCAAGGTCTACCAGGACAACCCGACGTACATGCTCTTCCCGGGCATCGCGATGGTCATCTTCGTTGTGGCCTTCAACCTCTTCGGTGACTCCGTGCGGGACGCCATCGACCCCAAGGCTGGACGCTGAGCCGTCCGATAGCAGGGGGGCTGCCACCCCTGCACCGGGCGACCGGGCCCGTCAGGCAGCGCAACCGAACACGACAACCAGGCAGGTGGAGAAACTCCATGAGGCTCTTTTCCACGCGCAGAGCGCGGACCGCGGTGATAGCCGTCGCGGTGGGCTCTCTCGCCCTGACCGGCTGCGGCAGCAGCGGCAGCGACACCGAGACCAAGGACCAGTCCAAGACCCAGGACGACGCCAAGACGCAGTCCGAGGCGGTCGCCTACGGTGACGTCGAGGCTTCCAAGGGTCCGGCCGCCCCGGTCGAGGGCTCCCGCGAGGGCGGGACGATGCGGATCTTCCAGGAGAGCGACTTCTCCCACCTGGACCCGGGTCAGATCTACGTCAGCGACGCGGGCCAGCTCTCGGTGCTCATCCACCGCGGCCTGACCACCTTCGTCCAGGACGACGAGGGCAAGCTCACCGTCGTGGGCGACCTCGCCACCGACTCCGGCACCCCCTCCGAGGGCGGCAAGGTCTGGACCTTCACGCTCAAGGACGGCATCAAGGACGAGGACGGCGACCCGATCGACTCGGCGGACATCCGCCACTCGATCGAGCGTCTGTACTCGAAGCACATCACCGACGGTCCGACCTACCTGCAGCAGTGGCTGTCGGGTGAGGGCACGACCTACCGGGACGCCTACGAGGGCCCGTACGACGGCGAGCACCTGCCGGACAGCGTCCTGGAGACGCCGGACGAGAAGACCATCATCTTCAAGTTCGACAAGCCGCGCGCGGACCTCCCCCAGGCCCTGACCATGGCCGGCTACTCCATCGTGCCCGACGAGGACGACACGAAGGAGAAGTACGACAAGGCCCCGAAGGCGCTCGGCCCGTACAAGATCGCCGAGTTCAGCCCCGGCAAGAGCATGAAGCTCGAGCGCAACGAGAACTGGGACCCGAACACGGACCCGAAGCGCCACGCGTTCGTCGACGCCTGGGACATCACCTTCAACCACGACCGGGTGGACCAGTCGAAGCGGATCGCGGCCGACCGGGGCGACGCCAAGAACGCCATCCAGTTCTCGGGCACGGTCGACACCTCGCAGGTGAGGAGCATCATCACCAACGAGGAGACCAACGCCCGGACGGTCAAGGGCTACCAGCCCTACGTCTGGCAGCTCAACATGAACATGGACCGCATCAAGGACAAGAAGATCCGCGATGCGATCACCTACGCCCTGCCGAACGGCGACATCCTGCGTCCCGACGGCGGCACCTACGGCGGTGAGCCGGCCGGTGGCCTGCTGGCCCCGACGCTGCCCGGTTACGAGAAGGGCTACGACCCCTACGGCAAGATCGACAAGCCGCAAGGCGACATCGAGAAGGCCAAGGAGCTCCTGAAGGAGGCCGGCGCCGAGGGCAAGACCCTGGTCTACGGCTACGCGAACTCCCCGCACCGCCAGAAGCAGGCCATCATCATCGAGAAGGCTCTCGAGAAGGCCGGCTTCCAGGTGGAGAAGAAGGAGATCGAGGGCGCCACGTACTACGAGCGGGTCGGCAAGGTCGAGAACGGCCTCGACATCTACATGACCGGCTGGGGCCAGGACTGGCCGTCCATCTCCACCGTCATCCCGCCGCTGTACGACGGCACCCAGATCGCCGACGGTGCGTCGAACTACGCGCGCATCAACGACGAGCACGTCAACGCCGAGATCAAGCGGATCAACGACATCACCGACCCGCAGAAGGCGACGCCCGAGTGGCAGAAGCTGCACAAGTACATCGTCGAGGAGGTCAACCCGGCCGCCCCGCTGTACTTCACCAAGCTCCTGCAGATCCACGGCTCGAACGTGGGCGGTGTCCGCTACAGCTCCGAGAAGAGCTACATCGACATCACCCGGGTCTTCCTGAAGTCGTAACACCCCGATGAACGGGTCCCCGGGAACGCGCGCGCGGCGGAGCGCGGGTTCCCGGGGACCGTTCGCGGATCACCACCCTTCCCATCCCCCTGCCGCCACCCCGAGAGCAGCGGACTTCCATGCTTCGATTCCTTACACGACGGCTGATCAGTGCGTTTGTGATCCTGATCCTGATCAGCATGTTCACCTTCCTCATCTTCTTCGTCGCCCCGCGTGACCCCGCGGTGCTGATGTGTGGAAAGAACTGCACCACGGAGGCCAAGGAGATCATCCGGGCGAACCTGGGGCTCAACGATCCCATCACCAGCCAGTACTGGGAGTTCATGCGTGGGATCGTGATGGGCCGGGACTTCGCCGTGGGCCGCTGTGACGCACCGTGCTTCGGCGTCTCCTTCGCCGAGGACCTGATGGTCTGGGACATGATGGTCGACCGTCTGCCCCTGACCCTCTCCCTCACCATCGGCGGCATCGTGGTCTTCCTGACCCTCGGTCTCGGCGCCGGTCTCCTCGCCGCAGCCAAGAAGGGGACGGTGACGGACAAGTCGCTCAGTTCCCTGTCGCTGGTCTTCAGCTCGATGCAGATCTACTTCCTGGGCCCGGTCGTCCTCGGAGCTTTGGTCTACAGCACCGGCTGGTTGGAATCGCCACGCTACGTGCCGCTCACCGAGGATCCCTCCGGGTGGTTCATGGGTCTGCTGATCCCCTGGGTCGTCATGGCGCTGATCTTCACCGCCCAGTACACCCGTATGTCGCGGTCCACCATGATCGAGCAGCTCCAGGAAGAGCACGTCCGGACGGCGCGTGCCAAGGGCATGTCCCGGGGCTACGTCTTCTTCCGGTACGCCTGGCGTGGCTCCCTCGTCCCGATCGTCACCATCCTGGGCATGGACATCGCGGCGCTGCTCGGCGGAGCCGTCGTCACCGAGATGACCTTCGGTCTGGCCGGCCTCGGACGCCTCGCCGTCGACTCGGTGGTCAACATCGACCTCCCGCTGACCATGGGCGTCATGCTGCTCGGCGCGGTGTTCATCCTCGCGTGCAACGTCGTCGTCGACGCCGCTTACGCCTACATCGACCCCCGCGTGCGGCTGGGCTAGGAGTACTTCCCGATGACCACACTGACCAAGACCGAGGACGCCGCGGCCCCGACCGGCCGGGACGCCTTTCTCTCGGTTAACGACCTGCGGGTGCAGTTCTCCACCGAGGACGGCGTCGTCAAGGCCGTCGACGGTCTCTCGTTCGACGTCGAGCGGGGCAAGACCCTCGGCATCGTCGGCGAGTCGGGCTCCGGCAAGTCGGTGACGAACCTGACGATCCTCGGCCTGCACAACCCCAAGACCACGACGATCACCGGTGAGATCGTCCTGGACGGCCAGGAGCTGATCGGAGCCAGGGAGAAGACCCTGGAGTCCCTCCGCGGCAACAAGATGGCCATGATCTTCCAGGACCCGCTGACCGCGCTGTCGCCGTTCTACACGGTCGGCCGCCAGATCATGGAGCCGTTCCGCAAGCACACGGGGGCGAGCAAGAAGGAGGCGCGGGAGAGGGCCATCGAGATGCTGACCAAGGTCGGCATCCCGCACCCGCAGACCCGCGTGGACGACTACCCGCACCAGTTCTCCGGCGGTATGCGGCAGCGCGCGATGATCGCGATGGCCCTGGTCTGCGACCCGGACCTGATCATCGCGGACGAGCCGACGACGGCTCTGGACGTGACCGTCCAGGCGCAGATCCTCGACCTCCTGAAGGACCTGCAGCAGGAGTTCGGCTCCTCGATCATCTTCATCACCCACGACCTCGGCGTCATCGCCGAGATGGCCGACGACATCATGGTGATGTACGGCGGCCGGGCGGTGGAGCGCGGTACCGCCGCCGAGGTGCTGCGGGCGCCCCGGCACCCCTACACCTGGGGCCTGCTGTCGTCCATGCCCAGCCTGACGGGCAACGTGCACGAGAAGCTCACGCCGATCCCCGGCAACCCGCCCTCGCTGCTCAACCCGCCGTCCGGCTGCGCCTTCCACCCGCGCTGCGACTTCCGCGCCGAGGTGGGTGGCGACACCTGCACCACCAACCGACCCGACCTGGGCGAAGGCCGCGCGGCCGCGTGTCACCTGACGGCCGAGCAGAAGCAGACCATCTTCGTCGAGCAGATCAAGCCCCGGCTGGGCTAGGGAGAACGAATCATGAGTGACGAACTCACCCTGACCGAGCCGAAGGACACCCCATCGGCCAAGGGCGAGCCGCTGCTGACCGCCGAGAACCTGAAGATGCACTTCCCCGTCTACGGGGGCTTTCCGTTCAAGCGGAAGGTGGGTGCGGTCAAGGCGGTCGACGGCGTCGACCTCGAGGTCTTCCCCGGGGAGAGCTTCGGCGTGGTCGGCGAGTCCGGCTGTGGCAAGTCCACGATGGGCCGGATGCTGACCCGCCTGCTGGAGCCGACCGACGGCAAGATCACCTACCGCGGGCAGGACATCACCCGGGCCGGGCGGAAGCAGCTCGCTCCCATCCGGTCCGAGATTCAGATGATCTTCCAGGACCCGTACTCGTCGCTGAACCCGCGGCAGACGGTCGGCAAGATCATCAGCAGCCCGATGGAGGTCAACGACGTCAACCCGCCCGGCGGCCGCGAGGCCCGGGTGCGGGAGCTGCTGGAGATCGTCGGTCTCAACCCGGAGCACTACAACCGCTTCCCGCACGAGTTCTCCGGCGGTCAGCGGCAGCGCATCGGCGTCGCCCGCGCGCTGGCTCTGGAGCCGAAGCTGATCGTGGCCGACGAGCCCGTCTCCGCGCTGGACGTCTCCATCCAGGCGCAGGTCGTCAACCTGCTCCAGGACGTCCAGAGGGAACTGGGCATCGCCTTCGTGTTCATCGCCCACGACCTGGCCGTCGTCCGGCACTTCTCGGAGCGCCTCGCCGTGATGTACCTCGGCAAGGTCGTGGAGGTGGGTGACCGCGACTCGATCTACAACTCGCCGCGCCACCCCTACACGCACGCGCTGCTCTCCGCGGTGCCGGAGGCGACGCTGCACGACGAGGGGGACGACACGAGGCGCGAGCGCATCCGGCTCGAAGGCGACGTCCCCTCGCCGATCAACCCGCCCTCGGGCTGCCGGTTCCGCACCCGGTGCTGGAAGGCACAGGACAAGTGCGCGACCGAGGAGCCGCCGCTGGTCCAGATCTCCGGCAACAAGGAGGGCCACCTGACGGCCTGCCACTTCCCGGAGGCCGGGGACACCTCCTCCCACGGCGAGGACATCGTCATGGACGAGGCCCTGGCCCGACTGGAGAAGTGAGCACGACTCACTGACGTACCGCGACGACGGTGCCGCCGGACCCTCGGGGGGTCGGGCGGCACCGTCGTCGTGTCAGGGCCTGCTCAGTCCAGGCCGATGCCCAGTGAGCGCTTGAGGAAGGCGACCTGGAGCAGGAGGAGGTTCTCGGCGACCTCCTCCTGCGGTGTCATGTGGGTGACGCCGGACAGCGGCAGGACCTCGTGCGGGTGGCCGGCGGCCAGCAGGGCCGAGGAGAGCCGCAGCGTGTGGGCCACGACGACGTTGTCGTCGGCGAGGCCGTGGACGATCATCATGGGCCGCTGCGGCGCCCGCGCTCCGACGAGACCGTCGTCGTCCACGAGCGAGTTGGCGCGGTAGACCTCGGGCTGCTCCTGCGGCAGCCCGAGGTAGCGCTCCTGGTAGTGCGTGTCGTACAGCCGGAGGTCGGTGACCGGCGCGCCGACGACGGCCGCGTGGAAGACGTCCGGACGGCGCAGGGCGGCGAGCCCGGCGAGGTAGCCGCCGAAGGACCAGCCCCGGATGGCCACCCGGGTGAGGTCCAGGGGGTGTTCGGCGGCCAGGGCGTGCAGCGCGTCGACCTGGTCCTGGAGGACGACGTCGGCGAGGTTCCCGGAGATGGCCTTCTCCCAGGCGGGGGAGTGGCCCGGGGTGCCGCGGCCGTCGGCGACGAGGACGGCGAAGCCCTGGTCGGCGAACCACTGCGAGGTCAGGTAGGCGTTGTGGGCGCCCGCGACCCGCTGGCCGTGCGGACCGCCGTACGGGTCGAGGAGGACGGGGAGCGGACCGTCCTCCTCACGGTGGCCGGTGGGCAGCAGCAGGGCGGTGGGGATGGCGCGTTCCCCGGCGCGGAGCAGGGTGGGGGCGGCGGTGATGACCGGGGTCTCGGCGTGGGAGGGGATGAGCCGGCCGTTCACCTCGGCGCGTGCTCCGGACCGGGTCAGGTCAGCGGTGACGAGGACCAGGGTGTCGCCCCCGCGCACCGCCGAGGCGAAGTGCGGCGTGTCGGCCTCGTCCGGTCCCGACACCCGCTCGCAGGACGAGCCGTCCAACGCGGCCCGGTAGACCGCCACCTGGCCGACGGTGTCGGTCGAGGCGCTGAACAGGACATCGTGCTCGCCCACGTCCAGGACGGCGCGGACGTGCAACGCGGAGTCGCTGACGACGGTGTCGCCCACGGACAGCGCCCGCACGCCGGTCTCGTCGCCGACCCGTACCAGCCGTCCGTCGGGTGTCCACACGGCCGAACCGGGGATGATTTCCAGCCACGCCGGGTCCTGCTCGGTGCGCAGGACCGTCGTCTTGCCGCTCGTCACGTCCACGGTGAGGTACTGCTGGGTGCGCTGGTCCCGCGACTGGACGAGCAGCAGCGGCGGCCCGCCGGCCGACCAGTGCACGCTGACCAGGTACGGGAAGGCGGCCCGGTCCCAGTCGACGTCGAGGGGCCGGGGCCCGTCCGCCTCGACGTCCAGCAGCCGCAGCGTGACGTCGGCGTTCGGGGTGCCCGCGGCCGGGTAGGCCACCTCGGCCGGTCGGCTCCCGGGGTGGGCCGGGTCCGCGATCCACCAGCGTTGCACGGGCGCGTCGTCCACCCGGGCGGCCAGCAGCCGACGGCTGTCCGGGGACCACCAGAAGCCGCGGCTGCGCTGCATCTCCTCGGCCGCGATGAACTCGGCCAGGCCGTAGGTGACGGTCTCGGCCTCCGGCTCGGCCAGGACCCGGTCGCCGCTCCCGTCGGCGCCGACGACGCGCAGGGCGCCCCGCGAGGTGTAGGCGACGCGCCGGCCGTCGGGCGACGGGCGCGGGTCCACGACCGGGCTCGCGGAGGGGAGTTCGCGGGCGGTGCCGACGCGCAGTTCGGCCACGAAGAGCCGGCCGGAGAGTGCGAACGCGGCCAGTTCGACGGCGGCGTCCGTCGCGTAACCGACGATGCCGGCCGAGCCCTCGCGGCTGCGCTCGCGCCGCGCGCGCTCCTCGGGGGACAGCTCCTCGGCGGCGCCGCCCAGCAGCGCGGCCGGGTCGGCCGCCGGGTACTCGCGCGACGTCCCGTCGGCCGCCGTCTCGTGGACCCACAGCGCTTGGGCGCGTTCGGCACCGCCGGCCGAACGGAGGAAGGCGACACGCGATCCGTCGGGTGCGACGGCGAAGGCCCGGGGCGCGCCGAGGGTGAAGCGCTGGGTCCTGGCGTGCTGACGCGGAAAGCTCTCCGCACGGGTGGTGCCCGGGGCGTCGGTGGCCGGGCCGCTGGTGTTGGCAGGCATGATCCGAGCCTACGTGTGACGTACACCGCTGAGGGAACGGCGGCGTTTGCCGGGCCCCGGGTTCGGGGTAGTTCGGGCGGTGACGACGCGACGATGCCCGTGAGGGCGGAACGGGGTCCGATGGTGGCGTGCTTAGGGACCGTGGCGCCGAGCCGCGGGTGTGCCACGGGCGCATGTCGCGGGCTGCGCGCGCTGCCCGTGCCGAGCGCGTTCCCGGTCCGGTGCCGGGGCCCTCGCCGAAGCCGTCCGCGGGGGGCGTGCGCCCCCGTCTGCTCCCGTGCTCCGAGCCATGTCGACTCACCGGTAGTTATGATCAGTTGCGCGGCGTGGATGCGTGGGTATGCCGTTGGTATGCCCTGCGCTCGCAGCCGTCGCACCGTGTTCGACCGTATGACAGTCCGACCGTCTGACCCGCGCAACGACGCAGTCTTGGAGGTGAACCGCCGTGGCACTCTCGATTTCGGCGGTGGTGCTGCTGGCGATCATCGTCTTCTTGTTGATCAAGAAGTCAGGGCTGAAGGCCGCCCACGCGGTGGTCTGCATGCTGCTGGGTTTCTACCTGGCCAGCTCGTCCATCGCCCCCACCATCAGTGACTTCACCACCAGCGTCGCGGACATGCTGGGCAGCGTCGACTTCTGAGCCGGGCCACGTAGGCTCGGCACATGACCGAGCCCGCTCCTTCCCGTGACCGCCGGCTCCTGCTGGTGCACGCTCACCCGGACGACGAGTCCATCAACAACGGTGCCACCATGGCCAAGTACGCGGCCGAGGGGGCCCGGGTCACGCTGGTGACGTGCACACTGGGTGAGGAGGGCGAGGTGATCCCGCCCGCGCTGGCGCACCTGGCGCCGGACCGGGACGACGCGCTGGGTCCGCACCGCATCGGCGAGCTGCGCGCGGCCATGCGGGAACTCGGCGTCGCCGACCACCGGTTCCTCGGCGGTGCGGGACGGTACCGGGACTCCGGCATGATGGGCGCCCCGCAGAACGACCGCCCCGAGTGCTTCTGGCAGGCGCCCGTGGACGAGGCGGCGGCCCTGCTCGTCGACGTCATCCGGGAGACCCGGCCGCAGGTGCTCGTCACCTACGGGCCCGACGGGGGTTACGGGCACCCCGACCACATCCAGGCCCACCGGGTGGCCGTGCGCGCCGCGGAGCTGGCCGCCGACCCCGCGTTCCGGCCGGAGGCCGGCCGACCGCACCGCGTCACGCGCACGTACTGGAACTGCGTGCCCCGCTCGGACGTCCGCACCGAGGCGTTCGCGGGCAACCCGTTCCCGCTGACGGCCGACCCCGCCGACGTCCCCGGGGTGGTGGACGACGCCGAGGTGGCCGTCCGCGTCGACGGCGGGCCCCGGTACGCGGCCGCCAAGGCGGCGGCGATGGCGGCGCACGCCACGCAGGTCACCGTGGACGGCCGCTGGTTCGCGCTCTCCAACCACCTCGGCCAGCCGCTGCACACCGTCGAGTGCTACCGCCTCCCCGACGGCCAGGACCCTCCGGCCGAGCCCTACGACGACCTGTTCGCGGGGGTGTTCGGATGAGCGCCGGGCGCCTCCTCACCCTCGGCGCACTGGCCGTCGTGGGAGTCGTCGTCGCGGTGGCCGGAGCCCTCGTCCACACCGCCTTCCTCCCCGGCGGACTGCTGCTCGCGCTCGGGGGGATCGCCGCCCTCTGCGTCGGCGGCTCGCTGCTGCTGCGCACCCGGGCGGGCGCGGCCGTGCCCGCCGTCGCCTGGACGCTCACCGTCCTGGTGCTGTTGCTGTGGACGCGCCCCGAGGGCGACTTCCTCTTCGGGACGGCGCTCGGCTCGTATGTGTTCCTCTACGGGGGGATGATCCTCGCTGTGATCTGCGCCACCGTGGCGCCGCCGGGAGGATCCCGATTCACCGGTCGGGGAGACCCCGTGGGCCGCCCCCAGTAAGGTAGTGCCGCCGGCGAGCCGTACTCGCTCCACCTTCCCCACCGATGAGTGCGGCGCACCCAACCGGGAGATCCTGTTTTGAGTCGTGAAACTGACAGTTCGTATCCGGCGGGCAACGAACCGGACGAACCGAAGACCGAAACCACGCTGACCACGCGTATCCGCATCAATATCCCCGGGTCCCGGCCCATTCCGCCGGTGGTCATGCGGACGCCGGTGAGCGAGGACGAGCCGCCACCGGAGCAGGGTGACGCCGCTCGGCGCTCTCCCGGCCCCGGTGCCCCGGCCGGCCCGGGCGCCGAGGACCCCGCGGGCCCGTCCGGCGGCGCCCAGGGGACGAGTTCCTGGTTCGCCCCGCGCAAGCCGCCCTCGGGTCAGCCACCGCTCGACGATCCCCCGGCCGCCCCGCGCGGACCGGCCGCGGCGCAGACGCCCCCCGGCGGCACCGGCGTTCCCGGCGGCCCGCCTCCCCGGGGCGCGGCTCCGACGGCACCG
>NZ_JABLSI010000048.1 GCF_019303475.1 Streptomyces sp. JJ38
ACGAGCGGCGTCGCGGTCGGCCGCGCCCGCTCCCGCGCGCGCCGCCGCGGCCGGCGGTGGAGCCACCGCGGCCCGTACCGCGTCCCTTCGCCGAGGTCGCGCCGGCGGTCTTCCGCCGGCGCTCGCCCGATCCCGGCCGACCGCCGCCCTCGGGCTGCGGCGGCGTCTGGGGCCGGCCGCGTGTGCTGTTGACGGTGCGGCCCCGTACGATCCCGATGAACTGCTCCATCAGGTCGGTCGTCTCCTCCTCGGGCCAGGACAGGGCCACACGGGAGGCGGGCGCGTCGGGGACCGGCCGGTAGGTGAGGTCGCGGCGGTGGTGCAGCCGGGCGAGCGACTGGGGCACGACGAGCACCCCGATCCCCGCCGCCACCAGCTCGACCGCGTCGCCCGTCGTGGCCGGACGCTCCAGTGCGGGCACCCCCGGCGGACACTCCCAGCCGAGGGTGTCGTCCAGCGGGTGGAGCATCGTCTCATCGGCCAGCTCCGCCAGCGACACCTCGTCCACCGCGGCCACCACGTGGTCCTTGGGCACGACGACCACCGTCGTCTCCGTGTACAGCGGGATCGCGTGCAGCCCGGCGCGATCGGTCGGCAGCCGCAGCAGCACCGCGTCGGCAGCGCCGCCGCGCACCGCGTCGGCCGCCTCGGCCGCGGGCACCGACAGCAGGTGCAGGGGGACGTCCGGCAGCCGCTCCTGCCAGATCCGCACCCACTTCCCGGGCGTCACGCCGGGAACGTAGGCGAGCCGGAACGAGGGAGCTGCTGGCGAGGCTGTCACGTGGCCAGGCTACCGGTGGGCGTCCGGACACCCCGCGCCCGCTCGATACCCTGGACCCATGACCTCGCACCAGACCTCCCAGACGATGAAGCCCGCGACCGCGGCCAAGAAGCTGGGTGTGTACCTCGCAGCCACCCCCGCCGAGTTCCGGGAGGGCGTGGTGTCGCGGGCCGAGTTGAACGCGTTCCAGGCAGACCCCCCGGAGTGGCTCCGCGAGCTGCGGCGCAACGGCCCGCACCCCCGGCCCGTGGTCGCGGCGAAGCTGGGCGTCTCCATCTCCGGCCTGGCCCGCAACGGGGTGACGGAGGCCCTCACCACCGAGCAGATCGAGGAGCTGAAGCGCGAGGAGCCCGAGTGGCTGCGGCGTGAGCGCGCCACGCAGGCGGAGGTCCGTCAGGAGGCGGCCCGACTGAAGAAGCTGCGGGAGGAGAAGGCCGAGGCCCGGGAGGAGGCCCGCCCCCGCTCCTGAACCCCGCCGGGGCCGTCGGCGCGTGGGATGCTGGCCGCATGAACCTGGAGGATCTGAGACGGCTGCGCCGCGCCCGGGACGCTATGGACCGCGACTACGCGCAGCCGCTCGACGTTCCGGCGCTGGCGAAGCTCGCCCTCATGTCGCCCGGCCACTTCTCCCGCAGCTTCCGCGCGGCCTACGGCGAGACGCCGTACGGCTATCTGATGACCCGCCGTGTCGAGCGGGCGAAGGCGCTCCTGCGGCGCGGGGACCTGAGCGTGACCGAGGTCTGCTTCGCGGTGGGATGTACCTCCCTCGGTTCCTTCAGCTCGCGCTTCACGGAACTGGTCGGCGAGAGCCCGAGCGCCTACCGGGCCCGCGACCACGAGGCGGGCGCGCCGATCCCGGCGTGTGTCGCCAAGGTCCACACGAGACCGGTCAGGAACGGAGAAGCGCGATCCGCCGCCACCTCGTAGCGTCGGTTCCATGAGTGTTCAGCTTTCACAGTGCTTCATCGCCGTCGACGACCACGACAAGGCGCTCACCTTCTACCGCGACGTCCTCGGCCTGGAGGTCCGCAACGACGTCGGGTTCGAGGGCATGCGCTGGGTGACCGTCGGTTCACCCGCGCAGCCGGACGTCGAGATCGTCCTCGAACCGCCGCTCGCCGACCCGAACGCCCCGGCCGCCGACCGGCAGGCGATGGCGGAACTCCTGGCCAAGGGCATGCTGCGCGGCGTGATTTTCTCCACCGACGACGTCGACGCCACCTTCGAGCGCATCCGGGCCGCCGGAGGCGAGGTCCTGCAGGAGCCCATGGACCAGCCCTACGGCGTCCGCGACTGTGCCTTCCGCGACCCGGCGGGCAACATGCTCCGCTTCAACCAGCCCCGCAAGCAGTAGCCCGCCCGGACGGCCCGCTTCGGCGCCCCGGGCCGGGGGACGCGGGAGCGGGCTGCGCCAAGAGCCCTCGTATCACCGGCACTTGGGCGTAAATCCCTTCTCGGGCGGCGCAGCCGTCCGGTAGACAGGAGCCTTCTGCCCCCGCGCCCCCGCGCCCGCACCTCGCCCCCGCCGAGCCCGCTCCGCGACCGCGCCGTGCCCAGTCGGAGCGGGCACGCGAAGGGGCCTGACCGCGCCGGGCGGCACCCGAGGCGGGCCGTGCCGCGGCTCCCCGAACACGATGGAGACAGGATGAGCAAGGCCACGAGGACGGACGCGCAGTCGCCTGCGCTGCCCATGGCCGACCGTCACGAAATGATCCGCGTGCACGGCGCGCGGGTGAACAACCTCAAGGACGTGAGCATCGAGATCCCGAAGCGCCGCCTGACGGTGTTCACCGGTGTCTCGGGCTCCGGCAAGAGCTCGCTGGTGTTCGACACGATCGCCGCGGAGTCGCAGCGGCTGATCAACGAGACCTACAGCGCCTTCGTGCAGGGCTTCATGCCGACGCTGGCGCGGCCCGAGGTCGACGTCCTCGACGGCCTGACCACCGCGATCACCGTCGACCAGCAGCGCATGGGCGGCGACCCCCGCTCGACGGTCGGCACCGCGACGGACGCCAACGCCATGCTCCGCATCCTCTTCAGCCGACTCGGCCAGCCGTACATCGGCCCGCCCAGCGCGTTCGCCTTCAACGTCGCCTCGGTCAGGGCCGCCGGAGCGATCACCGTCGACAAGGGCGCCAAGAAGGCCGAGAAGGTGACCTTCACCCGCACCGGCGGCATGTGCCCGAAGTGCGAGGGGCGGGGGACGGTCTCCGATATCGACCTCAGCCAGCTCTACGACGACTCCAAGTCGCTCGCCGAGGGCGCGTTCACCATTCCCGGTTGGAAGTCGGACAGCTTCTGGACCGTGCGGGTCTACGCCGAGTCGGGCTTCCTCGACCCGGACAAGCCGATCCGGAAGTTCACCGAGAGGGAGATGCGCGACTTCCTCCACCGGGAGCCGACCAAGGTGAAGGTGGAGGGCGTCAACCTCACTTACGAGGGCCTCATCCCCAAGATCCAGAAGTCCTTCCTCTCGAAGGACCGGGAGGCGATGCAACCGCACATCCGCGAGTTCGTGGACCGGGCCGTCACCTTCACCGCCTGCCCCGCGTGCGACGGCACCCGGCTCAGCGAGGCCGCCCGGTCCTCCACGATCGCGGGGATCTCCATCGCCGACGCCTGCGCGATGGAGATCAGGGACCTGGCCGCGTGGGTCCGCGCCCTCGACGAGCCCTCCGCGGCGCCGCTGCTCGACACCCTGGGCCGGACCCTCGACTCGTTCGTGGAGATCGGCCTCGGATACCTCGCGCTCGACCGGCCCGCCGGCACGCTCTCGGGCGGCGAGGCGCAGCGGGTCAAGATGATCCGCCACCTCGGCTCCTCGCTCACCGACGTCACCTACGTGTTCGACGAGCCCAGCATGGGCCTGCACCCCCACGACATCCAGCGCATGAACAACCTGCTGCTGCGCCTGCGGGACAAGGGCAACACGGTGCTCGTCGTGGAGCACAAGCCGGAGATGATCGCGATCGCCGACCACGTCGTCGACCTCGGCCCGGGCGCCGGCACGGGGGGCGGCACCGTCTGCTTCGAGGGCACCGTCGAGGGGCTGCGCAAGGGCGGCACCCTCACCGGCCGCCACCTCGACGACCGGGCCACGGTCAAGGAGACGGTGCGCAAGCCCACCGGCACCCTGCCGATCCGCGGCGCGGCGACGCACAACCTGCGGGACGTCGACGTCGACCTCCCGCTCGGGGTGCTCACCGTCGTCACCGGTGTCGCGGGCTCCGGCAAGAGCTCGCTCGTGCACGGCTCGATCCCCGCGGACGAGGGCGTGGTGTCCGTCGACCAGAGCCCGATCCGCGGCTCGCGGCGCAGCAACCCCGCGACGTACACCGGGCTGCTCGACCCGATCCGCAAGGCGTTCGCCAAGGCCAACGGCGTGAAGCCCGCGCTGTTCAGCGCCAACTCGGAGGGCGCCTGCCCCACCTGCAAGGGTGCCGGCGTCGTCTACACGGACCTGGCGATGATGGCCGGGGTCGCCACCCCTTGCGAGGAGTGCGAGGGCAAGCGGTTCGAGGCCTCCGTGCTCGACCACCACCTCGGCGGCCGGGACATCAGCGAGGTGCTCGCGATGTCGGTGGCCGAGGCCGAGGAGTTCTTCGGCACCGGGGAGGCCCGCACCCCCGCGGCGCACAAGATCCTCGTCCGGCTCTCCGACGTCGGCCTCGGCTACCTCACCCTCGGCCAGCCGCTCACCGCGCTGTCCGGCGGCGAGCGGCAGCGGCTCAAGCTGGCCACCCACATGGCGGACCGGGGCGGCGTGTACGTCCTCGACGAGCCGACCTCCGGGCTCCACCTCGCCGACGTCGAACAGCTCCTCGGTCTGCTCGACCGGCTCGTCGACTCCGGCAAGTCGGTCATCGTCGTCGAGCACCACCAGGCGGTCATGGCCCACGCCGACTGGATCATCGACCTCGGCCCCGGCGCCGGTCACGACGGCGGCCGGATCGTCTTCGAGGGCACGCCCGCCGAGCTCGTCGCCGACCGCTCCACGGTCACCGGCGAGCACCTCGCGGCCTACGTCGGCGCCTGAACGCCCCCGCGGCCCGGCGGCGGTCCCCGGTGTTCGGGCCGCCACCGGGCCGCGGGAGCCGTGGCGCGTCGACAATTTCCGAAAGGGCGATGAGTTCTCACCTCCCGGGACGTCCATACGAGGAACCGAACCATCACGACCTCATCCGGAGCACGCATGACCACGCACGCGACCGACACCGCCACCACCGCCTCCCTCACCGTCCCCGGTGCCCGACTGCACTACGAGGTGCGCGGCGAGGGCCCGCTCGTCGTGCTGGTCGGCGCCCCGATGGACGCCGCCGCCTTCGCCCCGCTGGCCGAACTCCTCGCCACCGACCACACCGTGCTCACCACCGACCCGCGCGGCATCAACCGCAGCCGGCTCGACGACCCCGAGCAGGACTCGACACCGGAACTGCGCGCCGACGACCTGTCCCGGCTCATCGCCCACCTCGACGCGGGCCCGGCCATCGTCCTCGGCTCCAGCGGCGGCGCGGTCAGCGCGCTGGCCCTCGTCCAGGACCACCCCGACCAGGTGAGCACCCTCATCGCCCACGAGGCCCCGCTGATCGAGCTGCTGGAGGACCGAGACCGGCTGCGCGCGGGGACGGAGGACCTCATCGCCACCTACCTCGCCGGTGACGTGATCCCGGCCTGGCAGAAGTTCTTCGCCCAGGCCGGGATCGAGATCCCCGAGCCGGTGGTCGAGGAGATGTTCGGCGGCGAGCGCGACCCGCGGCAGGTGGCGGACGAGGGCCGCTGGTTCGCCCACGAGATGCGCTTCTCCACCTTCTGGCAGCCCGACCCGGCCGCCCTGCGGGCCGCGCCCACCCGCGTCCTCGTGGGCGTCGGCGCCGACTCCGCCGGCCAGCTGTGCGACCGGACGTCCCAGGCTCTCGCCCAGGCGCTCGGCACCGAGGTCACGACGTTCCCCGGCGGCCACACCGGCTTCACCGAGACCCCCGAAACCTTCGCCACCCGCCTGCGCGCCGTGCTGCGCGAAGGCTGAACCCGCCAGCGGCGCGCCCCGCGCGGGGCGCGCCGCTGGTCCCAACCCGGCGGGCACGCGGTGCGCCCACACGGCCGAGCCGGATCTCCCGCTCCTCCCGGTGTCCACTCGCCCCGCCGGCCGCGGAACCCGACGGGGGCGTCCTCCGCGGCCAACGCCGGTGTGGGACGGGCAGACCGTCTCGGCCACCTGTGTGCTGGAGCGAGACGACGCGTCTCTGCTGTACACGCGGGCGGGAACGTCCTAGGTGTATTGACCCGCAGGGTTGTTCACGCGGGTGATCGGTGGGTGGCCCGACGTAGGTGGTCACGCCGGGGCTGTACGCACTCCGGCCGAGCGCCTGCGCCCAGAACCCGCCGACCGTCGGTGCATCGAGAGCCTGCATGATCACGTGAACGGGGCGCAGCGCCACGTGGCGATCGTACGTACCGCCGCGAGGACGTCCGGACCGTCGCCGACTGAGCGCCGCGTGCGGTGTTCCGGCCACCATCCGCCGGCGCCCACAGCGCAATACCGTGTGCGTTCGGGTGGGCCGGGGCCTGATGATGTGAGGATGCC
Organism: Streptomyces sp. JJ38; assembly: GCF_019303475.1. Taxonomy (GTDB): domain Bacteria; phylum Actinomycetota; class Actinomycetes; order Streptomycetales; family Streptomycetaceae; genus Streptomyces. The sequence goes on from NZ_JABLSI010000048.1 coordinate 6,366, forward strand.
GCGAACGTTCGAATCCCTCGTCGCCGAAGCCGAGTCGGCTTCCGTGGAAGGCTGGGACTTCTCCTGGCTGAATGGCCGGGCGACCGAGGAACGCCCGTCGTGGGGCTACCAGCGGGCGATGAGCCGGCGGCTCGCTGCGGTCTCGGCGGCGCTCGATGTCCAGACCGGTGGCGGCGAAGTCCTGGCGGGGGCGGAGAGGCTGCCGCCCACGATGGCCGCGACGGAGTCCTGGCCGCCGAACGTCGCCAGGGCGACCAGGCTGCTGCACCCGCGCGGGGCCGTGGTCGTCGCCGACCCGGACGAGCCGCCCCTGCCGTTCGCCGACGAAGCGTTCGACCTGGTGACCAGTCGGCATCCGGCGACGGTGTGGTGGCCCGAGGTAGCGCGAGTGCTGCGACCGGGCGGGACGTACTTCGCCCAGCACGTCGGGCCTGCCAGCGTGTGGGAGCTGGTGGAGTACTTCTTGGGCCCGCAGCCCGAGGCGCGCCGGAAGCGGCATCCTGACGACGAGACCGCGGCGGCGAAGGCCGTCGGCCTGGAGATCGTCGACGTGCGCACGGAACGGCTGAGGATGGAGTTCTTCGACGTCGGCGCCGTGATCTACTTCCTCCGCAAGGTGATCTGGACGGTGCCCGGTTTCACTGTCGAGCAGTACCGCGGCCGCCTCCGCGAGCTGCACGACAAGGTCGAGGCGGAGGGCCCCTTCGTCGCCCATTCCTCCCGGACCCTCTTCGAGGCTCGCAAGCCGGAGTGTGCGTGAGCCATCCGCCTCGGCTCGCATGTGCATTGCATAAAACTGTGCTGCTTCGTATAGTCATGCCATCGAGGAGGAGGAACGATGGCGGTAAGCGCGGCAGTGGCGGGGGCGAGCGGGTACGCGGGCGGCGAGATCCTGCGCCTGCTGATCCAGCACCCCGAGGTGCGCATCGGGGCCCTGACCGGGAACTCCAACGCCGGGCGGGCGCTCGGCGAGCTGCAGCCGCAGCTCGCGGCGCTGGCCGGGCGGCGGCTGGAGCCCACCACCGCGGAGGCGCTGGCCGGGCATGACGTGGTGTTCCTCGCCCTGCCGCACGGGGAGTCGGCGGCCGTGGCGGAGCAGCTCGGCGAGGACACGCTGATCGTCGACTGCGGGGCCGACTTCCGGCTCGCCGACAGCGCCGCCTGGGACGCGTTCTACGGCACCCCGCACGCCGGGACCTGGCCCTACGGCCTGCCCGAGCTGCCGGGGGGCCGGGAGCGGCTGCGCGGCACCCGGCGGGTGGCCGTCGCCGGCTGCTATCCGACCGCGGTCAGCCTCGCCCTGTTCCCGGCCTACGCCGCCGGGCTCGTCGAGCCGGAGGCCGTCGTCGTCGCCGCCACGGGTACCTCCGGGGCCGGGAAGGCCCTCAAGCCGCATCTGCTCGGCAGTGAGGTGATGGGGGCCATGAGCCCCTACGGCGTGGGCGGGGTCCACCGGCACACACCCGAGATGGTGCAGAACCTCTCCGCCGCGGCGGGGGAGCCGGTCTCGGTGTCCTTCACGCCGACGCTCGCGCCGATGTCGCGCGGCATCCTCGCCACCTGCTCGGCCAAGGCCCGGCCCGGCGTCACGGCGGAGTCGCTGCGCGAGACGTACGCCAAGGCCCTCGCTGACGAGCCCTTCGTCCGGCTGCTCCCCGCGGGGCAGTGGCCCTCGACCGCGCACGTGCAGGGCTCGAACGCCGCGCTGCTCCAGGTCGCGCTGGACGAGGCCGCCGGGCGGGTCGTCGTCGTCAGCGCCATCGACAACCTCACGAAGGGCACCGCGGGCGGCGCGGTGCAGAGCATGAACATCGCCCTCGGCCTGCCCGAGGACCTGGGACTGACCACGAACGGAGTCGCACCATGAGCGTGACAGCCGCCAAGGGGTTCACGGCGTCGGGCATCGCCGCCGGGATCAAGGAGAGCGGTGACCCGGACCTGGCGCTCGTCGTCAACACCGGGCCGCGGCTGGCGGCGGCGGGCGTGTTCACCAGCAACCGCGTCAAGGCCGCTCCGGTGCTGTGGTCGGAGCAGGTGCTCAGCGGCGGGCAGGTCTCGGCCGTCGTCCTCAACTCCGGGGGCGCCAACGCCTGCACCGGTCCGCTCGGCTTCCAGGACACCCACGCCACCGCCGAGAAGGCGGCCGAGGTGCTGGGGCTGAACGCGGCCGAGGTCGCCGTCGCCTCCACCGGGCTCATCGGCATCCGGCTGCCGATGGACAAGCTGCTGCCCGGCCTCGGGACGGCGGCGGACGCGCTGTCGGCGCACGGCGGGGAGAAGGCGGCCATCGCCATCAAGACGACCGACACCGTGCACAAGACGGCCGTCGCCGAGGGCCCGGGCTGGACGGTCGGCGGGATGGCCAAGGGCGCGGGCATGCTCGCCCCCGGGCTGGCCACGATGCTCGTCGTCCTCACCACCGACGCCGACGTCCCGGCCACCGGGCTGGACACGGCCCTGCGCGCCGCCACCCGCACGACATTCGACCGGGTGGACTCCGACGGCTGCATGTCCACGAACGACACCGTGCTGCTGCTCGCCTCCGGCGCCTCCGGGGTGACGCCCGAGGCCGCCGAGTTCGCCGAGGCCGTACGGGCCGTCTGCGACGACCTGGGGCAGCAGCTCATCCGGGACGCCGAGGGCGCCTCGAAGGACATCCGGATCGAGGTGGTGAACGCGGCCAGCGAGGACGAGGCCGTCGACGTCGGCCGCACGATCGCCCGGAACAACCTGCTCAAGTGCGCCGTCCACGGTGAGGACCCGAACTGGGGCCGGGTGCTGTCCGCGATCGGCACCACCGACGCCACCTTCGAGCCGGACCAGCTGAACGTCGCGATCAACGGCGTGTGGGTGTGCAAGAACGGCTCGGTCGGCGAGGACCGCGAGCTGGTGGACATGCGCTACCGGGAGGTCCGCATCACCGCCGACCTGGCCGCGGGCCCGCACGCCGCCGTCATCTGGACCAACGACCTCACCGCCGACTACGTCCACGAGAACAGCGCCTATTCGTCATGAGGGTCATGAGCACGCGCAAGCACACCGCCCTGCCCAAAGCCCGCACGCTCATCGAGGCGCTGCCCTGGCTCACCCGGCACCACGGCAAGACCGTCGTCATCAAGTTCGGCGGCAACGCCATGGTGGACGAGGAGCTGAAGGCCGCGTTCGCGCAGGACGTCGTCTTCCTGCGGCACGCGGGGCTGCGTCCCGTCGTCGTCCACGGCGGCGGCCCGCAGATCAGCGCCCAGCTCGACAAGCTGGGCCTCGCCTCCGAGTTCACCGCCGGGCTGCGGGTGACGACGCCCGAGACCATGGACGTCGTCCGCATGGTGCTGGCCGGGCAGGTGCAGCGCGAGCTGGTCGGTCTGCTGAACCGGCACGGGCCGCTGGCCGTCGGCATGACCGGCGAGGACGCGCACCTGATGACGGCGACCAAGCGCTGGGCCGACGTGGACGGGGAGCGGGTGGACATCGGCCGGGTCGGGGACGTGACGGCGGTCGAGCCCGGCGCCGTCCGGGCGCTGCTGGACGACGGCCGCATCCCGGTGATCTCGTCCGTGGCCCGCAGCGCGGACGACGATCACGTGTACAACGTCAACGCCGACACGGCCGCCGCCGCGCTCGCCGCGGCCCTGGGAGCCGAGACGCTCATGGTGCTCACCGATGTCGAGGGCCTGTACGCGGACTGGCCCCACAGCGACGACGTCATCAGCAAGCTCACCGTCAGCGAGCTGGAGAAGCTGCTGCCGGGGCTGGCCAGCGGCATGGTGCCCAAGATGGAGGGCTGCCTGCACGCGGTGCGCGGCGGGGTGCGGACCGCGCGTGTGATCGACGGCCGGGTCCAGCACGCCATCCTGCTGGAGATCTTCACCGACGAGGGAATCGGCACCATGGTGGTGCCGGACGAGGGGGAACCGACATGACGACCGAAGCGCCCGCCCACGGCAACGCCGCCCTCACCCGGCGCTGGCAGAGCGCGCTCATGGACAACTACGGCACTCCGCGCGTGCCGCTCACCCACGGCGAGGGCGCCCGGCTGTGGGACGCCGACGGCAAGGAGTACCTGGACTTCATCGGCGGCATCGCGGTGACCTCGCTCGGCACCGGCCACCCGGCCGTGGTGCGGGCCGTCTCCGACCAGATCGCCACGCTCGGCCACGTCTCGAACCTGTTCATCTCCGAGCCTCCGGTCGCCCTGGCCGAGCGGCTGCTGGAGCTGGCGGGGCGGCCTGGGGCGGTGTACTTCTCCAACTCCGGCGCCGAGGCCGTGGAGGCGGCCATCAAGCTCGGGCGGCGCACCGGGCGCACGCACATGGTCGCCACGGAGGGCGGCTTCCACGGCCGGACGATGGGCGCCCTCGCCCTGACCGGCCAGCCGAAGAAGCAGGACCCGTTCCGCCCGCTGCCCGGCGACGTCACGCACGTGCCCTACGGCGACGTGGAGGCGCTGCGGGCCGCCGTCACCGAGGAGACGGCGCTGTTCGTGGTGGAGCCGGTCCAGGGCGAGAACGGCGTCGTCGTCCCGCCGGACGGTTACCTCGCCGCCGCCCGGGAGATCACCCGCGCGACCGGCACGCTGCTCGTCGTCGACGAGATCCAGACCGGCATCGGCCGCACCGGGCACTGGTTCGAGTGCCAGGCCCAGGGCGTCGAGCCGGACGTCATCACGCTGGCGAAGGGGCTCGGCGCGGGCATGCCCATCGGGGCGACACTCGCCTTCGGCGACGCCGCCGGGTTGCTGACGCCCGGTCAGCACGGCTCGACGTTCGGCGGCAACCCCGTGGCGTGCGCGGCCGGACTCGCGGTGCTGGACACCCTCGCGGCCGACGGGCTGCTCGACCACGTGGGGCGAGTGGGTGCCCGACTCCGGGAGGGCGTCTGGGCGTTGGGGCACCCGTTGATCGACCGGGTCCGCGGCGCCGGACTGCTGCTGGGTATCGTGCTCACCGAGCCCGTCGCCGCCCAGGTGCAGCAGTCGGCTCAGGACGCGGGATTCCTGGTGAACGCGGTCGCTCCGGACGTCATCCGACTGGCGCCTCCGCTGGTCATCTCGGAAGGCGAAGCGGACGCTCTGGTGCGGGCGCTTCCCGGCGTCCTCGACGCGGTCGATCCCGCGCGCCCAGCCCATACCGCCCGATGAGCCGGAGAGTGACGACGATGACCGAGGAGCACCCAGGCGGACAGGCCGTGCCGCAGACGCGCACGGCGCGGCACCGCCGGATCGTGGACATCCTCGGTCGGCAGCCCGTGCGCTCCCAGAGCCAGCTGGCCAAGCTGCTCGCCGACGACGGGCTGTCCGTCACCCAGGCCACGCTCTCCCGCGACCTGGACGAGCTGGGGGCGGTGAAGATCCGCAACACCGGAGGGGAGCTGATCTACGCCGTTCCCGGTGAGGGCGGCGACCGCACGCCGCGCGCGCCGCTGGGGGAGTCCGCCACCGAGGGCCGCATGGCCCGGCTGGCGGGGGAGCTGATGATCTCCGCGGAGGCCTCGGCCAACCTCGTCGTCCTGCGCACCCCGCCGGGCGCGGCCCAGTTCCTGGCGTCGGCCATCGACCAGGCGGGGGTGCACGAGATCATCGGCACGATCGCCGGTGACGACACGCTGCTGCTCATCAGCCGGGCTCCGGACGGCGGGCAGGCGCTCGCCGACCACCTGCTGAACCTGGCCGAGCGCCACCGCTGAGCGCGCGGGCCGCCGGGCTGGGCTGGTGCTCCGGGCGGGCGGGAATCCGGGTGACGCCGGGCGGGCGGCGGTCGATGACCGGGTCGTCGTCCCGCCGATGCCCACGCCGAGGAGTGCGTCCCATGCCGCGTCGCCACACCATCCCCGCCCTCTTCCCCGCCGCCCGGTTGCGCGCACGCCGCCGTCGACCTGTGCGCCGTCTGGGACGAGGTACGGGCCTCCGGGCTGTCCGTCGGGCCGCACGCCTGACCCTGCTCGGGATCTCCCGCCTGGGCTACCCCGGCCGGCTCGTCGAGATCACCGCGGTGGCGACGGTGCCCTGAGTGCTACGCCGGGGGCGGCATCGGCGGCAGGGGCAGCGGGAGCCCGGGCAGCCCGTCCATGCTCGTGGCGACGTCCGGCTTCTTGTGGAAGTAGGCGTCCAGGCTCTCCTGCGTCTCCCGCTCGAACCGGGAGGCGTGCAGCGGGCGGTCCTCGTCGTAGGTCATGAACGGCACGGCGTATCCGCAGGTGTCGCGTATCTGCTCGGCCGTGACGACGATGACGGCCCGCAGCCCGTGCCGCGTGCCGTCGATGTCCGGGAAGTGGGTCAGCAGCTCCGGGAAGCGCGGGTCGTCGCGGAAGACGGGCTCGCCGCGGCCGTGCACGCGCACGATGTTCGGCGGCCCGGAGAACGCGCACCACATCAGCGTGACGCGGCCGTTCTCCCGCAGGTGGGCGATGGTCTCGGCGTTGCTGCCGGCGAAGTCCAGGTAGGCGAGGGTGTGTTCGTCCAGGACGGCGAGCGAGCCGCGCAGGCCCTTCGGTGACAGGTTGATCGTGCCGTCGCCGGACAGCGGGGCGGTGGCGGTGAAGAAGACGGGCTGCTCCTCGATGAAGGTGCGCAGTCGGCCGTCGATGTGTTCATGGCTCTTTCCCATGGTGATCACCATGCCACCCCGCGCGCGTGCGCGGACCGGCGCGGTGGCGCACGATGGCGGTCATGGGGACGGTTGAGGTGCGGGTGCGGCGGGTGTACGAGACGCCCGGGGCGGACGACGGCAAGCGCGTGCTGGTCGACCGCCTGTGGCCGCGCGGCCTGTCCCGTCAGGCGGCGGCCCTGGACGCCTGGGCGAAGGACGTCGCGCCCTCGGACGGGCTGCGCCGCCGGTACGGCCACGACCCCGAGCGCTATGCGGACTTCGTCCGGGACTACCGCGCCGAGCTGCGCGAGCCCGAGTGCCGGGAGGCCGTCGAGCGGCTGCGGGAGCTGGCCGGCGGCTCCCGGCTGACGCTGCTGACGGCCACCCGGGACGTGGCGCGGAGCCATGTCCCGGTGCTGCTGGAGGCCCTGCGAGAGCCCAGCTGACCTGCGGTGACGTGGGTGCGTTGACGAACCATGCAGAGGAGTGCATACTTATACCAGTCGCCGTATGGATCGTTAGGAGACCCCCGTGACCGAGCGCGTCGTACTCGCCTATTCCGGCGGCCTGGACACCTCCGTCTGCATCGGATGGATCGCGGAGGAGACCGGGGCCGAGGTCATCGCCGTCGCCGTGGACGTCGGCCAGGGCGGCGAGGATCTGGACGTCATCCGCAAGCGCGCGCTCGCCTGCGGGGCCGTCGAGGCGGAGGTCGCCGACGCCAAGGACGAGTTCGCCGACGAGTACTGCCTCCCGGCCGTCAAGGCGAACGCCCTCTACATGGACCGCTACCCGCTCGTCTCGGCATTGTCCCGGCCCGTCATCGTCAAGCACCTGGTGGCCGCGGCCCGCAAGCACGGCGCCACGACGGTCGCCCACGGCTGCACCGGCAAGGGCAACGACCAGGTGCGGTTCGAGGCCGGCATCTCCTCCCTCGCCCCCGACCTGAAGTGCATCGCCCCCGTGCGGGACTACGCGATGACCCGGGACAAGGCCATCGCCTTCTGCGAGGAGAAGAACCTCCCGATCGCGACGACGAAGAAGTCGCCGTACTCCATCGACCAGAACGTCTTCGGCCGGGCCGTCGAGACCGGCTTCCTCGAGGACATCTGGAACGCCCCGATCGAGGACGTCTACGAGTACACCGAGAACCCCGCCGCGGCCCGGGAGGCCGACGAGGTCGTCATCACCTTCAAGGAGGGTGTGCCGGTCGCGGTCGACGGGAAGCCCGTCACCGTCCTGCAGGCGATCCAGCAGCTCAACGAGCGGGCCGGGGCCCAGGGGATCGGCCGGATCGACATGGTCGAGGACCGGCTGGTCGGCATCAAGTCGCGGGAGGTCTACGAGGCCCCCGGCGCGATCGCGCTGATCACCGCCCACCAGGAGCTGGAGAACGTCACCGTCGAGCGGGAGCTGGCGCGCTACAAGCGGCAGGTCGAGCAGCGCTGGGGCGAGCTGGTCTACGACGGCCTGTGGTTCTCGCCGCTCAAGCGGGCGCTGGACGGCTTCGTCGACGAGGCCAACGCGCACGTCAGCGGTGACATCCGGATGACGCTGCACGGGGGCCGGGCCGTCGTCACCGGCCGGCGGTCGGAGGCGTCCCTGTACGACTTCAACCTCGCCACCTACGACACCGGCGACACCTTCGACCAGTCCCTGTCCAAGGGCTTCATCGAGCTCTTCGGCATGTCGAGCAAGATCGCGGCCAAGCGGGACCTCGCGCAGTAACCTGCGCCCACCCCTCCCGGGGCAGCAGCACCGAGGCCGCCGTCCCGCCCACCCCGGGCGGGACGGCGGCCCGCATGAGTACGGACGACGAGGAGCGGAACGGATGACCAACGGAGTCGAGCAGGGCGCGGACGGCGGCGACGTGCGGCTGTGGGGCGGGCGCTTCGCCGACGGCCCCTCCGAGGCACTGGCCAGGCTCAGCGCGTCCGTCCACTTCGACTGGCGGCTCGCCCCCTACGACATCGCCGGCTCCCGCGCCCACGCCCGCGTCCTGAACCGGGCCGGGCTGCTGACCGCCGAGGAGCTGGAGCGCATGCTCGCGGGCCTGGACCGGCTGGAGTCCGACGTCGCTGACGGCTCCTTCACCGGCACCGTCGCCGACGAGGACGTGCACACCGCCCTCGAGCGCGGCCTGCTGGAGCGGCTCGGGCCCGACCTGGGCGGCAAGCTGCGCGCCGGGCGCTCCCGCAACGACCAGGTGGCCACGCTCTTCCGGATGTACCTGCGGGACCACGCCCGGATCATCGGCGGCCTGCTCACCGACCTCCAGGAAGCGCTGACCGGGCTCGCGGAGGCGCACCCGGACGTCGCGATGCCCGGGCGCACCCACCTCCAGCACGCCCAGCCCGTGCTCTTCGCCCACCACGTGCTGGCGCACGTCCAGGCGCTGGGCCGGAACGCGGAGCGGCTGCGGCAGTGGGACGAGCGCACCGCCGTCTCCCCCTACGGCTCCGGCGCGCTGGCCGGCTCCTCGCTCGGTCTCGACCCGCAGGCCGTCGCCGCCGACCTCGGCTTCGAGCACGGCTCGGCGGCCAACTCGATCGATGGCACGGCCTCCCGCGACTTCGTCGCCGAGTTCGCCTTCATCACCGCGATGATCGGCGTCGACCTGTCCCGGATCGCCGAGGAGGTCATCATCTGGAACACGAAGGAGTTCTCCTTCGTGACCCTGCACGACGCCTTCTCGACCGGCTCCTCGATCATGCCGCAGAAGAAGAACCCCGACATCGCGGAGCTGGCCCGGGGCAAGTCCGGCCGGCTGATCGGCAACCTGACCGGGCTGCTGGCCACCCTGAAGGCCCTGCCGCTGGCCTACAACCGGGACCTGCAGGAGGACAAGGAGCCCGTCTTCGACTCCTGCGACCAGCTGGAGGTGCTGCTGCCCGCCTTCACCGGCATGATGGCCACGCTCACCGTCAACCGGGAGCGGATGGAGGAGCTGGCCCCGGCCGGGTTCTCCCTGGCCACCGACATCGCCGAGTGGCTCGTCCGGCAGGGCGTGCCGTTCCGTGTCGCGCACGATGTCGCGGGCGCCTGCGTCAAGGAGTGCGAGCGCACCGGCGTCGAGCTGGACGAGCTGACGGACGAGCAGTTCGCCGCGATCTCCCCGCACCTGACGCCCGAAGTCCGCGGCGTGCTCAACGTGCCGGGCGCGCTCGCGTCCCGCAGCGGCCGGGGTGGCACCGCGCCGTCCGCCGTGGCGGCGCAGCTCGCCGAGGTGAAGGCCGATCTGGTGAAGCAGCGGGAGTGGGCGAGCGCCAAGGGGTGAGCTCGGCGCGGCGTGGGTACGGTGGTCATCCCGACCGCCGCCCGGACCGCGCAGGGAGCCCGCGATGCCGTTCGCCCGCCTGGCCACCGCGACCACACCGACCGCCCACATCGGGCTCGGGCTGGCCGCGGTCGGCCGCCCCGGCTACCTGAACCTCGGCCGGGACGAGGACCTCCCGGCCGAGCGCAGCGTGGACGCCCTGCGCGAGCGCACCCACCAGCTGCTGGACGCCGCGTACGCCCAGGGCGTGCGCTACATCGACGCCGCCCGCTCCTACGGGCGCGCCGAGGAGTTCCTCGGCCAGTGGCTGGACGCCCACCCGCAGGCCGAGGACCTGGTCATCGGCAGCAAGTGGGGCTACGCCTACACCGCCAACTGGCGCACCCGGGCCGACGTGCACGAGGTCAAGGAACACACGGTCGCCATGTACGAGACGCAGCGCGCGGAGACCCGCGCCCTGCTCGGCGACCATCTGGACCTCTACCAGATCCACTCCCTCACCCCCGAGAGCCCGGCCCTGACGGACCGCCGGCTGCACGAGCACCTGGCCCGGCTCGCGGAGGAGGGCGTCTCCGTGGGCTTCTCGACCAGCGGGCCCGCGCAGGCCGAGACGATCCGGGCCGCGCTGGACGTCAAGGTCGCCGGGCTGCCGCTGTTCCGCTCGGTGCAGGCCACGTACAACCTGCTGGAGACGTCGGCGGGCCCGGCCCTCGTCGAGGCGCACGACGCCGGGCTCACGGTGATCGTCAAGGAGGCCATGGCCAACGGGCGGCTGGCCGGGCCGCACGCGCCGCCGGTCCTGCGCCGGGTCGCGGAGGAGGCCGGTACCACCTGTGACGCCCTGGCCCTCGCCGCCGTGCTCGGCCGCCCCTGGGCGTTCGTCGTCCTCTCCGGCGCCGCCACCGCCGAGCAGCTGTTCACCAACCTGCACGCGGTCGCCGTCGACCTGGACGCGGAGCAGGAGGCGCAGCTGGAGGAGCTGATCGAGGAGCCCGAGGCCTACTGGCGGCAGCGCTCCGAACTGCCCTGGAGCTAATTCCCGGCGTCCCTGCCCCCCCCGGAGCAGGAGACGAGTGCGTTCCAGATGAGACATGAATGTCTCATCTGGACTATCATCGTCTCATGGCTGTGCATCGTGAACACCTCCTCAGGGCCGCCGCCGACCTGCTGTCGCGGCGCACCACGGCGTCCATGGACGAGATCGCCAGGGCGGCCGGAGTCAGCCGTGCCACGCTGCACCGGCACTTCGCCGGGCGTGACGCCCTCGTCCTGGCCCTGGGCGAGCTCGGCATCCGGCAGATCGAGGAGGGCCTCGACACCGCCCGGATCGACGAGGGCGACCCCACCGAGGCGCTGCGCCGCCTGCTCGCCGAGGCCATGCCCGTCGCCGGGTTCCTGGCCTTCCTCTACGGCGAGAACCAGCTCTACGCCACCGACCACATGGACGCCGGCTGGGCCCGCATCGACGAGCGCGTCGGCGCCCTCGTGCGGCGCGGACAGGCCGAGGGCGTCTTCCGCCGGGACCTGTCGCCGGCCTGGCTCATCGACGCGCTCTACGCCCTGATCGCCGCCTCCGGCTGGAGCGTGCAGGACGGCCGGCTCGCCCCGAAGGACGCCCCGCACATGGTGGCCGAGCTGCTGCTCGGCGGAGCACTGGAGAGGAACCCCCGATGACGTCACAGGCCGCACCCGGCCGTCGCGCACCGGCCGCCGGGACCGCACGGGCGGGCGCCCGGCGCTGGCTCGCCCTCGCCGTCCTCGCCCTGGCCGTGCTGCTCGTCGGCATCGACGCCACCGTGCTGGGGCTGGCCACGCCCTTCCTGAGCGAGGACCTCCGCCCGACCGGGACGCAGCTGCTGTGGATAGGCGACGTCTACTCGTTCGTCATCGCCGGACTGCTGGTCTCCATGGGCAGCCTCGGCGACCGGATCGGCCGCAAGCGGCTGCTGCTCTCCGGCGCCACCGTGTTCGGCGCGGTGTCGGTGCTGACCGCCTACGCGCACAGCCCGGAGGCCATGATCCTCTGGCGCGCCCTGCTCGGCGTGGCCGGAGCCACGCTGATGCCCGCCACGCTCGCCCTCATCCGCAACCTGTTCCACGACCCGCGCGAGCGCAGCCTGGCCGTGGGCATCTGGGGTGCCATGGCCTCGGCCGGGGCGGCCGTCGGGCCGGTGGCCGGGGGTTTCCTGCTGGAGCACTTCTGGTGGGGCTCGGTGTTCCTCATCAACCTGCCAGTGATGGCGGTCCTCGTCCTCGTCGGGGCGAGGGTGCTGCCCGAGTCCCGCGATCCGAACCCCGGCCCCTGGGACCTGCCCAGCGTGGGGCTGTCCATGGTGGGCATCATCGGCGTCGTCTACGCCGTCAAGGAGGCCGCCACCCACGGCCTCCGCTGGGACGCCTGCCTCGCCGGGGCACTGGGCGCCCTGGCGCTGGCCGCCTTCGTCCGGCGGCAGCTCCGGCTGCCGTCGCCGCTGCTGGACATGCGGCTGTTCCGGAGCCGCGGTCTGTCCGGCGCGGTCCTGGCCGACCTGCTGACGATCCTCGGCCTGGCGGGGATGGTCTTCTTCCTGTCGCAGTTCCTGCAGATGGTGCAGGGCCGCTCGCCGCTGGAGGCGGGGCTGGCCCAACTGCCCGCCGCGCTGGGCGCGGTGGTCTCCGGGCTGGTGGCCGGGCACGTCGCCCGCCGTACCTCGGTGCAGGCCGCCGTGAGCTGGGGGCTCGCCGCCGTCGGGCTGGCCCTCGGGGCCTGCGTGTGGCTGGACGCGAGCACCGACTACCGGCTGCTCGGCCCCATTCTGCTCGTCGTGGGCCTCGGGGCGGGGCTCTCCTTCACCGTCACGGCCGACGTGATCCTCTCCAGCGTGCCCGGGGAGCAGGCGGGCGCCGCCTCGGCCGTCTCCGAGACCGCCTACGAGCTCGGGTCGGCCCTGGGCATCGCGCTGCTCGGGTCCATCGTGACCGGTTTCTACCGCGGCTTCGCCGTTCCCGAGGGCGTCGGGGCGGGCCAGGCGGCGGACGCGCGGGAGTCCCTGGGGGCGGCCGTGGAGACGGCCGGGGCCCTCCCCGACCCCCTGGGCGGTGAGCTGCTCGCGGCGGCCCGGGAGAGCTTCACCGAGGGGCTGCGGACCGCCGCCGGGGCCGGTTCCGTGGCGCTGCTGACGGCCGCGGCCCTCGCCGGCTGGCTGCTGCGCGGCCAGCGGCTGGGTGAGGATCCGGAGGGCCCGGAGGGCCTGGAGGAAGAGTCTGCGGAGAAGCCGGGGGCCGTGCCGGAGGCCGAGTCGGCCGGATGAACGCGAAGGAGCTCAGGCCGCCTTCGCCTTGGTCGCGTACATGTCCACGTACTCCTGACCGGACAGCCGCATGACCTCGCTCATGACCTCGTCCGTCACCGCGCGCAGCACATAGCGGTCCCGGTCCATGCCCTCGTACCGGGAGAAGTCCAGCGGCTCGCCGAAGCGCACGGTGATGCGCAGGCCGGGGCGCAGCCTGGGCAGGCCCCGCCCGCCCGGCTGCACCCGGTCGGTACCGATCATCGCGAACGGCACCACCGGGGCGCCCGTCATCAGGGCGAGCCGGGCGATCCCCGTGCGGCCGCGGTAGAGCCGGCCGTCGGGGGAGCGGGTGCCCTCGGGGTAGATGCCGAAGACCTTCCCCTCCTCCAGCACCCGGCGCCCGGTCATGAGCGCGGCGACGCCGCCGTGGCCGCCGTCCCGGTCCACGGGGATCATGCCGCAGCCCGTGAAGAACCACGCCATCAGGCGCCCCTTGAGGCTGGTGCCGGTGACGTACTCGTCCTTGCCGATGAAGAACACCTGCCGGTCGGTCACCAGCGGCAGAACCATCGAGTCGATGAAGGTGAGGTGGTTGCCGGCGAGGATCACCGGACCCTGTGCGGGGACGTGCCCCGCTCCCTCGATACGCGGGCGGAAGAGCAGGCGCAGGGCCGGGCCGAGTACCGCCTTGATCAGCAGGAAACGGCGCATCGCGGATTCAGCCTCCGGTAGTGGTTTCAGTCGGCGCCACCGGGCGCGGACACGACCTTACTCGGGTCGGACGTACCCACGAACCACCGGGTAACCACGCACCGGGTGACGGTGGTTCCCCCGCGTGGCTCCCCGGCCGGTGTTCGCCTCCTGTTCCGGACCCCGTCTCCCGACGGACAGCGGCCCGCGCCTAGGCTTCGCCCGTCATCCGCCACGCGGGAGGCGGTTTCGCCGTGTCCGCTCCCGCACCACCTCTGGGAGGGTCCATGGAACACCTGCAGCAGCCCGGGCGCAGAGCCGTCCTCGGGGCGACCGTGCTGGGGGCGGCCGGAGCCGTCGCCCTGGGCGCGTCCGGCAGCGCCCAGGCCGCCGCGCCCGCGCGCGGTGGCCGACGTCCCGGCGGCCACCGGCTGCCCGTTCCCGCCGTCATCGCCCACCGCGGCGCCAGCGGCTACCGCCCCGAACACACCTTCGGCGCCTACGAGCTGGCCCTGGACATGGGTGCGGACGTGATCGAGCAGGATCTCGTGCCCACCAAGGACGGCCATCTCGTGTGCCGCCACGAGAACGAGATCGGCGGTACCACCGACGTCGCCGACCACCCGGAGTTCGCCGACCGCAAGACCACCAAGACGGTCGACGGCGGCTCCATCACCGGCTGGTTCACCGAGGACTTCACCCTCCGGGAGCTGAAGACCCTGCGCGCCACCGAACGCATCCCCGCCCAGCGGCCGAACAACACCCTCTACGACGGCCGCTGGACCGTGCCGACCTTCGCCGAGGTCCTCGACTGGGCCCGCACCGAGGGCCGGCGCCGCGGGCGCACCGTCTGGCTCCACGTGGAGACCAAGCACCCGAGCTACTTCCGCGGCCTCGGGCTCGGCCTGGAGGAGCCGCTCGCCCGGCTGCTGCGCGCGCACGGGCTGCACCGCCGCAACGCGCCGGTCTTCCTGCAGTCCTTCGAACCGAGCAGCGTCCAGCGCCTGGCCCGGCTCGTGGACACCCCCGGCGTGGTGCTGCTGTGGAAGGAGGACTACCGCCCCTGGGACTTCACCGAGGCGGGCGACCCCAGGACCACGGCCGACCTCGTCTCGCCGGAGGGCCTCGACTGGATCGCCTCCTTCGCGCGGGGCATCGGCCCGCTGATGGACCTGATCCTCCCCAAGCGCTCCGACGGCAGCCTCGGTGAGCCGACCACGCTTGTCGAGGACGCCCACGCCCGCGGTCTGGTGCTGCACCCGTACACCATGCGCAACGAGAACGCCTTCCTGCCGACCGACTTCCGGCGCGGCTCGGACCCGAACGCCCACGGCGACGCCTTCGCCGCGCTGCGCACCTACTTCGGTACCGGCATCGACGGCATCTTCACCGACCACCCCGACACCGCGCTGCTCGCGGCGGCCGACTTCCGTCGCACCCAGGGGTGAAGCGCGTCCGCCCGTGAAACCGGCCCCGCGGCCGCCCGGTGGGATGCCCGCCCCACCGGGCGGCCGCGTTCGAACCCCTGGTCACGCGGCTGACGGGAGGCCCCGGAAGGCTGAGGGGAACCGCCCGCCGAACCGGGGAATCGCAGGCGGGTTGGGAATCTCACAGGCTGGTTGGGGGCTGTCGCGTTCCCGCGGCCTGCGATCTCTGCGCAGAATGCTCTCGACGGAGGTTGGAAACCCCGCACACGGGGGAAGGGTGCGAAAGACAACCGGCGTCACCAGGGCAGCCAAGCCCGTCCGCGCGACCCTCACTCCCCGGCGCGGCGGGCGCGAGACACCAGAAAGAGGCGTGCGCACATGGCCATGAGCGTGACCATCTCTGCGGCGACCGCCCAGGACACGGAGCAGATCCTCAAGCTCCAGTACCTGTGCTACCAGAGCGAGGCCGAGCTCTACCGGGACTGGGGCATCGAGCCGTTGACCCAGACCCTGGAGGCCCTGCGCGCGGAACTGTCCGACGGCGTCGTCCTCGTGGCCCGGCTCGGCGACGAGGTCGTCGGCTCCGTCCGCGGGACCGTGGACGGCGACGGCACGGCCCACATCAACAAGCTCATCGTCCACCCGCGGCTCCAGCGCCACGGGCTCGGCGGCCGGCTCCTGGCCGAGCTGGAGACCCGGCTCGCGGCAGGACAGGGCGCCCGCCGGTTCCGGCTGTTCACCGGCCACCGCAGCGAGGGGAACCTGCGGCTGTACCGGCGCTGCGGCTACGTCGCCTCGGCCACCGAGCGCGTGTCGCCCAAGCTGAGCCTCATCACCCTGGAGAAGGCCGCGGTGGCGCAGGAGTACGCCACCAGCGCCTGACCGCCGGTCGGCGCGCCCGTCAGCGGGTGCGCCGGAATCCGTGGACGGCCCCGGGCGGGAGCGCGGGGCCGTCCACGGATTCCGGGCGCGGTCCCGGGGCCCCTCACGCTCCGCGGGACCGCCGCAGCCACCACAGCCCGACGACGGGCAGGCCGAGCGGAATGAACAGGTACCCCATGCCGTAGGCCGACCACACCGTCGTGTCGGGGAAGGCCCCGGGATCGAAGACGGACCAGGTGCCGACGACGAGCACCCCGGCCAGCTCGGCGACACAGCCGGCCAGCGCCGTCCGGCGTGCCGTCTCTCCTCCGCGGAGGAGGGCGACGGTGATGGCCGCGTAGACGAGGGCGGCCACCGCCGAGAGCGTGTAGGGCAGCGGAGCCTCGTCGAAGCGGGTCGCGATCTGGTAGGCCGATCGCGAGGCCGCCCCCACCGTGAACACGATGTAGAGGGTTACCAGCAGCCGTCCCGGCCCGGAGCCGATGCCGCCGCTCGGTGGCGCCGCCCCGGGCGCCCTGCGCGTCGGCGCGTCAGCCACCGCCGCCTCCCCAGATGTCGTAGAGCCGAACCTCGAGCACGGCCAGCACCACCGCTCCCGCCGCGACCGTCGCCGAACCCCAGCGCGTGCGCTCGGAGAGCGAGAGGAACGCCACGGCCGGAATCGCACAGGCGCAGCCGAGCAGATACGAGACGAAGACGACCGAGCCCTCGTCCGGTTCCCCGCCCCCGGCCAGTTCGACGACCCCGACGACGAGCTGCGCGAGGGCGAGCACGGTGACGAGGGCCATGCCGATGAAGTGCCAGTCCTTGGTGGGCTGGTCCCGGTAGGCCGCGTGGCCGCACCAGGCGGCCAGCGCGAGCGCGGTCACGGCGACCGCGACCGTCAGGGGGGTGAACATGGCAGCGACTTTACTGCGCCGGACGACCCCGGCCGGTTCCGGGTGGGCCCGTGCCCGACGCCGGCCGCCGGGCTCGGCCGCACCCGGCCGTGCCCGGCGGCGTCGGCCGCGGACCGGGTGGCCTTGGCCACAGCCCGCAGGCCCGGAGAGCTGCGGCCCGCTGCGCCCCACCGTTCGCCGGGACTCGTATCGTCGCAGGTCAGCGAGATTCCACCGGGGGAGTGGGGCGAAGGACCGGGCGGCTGCGCCCACCGGCCGGACGTCCATTATCCGGACTTCCGTCTCCGGGATTGGGACGCGCCGGGGTCGGTCTGCTCTACTTGCCCCCATGAGCACGACGCGCAGCCCCCTTCACGTCACCGAGGCGAACTCCCTGCCCGGTGGCTGCTGCATGCGTCGAATGTGTGACCGCTGAGGGCCCCCGCCCGAGCAGCCTCGCGCCCCGAAGCGAGCCAGCGCCCCGCGCCGACTGACCCCGCCGCACCCCGACGTGCGCACAGCACCCCGCCGGTGCCGACGTCGGCCGCGCCGCCCGTCAGCCATCCCGACACACCCCCGCACGCCGCCCCACGAGGGCGCCGCGTGCCCGACAGTGACGGAAACCCAGTGATCACCACCACGGACCTGACGAAGGTCTACCGCACAGCCGACCGCGAGGTCACCGCCCTGGACCGGGTGAACCTGCGGGTCAAGGAGGGCGAGGTCTACGGCGTCATCGGCCAGAGCGGCGCCGGCAAGTCCTCCCTCATCCGCTGCGTCAACCTGCTGGAGACGCCCACCTCGGGCACGGTGACCGTCGACGGTGTGGAGCTGACCGCCCTCGCCGGCCGCGGTCCGCGGCCACCGGCTGCCCTGCGCGCCGCCCGGACCCGCATCGGCATGGTCTTCCAGCACTTCAACCTCCTCTCCTCGCGCACCGTGCAGGGCAACGTCGAACTGCCCCTGGAGATCCTCGGCGTCACCCGGGCCGAGCGCCGCCGCAAGGCCCTCGACCTCCTGGACGTCGTCGGGCTCGCCGACCGCGCCCGTGCCTACCCCGCACAGCTCTCCGGCGGGCAGAAGCAGCGGGTCGGCATCGCGCGCGCCCTCGCGGGTGACCCGAAGGTGCTGCTCTCCGACGAGGCCACCTCCGCCCTCGACCCGGACACCACCCGCTCGGTGCTGGAGCTGCTGCGCGACCTCAACCGGCAGCTCGGCCTGACCGTTCTGCTCATCACCCACGAGATGGACGTCGTGAAGACGGTGTGCGACTCCGCCGCGCTCATGCGCGCGGGCCGGATCGTGGAGTCCGGCACCGTCCCCGAGCTGCTCGCCACCCCCGGCTCCGAGCTGGCCGCCACGCTGTTCCCCGTCGGCGGGCCCGTCCCGGACGCCACGGACCGCACCGTCGTCGACATCACCTTCCACGGCGCGGCCACCGGACGTCCGGTGATCTCCCAGCTCGCCCGCACCTACGCCATCGACGTCTCGATCCTCGGCGCCGCCATGGACGCCGTCGGCACGGCGCAGGTCGGCCGCATGCGCATCGAACTGCCCGGCCCGTTCGCCGACAACGTCGTCCCCATCGGCTTCCTGCGCGAGCAGGGCCTCGCCGTCGACGTCGTCACCGGGACGGGCGGCGCCGCGCTCCCGCCCGACGCCACCGAGCCCCGTGCCGACCAGGCCGCACCGACCCCGGAGGGCATCCGATGACCTGGACCGAGATGCAGCCGCTGCTCACCCAGGCGTGCGTCGACACGCTGTACATGGTCGGCTGGTCCACGCTGGTCGCCGCGCTCGGGGGCGTGCCGCTCGGCGTGCTGCTCGTCCTCACCGACCGGGGCGGGATGCTGCGCAACCTCGCGGTGAACCGCGTCGTCGGGGCCGTCGTCAACGTCGGGCGGTCGTTGCCGTTCGTCATCCTGCTCGTCGCCCTGATCCCGTTCACCAGCGCGGTCGTCGGCACCTTCATCGGGCCGACGGCGGCCGTCGTGCCCCTCGCGGTCGGCGCCGTCCCCTTCTTCGCGCGACTCGTCGAGACCGCGCTGCGCGAGGTCGACCACGGCCTGGTGGAAGCGGCACAGGCCATGGGCGGCGGCACCCGCACCGTCGTCTTCAAGGTGCTGCTGCCGCAGGCGCTGCCCTCGCTCGTGGCCGGCCTCACCACCACCGTCATCGTGCTCGTCGGCTACTCGGCGATGGCCGGCGTCGTCGGCGCCGGCGGGCTCGGCGACCTTGCCCACACCTACGGCTACCAGCGTTTCGAGACAACGCTGATGCTCGTCACCGTCGCCGTGCTCATCGTGCTCGTGACGCTCGTTCAGCTCCTCGGCGACGCAGCCGTCCGCCTCCTCGGACGGCGCGAGCGCCCCGCCGACTGAACCGGCGCACGACGCGCCCCCGGACCACACCCCGCAGAAACAAGGAAGCCCGAACTCTTCGTCGGGCAGACACCACCAAAGGAGAGCACTCATCGTGCGCACCACCACGCTCACCGCCGCCCTCGCGGCCACCGCGGCCCTCACGCTCGGCCTCACCGCCTGCGGCACCGCCTCCGACCCGAAGCCGTCCGGCTCCGACGGCGGCGACGCCGCCCTCACCGTCGCCGCGTCCGCGACCCCGCACGCCGAGATCCTGGAGTACGTCCGGGACAACCTGGCGGAGGAGGCGGGCCTC
Organism: Streptomyces sp. JJ38; assembly: GCF_019303475.1. Lineage (GTDB taxonomy): Bacteria > Actinomycetota > Actinomycetes > Streptomycetales > Streptomycetaceae > Streptomyces. The sequence goes on from NZ_JABLSI010000048.1 coordinate 26,052, forward strand.
GACCTGGACGTCAAGGTCTTCAACGACTACGTCCTGCCCAACACCGCCACCGAGAGCGGCGACGTCGACGCCAACTACTTCCAGCACCGCCCCTACCTGGACGACTTCAACGCCAAGAACGGCACCCACATCGTCCCCGTCGTCGACGTCCACCTCGAACCGCTCGGCCTCTACTCCGAGTCGGCGCGGGCCCTGGCCGACATCGGCCCCGGCGACACCGTCGCCATCCCCAACGACACGACCAACGGCGGCCGGGCCCTGAAGCTCCTCGACACCCACGCGCTGATCGAGCTGAAGGACGGCGCGGGCCAGGACGCCACCCTGGCCGACATCGCCGACCGCAAGGGCCTGACGTTCAAGGAACTGGAGGCCGCGACGCTGCCGCGGGCCCTCGGCGAGGTGGACGCCGCCGTCATCAACGGCAACTACGCCATCGAGGCCGGGCTCAACCCCGAGAAGGACGCCTTCGCCCGCGAGGCGGCCGAGGGCAACCCGTACGCCAACTTCCTCGCGGTCAAGGAGGGCGACGAGGATGACCCGCGGATCGGGAAGCTCGCCGAGCTCCTCAACTCCGCCGAGGTCAGGGCGTTCATCGAGGACGAGTACCAGGGCTCCGTCGTCCCCGCCTTCGGCGCCCCGCGCGACTGACCCCCTCCCCGCACCCGTCGCACGGCGCCGGGCCCGCCCGCCCGGGCCCGGCGCTGTGAGCGTCCGACCACATGCTGCATGCTGTGCAGACGACCCCATCGGCACGGAGCGGCGCATGACTTCCAGATTCCCGGACATCTCCATCAGTACGGATCGACTCGTGCTGCGGCCGTTCGAGGAAGCGGACATCCCGGCGCTCACGGACATGATGAACGACGAACTCGTCACCGCCTGGACGGACGCCCCGCACCCCTACACGCGGGCCGACGCCCGGGAATGGGTCACCCGGCAGGCTCCGCGGCGGCGCACCGACGGCGGCGGCATCGCCCTGGCCGTCACGGAGTTCCTCACCGGTCGTCTCGTGGGCAGCGTGGAACTGCGCCGCACCGACTGGCGGACGGCGGCCACCGAGGCGTGCTACGTCGTCGCGCCCTGGGCCCGGGGCGAGGGCTACGCCGCCGAGACGCTGCTCGCCGTCTCCACCTGGCTCTTCCGCGACCAGGGCTTCGCGCGCCTCGAACTGCGCACCGCCGCGGACAACACCGCCGCCCAGCAGGTCGCGCAGAAGGTCGGCTGCATCAGCGAGGGCGTCCTGCGCAGCGCGGGTACCACCCGCGTACGCACCGAGGAGCACGGACCGCCGGCGCCCCCGGCCACGTCAGCCTCCTCCACCGCGGCGGAGGAGTGGACCGACGTCCGCACCGACCTCATCGTCTGGAGCCTCCTGCCCGAGGACCTCGACGAGACGCCCGACGAGCCGCCGACCGTCGTGGAACGCACCCCCGCGAAGGCCCACGGGCCGCTCGGGTAACCTCACTGGCGCCCGTCACAGCGACCCCCAGGAGGCCCCGCCGATGGCCGACCGTGTCACCGTGATCGGCTGGGACGGTTCGCCCCTGGACGGTGCGGCCCGATCCGCGCTCCGCGCCGCCACCCTGGTCGCGGGCGCGGCCCACCACCTGACCCTCCCCGACGTCCCCGCCGGCGCCGAGCACGTCCGCCTCGGCAGCATCGCCCTCGCCGCCCGGCGCATCGCCCAGCACCGCGGCACGGCCGTCGTCCTGGCCGACGGCGACCCCGGCCTCTTCGGCGTCGTCCGCGCACTGCGCGCCCCCGAACACGGGCTGGAAGTGGAGGTCGTCCCCGCCGTCTCCGCCGTCGCCACCGCCTTCGCCCGCGCCGGGATGCCCTGGGACGACGCCCAGCTCGTCGTCGCCAACCGCCGCACCCTGCGCCGGGCCGTCAACGTCTGCCGCGCCCACCCCAAGGTCGGCGTCCTCACCTCGCCCGGAGCCGGACCCGCCGAGCTCGCCCTGCTCCTCGGCGACGTGCATCGCACCTTCGTCATCTGCGAGGAACTGGGCACGGCCCGGGAGCGGATGACGGTCCTGACCTCCGACAAGGCCGCCGACCACGTGTGGCGCGACCCCAACGTCGTCATCGTCGTCGGCGGGCACGGCGCCGCCGCCGGGGCCGGCGCCGCCCCGGGCGGCGGCTGGCTCGCCGGCCAGGACCTCGGCCAGCCGCGGACGACCCGCGGCTGGGCACTGCCCGGCCCCGCCCACGGCACGCCCGAAGCCCGGCTCACCACCGGAGAGTCGGCCACCCTGCGGGCCGCCCAGCTGGCACGCCTGGGCCCCCGCACCGGCGACCTGGTGTGGGACATCGGCGCCGGCGGCGGCTCGTTCGCCGTCGAGGCCGCCGGTTTCGGCGCCGCCGTCCTCGCCGTCGACCGCAACGCCGAGGCCTGCGCCCTCACCACCGCGGCGGCACGACGGCTGGGCGTCCAGCTCCAGATGGTGCGCGGCGGCGCCCCGCAGATCCTCCAGGACCTGCCGGAACCCGATCTGGTCCGGATCGGGGGCGGCGGGCTGCGCACCGTGACGGCCTGCGCCGAGCGGCGACCCGAGCGCCTCGTCACCCACGCCACCACCCGGGACGAGGCGGAGGCCCTCGGCCGGGTGCTGGCCGCGGCGGGGTACGCGGTCGAGTGCGCTCTGCTCCAGACCCTGGAACTGGACACGAAGACCTGGTCGGAACGGGACCGCACCGTCGTTTTCCTGCTCTCCGGAACCCGGATGTGATCTGTCGCGGAACAACCGTGACCAACCGGGGTCAGTCGTACACCCCGGGCCGGGCGGACCGGCCGGGACCGGTAGGCTGAACGACCGTTGTTCCGTCACCCAGAGTTGACGCTTTGTTCGGCTATGTACGGGATGGCGGGGCAGGAGACGTGCCGCGCGGGGCGCATGCTCGTTCTCCAGGCGGGGGAGTCCCACGGGACTCGACGGAGCACTACCGATGGCGAGGGGTACGCATGACCGACACCGGCCAGGTCCCGGGTGAGGGGCTGCCGGAGAACGCAGGCGCACTGCCGGAGCAGACGGGCACACCGGCCTCCGGCACGTACACCTTCGCGGACCCGGCCCAGGGCGGTGCGCCCGGCTACGAGGACGACATGCTGCTGATGCCCGGCGCACAGGGAGCGTGGAACGAGGCAGCCCACCACGAGACGGGCCACCACGAGACGGGCCACCACGCAACGGGCCAGCCGGGAACCGCGGCCGGCCCCCTCCCGGGCCCGCACGAGACCGACGGCCGTGACTCCGGGTTCCACGAGTACGGGGCCGTCCGCGAGTCCGGCCAGGACACCGGCCACACCGCGCATCCCGGTCAGCCCGGTGCCGCCGCACCCCGTCGCCCGCTCCACCTCGGCCCGCCGGTGCCCGAGCAGTCCGGCGCCGTCCGCTCCCTGGCCGACCGTGGGCCCACGCCCTCCGCCGCCCCGTCCCCGGCCGGTCAGCCCGGCGCCGCCCAGGGCGGTCCGGTCCAGCCCGCCCCCGCCCCCGCGCCGGAGCCCGCCCCGTACCCGGCGGAGCAGGGCGGCCCCGAGTACTTCGAGACCGGCCAGGTGCCCGTCGCCACCCCCGAGGACGGTTTCCCCGGCCAGGCGGAGCAGCAGTCGGCCACGCCGCCGATGACCCCGGTGACCCCCGTCCAGCCCGGTGCCTGGTCCACCCCCGTGGCCGCGCCGTACGACGGCCAGTCGGCCGGAGACGCAGAAACGGTCGACCCGTCCGCTGGCGTTCCGCAGTCCGGTCCGGCCCCGGCCGGTGAACCGCTCCCCGCCTCCGAGGCGGTCGCAGCCCCGGAGGGAGCCCCGGCCCCGGAGGGGGCCCCCGGCCCCGACGCGGCACCCGTCGCCGAGGCGACACCCGCCGCCGAGGCACAGGCGCCCGCGCCGCACGCCATGCCGCCGGCCGGGCCCGAGCCGACGGCCGAGCCCCAGCCCGGTGAGTCCGGCGCCGTGGCCGAGCAGCCGCAGACGTCGGCGCCCTCGCAGCCGGCCCCGACACCCGAGTCCACGCCCGAGCCGGTCGCGGAAGCCGTCCAGCCGGTGGCGGAACCGGCCCCCGAGGCCACGCCCGAGCCCGCCGGGCTCGTCGGTGAGGGAGCCGCTCCGGAGCCCGGCGCTGCTCCCGCCGAGGGCGCCCAGCCCGTCGAGGCCCCTGCGTCCCTGCCCGGGCCCCGTTCCGAGAACCCCGCCGAGCCGGTGGGGCAGCCTGAGCCGCAGCCCGCGCCCGTCCTGGTGACCGCCGCGCCGCAGCCCGACGCCCCGGAGCCCTTCCCGGAGGCGGTCGCGCCCGCAGAGCCGCAGCCCGCGGTGCCGGTGGAGTCCGTGGAGGCCCCGGCAGGGCAGCCCGGTGCCGCCGTCGAACCGGCCCCGGAGCCGGCCCCCCAGCCCGTGGCCGGCCCGGAGCCCGTGACGGACGCGGCACCGGGCGCGCCCGAGGCCCCCGAGTCCGAGTCGGCCCCCGAGACCGGGGCCGTCCCGGAGCCCGAGTCGGCCCCCGAGGCCGAGGCCGCGCCCGAGGAGGGCATGGGGCTGGAGGGCCCCGGAGCCGCGCAGGGGGAGGCTGTGGCCGAGCCCGCGCCGGAGGCCGTCGCGGTGCCGCAGGGCCCGCCCGCCCCCGGGTACCCGGACGCCGAGCGCGAGGCCCTGCACAAGGTGATGCGCGAGCGCCGGGACATCCGCAACGGCTTCCGGCCCGACCCGATCCCGCACGAGGTGCTGCTGCGGGTGTTGGAGGCCGCCCACACCGCACCCAGCGTCGGGCACTCCCAGCCCTGGGACTTCGTCATCATCCGCTCCGAGGAGACCCGGCGGGCGATGCACGAGCTGGCCGTGCGGCAGCGCGAGGCCTACGCCAAGTCGCTTCCCCGCGCGCGGGCCAAGCAGTTCAAGGAACTGAAGATCGAGGCGATCCTCGACACGCCGGTCAACATCGTCGTCACCGCCGACCCGACGCGCGGGGGCCGGCACACCCTCGGGCGGCACACCCAGCCGCAGATGGCGCCCTACTCCTCCGCGCTCGCCGTGGAGAACCTGTGGCTCGCCGCCCGGGCCGAGGGGCTCGGCGTGGGCTGGGTCAGCTTCTTCGACGAGCGGGAGATGGTCACCGCGCTCGGGCTGCCCGAACACCTGGAGGTCGTCGCCTACCTGTGCGTCGGCTACGTGGACGCCTTCCCGGACGAGCCGGAGCTGGCGCAGGCCGGCTGGTCCAAGCGCCGTCCGCTGTCCTGGGTGGTGCACGAGGAGTCCTACGGCCGCCGGGTCCTGCCGGGCGGTGAGCCGAGCGACCTGCTCGCCGAGACCCTCGCCGGCATCCGTCCGCTGGACGCCAAGGCGCTCGGCGAGGCGTGGGAGCGGCAGAAGCGGATGACGAAGCCCTCCGGTGCCCTGGGCATGCTGGAGATCATCTCCGCCCAGCTCAGCGGCCTGGCCCGCAAGTGCCCGCCGCCCGTCCCGGAGCCGGCGGCCGTGGCCATCTTCGCCGGGGACCACGGCGTGCACGCCCAGGGCGTGACCGCCTGGCCGCAGGAGGTGACCGGGCAGATGGTCGCCAACTTCCTCGGCGGCGGCGCCGTCTGCAACGCGTTCGCGGGCCAGGTGGGCGCCGAGGTCTGCGTGGTGGACGTGGGGGTGGCCGCCGAGCTGCCCGCCTCGCCCGGACTGCTGCCGCGCAAGGTGCGGCCGGGCACCGCCGACTTCACCGTCGGCCCCGCCATGGAGCGGGCCGAGGCGGTCCGTGCCATCGAGATCGGCATCGAGACCGCACGTGACCTGGTCACGGCGGGCAACCGGGCCCTGCTGACGGGCGAGATGGGCATCGCGAACACGACGGTGTCCGCGGCGCTGATCTCCGCGTTCACCGGCACGGACCCCTCCGAGGTGACGGGCCGGGGCACGGGCATCAACGACGACATGCACGCCCACAAGGTGGAGGTCGTCCGCCGCGCCCTGGAGCTGCACCGGCCCGACCCGGCCGACCCGGTCGGCGTCCTGGCCGCCCTGGGCGGCCTGGAGCACGCCGCGATGGTCGGTCTCATCCTCGGCGGCGCCTCGCTGCGTACGCCGGTGATCCTGGACGGCGTCAGCGCCGGAGCCGCCGCCCTGGTGGCCCGCGCCATCGCCCCGGAGGCGCTGGCGGCCTGCATCGCCGGGCACCGCAGTGCGGAACCGGGGCACGTGGCCGCGCTGACCAAGCTCGGCCTGCGCCCGCTGGTGGACCTGGACCTGCGGCTGGGGGAGGGCACCGGTGCCCTGCTCGCGCTGCCGGTGGTACAGTCCGCCGCCCGGGCGATGCACGAGGTCGCGACGTTCGACGCGGCGGGTGTCACGGAGAAGAACTGAGCCGGCCCTCGCGGAGCCGACGCCACACCCCTGTAACACCCGCCGTCTACGATGCTGGGTGAACGCCCAGTCCACCCGCACACACCCCGTCACGCCGGGCACGAGAGCGTGACGATCGACGCCGCCGCTCCATCGCCGCAGCGGCTCAGCACCACCCTCCGAGGAGCCGCACCGCCATGTCCGACACTCCCGCCTACCCCGTCGGCCTGCGGTTGGAGGGCCGCCGGGTGGTCGTTCTCGGTGGCGGCACGGTCGCCCAGCGTCGGCTGCCCGCGCTGGTCGCCGCCGGGGCGGACGTCGAGCTCATCGCACCCGAGGTCACCCCGTCGGTGGAGGCCATGGCCGAGGCCGGCGAGCTGCGCTGGGAACGCCGCGGTTACCGCGCGGGCGACCTGGCCGAGGCCTGGTACGCGCTGATCGCCACCAGCGACCCGGCGGCCAACGAGGCCGCCTCCGCCGAGGCCGAGGCGCACCGCGTCTGGGCGGTGCGCAGCGACGACGCCGAGGCGGCCACCGCGTGGACGCCCGCCACCGGCCACAGCGAGGGCGTCACCGTCGCCGTGCTGACCGGCAGCGACCCGCGCCGCTCCGCCGCCGTACGGGACGCCGTGGTCGAGGGGCTGCATGACGGAACCCTGGCCGCGCCCCAGTACCGCGCGCGCACCGCGGGTGTCGCCCTGGTCGGCGGCGGCCCCGGCGATCCGGACCTGATCACCGTGCGCGGCCGTCGGCTCCTGGCCGAGGCCGACGTCGTCGTCGCGGACCGGCTCGGTCCGCGCGACCTGCTGGCCGAACTGCCCCCGCATGTCGAGATCGTCGACGCCGCCAAGATCCCCTACGGGCGGTTCATGGCGCAGGAGGCCATCAACAACGCGCTCGTCGAGTACGCGAAGGCCGGGAAGTCGGTGGTCCGGCTCAAGGGCGGGGACCCGTTCGTCTTCGGCCGGGGCATGGAGGAGGTGCAGGAGCTGACGCGTGCGGGCGTGCCCGTCACCGTCGTGCCGGGGATCTCCAGCTCCATCAGCGTGCCCGGCGCCGTGGGCATCCCCGTCACGCACCGGGGCGTGGCCCACGAGTTCACCGTGGCCAGCGGCCACGTCGCGCCCGACGACGAGCGCTCCCTCGTGGACTGGCCCGCGCTGGCCGCGCTGCGCGGCACGCTGGTGCTGCTCATGGCCGTGGAGAACATCGGGGCCATCGCCGCCACCCTCGTCGCGCACGGCCGGGCCGCGGACACCCCCGTCGCCGTCGTGCAGGAGGGCACGATGGCCACCCAGCGCCGGGTGGACGCGACCCTGGACACCGTCGCCGAGCGGGTGCGGGCGGAGGACGTCCGGCCTCCCGCCGTGGTCGTCATCGGGGACGTCGTCGGCGTCGGCCCGGGCGGCTCGTCCGAGGATCCGGCGCGTGGCTGAGCCCGTCACCGTCACGGATCCGGCCGACCCGCGGCTCCACGACTACACCGACCTCACCGACGTCGCGCTGCGCCGCCGCCGGGAACCGGCCGAGGGGCTGTTCATCGCCGAGGGCGAGAAGGTCATCCGCCGGGCGCTGCAGGCCGGATACCCGATGCGCTCGCTGCTGCTGTCCGCCAAGTGGGCCGAGCCGATGCGCGACGTCATCGACGCGGCCACCGTGCCCGTGTACCTCGTCGACCCCGGGACCGCCGAGCGGGTCACCGGCTACCACGTGCACCGCGGCGCCCTCGCGGCCATGGCCCGCACCCCGCTGCCCCGCCCCGAGGACCTGCTGCGGGACGCCCGCCGCGTGGCGGTCCTCGAGTCCGTCAACGACCACACCAACGTCGGCGCCATCTTCCGCAGCGCCGCGGCCCTCGGCATGGACGCCGTGCTGCTCTCGCCCGACTGCGCCGATCCGCTCTACCGGCGCTCCGTCAAGGTCTCGATGGGTGCCGTGTTCGCCGTCCCCTACGCCCGGCTCGACACCTGGCCCGGCGGCCTGGGGGCGGTACGGGAGGCCGGTTTCCGGCTGCTCGCGCTCACGCCCGCGCCGGAGGCGGTCGACCTGGCAGAGGTCGTGGCCGACCGCCCCGAGCGGGCCGCGCTTCTGCTGGGCGCCGAGGGCTCCGGGCTCAGCCGCCGCGCCCTGGGCGCAGCCGACACCTGGACACGCATCCCCATGGCGCACGGCGTCGACTCGCTCAACGTGGGCGCCGCCGCGGCCGTCGCCTTCTACGCCCTCGCCGCGGCCCCGGGCGCGAAGCCCGGCCGCTGAGCGAAGGTCTCCCCGGCGCCCGGCGCCGTCGTGTCGGCGTGCGCCGTGGGCGCGGCCGGCGGCAGGGCGCGCCCCTCGGGCGCCTCACAGCCCTGGGCCGCCGCGATCCCGAGCGCCACCAGCAGGGTCACCGTCACGAACACCACGAGCCGCTGCCGCAGGAGCCGACGGTCGGGCCCGGGACGGTGCGGTGGCCTGCGGGCCGGCCGACGGCGTGGCGCGGGCCCGCGAGACGCGGTCCTGCGCCCGGCCGTCCCGGCCTCGCTGGGCCGCCGCCGCTCACCGCCCGTCCGG
>NZ_JABLSI010000049.1 GCF_019303475.1 Streptomyces sp. JJ38
GATCGCCCAGCAGATGGAGAACGAGGGCGCCCTCTCCGGCGAACCCGAGATCACGGTCGGCTAGGCCCTCCCCGCCGGCCGGTCGCCCGGCGCCGGGGTGGCGCCCCGGCGCCTCGCCCGGGGACCTGCGCGCCCAGCCCGCCGCACCGGCGGGCTGCGACGCGCGGACGCGGCGCCCACCGGTCACCCGGTCCAAACCGGCCGACGCCGGGGGACGCACCGGTGGGGCGGGGGGCAGGCACGAGCCGCCGACCAGGAGTACAGTGCGGAGAATCGCTCCAAGAGGGATCGTTTCCCCAGGACTGCTCCGGCCCCTCGGGGGCCCCGCACGGTGAGGCACCATTTCGCACGTGTTGACGACGACTTCCACCCGGCCCCTCGCGCCCGACGACCTCGACGAGGCGTTGGCCGTACTGGACCGGGAGCCTGTCGCCAACGCCTTCGTCGCCGCCCGGGTCCAGGCCTCGGGGCTGGACCCGTGGCGGCTGGGCGGGGAGATGTGGGGCTGGTACGCGGGTGGTCGGCTGACCTCGCTGTGCTACGCGGGCGCGAACCTCGTGCCGGTCTGCGCCGGCCCGGAGGCGGTGGCCGCCTTCGCCGAGCGGGCCCGGCGGCAGGGGCGGCGCTGCTCGTCGCTCGTGGGGCCCGCCGAGCCCACGGCCGCCCTGTGGGCCCGGCTGGAGCCGCACTGGGGCCCGGCCCGGGAGGTGCGGCCCCGGCAGCCGCTCATGGTGACCCGGTCGCCCGCGCCCGACGTCGCGCCCGATCCGCTGGTGCGCCGGGTCCGCAAGGACGAGCTGGACGCGGTGATGCCGGCGTCCGTGGCGATGTTCACCGAGGAGGTCGGGGTCTCTCCGCTGGCCGGTGACGGGGGCCTCGTCTACCAGGCCAGGGTGGCCGAGCTCGTCGGCTCGGGCCGGGCCTTCGCCCGGTTCGAGGACGGGCAGGTCGTCTTCAAGGCCGAGATCGGTGCCGTCACCTCGCACGCGTGCCAGATCCAGGGTGTGTGGGTGCACCCGGAGCGCCGTGGCCAGGGGCTGTCCGTGACCGGCATGGCGGCGGTGCTGCGGTTCGCGCTCGCGGAGTTCGCGCCGGTGGTGAGCCTGTACGTGAACGACTTCAACGCCCCGGCGCGGGCGGCCTACCGCCGCGTCGGCTTCCGCGAGGTCGGCTCGTTCATGTCCGTCCTGTTCTGACCGCCGTACCTCCCACGCCACCCGCCTCACCGGACGCGCCCGGGCCCGCCCCGGGGGACGCGAGGTCCCCCGGGGCGGGCCCGGCCGTCGGCTGTCCGGCCGCGGGGGGCGGGTCAGAAGCTCGGAGCCGCCGACGGGGCCTTGAGGTTGCCCAGGAACGGGTGCCACAGGTGGGTCGGGTCCTCCTCGACGGCCTTGACGATCTCGCGCATCGCCGCGAGCGCCTTCGGCTCCTCGTCGTCGTACACGTCGCCCTGGAGGAGCTTGAGGACGTCGAGGCGGTAGCGGTCGTCCTGGACGAACGCCGTGAACAGGATGTTCAGGCGGTAGTAGATCGTGATGAACTCGTACCAGTTCTTCACGCCCCGCCGCAGCTTCTCCTCGTAGTCGGCGAAGCGGGCCTTGGAGAAGTCGCCGGCCTCGGCCGCCGCGATGATGTCCTTGCAGGCGATGCGGGCGCTGTTGAGCGCCACGCTGACGCCGCTGGAGAAGATCGGGTCGACGAACCGGGCGGCGTCGCCGATCAGCACGAACTTGTCGCCGGCGACCTGCTTCATGCCGTAGCTGTAGTCGCCCTCGGTCTTGAACGGCTTGACCTGGTCGGCGTTCTTCAGCACGTCCAGCAGCTCGGGACGGCTCGCGACGGTGTCCCAGAAGTACTTCTCCCGGTCGCCGTCGTACTCCTTGAACCGGGCCTTCTGGCTGACGACGCCGATCGAGGTGATGGTGTCCGTGATGGGGATCTGCCACACCCACGTGTCGGAGACCGGCAGGAAGTGGATGAAGATGTAGTCGGCCTGGTCCTTGTTGACAGCGAGCGCCTTGCGGTCCAGGTTGTCGAACCAGGTGTGGACGGCATACTGGTTGAACACCGGGTCCGGCACCTTGAACTTGAGCTGGCTGCCCAGGTGGGTGCGGCGCCCGCTCGCGTCGACGACCATCCTGACCGGGACGTGCGTCTTGCTGCGGCCGATCTTGGCCTCGATGACCGGGTGCTCCCCGTCGAAGTCGACCTTGCCGACGTGGACGCCCTGGAACACCTTGGCGCCCAGCTCCTCGGCGTGCTTGAGGAGGATCTGGTCGAACTTGGCGCGGTCCACGTGGAAGGTGTAGTCCCGGTCCACGCCGGCCTGGTCCCGCTCGCTGAACAGGACCTCGGCGGCGCGGAAGTCGTGCTCCAGGCCGCGGAAGCCGTTGTGGTCGATGGCACGGTCCTCGGCGGACGTCCACGCCGCGCCGTACTTCTTGGGGAAGCCCGCCGCCTCCACCTTGTCCATGGCGCCGATGTCGAGGAGTACCGGGGTGGTGGCCGGCACCAGCGACTCGCCGACGTGCTCGCGCGGGAAGTTGTCTGCCTCGAAGACGGCGACCTTCAGACCCGCCTTGGCGAGGTAGGAGGCAGCCGTCGATCCCGCAGGGCCGCCGCCGATGATGCCGATGTCGAACTCTGCGTCCACGACGCACTCCGATCTGCCGTTCTGCTGATGAGGACTGTGCTCAGGCTGAGCAGGGTGTGCTGGGTGTGAAGCTGAGGTACGCCGATGTACGGGGGCCGCCGCTCAGGAGGCGGGCTGCGGCGCCAGCTCGTGGACCATGTCCGTGATCGTCGTCAGTGTCTGGAAGTGCTTGCCCGTGATGTGCGTCGGCGGCACGGTCACGCCCAGGTCGTTGCGGATGAAGCTGAGCAGCAGCGAGGTGTTCATCGAGGTGAGAACGCCCCACTCCAGGAGCGGCGTGTCGGGCTTCAGTTCCGACACGCCGCTGTCGCCGAGGAACTGCTCCTGGATGTACTCGCTGATCTTGGCGTAGATCGCGTCTCGGTCGAGTGCCGTCACTGGGTGCCTCCGTACGGGCCGAGTTGGTCGCCGAGCGGGCTGCCCGGCCGTTGGGCCCACGATGGGCGGCGTTCCTGGAAGGCCGCTCGCCTCTCACTCAGGCGGCTCTGTGGAGACCGGCGCCGCGGGCTTTCCCCGTCGGCGATCAACGGGCATAGAGTGTGGCCGCATCGGGTGAGGCGGCTGTGCGGGAGGTGGGCCGGTGTCGGCTCGTCGGGGAGTGAAGAGCGCGGCGGACGGCGCTGGTGAGGCGGTGCGCGGACGCAAGCGCACCGGCCGCCGGCCCGGTGTCACCCTCAGCAGACAGGCGATTCTGCACGCCGCGCAGTCGCGGTTCGCCGAGCACGGCTACGGGGGCGCGTCCATCCGCGGTATCGCCCAGGACGCGGGTGTGGACGCGGCGCTCGTGCACCACTTCTTCCTGTCCAAGGAGGGCCTGTTCACCGCGTCGATACACGACGCGCTGCACCCGAAGGAGCTGGTGGAGGCCGTACTGGGCACCAAGGGCGTGCGGGGTACGGGGGAGCGGCTGCTGCGGGCGTTCCTCGCCCTGTGGGAGGGCGAGGAGACGTCCCGGCAGATGCTCAGCATCCTGCGGTCGGCGGTGACCCACGAGGCGGCGGCGCGGATGCTGCGTCAGTTCGTCACCGAGGAGGTGCTGGTCCCGGTCGCCGCGGCCACCGGGAGGACGCACGCGCGGGTGCGCGCCTCCCTGGCGGCCGCGCAGCTCGTCGGGCTGGCCATGACGCGCTACATCGTGGCGATAGAGCCGGTGGCCTCGATGTCGGAGGACGAGCTGGTCGCCTCCGTCGCCCCCACCCTGCAGCGGTATCTCACCGGCGCGCTGCCGGCTCCCTACGACGACTGATCTCCGGGGCCTCCGCCACCGAACCGTCGCCCTGCGGTGGGACGACCGCGGCGGTGAGCGCCGAGAGCGCGCCGGCGAGCGCCTCGGGGAACCCGGGCTCGGCGACGAAGAAGTGACCGCCCGGCAGCAGCGCGAGCTGGAACCGGTCCGTGGTCTCCCGCTCCCAGGCCAGGACGCCGCGCGCGTCGGTCAGAACATCGCGGCGGCCCGCGAACGCGGCGATCGGCAGGGCGAGTCCGGGCCCCGGGCGGCGGGTGTAGGTCTCCACGAGGCGTAGGTCGCCTCGCAGGGCCGGGAGGTACATGCGCAGCAGGGCGGGCTGCTCCAGCAGGGCGTCGGGGAGGCCGCCGAGCCGGTGCAGGGCTTGCGTGAACCGGTCGTCCGGGAGGGTGTGCAGCGGGCGGTGGGACAGCGGCTCGGCGGGGCCGTTGCGCCCGGCGACGAGCAGCGCGGCGGGCGGGGTGCCCCGGGCGGCGAGCCGCCGGGAGACCTCGTAGCCCAGCAGGGCGCCGAAGCTGTGGCCGAAGATCGCGAAGGGCGCGTCCCCGGGCCGGATACGGCTCGTCACCTCAGCCACCAGGGGGTCCAGGTCGGTGACGAGCGGCTCGCGCAGCCGCACGCCGTGCCCCGGCAGCTCCAGCGGTTCGACGCGGACGGCCGGGGCGAACGACTGCGTCCAGCGTCCGTAGGGCATGGCGCTGCCACCCGCGTGGGCCAGGCAGTACAGCACGCGCACCGGTCCGCCGGGGGCGGTGTCCGGGCGGTTCGTGGGCAGTGCGTTCGATGACGTCATGCGAACCCTCCCTCGTCGACGGCGGGGCGTGTTCGCCGCACGCCCCACGGCGTTCAGGTCCGTTCTCAAGCCGGGCGCGAGGTTCCTGAACGACCTTTGGCCGAGTACGTGGGCACCCTACCGCAAGTCATCGGATGCTGAATTCAACGGGAGAATGCATGTCCAAACCGTTCACCAGCCCCGAGCCCCGGCCCGATGACGCCAGCGCCATCGCCGTCGTCGGGGCCGGCTGCCGCTTCCCCGGAGGCGTGCGCGACCTGGACAGCCTCTGGCGCGTGCTGGCCGACGGTGTGGACGTCGTCGGCGAGGTGCCGTCCGACCGCTGGGACGATTCCTTCCACGACCCGGACCCCAAGTCACCGGGCACCACGTACTGCCGCGAGGGCGGGTTCCTCACCGACATCGACCGGTTCGACGCCGAGCACTTCGGCATCTCCCCGCGCGACGCCCGGGAGATGGACCCGCAGCAGCGGCTGCTGCTGGAGGTCAGCGCCGAGGCCCTGGAGGACGCGGGCGGGCCCCGCGAGCGCTGGTCCGGCACCCGCACCAGCGTCCACATGGGCATCCTCGGCTCCGACTACATGCTCCTGCACGCCAAGACGAACGGAGTCGCGGGCATCGGCCCCTACTTCGCCGCGGGCAAGGAGTTCAGCTTCGCCGCCGGGCGCATCGCCTACCTCTTCGGCCTGCACGGCCCCGCGATGTCCGTGAACACCGCCTGCTCCTCCTCGCTGGTGGCCGTCCACCTGGCCTGCCAGGCCCTGCGCACCGGCGAGGCCGACACCGCGCTCGCCGGCGGCGTCAACGCCATCCTGACGCCCGAACTCACCGTCTTCATGGGCAAGGTGCAGGCCCTGTCGCCCACCGGCCGCTGCAAGCCCTTCGACTCCCGGGCCGACGGCATCGTGCGCGGCGAGGGCTGCGGCGTCGTCGTCCTCAAGCGTTACGCCGACGCCCTGCGCGACGGCGACCGCATCCACGGCGTCATCCGGGGCAGCGCCGTCAACCAGGACGGCTACAGCGCCGGGCTCATGGCCCCCAACGCCGTCGCCCAGCAGAACCTCCTGCGCAGCGCGCTGGACAACGCCGGCCTCACCCCGGACGCCGTCTCCTACGTCGAGGCCCACGGCACCGGAACGCCGCTCGGCGATCCGCTGGAGATCTCCGCGCTCACCGACGTCATCAGCCGCGACCGCCCGGCCGACCGCCGCCTCGTCGTCGGCTCCCACAAGGCCAACTTCGGGCACATGGACTCCGCGGCGGGCATCGCCGGGCTCCTCAAGACGCTGCTCGTGCTGCGGCACCGCACCGTCCCCGGCCAGATCCACCACGAGACGGCCTCCCCGTTCATCGACTGGGACAGCTCCGGCATCGTCATCCCGACCGGCCCCACGCCGCTGCCGGTCGAGGACGACGCCCTGCCCGTCGCCGGGGTCAGCGCCTTCGGCCTCTCCGGCACCAACGCGCACGTCCTGCTCTCGGCCGCGCCCGCCCGGCCCGCGCCGCAGCCCGCACCCCCGCCCGGCGGCGAGCACACCCTCGTGCTCTCCGCCTCCACCGAGGCCGGGCTGCGCACCCTCGCCGGGGACTACGCCACCGCCCTGCGCCACGCCGAGGGAGCCGAACTGGACGCCGTGGCCGCGGCCGCCGCCGTCCGCCGGACCGCACTGCGGCACCGGCTCGCCGTCGTCGGCCCGGACGCCGAGGAGCTGACCGAGGCCCTCGCCGCCCACCGCGCCGGCGAGCCGCACCCGAACGCGCTTGCCGGCACCGCCCCCGACGACCCGCCGCCCGTCGTGTTCGTCTTCTCCGGGCAGGGCTCCCAGTGGGCCGGGGTCGGCACCGACCTCCACGAGACCGAACCCGTCTTCCGCGCCGCCCTGGACGAGTGTGCCGAACTCATCGGCCGACACACCGACTGGGAGCTGCTGGAGGTGCTGCGCGACCCCGACCCGGCCCGGCTGCGCGCCACCGAGGTGGCCCAGCCCGCCGTCTTCGCGGTCCAGGTCGCCCTGGCCGCCCAGCTCCGCTCCTGGGGCGTGCGCCCCGACGCCGTCATCGGACACAGCATGGGCGAGGTGGCCGCCGCCCACGTGGCCGGTGCACTCACCCTCCCGGACGCGGTGCGGCTCATCGTCCACCGCGGCCGGATCATGCAGCGGGCCACCGGCACCGGCCGCATGGTCAACGTCGAGATGAACGCCGACGAGCTGCGCGACCTGCTCATCGACCACCCCGAGGTGTGCGTCGCGACCGTCAACGGCCCGGCCTCCGCCGTCGTCGCCGGTCCGCCAGAGCCCGTCGACCGGGCGGTCGCCGCCCTGCGCGAGCTGGGCGCCACCACGACCCCGCTGCCGGTCACCTACGCCTTCCACAGCCCGCTGATGCTGCCCTACGCGGACGAACTCGCAGAAGTCCTGGCGGAGCTGGTGCCCACCGAGCCCACCGTGCCGTTCCGGTCCACCGTCACCCCCGACGAGCAGCCGGTGCTGGACGCCGCCTACTGGGCCGCGAACGTGCGCGAACCCGTCCTGCTGTGGCCCGCCGTCGACCGCGAACTGGCCGAACGCGGCCCCGGCGAGGTGGCGTTCCTGGAGATCGGCGCCCACCCGGTGCTCAGCCGCCCCCTGCGCGCGGCGCTGGCCCACCGCGGCGCCGGCGGCCTCGTGACGGGAACCCTCGCCCGCGGCAAGAACGGACCGCACGAGCTGAACCTGAGCCGGGCCCGGCTGCACGCCCACGGCGCCCCGGTCGACTGGACGGCCGTCCACCCCGGCCCCGTCCCCTCCGTCACCCTGCCGCCGCACCGCTGGGCCGATGAGCGGCACTGGCTGGAGGGCGTCGAGCGCGGCCGCCAGGGCGGCGCCGGCCCGAACGCGGCCGGACTGCGGGCCGAGGTCCGGCTCTACGACGCCGCGGGCCGGCTCATCGGCGAGGTCAACGGCGTCCCCCGACCGGCTGCCGCGCAGGCCGCCTCCGTGTCGGCCGCCCCCGCGGCCCGGCAGCCGGAGGCCGTCCCGGCCGCCTCCCCGGCGCCCGCCGCCGAGGCCGCGCCCGCCTCTCCCGCGCCGTCCGCGGCGCACCAGGACGTCCCCACCGTCGTCCAGCGCGTCGTGGCCGAGGTGCTCGGCCACGACCCCGGCAAGAAGCTGCCCCGCAACCGCGGCTTCTTCGAGCTGGGCCTGGACTCGGTCACCGTCGCCGAGCTCGCCCGCCGGCTGGGTGCCGAGCTGGGCTGCGAGCTGGACGCCGCCGACGTGCTGGAGCACGCCAGCATCGACGCCCTCACCGCCCACGTCCGGCCGCTGCTGCCGGCCCCCGCCCCGCCCGGCCCGGCCGAACCCGCCGCCGGCGCTCCCGCGCCCGCGGTGACCTCCGGCCCCGCACCGGCCGGTGCGACGGGCGGCCCCGAGCCCGTCGCCGTCGTCGGGATCGGCTGCCGCCTGCCCGGCGGCGTCAACGACCCGGGCGGCTTCTGGGACCTGCTGGACGGACGCACCGACGCCACCGGCGAGATACCGGCCGACCGCTGGGACGCCGACGCCCTGCACGGTGAGAACGCGCCCGGCACCGTCGTCACCACCCGGGGCGCCTTCCTGGACGCCGTCGACGGCTTCGACCACACCTTCTTCCGGGTCTCCCCGCGCGAGGCCCGCAGCATGGACCCGCAGCAGCGCATCCTGATGGAGGTGGCCTGGGAGGCGCTGGAGGACGCCGGTGTTCCCGCCCCCGGCCTGCGCGGCGGCCGCACCGGCGTCTTCGTCGGCCTCAACACCACCGACTACCAGCAGCTGGTGACCCGGCAGCAGAGCGACATCGACCTCTACTACGGCACCGGGAACTCCTTCAGCGGAGCCGCCGGACGACTCTCCTACTTCCTCGGCACCCGCGGCCCGAGCATCGCCGTGGACACCGCCTGTTCCTCCTCGCTCACCGCCGTGCACCTCGCCTGCCAGAGCCTGCGCGCCGGGGAGAGCGACATCGCCATCGCGGCCGGCGCCAACGTCATGTCGACGCCCACGGTGTTCCTCGCCATGTCCGCGGCCGGAGCACTCGCCCCCGACGGCCGCTGCAAGACCTTCGACGACTCCGCCGACGGCTACGGCCGCGGCGAGGGCGCCGGAGCCGTCATCCTCAAACCGCTGTCCAGGGCCCTGGCCGACGGCGACCGGGTGTACGCGGTCATCCGGGGCAGTGCCGTCAACCAGGACGGGGCCAGCGGCGGCCTGACCGTGCCCAGCGGCGAGGCCCAGCAGGAGGTCATCCGCGCCGCCCTCGACCAGGCCCGGCTCAGCCCCGGCGACATCGACTACGTCGAGGCGCACGGCACCGGCACCCGACTCGGCGACGCCATCGAGGTCCGCGCCCTGGCGGCCGCGCTCGGCGAGGGCCGGCCGGCCGACCGGCCGCTCCTCGTCGGCTCCGTGAAGACCAACGTCGGTCACCTGGAGGCCGCCGCCGGCATCACCGGGCTCATCAAGGTCGCCCTCTCGCTCGGCCACGAGCGCATCCCCGCCCACCTGCACCTCCACACGCCCACCCAGCAGCTCGCCTGGGACAGGCTGCCGGTGAGGGTGACCGACGACGACGTCGTGTGGCGTCGGGGCGGACGGGCCCGGGTGGCCGGCGTCAGCGCCTTCGGCTTCACCGGCACCAACGCCCACGTCCTGCTGGAGGAGGCCCCCGAGACGGCACGGCGGGAGCCCGCCGCCACCGCCCGGCCCTACGTGCTGGCCGCCTCCGCGACCACTCCGGCCGCCCTCGCCGAGACCGCCGCCCGGCTGCGGGCCCGGCTCGCCCGGACGACCGACGAGGAACTGGCCGACCTGTGCTGGACGTCGGGCGCCCGCCGCACCCACCACGAGCACCGGCTCGCGGTGGTCGGGCAGACCCGCACCGAGCTGATCCGGCGCCTGGGCGCCGTCGAACGCGGCGAGCAGGGCGGTGGCGTCCGCAGCGGGGCCGCGCGCCCCGACGAGGAGCGCACCCTCGCCTTCCTCCACGGCACCGCCGCACCGGAGCTGCCGTGGGCCGAGCTGCTCGCCCCCACCGCCGACACCCCGCTCGCCGCGGCGCTGCTCGGTGACCCGGAGGCCCACCGCGCCTTCCGCGCCGTCGTGGCCGAGGCCGACGGAGCCCTGCGCCGCACCCTCGGCTTCTCCGCCGCGCGGGTGTGGGAGGGCGCCGCCCCGCCGCCCGACCCCGGCACGGTCGAGGACACCGCGCTCACCTGGGCCGGCCAGCTGGCCATGGGCGCGCTGTGGGTCTCCCTCGGCGTGGCCCCGCAGGCCGTCGTGGGTGCCGGCGTCGGTGAGCTGAGCGCCGCCTGCGCGGCCGGTGAGCTGAGCGTCGACGAGGCCGCCGGGCTGCTCGCCGCCGGGCAGCCGACCCCGCCCACCGGGCGCGGCGGCACCATGACCCGCTACTCGGCGGGTTCCGGCTGGCCCGCCCTCGCCGGGGAACTGACCGCCGACGGCGTCGAGACCGTCCTCGACCTCGGCACCGGCAGCTCCTCCGCCCGGCTGCTGTCCGCCGCGCTGGAGGGCCGGGGCGGGGGAGCGGCGGTGCTGAGCACCCCGGTGCGCCGCTCCGCGGGCGGCGGCCAGTGGTCCGCACCCGACGCCACCGACCTGCTCGACCTCGTCGCGCACCTCCATGTGCTGGGCTGCGCGGTGGACTTCGACCGCGTGACCGGGGGCCGCCGCCGGGTTGTGCCGCTGCCCGGGTACGCCTGGCAACGCCGCAGCCACTGGATCGGCCCGCTCGCCCTCACTCCGGCCGCTCCGTCCTCCCCGGCGGTGTCCGCCACCTCGGCGACCTCCGCCGTCTCCGCCGCCTCCGCCGTCTCCGCCGCCGACGGGACGGGCGGGGGCCGGGCGACGGCCCTCGTGGCCGAGGTGTCCGCGCTCCCGGCCGACCGCCGCGAGGAGCGGCTGCTGGACGCGGTCGTCCAGTGGGCCTGCGATGTTCTGGGCGGCGCCGATGACGTCGCGCCCGAACAGGGCTTCTTCGACCTGGGCATGGACTCCGTCCTGTCCCAGGAGCTCAAGCGCAGGGCCGAGGCGGAGCTGGGCTTCGAACTGCCCGGCACCGTGATGTTCGAGTGCCCCAACGCGCTGTCGTTCGCCCGGTTCATCGGCACCGAACTCGACGCGATGCCGCAGCCGGGGCCCGAGCCGGAGGCGGCCGCGGAGGCGCCCGCCGAGTACGCACCGGCCGCGCCGGAGCCTTCCGACGAACAGCCATCCACCGAACGGCCTTCCGCCGGACAGCGGTCCGACGCCGAGGAGCTGGACGACCTCAGCGACGAGGCGCTCATGGCCCGCGCCCTGTCCCTGCTCGACAGCTCCGAGGCCATGCTCACCGAGGGAAGGGAGCGGCCGTGAACCGAACCCGCCGTCCCCTTCCCGCCCGCCCTCTCTTCCGTCAGCACGCGCACCGACGCAAGGAGTCCGCATGACGACGCAGGCAAGCCAACCCGCCCAGGAGGACTACCGGGCGCGTCTCGTCGACGCCCTGCGCACGATCGAACGGCTCCAGGGCCGGGTGAAGGACGCCGAACGGCAGGCGGAGCAGCGCAAGCCGCTGGACGAGCCCATCGCCGTCATCGGCCTCGGCTGCCGGCTGCCCGGCGGCGCCGACAGCCCCGAGGAGTTCTGGCAGATGCTGCGCGCGGGGACGGACACGATGTCCGAGTTCCCCGCCGACCGGGGCGACGCCGCCGCCCTCTACGACCCGGACCCGGACACCCCGGGCCACGCGTACGTCATCCGCGGCGGCTTCCTGGACGGCCGGGTGGACCGCTTCGAGCCGGAGGCGTTCGGCATCACGCCGCGCGAGGCCCACGGCATGGACCCGCAGCAGCGCATCCTGCTGGAGGTCGCCTGGCAGGCGCTGGAGCGGGCCGGTTACGCCCCGGACTCCCTCGGCGGCACGGCCACCGGCGTCTACGCGGGCCTGAGCACCACCGACTACGCGCGCATGCGGCAGTCCGAGGGCGACATCAACGACGTCGACGCCTACCAGCTCGTCGGCGAGCCCAGCTTCGCCGCGGGCCGCATCTCCTACACGCTCGGCCTCCAGGGGCCCTGCAAGGTCATCGACACCACCTGCTCCTCCTCCCTCGTCGCGCTGCACGAGGCGGCTCAGGCGCTGCGGCTGGGGGAGTGCGACCTCGCGCTCGCCGGGGGCGTCAACCTGATGCTGTCGCCGTACGGCTTCGTGATGATGAGCAAGTTCCGGGGGCTGTCCCCGGACGGCCGCTGCGCCACGTTCGACGCCGCCGCCAACGGGTACGCCCGCGGCGAGGGCGCCGTCATGGTCGTCCTCAAGCGCTACTCCGACGCTCTGCGCGACGGCGACCCCGTCGCCGCCGTCGTCCGCGGCTCGGCCGTCAACCACGACGGGCGCAGCAGCGGCCTCACCGTGCCCAACCCGGCCGCGCAGCAGCAGGTCATCCGGGCCGCGCTGGAGCAGGCGGGCATCGCCCCCGGCGACGTCGACTACGTCGAGGCGCACGGCACGGGCACCGCGCTCGGCGACCCCATCGAGCTGCGCGCCCTCGAGGCCGTCATCGGCCGCCACCGCCCGGAGGGCTCGCCGCTGCTCGTCGGCTCGGTCAAGACGAACATCGGGCACCTGGAGTCCGCGGCGGGCGTGGCCGGGCTGCTCAAGCTCGTGCTCGCCGTGCAGAACGCCGAGATCCCGCCGCACCTGCACTTCAACGAGCCCAACCCCGAGGCGGGCTGGGACAGGCTGCACATCGAGGTCACCGCCGACGGCCGGCCCTGGCCGGAGGTCGCGCGCCCCCGCATCGGCGCCGTCAGCAGCTTCGGCGCCAGCGGCACCAACGCGCACGCGGTCATCAGCTCCCCGCCCGGCCCGGCCCCCGCTCCGGCCCCGGACCCCGAGGCCGCCGACGACGGCGAGCCGGGCGTCGTCGTGCTGTCCGCGCACACCGAGGAGGCCCTCGCCGAGGTGGCCGGTGACTTCGCCCGGCACCTGCGCCGCACCCCCGGCCTGTCCGTGGCCGACGTCTCCTTCACCACCCAGGTCGGCCGTTCCCGGCAGACCAGCGCCGTGGCCGTCGCCGGGGACTCGGTGGACGCCCTCGCCGAGGCGCTCGACGCGCACGCCCGCGGTGAGCGCGACGGCCGCGTCACCGCCACCACGCTGCCCGTGCACAAGTACCGCAAGACGGCATGGCTGTTCACCGGGCAGGGGGCCCAGTACGCGGGAATGGCCCGCGAGCTGGCGGCCGAGCCCGCCTTCCGGGCCGCCTTCGACGCGTGCGTCGCGCTCTTCGACGCCCAGGGCATCGGGGACGGCCGTAGCCTGCGCTCGGTGATCTGGCCCGAGACGGACGGCGAGGGCGCCGAGGACGTCATCGACGACACCCGCTGGACCCAGCCGGCCCTGTTCACCGTCGAGTACGCGCTCGCCAAGCTGTGGGAGTCCTGGGGGGTCCGGCCCGCCGGGCTGCTCGGGCACAGCATCGGCGAGATCACCGCCGCTTGCCTGGCAGGCGTGTTCTCCCTGCCCGACGCCGTCCGCCTGGTCGCGGCGCGGGCCGCGCTGATGGCCGACCTCCCGGCCGGCGGGGCGATGGCCGCCGCCTTCTGCGACGAGGCCACCGCCCGCGCCGCCATCGCCGACCACCCGCAGACGCTGTCCCTCGCCGCCGTCAACGGGCCGGCGAGCGTCACCCTCTCCGGAGCCGAGGCCGACCTGGCCGCCGTCCGCGAGCAGTTGGCGGCGGCGGGCGTGCGCACCAAGCCGCTGACCGTCTCGCACGCCTTCCACTCGCCGCTGCTGGCCCCGATGCTCGACGCCTTCCGCGAGGTCGCCGAGTCCCTCACCTACCAGCCGCCCGCACTGCCGCTGTACTCCAACGTCACCGGCGCGCTGTGGACGGCCGACGAGCTCGGCCCCGACTACTGGGTGCGCCACGCCGCCGGGGCCGTCCGCTTCCACGACGGGCTCAGCGCCCTGCACGCGGCCGGCGTCCGCACCTTCCTGGAGGTCGGGCCCGCGCCCGTGCTGCTCGGCCTCGGCCAGGCCGCGCTCGACGACGCCGACTGCGCCTGGCTGCCGTCCCTGCTGCGTCCGGGCAAGGGCCCCGGCGACCGGCTGACGGTCCGCCAGGCCCTCGGCGCCCTGCACCTGCGCGGGGCCAGGGTCGAGTGGAAGGCGCTGCACGCGGCCCGTACGCCCCGCCGGGTGCCGCTGCCGCCGACCGTGTGGCGCGGTCGGCCGTACTGGTTCCCCGAGCGGTCCGCCGAGGCGGCCGCGCCCGGCGGCGGCCAGCCCTCCGCCGGGCACGTCGGCGTCGAGGTCCCCGGCGTCGGTATCCGGCTCCCCGGTGCCGCACCGACCTACGAGGTCAACCTCGCCGACCCCAGGTGGGAACCGCACGCCCGCACGGCCCCCGACGGCCGTCGCTACCTGCCGCTGGGCGCCGTCGCCGGAGTCACCAAGGCCGCGGCCATCGACGCCGCGGGCGGGCACTGGTCCTGCCTGGAGGACCTGACGATCAGCGACATGATCCCGATGGACGGCGACGGTCGCATCCTGCACATCGTGTTCTCACCGCAGGCCGCCGACAGCCACGTGGCCTTCGCCTGGCACAGCATCTCGCCCACCGAGGAGGCCGCGGGCGCGCCCTGGCGCTGCCACGCCCAGGGCATCCTGCGCCGCCGCGCGGCCGGCCGGCGGCACGGCCCCGGAACGATGTCCTGGCTCCAGACCGACCACTACGGCGAACCCGTGCGCTACGAGTCGTCCTCCCTGTCCGCCGCCCTGGTCGGCGCCGTGACGGGCGCCCACCGCGGGGGCGGCGGCGTGCTCGTGGCCCTGAGCCACGACAGCGACGCCGCGGACAGCCACCCCCTGGACGCCGCCGTGGCCGCCCTCTCCTGGGACGGCCGGGCCCCCGACCGCGCCGATCGCGGGGTCGGCTTCGGACTGCGGCTGTCCGACGCCTCCTGCACGAGCCCCGACCGGATCCGCTACGTGCGCGCCACCGCCCACCCGCGCCCGGGTGCGGCGGCCGGCACCGGAACGGTCGCCGGCGAGGTGGAGTTCTTCGCGGGGGACGGCTCCGTCATCGGCGGCATCCGGGAACTCCAGATCGTCGACCTCGCGGAGCAGCCCGCGCCGCCCGCCCCCTGGCGGCACCCGGACGAGCTGTTGCTGGAGACCGCCTGGGACGGCACCGGACTCCCGCCGCTCCCCGAGGACCTGAGCGGGGAGTCGGTCCTGCTGCTGCCGGACGGGCCGGGCACCGTGGCCGGGCCCCTGGCCGCCGCGCTGCGCGGGCGCGGCGCCCACTGCCTCGTCGCGGACCCGGCGGAGGCCCGCCCCGACCGCGCGGTCATCGGCGCGCTGCTGGACCGCTGGCGTGCTGAGCGGGAGGCGTGGGAGGACGAGGTCACGCCCGGCCGCGTCGTCCTGCTCACCGGCCTGGACGCACCCGATCCCGAGGACGCCGGGCCCCGCTCCCTGACCGAGTTCCGCGACCGCACCGAACTGACCGCCGTCGCCCTCGTGCAGGAGCTGCTGGAACGGCCCGAGCACGCTCGCACGCTCCTCGCCCTCGTCTCCCGCGGAACCGTCCCGGCCGGTGGCGACTCCGCCGAGTCCCCCGGCGTCACCAGCCCGTTCGCCCACACCCTGTGGGGCCTGGGCCGCGTCATCGCGCTGGAACACCCCGACCACTGGGGCGGCGCGGTGGACCTGGACCCGGACGGCGCCGCCGCGGGGACGGCGGAGGAGGCCGCCGCGCTGCTCGCCGCCCTGTGGGACGGCCGCGCCGAGGACCAGCAGGCCCTGCGCGGCAACGGTCGCCACGTCGCCCGGGTACGCCGTCGGCCGATCACCCCGGAGGAACTGCGCCGCACCCCGCCCGTCCGCTCCGACGGCACCTACCTCGTCACCGGCGCGTTCGGCGGCATCGGCCAGGCCGTCTCCCGCTGGCTGGCCGACCACGGGGCCGGGCGGCTCATCCTGCTCGGCCGCACCCCGCTGCCGCCCCGCGACAACTGGGACCTGCCCGGCCTGCGGCCCGCCGTGCGCGAACGCGTCGCCGTCGTCCGCGCGCTGGAGGAGACCGGCGTCCAGGTCGAGGTGGCCGCCGCCGACGTGTGCGACCCCGAGCAGCTGCACACCGTCCTGGACCGCCTCGTCGGTGCCGAGCAGCCGCTCGTCGGCGTCGTCCACGCGGCCGGCATCTCCGAGCCGCAGTTCCTGCGGGACATCCCCGTGGCCGATCCGGCGGACTACGACGCGGTCTGGCGGCCCAAGGTCGTCGGCGGCTGGCTGCTCCACCGCTACACCGAGCAGTTCGACCTCGACTTCTTCCTCGGCTTCTCCTCCATCGCCGCCACGTGGGGCTCCCAGCACCTGACGAGCTACTCGGCCGCCAACGCCTTCCTGGACGGGCTCGCCGAGTACCGCACGGCCCGCGGCGCCGCGGCGCTCACCGTGAGCTGGGGGCCGTGGGAGCTGCCCTCGGCCCTGTTCGGCGAGGACGTCCTGGAGTTCCTGACCTCCACCGGGCTGCGCACGCTCTCCTCCCCGCAGTGCCTCAAGCTCCTCGGGGCCCTCCTCGCCGGCGACGCGCCGCAGGCCGTCGTCTGCGCGGCCGACTGGTCCGTCTACAAGCCCGTCATGGAAGCCAGGCTGGAGCGGCCGGCGCTGCGCGAGCTGGAGGCCGCCGAGGACTTCGGCGGCGAGGAGTCCCCGCTGCTCGCGGAACTGGCCGCCGCGGCCCCCGCCGAGCGCCGGGCCCGGCTCATCGCGCTGCTGCGGGAGATCCTGGGTGAGATCGTCGCCGTCGCGCCCGAGCGCATCGACCCCGAGGCCGACGTCATGTCGCACGGGCTGGACTCGCTCATGGTCATGGACGTCGTCAAGCGCTGCAAGCAGGAGCTGCGCATCAGCCTGCGGCCCAACCAGCTCTTCGAACGCTCCACTCTGGAGGACTGGGCGGAGCTGCTGGACGGCGAGCTCACCACGGGCGACGGCGGCGAGGAGCCCGCGGAGGCCGCCGAATCGCCGATGTGCGACCCGGCCCGCATCGCCGAGGACGTCACCCTGGCCGACGACATCCGGCCCGGCGGGAAACTGCGCACCGGCTACACCGACCCCGAGCAGGTCTTCCTCACCGGTGCCACCGGGTTCGTCGGCGCCTACCTGCTGGACGAGCTGCTCGCGACCACCCGGGCCACCGTGCACTGCCTGGTGCGCTGCGCCAACGAGGCGGAGGGGCTCGCCCGCATCCGCGCCAACGTCGAGCAGTACCTGCCCTGGCGCGATGACGCCGACGTGCGCATCGCCGTCGTCCCCGGCGACCTCGGCAAGCCGCTGCTGGGTCTCGACCGGGAGCGCTTCGAGGCGCTGGGCGAGCAGCTCGACGCCATCTACCACAACGGCGCCTGGGTCAACTTCTCCTACACCTACGAGCAGTTGCGCGCCGCGAACCTGACCGGCTGCGAGGAGATCCTGCGCCTCGCCTGCCACGGGCCGCTGACCCCGGTCAGCCACGTGTCCACCTACGGCATCTGGGGACTGCCGGCCGACGGGCGCACCGTCATCGGCGAGGACGACGACATCAGCGGTGCGGGCAAGCTGGTCACCGGCTACGTCCAGACGAAGTGGGCCGCCGAGCGGCTGATGGAGCTGGCCCGGGAGCGCGGCATCCCGGTGGACGTCCACCGGCCCGGCCGCGTGCTGGGCGACTCGCGCAGCGGCGCCTGTCTGACCACCCACTTCACCACCCGGGTCATCAAGGGCTGCCTCCAGCTCGGCCAGGCGCCCGAACTCGACCTGGAAGTGGAGATGACGCCGGTCGACTACGTGGCCGGCGCGCTCGTGCGGATCTCCCGGGAGCCGCACGCCTTCGGGCGCACCTACCACCTCGTCAACCGCGCCAAGCTCGGCTTCGGCGCCCTGCTGGACGCCATGGCCGGCTACGGCTGGAAGTTCGACGTGGTCCCGGTGGAGTCCTGGTGGCAGTCCCTCCAGGACGCCTACGCGGTGGACGAGAACGAGCTGCACCCGGTGATGGGCGTGGTCGAGGAGTTCGTCGTCGGCGGTGAGGAGGCCATCGACTACCGGGCCGCCAACACCGACGGTGCCCTGGAGAAGACGTCCATCAGCTGTCCCGTCCTGGACGCCGAGCTGCTGCGCACCTACTTCGACTGGATGGTCCGCACGGGCTACCTCCCCAGCCCTGCCGACTGAGCGGCAGGACGGACCGGCCGGCCCGGGGAACCAAGCGGAACGACGGATTCGAGTCAGGCTCGGCTCGGACTCCAGCGGATCGCCAGAGGATGCCCGCGAGCACCCGCGTGAGCCGGCCCGCGCGACGTGGCGGCCCGGCACCGATGAACGAGTCCATCGGTGCCGCGCCGCCATCGGGCATGCCAACTCAGCGCTCACGGGCTGGTGTTGATCCCCAATGGTGATGAAGGCACGGCTTCGGGCACGCGGCCGTGGGTAGGGAGAACCAATGACGACAGACCAAGGTGACGACAGCATGGCGCACCCCGCGGAACAGCACGCTCCGGCCGGTCGGGAAGCCGCGAAGACACTGATCCAGCCGCTCCTGATCGGCCTGACCGTGCTCATCCTGTTCCTGTGGATCGTCGGCACGGCGATGCACCGGCCGGAACCCAAGGACCTGCCCTTCGGGCTCGTCGGCCCGCCCCAGGCCGTGGCGCAGATGGAGGCGCAGCTCGACGAGAAGGCGCCCGACGCCCTCGACATCACCGCCTACCCGGACGTCGAGACCGCCCGCGCGGCCGTCGAGGACCTGGAGGTCTACGGCGCGTTCGCCCCCGGGCCGCAGGAGTCGACGCTCATCATCGCCTCCGGCGCCGGCCCCTCGCCCAAGAACTTCGTCACCCAGGCCTTCGGCGGCGTGGCCCAGCAGCAGGGCTCCCAGCTCACCGTGGACGACGTCGCCCCGCTGCCCTCCGGCGACCCGCTCGCCAACGTCGCGTTCTTCGCGCTGCTGAGCGCCACGCTGGCCTCGTTGGTGTTCCAGGTCGTGTTCTACTTCCGGGCCCGCGGTGCCGGACTCGGCGCCTGGCTCGGCCTCTCCGCCGCGTTCTCGCTGCTGGCCGGGCTCACCGGCGCCGGCCTGTGCGACTGGGCCTTCAACGCCTATCCCGGCGAGTTCTGGCCCGTCACCGGCATGATCGCGCTGTACACCTTCACGGCGGTCTCGATCGTTGCGGCCTTCCAGGTCATCGGTATCCCCGGCATCCCACTCGCCGTCCTGATGCTGGTGCCGTTCGGCGTGGCCAACAGCGGTGGCGCCGTGGACCGGTACTTCCTCGGCGAGCCGTACCACTCCTTCGCCGAGTTCGTGCCCTCGAACGCGGTGGTGGCGGGCATCCGCAGCGTCGCCTACCTGGACGGCGCGGCCGTCGGCGTCCCGCTGGCCGTGCTCACCTGCTGGTCGCTGGCCTGCGTCACCGTCGTCGCCCTGGGCCGGATGCTCAAGGGCCGCAAGGGCGGCGCGGGCGGGCCGGTGCCCGCGCCCCGGCAGCCCGCGGCGAGCACCGCCCCGGCCGACTAGCCCGTCCCCGGCCGACCGCCGAGCGGGGCCCGGGCACACCCCACCAGCGGTGCGCCCGGGCCCCGCGGCGGTTGGGCGGGACCCTCGACGTCCCTCGGGCACGCCGGAAGCCGTGGACGGGTCGCCTTCACCCGGCCACGGCAACGGCCCCGGTCCGCCGGCCGGTCACCCGGCCCGCGGGGGCGTCAGAAGATCCGCTTGCCCCGCACGAAGTGCTTGATGGCCGAGACCGACGTGCCGACCATGTAGTCGCGCATGTCCGCCGGCGCCTGCCTGGCCGACCACCTCAGCATCTTGATCAGCGCCTTGGGGTTGGGGTCGATGAACTTCACGTTCTCGTTGGCGATCCCGAGGGACGGGGGTATCCAGTCCGCCCGGCGCAGCCTGGCGAACAGCCTGTCCGCGGCGTCCTGCGCCTTCATCTCCCCCGCGTCGACGGCCTCGCAGTAGTCGGCCATCACCTCGAAGATCTCCTTGTACTCCGGCTTGTCCGGCCACCACAGGCCGGGGTTCGGTACGTCCTCCAGCCCCTTCCAGTAGCCGTGGTCACCGGTGGCACGGGCCTTCTCGTCCTCGTGGATGACGCGGAAAGCGCCCGGCAGCGAACCGTAGCTCCAGATGCGGAACACCGCGTTCCAGAGGTCGTAGTTCTGGAAGGAGATGAAGGCGGAGTTCACCAGCCGGTCGTTGTGGTGGATCAGCCCCTGCTGGAGCCGCTCGACGTACTCGAACTGCTCGGGGTCGAAGTCGTCGTTGCGCAGCGCGCGCAGCAGCCGCCAGGCGAGGACGTTGATGACCTCGGCGGTGTTGGACATGCCGCGGGAGAACAGCGGGTCGATGAACCCGGCGGCGTGGGACAGCAGCGCGTAGCGGTAGCCGACGGTCTGCGTCGACGTGTACTGCAGCCGGTCGGTGCCCACCCACTCGCGCACGCTGCGGGCCTCCGCGAGCTGGCGCTTGACCAGCGGGAAGCGGTCCACGTGGTGCCAGAACTCCTGCTCCGGCGTCATGTCCGCGGGCTTCGGGTACCGCCGAGGGTCGAGCTGCACCCCGACGCTGCACAGCGGGTTGGTGGACTGCGGGTGGTTGTCGAAGGGGATGATCCAGAACCAGCCACGGTCGAACATGTGGTGCATCGTGCCCTCGTGCCAGGGCAGCGGCGGGGTGTCCAGCCCGCGGGTGAGGTCGTCCACCCGCTTCACCCCGGTCATGTGGGTGAAGATGGAACGCGCGTGGTGCTTGAGCGGGTTGGGCTCCGCACGCAGCCCGAACTGGGTGGCCAGCGGGGAGCGGAAGCCGGAGCCGTCGACGATGTAGCGCACGCGGTGCGTCTCGCCCCGGGTGGTCTGGAGCGTGACACCGTCGTCGTCGATGTCGACCTTCTCGACCCGGCAGTTCTGCTTCGCCTCACAGCCGTACCTGACCGCCGTGTTGAACAGGTACGCGTCCACGTCCTGGCGGAAGTAGTGGCTCGCCGTGTGCAGTACCTTCGGCAGCCGGAACTGGTTGATCTCCCGCGGGTCGGGCTCCTTCCCGTCCCGGTGGATCATGAATCCGAAGTGCTTCTTCACGCCGGAGGAGCTGCCGATGTACTTGATGCACTCGTCCAGGCTGCCGAGATGTCCCACCTCCGGCACGCCGTACCGGTTGGCGAGCATCCGCAGGTGCACGAGCGTGTACCCGACGGTGGACTCCCCGATGGCGAAGCGCGGATGCGTGCCGGCGTCGAGCAGAAGCACCCGGTGGCCGGCCTTCGCGAGGATGGCACCCAGTACGGAACCCGCCAGTCCGGTGCCGAGAATGGCGACGTCGTGCGAGTGCTGACTCTGGTCGTTCACCTGTTCCTCCTGGTCTGTTCGCGTCGCGACGTTTCACTGAGCTGTGTCCGCGCGGCTGGACGGACCCCCCGAGGTGGTGGCGCGGAGTGCAGAAGACCGAGTGCCGAACACACATGAGCCGCCACTCCTGCCGACGACTTCTACGCCGCGCGTCTTGAACAGCAGTGGATCGGTACTGGGACAGCCGGGTGGTCGAGCCCGTCTCGAGCACGCGCCGAGGGCTCTGCGTGACAGCGGGCCGGTACCGTCTTGTCCGCCCACCCCACGGGACCGTCGCCATGAACGCAGTCGTCCTGCTCTCCCTGATCGTCTGCGCGATGTTCGGCCTCTTCCTCACCCATCCGCTGCTCGGCCTGCTGCTGACCGGCGTCGTCATCGCGACCTACTGGGCGGTCGACCGGTTCGCCGCCCGGACGACCCCCGAGGCCGAACGCGGCGCCTCCCGGCGCTGAGCGTCCTGAGCGGCCCCACGGGGCCGTGGTGGCCGGGCCGACGCCTCCTCAAGGTGCCTTCCAGCGCGTGCGCCTAGCGTGCGGACAGGTCCCCGGCAGCACCGGGGACGTCCCCACCGCCCGTGCCCCCGGATGCCGAGAGGACCAGATCCGTGACGCTCCGACCCGACACCGAACAGAACCCGCCGGACGCCGACGCGTCCGCGCCGTACGACGTGGCCATCCTGGGCGGCACCCTCTCCGCCGGCCTGCTCGGCGCCGTCCTCGCCCGCCAGGGGGTGAGGGTGCTCATCGCACGGGCACCCGGCGACGCCGACGAACCCTCGGGCGAGACCACCGTCCCCTACACCGCCGAGGTCTTCCTGCTCCTGGCCAAGCGTTTCGACGTCCCCGAGATCGCCGCCTTCGGCCTCTTCCCCGACCTCCCCGAGACGGTGCGCAGGACCAGCGGCGTCAAGAAGAGCCTCGGCTTCCTCTACCACCGCCCGGGCAGCCCGCAGCGGCCGGAGGAGTCCGTCCAGTTCAACGTGCCCGGCGAGCACGCCGAGTGGCACCTGTACCGCCCGGCCGTGGACGCCTACGGGCTGGAGATCGCCACCCGGCACGGCGCCCGCGTCCTGGCGCCGGACGTACGGGTCAGCGAGGCCACCGCCGAGGCCGGCGGCTGCACGCTCCGTACGGGCGACGGCCACACCTATCGCGCCCGCTACCTCGTCGACTGCGCGGGCCCCGGCTCCCCGTTCACCGGGCACCCCGGCGACTCCGCGCGGCCGCGGCTGCGCCACCGCTCCCGGGTCTACGCCGCCCACCTGCGCGGCGTCACCCCCTTCGAGGACGTCGCGCCGCTGTCCCGGTACCGCAAGGCCACGCCCTGGTCGCACGGCACCGTGCACCACCTCTTCGACGGCGGCTGGATCCAGCTCGTCGGCTTCGGCAACCACGAGGGCAGCGCCAACGACCTCACCAGCGTCACCCTCAGCCTGGACCCCGAGGTCGCCGAGGACCTCCCCGGCGACCCGGAGAAGGCCTTCGCCCAGGTCGTCGAGCGCTACCCCGACCTGCGCCGCCAGTTCGAGGGCGCCACCGTCGAGGGTGCCTGGACCGAGCAGCCCCTGTGCCAGCGCACCGCCGAACAGACCTTCGGCGAGGACTGGTTCCTGCTGGAGCGCTCGGCATCCCGCAACGACATGTTCCTCTCCCGGGACGTGACGATGGGCGCCGAACTCGTGCACGCCCTGGCCGCGACGCTGCTGCACGCCGTCCGCGAGGACGACTGGTCCACCGAGCCGTTCGCCCGCGTCGCCCGGTTCCAGGAGACCCTCGCCGGGTACAACGACCGTCTGCTGCACGCCGCCCGCACCGCCTGCCGCGACTTCCGGCTGTGGAACGCGTTCTCCCGGGTGTGGCTCCTGTGGCAGATCCTCGCCGACCTCTCCCTCAAGCGCGCCCGACTCGACTGCGAGGCCGGGCCCGAGCGGAGCTGGGCGCCCGTCGAGACCTTCGAGCTGGGCGGTATCTGGTTCCGGGTCCCCGCCGGGCTGCGCGAGACCGTCGACCACGCACTCGACCTGTGCGACGCCGTCCGGGCCGGCCGCAAGGACGCCGGAGCCGCCGCCCGGGAGATCTTCGCCGGACTCCGCCGGGCCTCCTTCGTCCCGCCGTTGTACGCCTTCGGCGACCCCTCGGCACGGACGTACCACTTCACCTTCCCCAAGCGGCTGCGCATGCTGCTGTGGACCAAGACGAAGGCGCCCGCGGACTTCCGTCGGCTCCTGACCCGCGACAACGTCACGGCGGTCACCTCCGAGTCGAGCCGCTGAACCCGTCCGCCCACCTCACCCACGCAGGCGGCCCCGCCCGGGGCCGCCTGCCGACGTACCGGAGGCACGCATGCACACAGCAGCAGGACCGCAGTCAGGGGAGCGGTCAGGACCGGCCGATTCCGCACCACCGCTCCAGGACTGGCTGGTCCGCCGCATCGCACGGCAACTGGGCGTCGGGCCCGAGGCGGTGGACGTCGACGCGCCCGTCGCCGACCTGAACCTCGATTCGCTGGACGCCCGGCAGATCGCCCACGACCTGGAGCGCGAGTGCGGCAGCGAGCTCACCCTGGAGGCCTTGCGCCACTGCGACACCCTGCGCGCCCTGGCCGCCTACCTGGAGTCGGAGCGCCACCACCCGCGGACGCCGGCCTGGCTGCTGGTCTGACCCGCACCCGCCGACCTCCCACGCGCGGGCGCGGAAAGGGGGCCTCCCACCGGGCGGCCCCCTTCGCGTGTCCCGCTCAGCGCCTCACGCGGCGCTCGGCATCGGGTGCACCGCACGGGCCCCCGGCGCCAGCTTGGCGTAGTCGCTGCGCCAGTACGTCAGCGGCAGCTTGTCCAGGCCCGTGGCACCCGCCACGACCCGGCCCAGCAGCAGCGTGTGGTCACCGGCCACGACCGCGTTGTCCAACTCGCACTCCGCGTGCGCCACCGTGCCGCGCAGCAGCGGCATGCCCGTCGTGGGGCCCGTATCCCAGGCCACCTGGTCGAACTTGTCCGGGGCACCCGAGGCGAACACGTTGGAGGTCTTCTCGTCGTCCGAGGAGAGGATGTTCACCGCGAACCGGCCGCGCTCCAGGATCGCCTTCAGCGAACCGCTGCGGCTCGCCACGCTGTTGAGCAGCAGCGGCGGGTCCACGGAGACGCTGCAGAAGGCCGAGCAGGTCAGCCCGCGCGGCACGCCCTCGGCGTCCGTGGTCGTGACCACGGTGATGCCGCTGGCGAAGGAGGCCATGACCTGCCGGAAGGTCTGCAGGTCGACCGAGGACAGCTCGTCCGTCATCAGGTGCTGAGTGCTCATCACAGTTCCCCTGCCTCTATCTTGGCGGCCAGCAGCGGCCGGTCGAGCTTTCCGTTCGCGGTCCTCGGGAGGTCGTCCTGCACGTGCAACCTGTCGATGATCATGTAGGTCGGCAACCTTTCCGCGCAGCAGCGCTTGACGTTGAGCAGGGACGGGCGCCCCTCGGGCGCGGGCACCACGACCGCGTGCAGCGTGGCCTCCAGCCCCGAACCGGCCACCAGCACCGCGACGTCGGCCACAGTGTCCAGCGAGCCGATGGCCGACTCGATCTCGCCCAGCTCGATCCGGTGACCGCGGATCTTCACCATGTGGTCCCGGCGGCCGACGTAGTGGAGCCGCCCCTCCCCGTCCCGGCGGGCCAGGTCACCCGTGCGGTACGGGCCGGTGTGCGGCTCCCCGCCCCAGTAGCCGAGCATCACGGTCGGGCCCGTGACCACGACCTCGCCCTCCTCGGCCCCGGGCGGGTCGAGCGTCACCTCGTCCCCGGAGCAGGCGACGCCGATGGGCAGCGCCCCGGTGCGCTCCAGATCGGCGTCGGTGACCTCGTAGGAGGTGCAGACGTTGGTCTCCGTGGGCCCGTACCAGTTCAGCAGCCGCACTTTCGGCCACCGCGTCCGCAGCGCCTGGACGTGGTGGATCGCGAACGGCTCCCCGGCGAAGACGCAGGCGCGCAGGGCCGGCGGCGGTTCCTCGTCCAGCAGCCCGCCCTCGCGGATCATCAGGCTGAGCGCCGAGGGCACCGAGTACCAGACCGTGATCTCCCGCTCCCGCATGAACTGCGCGAGCTGGGCGGGCGCGTAGGCCATCTCCTGCGGCACGAGATGGACGGCGGCACCGGCCGCGAACGCCGCGTACAGGTCGAAGACCGACAGGTCGAAGTTGAACGGCGCGTGGTTGGAGAGCCGGTCGTCCGGCCCGACGTCCAGCTCCGCCACCGCCCACTCCACGAACGCGAGCGCGTTGCGGTGGCTGATGCACACGCCCTTCGGGTCGCCGGTGGAGCCGGAGGTGTAGAGGATGTAGGCCGGATCGTCCGGCGCGCTCTCGTGCGCTGACGCCGACGCGCCCGCCGGAGCACCCTCCAGCAGCTCCCCGAACGTCACCAGCGGAACCCCGTCCCAGCCCGGACGGGCCCGTTCGGCCGCCTCCGGATCCGCGACGACGAGGGCGGGCGCCGCGCTGGAGGTGATCCGGGTCAGCCGCGCCGGCGGATTGGACCCGGTCACCGGAACGTAGATCGCCCCGGTGCGCAGGGCCGCCTGCATGACGGCGACCGTCCGCACCCCCTTGTGGCTCCAGATCACCACCCGGTCCCCCGGACGCACGCCCCGCGCCGTCAGCGCGGCGGCGTACCGGTCGGCGAGCGCGTCCAGCTCGGCGTAGCTCACCGGACCCTCGGGCCCGTGCACCGCCACCGCCCGCGGGTGCCGCCGCGCCGAGGCCGTGAGGAGTTCGTGCAGTCTCATATGCCCAGCTCCCTCGCTATCAGTTCCCGCTGGATGTCGGAGGTTCCGGAGAAGATGACCGCGGGTACCGCGTCCCGCAGCGCCGCCTCGATGCGTCCGGCCCGCAGATAGCCGCGCCCGCCGAAGAGCCGCACCGCGTCCAGCGCGGCCGTGACCACGCCCTCGGACACGGCCAGCTTCGACAGGGCGATCGCCAGCGTCGCCGGGCGCCGCTCGTCCATCTCCCAGCAGGCCCGGTACAGCAGCAGCCGGGCCGACTCGACGCGCAGCTTCATGTCGGCGATCCGGTGCGAGACCGCCTGGAACTCGGAGATGCGCCTGCCGAACTGGCGGCGGGAGCGCACCTGGGCCACGGACAGGTCGATCAGCCGGTCCGCCAGCCCGACGTACCCGGCGAACAGGCACGCCCGCTCCCAGCCCATCGAGTGCTGGAAGATGACCCCGCCCTGGCCCGGCTCGCCCAGCACGTCGGAGTCCGGCACGAAGCAGCCGTCGAACCGCACGGTGCCGGCCGGGCACTGGGACAGGCCCATCTTGGCCATCGGCTCGCCCGCCGTCACCCCCGCGGCCGTGCGGTCCACCACGAAGCCGGTCACGCCCAGGTGCCCGGCCTTCGGGTCCGTCGTCGCGTAGGTGACGTACACGTCGGCGGCCGGGCCGTTGCTGACGAAGCTCTTCTCCCCGTCGAGCACCCAACCGCCCTCGACCCGCCGCGCCGTGACGGCCAGCCGGGAGACGTCCGAGCCGGCCTCGTCCTCGGTCATCGCGTTGCCCGCGATCAGCTCGCCCCGGCACATGCCCGGCAGCACCCGCCGCTTCACCTCCTGGGAGCCGAAGTCGACGATGGGCATCGCACAGGCGAACAGATGCGCGCTGGCTCCGAAGACGAGCCCGGTCCGCGTGCATCCCCGGCCCAGCGCCTCCACCTGGAGCGCCGTGTCCAGGGCCCCGAGGCCCCCGCCGCCATAGCCCTCGGGCACCGAGGGGCCGAGCAGCCCGAGCTGCCCCAGCAGCAGCCAGTCCTTGCGGTCGTAAGTGCCGGCCGCGGCCTCCGCGGACGTCTCGTCGGCGTCGTCGGCGAATGCCTCCCGCACGGCGGTCAGCGTGTCGTGATACCGGGCGCGTTGCGGCTCGGTCCAGTCGAAGTCCACGGTCAGTCTCCTCCGCTGCGATCAGTGGGTGCGCTGGGGATCGGGCGTGGTGCCGCCGACGAGCGAGGCCGGGCCCACGGGAGCGTCGGCCGGCCGCGTGTCGGGCGCGCGCTCCCCGTCCGTCCCGTCGGTCCCGCCGCGACGCAGCAGCCACGACAGCAACGGGGCGGTCATGGCCGTGGTGACCAGCGCCATCATCACCAGGGCCGTGAAGAGTTCGGTGCTCAGCAGGCCCAGTCCGAGCCCGACGTTGAGAATCACCCAGTTGGTCAGCCCGCGGGTGTTCATCAGCAGGCCCAGCACCGTCGCCTCGTGCCAGCCCATGCCGGTCATCCGGGCCGAGAACAGCACGCCGCCGAGCTTGCCGACGCAGGCCACCAGGATGATCAGCAGCATCTGCGCCGTGCCCTGCGCCGTCATCGCCGTCACGTCCACCGACAGGCCGGTCACCACGAAGAACAGCGGCAGCAGCAGCTTGCTCAGGTGCTCCAGCGGCAGCAGCGCGGTCCGGCGCAGCAGTTGCTGCGGGTCCTTGCGCGGCATGACCAGCCCGAAGAAGAACGCGCCGAAGATGGCGTGCAGGCCGATGTGCGAGGTGACGTACGCCGAGCCCAGCGCCCCCGCCGCAGCCAGCATGGCCAGCCACGGGGCCGCCGCGGCGGTGGCCCGGGCCGCCAGCGTCGCCAGGACCGGCCGGACGACGGCCAGCATCACGATGACGTAGACCGTGCCCCACCCCAGCACGCCGAGGAAGCCGCCCGCACCGCCCGCGGTGACGAGGGCGACCACGGTGGCCAGCAGACACCAGGCGAGCACGTCGTCCAGCGCCGCCAGGGCCAGTGCCAGGTTGCCCACCCGGCTCAGGTGGAGCCGCTTGTCGGTGATGATCCGCGCGAGCACCGGGAACGCCGCGATGGACATCGCCGTCCCCAGGAACAGCGCGAAGTCCAGGAACCGGATCTGCCGCCCGTCAACCGTGTCGTGTGCCCCGAACAGCACGGCGGCGAGCCCCAGGCCGAGGCCCATCGGCACCAGCGCACCGCCCAGCCACACCGTCCCGGTGGTCCGACGACGGCCGCGCAGGGAGGCGTAGTCGAAGTCCCAGCCGATGGTGAACATGAACAGCAGCAACCCGACCTGGGCGACGATCCCCAGATACGGCCGCACGTCCATCGGGAAGAGCATCCCCGGCAGATCGCCGGGCAACAGGCCCAGCACACTGGGGCCCAGACAGACCCCCGCGGTGATCTCGCCGATGACGGCGGGCTGCCCGAACCGGCGGGCCAGCGCGGCGAAGGCCGCCCCCGCCGCCAGCGCGAGCGCGATTCCGCCCAGCGTCGTGGTGACGATCCACTCCGCGTGCTCAGGGCCGCTCACGCCATCACCCCGTTCCTGCCCGGTCCGCGGCACGGCCGCCGCGGCTGGTTGCTGGGCTGCGGTGTGGTGGCCGCACGTGCGTCGCTCACGCGTCCCCCCGTCGTGAGAAGTGGCGGGTCGGGCACGCACGCGGCGGACGGTCGGACACCGTGACGCGCCGGAGGGGCCCCTGGTGCGAGCAGCTTGGGCGAACACGCTTGAAGGCCGGTGGACCGCTGCTGCACGCCCGCCCTTGACGGACCCGCGCCCGGGTACGGGCTCGAGGCCGCCCCCGGCCGGTGAGTAGGCTCCCCCCATGGCAGACGTGGAGGTCGGACCGCTCGACCTGGCCGGGCGGGTGGACGAGGCGCTCGCCGTCCAGGCACTCGCCTTCGGGCTGACCGACGACGAGATCGCGATCCGCCGCCCGATCGTGCTGCGCCATCTCACCGCACCCGGCGCCCGCGCCCTGGGCGCCACCACGGAGGAGGGGCGGCTCGTCGGCTTCGTCTACGGCATGCCCAACGACCGTGTCCAGTGGTGGTCCACCGTCGTCGAGCCCTATCTGCGCCGGGCCGGTACCCAGAGCTGGCTGGACGACGCCTTCACCATCACCGAGCTGCACGTCCACCCCGGCTACCAGCGGCGTGGCATCGGCGTGCGGCTCATCACCACGATCACGGACGGCGCCGCCGAACCGCGCTCCATCCTGTCGGCCGTCGACCGGGAGAGCCCCGCCCGGTCCCTCTACCGCCGCCTCGGCTACCGCGACCTCGCCCGCGGCGTCGTCTTCCCGAGCGCCCCGCACCCCTACGCCGTCATGGGCGCCCCGCTGCCACTGCGCCGCCTGGGAACCTGAGCGCGCCGCGGCCGAGGGGCGTGCGCGCGCCGCGGCCGACGGGCACGGGGGCGTCGGGGCGGACGGGCACGGGGGCGCCGGGGTCCGCGAGCCTCACCGCCGCGGCCGACGGCGTGGACCGGCTACAGCCAGGCCGCGAACTCCAGCAGCAGTTCGCCGTCTTCCCGGTCCCCGGCCAGCACGTGCCGCACCCCGGACTCGACCGCCCGGTACAGCGCCCAGCCGCGCAGCCGGTCCCGCTCCACGTCCAGCGAGTCGGCCAGCCGGTGCACGCGGCGCCGCGTGGCCGCCGCCGCGCCCGGCGAGGCCACCAGGTCGTGCAGCCGGTCCCGGGCGAGCCGGGCCAGGTCGAAGGCCGGCTCGCCCACCAGCGGCTCCGGACCGACCGCGAGCCACGGGGCCCGTTCGGAGTCCGAGGCCAGCACGGCGCCCTGCCGGAAGTCGCCGTGCAGCAGTACCCCCGCGGGGGCGTCCGTCAGCAGCTCGGCGCGGGTCGCCAGCGCGGTGTCCGCGAGGGCCCGGAGGTCCTCGGGTGCCCGCTTCAGCACCCGCTCCACCTCGGCCCCCGTGTGCTCGGCCACCGTCGTGAACGCGAAACCGTCCCCTCCCGGGGGCACCCACAGCCGTCGCACCGCCGAACAGGCCTCCAGCATGGCCTTGTCCTCCGGGAGCGACCGCAGCGAGACCTCACCGTGCAGCCGTTCCAGCAGCAGCGCCCCCGCGCCGAGGTCGGCGCGCAGCAGCCGGGCGGCTCCGAGCCCGTCCCAGGTGGTCAGCGCCGCGGCCTCGGCCGCGGCCCCCGCACCGGCCGGCGCGCACAGCTTCAGCGCCGCGGGGGAGCCGTCCGCCTGACGCACCAGCAGCACGACGCTGGTCCGCCCGCCCGGCAGCACGGTGCGCTCCGCCGTCAGCTCCCACCGCTCCAGCAGCCGCCTGGTCAGCTCCGGAAGTCCGGCGAGCCAGGAGTGTTCCGGGCCGAGGGCGCGGACCAGCCGTCGTGGCGGTTCCGGGGGGAGAGCGGAAACCATGTGCTGCGGGGTGCCTTTCCGTCGGTGGTCGCCGGATCGGTGGTCGGCCGGCCGGTCGTGCGCGGTCACCCGCCGGTTCGTCCGGCCACCGCGAGCGCGGCGGCCGTCCGCGAGCGCCTCAGCGCGATCCGGCCTGTTCGGCCCGCTGCGCGTCGGCGGCTCGTTCGGCGAGCCCAGGGAAGGCTACGCCGCCGCCACGCCAGCGTGCCGACCGGACTGCCGCTTCCCGCAGCGCGTCCGCCGCGGCCCGCCGTCGCGCCCCCTCGGAGGCCCGCACCAGGTCCGCGTACACCCCCGCCACACGGTCCTCCAGCTCGGCGGCGAGCCGGATCGCCGCCTCGGCGTCCGGCACCGGGTACGGCAGGACGTAGCCCGCCCGCGCGGGCCGCGGGGCACCGCCCAGCTCGCGCACCGCCCGCACCAGCCGGTCCCGACGCGCCCGGTGCGCGGTGTGCGCCTCCCGCGCGGCCCGGCGCTCCGGCCCGTCGGTGCGCGCGCCCACCACGCCGTACCCGTACACGGCCGCGTGCTCGGCCGCCAGGGCCGCCTGCACGGCCGTCAGCTCCGCCGCGCGCCGCTGCTCGTCCGCCATGTCAGGAGCCCCCCGCCGACCGTTCGCCCAGCAGATACGCGTGCACCTCACCGGCCGCCGCGACGGAGGCCAGCAGCCGGGCCAGTTCGGGCTGGGCGTCGGCCAGCGCCCCGACGCGGGCCCGGGCGGTGCTCCGCTCCGCCGCGGCCAGCTCCGCCAGCGCCTCCCGTGCCCCCTCGGGCACCGTCGGGTCGCTGGATTCCGCGGGCTCGGCGGATGCGGTGGCGTCGGGGGAGCGGTTGGCCGACGCACCGTCAGGTCGCCCGGAAGCGCCGAACGCCGCCAGGTGCAGGGCCACGTCGGCCCGCAGCGGCGCCAACCGTCCCGCCAGCGCCGGGTGGGCTCCGGCCGTCGCGTCGTAGCGCCGCAGCAGGGCGGCGCTCTCCCGCGCCGCCGCCCCGCGCAGGCGCGCGTCCCGCTCGTCGGCCCGCTGTTGATCCAGCTCATCCTCCCGGCCGCCGGAGCAGCCGGTGAGGGCGACGCCCGCCCCCAGCGTGCCGAGCGCCGCGAGCCCCGCCGTTCCGGCACCCAGCAAACCGCGTCTGCTCGGCCGTCCGGGCGGATTGGACACCACGTAACACCCCACAGGCAGACGGTCGGCAGGTAGAACGGGACCAGAACAGGTGATCACCGTCGCCGTGAGGGTACCCGGCGCCCTCGCCGCGCCCCCGGCGTGCCCCTGCCGGGCACCCGAGCGGCGGCGTCCCGGGCACCCGAGCGGCGCCGCGGTTCGGGCACGGTCGGCGCAACGCGCTAGGCTGTCCAGGGACGCGCGGTGGCGTGCCGCCTCCGCCTGCCGTCCATGCGTCCCCCCTCAGACCCCCCCAGACCCCCTTTGAGATGACAACAGCACACGCGGCCGAGGAGTCACCCGGATGAGCACCACCCAGATCGACCGGCTGCGCGGGCTGCTGGAACCGCTCGTGACCGAGCGCGGGCTGGATCTCGAGGAACTCACCGTCACCCCCGCGGGCAAGCGCCGGGTCCTGCGCATCGTCGTCGACTCCGACGAGGGCGTGCAGCTCGACGCCTGTGCCGAGCTGAGCCGTGCCGCCTCCGCGGCGCTGGACGAGGACGACCCGATGGGCTCGGCCCCCTACGTCCTCGAAGTGACCTCGCCGGGCGCCGACCGCCCGCTGACCGAGCCGCGGCACTACCGCCGCGCCGTCGGCCGGCTGATCACCGCGCGGCTGCACGAGGGGGGCGACCTGACGGCCCGGATCGAGGCCGTCGACGAGGACGGCCTCGACCTGGAGGTTCCGGGGGTCAAGGGCCGCAAGCCGACCAAGCGACGCGTGGAGTTCGCCGAGATCGCCCGAGCCCGGGTCGAGATCGAGTTCAACCGCCCCGCCGCACGTGAGAACGACAAGGCAGACGTGAAGGACGACAACGAGATGGACGGGGAGGCGTAGCCGTGGATATCGACATGAGCGCCCTGCGGGGTCTGGTCCGGGAGAAGGAGATCTCCTTCGATCTGCTCGTGGAGGCGATCGAGGCCGCGCTCCTCATCGCCTACCACCGCACCGAGGGCAGCCGCCGGCACGCCCGCGTCAAGCTGGACCGGGACACCGGCCACGTGACGGTGTGGGCCACCGAGGACGCCGCCGACCTCGCCGAGGGCCAGGAGCCCCGCGAGTTCGACGACACCCCCACCGGCTTCGGGCGGATCGCCGCGACGACCGCCAAGCAGGTCATCCTCCAGCGCCTGCGGGACGCCGAGGAGGAGGTCACCTTCGGGGAGTACGCGGGCCGGGAGGGCGACATCGTCACCGGTGTCGTGCAGCAGGGCAGCGACCCGAAGAGCGTCCTGGTGGACATCGGCAAGATGGAGGCCATCCTGCCGCCCCAGGAGCAGGTGCCGGGGGAGGACTACAGCCACGGCACCCGGCTGCGTTCGTACGTCGTACGGGTCGCGAAGGGGGTGCGCGGTGCCTCCGTCACCCTGTCGCGCACCCATCCCAACCTCGTGCGCAAGCTCTTCGCGCTGGAGGTGCCGGAGATCGCCGACGGCTCCGTGGAGATCGCGGCCGTCGCCCGGGAGGCCGGCCACCGCACCAAGATCGCCGTTCGCTCCACCCGCTCCGGACTCAACGCGAAGGGCGCCTGCATCGGGCCCATGGGCGGCCGGGTGCGGAACGTGATGGCCGAACTGCACGGCGAGAAGATCGACATCGTCGACTGGTCGGACGACCCGGCGGAGCTGGTCGCCAACGCGCTGTCCCCCGCCCGGGTGAGCCGGGTCGACATCATCGACGAGGTCGCCCGTTCGGCCCGTGTCACCGTGCCGGACTACCAGCTGTCGCTGGCCATCGGCAAGGAGGGGCAGAACGCGCGGCTCGCGGCCCGGCTGACCGGCTGGCGCATCGACATCCGCCCCGACGAGACGCCCGGCGCCGAGGCCGCCGAGGCCGGGACCGCCGCGGGCTGACCGCCCGGAACGGCCCCGACCACGGGGAATAGACGACAATCCGTATCCGTTATCGTGCCGTCACCCCCCGCCAGGGGGAACCGCGCACGGGGAGGTAGACTTAGACGGTGTCTGGCCGGACACGTGCCCGAACATGCCCCGAGCGCACCTGCGTGGGGTGCCGAGGGCGTTCGGCCAAGGCCGATCTGCTGCGTGTGGTGTTGGTCGAGGGTGAATGTGTCCCCGATCTTCGCGGTACGCTGCCCGGCCGGGGTGCGTATCTGCACCCCAGCCTCGCCTGTCTCGATCTGGCGGTCCGCCGCCGGGCGTTTCCACGGGCCTTCCGGGCGACGGCGGGCCGTCGGCCGCTCGGCACGGAGGAACTGGGTCGACACGTACGACAGGCGTCCCGGGAAACCGGGGACCACCAGCACAACGCAACACCGTAAGAACGTAGAAAAGGTCCGCGCGGACGGTCGTGCGGACGAGGTACCTCGCGAGTCGGAAGTAGGTCGAGATTGCGATGAGCACTCGATGAGTACGCGATGAGTACGCCCATGCATAAGTAGCGAAGGTCCGGCGGCGCCCACCCCGGACCGTCTAAGGAGCGAAGTGGCTAAGGTCCGGGTATACGAGCTCGCCAAGGAGCTTGGAGTCGAAAGCAAGGTCGTCATGGCCAAGCTCCAAGAACTCGGTGAATTCGTCCGTTCGGCGTCCTCGACGATCGAGGCGCCGGTAGTGCGCAGGCTGACCGACGCGTTGGACGCGTCCGGCGGCGCCAAGAAGTCGGGGAAGCCCGCCGCGAAGCCGGCGGCCCCCAA
>NZ_JABLSI010000004.1 GCF_019303475.1 Streptomyces sp. JJ38
GAGCAGCGTGATGCTCGGGCGTGGGGCGGGGCGCGGGGGGCCCGGGCGCGGGGGCCTCCGCGGCGGGGGCGCGGCCCGGCGCGGTGAGGGGCGCGGCGTCCGTCCGGGCCGGGTCGAGTGGGAGAAGCTCGTCGTCCTGGGAGTCGTCGGCCGGGTCCCCGAGCAGGACCTTCGGCAGGACGAGCACGGCCTGGACGCCACCGTAGATGTTGGCCTGGAGCTGTACCGCGATCCCGTGGCGCCGCGCGAGCTGGGAGACGACGAACAGGCCGATCCGGCCGTCCTGGAGGAGGTGGCCGATGTCGATGTGCTCCGGGTCGCCGAGGAGCGCGTTCATGCGGGCCAGCTCGGCGCCCGTCATGCCCAGCCCGCGGTCCTCGACCTCGATCGCGAGGCCCGAGGTGACGTACTGGGCGCGCAGCAGGACGGAGCTCTGGGGGGCGGAGAACACCGTGGCGTTCTCGATGAGTTCGGCGAGCAGATGGATGACGTCGGCCACGGCGTGCCCGCGCACGGTGCCCTGGATCGGCGGGACGAGCTTGACCCGCGGGTACTGCTCGACCTCGGCGATCGCCGAGCGCAGCACCTCGGTGGCCGTCACCGGGCGCGTCCACTGGCGGCGGGACACCGCGCCGCCGAGCACGGCCAGGTTCTCCGCGTGCCGCCGCACCCGGGTGGCCAGGTGGTCGACGTGGAAGAGCCCCTTGAGGAGGTCGGGGTCCTCGACGTCGTTCTCCAACTCGTCGAGGATCTCGATCTCGCGGTGGACGAGGGACTGCAGCCGCCGGGCGAGGTTGACGAACACCTCGACCTTCTCCTCGCTGCCCGGCTCGCCGCCCCGGGAGAGCACCGCGGCCTCCACGACGGCCGCCTCCGCCGTGCGCTGGGCCAGGGTGACCTCGTGGGCCAGCAGGCCGAGGGCGTCCCCCGGGGGCTCGGGCAGCGGCGGGAGGTCGGGGCGGACGGGCCGCTCGCCCCGTTCCAGCCGGGCGAGCAGGCGGTGCAGGGCCGCCTGGTTGCGAGCCGCCGCGCGGCGCAGGGCCGCGTACCGCCCCGCGGTGTCGCGGGCCTGGGTCCAGGCGGCGTAGGCGCCGCCCATGATGATGAGCGAGCAGAGCAGCACGCCGACGCCGAGCGCGCTCCAGACCGTCGCGGCACCCGGGCCCGCAGCTCCGAGAAGGTCACCGGCCCGCAGCAGCCAGCCGATGACGAGGGCGGCGGCGACGGCGGTGAGCCCGGCCGGGAGTACGGCGAGCCCCAGCAGCCGCCGCGCCTCCGGGGTCTCCGGGGTCTCCCGTGCCGTCCGTCCCCGGCCGGGCCCGCGCCCGTGCCGGGCCGTGCGGCCAGGCCGGGGTGCGGCGGCCTCCGCGGAGGCCTGGGCCGGGCC
Organism: Streptomyces sp. JJ38; assembly: GCF_019303475.1. Lineage (GTDB taxonomy): Bacteria > Actinomycetota > Actinomycetes > Streptomycetales > Streptomycetaceae > Streptomyces. The sequence continues at coordinate 1,388 of NZ_JABLSI010000004.1, forward strand.
GTGGTGGGCCGGCCGGGACACGGGAGCGGCTGACACGGAAGAGGAAAGTCCCATTCCGTTTCGGGCCGCGTAGCGCGGGAGTTCAGGCATCACAGTCCTCTGGCAGTCAGGGGATCCCGTGCCCGCGGGGGAAGTTCGTCACCCCACCGGCGACCGGCGCCCCTCACGCTAATAGCCGTCAGCGGGTGCCACGGGCTCAGTCGGCACAATCGCCACCCCTCGCCAACCCTTCCGGGTGAAGGTCCTGGACGTCCGTTCGGGCAGGCCGGAAGCAGGTTCAACGACCGGCGCCCAGACGGAGGTCAGCGGCGGCGCACCGTGACGTTGAGCCTGCCGCGCAGCCCGAGGGCGGCCGGCGCGGTGCCGGGCCTGGTCCGGGGGACGCCGTGGTAGGCGTGGCGCGACGGCCCCCCGAACACGAAGGCGTCCCCGCTGACCAGCTCCACGTCCGTCCAGGGCCCGCCCCGGCCGGAGGGAGTGGTGCCGTCCCGCCCCTCGGAGTGGGGCAACCCGAACCGGAAGACACAGGTGTCACCGAGGCTGAACGAGACCACCGGGGCGTCGGAGCGTTCGTCGGTGTCCCGGTGCATCCCCATCCGGGCCGACGCGTCGTAGAAGTTGACCAGTGCGACGTCGTAGGCCGTGTCCACCACGTCCGTGTCCCGCCCGTAGGCCCGGGCCACCGCCGCCCGCGCCCACTCCCCCAGCCACGGCGGGAAGGGCTTCACCGGCGCGCCGTCCCCGTCGACGACCGTACGGGCGTACCCGTAGGGGTACCAGTGCCAGCCCAGGCTGAGCTGCCGCACGGACATGCGGCCGCCCCGCGGCATCCGGACCGTCCGCAGCCCGGCGGGCGGCCTCGCCCAGGCGCGGCAGGCGGCCAGCAGCTCCGCCTGGGCGTCCTCGTCCAGCCAGCCGGGCAGATGGACGGCCCCCGGCGCCACCTCGGACGCCGGGCGGGGGAAGAGTCCGCCACCGGTCACCCGGCCAGCCTACGGCGCATGACCCCTGACCGGGCACGATCCGATTACCGTATCGTCGGGTGTCGCCGCCCCCGGTACCCGTAAAGGAGCGCCTGTGACGTCCGAAGCCCTTGAGCCCGTCCTCGCCGGAGTCCGCAATTTCCGCGATGTCGGCGGCCTGCCGACCACGGACGGACGCCGGGTCCGCCACGGCGTGCTCTACCGCAGCGGCCACCTCGCGCGGGCCACGGCCGAGGACGCGGAGTTCCTCGCCGGCCTCGGACTGCGCACCGTCTACGACTTCCGCAACGAGGCCGACCAGGTGCTCGACGGCCTGGACGTCGCCCTGCCCGGCGTGCGCAACGTGAACATACCCCTCACCGACCCCGCGCACGGCGCGGAGTTCTGGCAGCTCGTCCGGGAGGGCGCGGTGGAGCTGCTGCGCGCGGAGCTGGCCGACGGCCAAGCGGTGCTGCGGATGCAGGCGTCCTACCGGGACATCGTCCGCAGCCGGACCGCCGAGCACAGCCGGGTGCTGCACGACCTCGCCGGGGGCGGCGTCCCGGTGCTCATGCACTGCGCGGCCGGGAAGGACCGGGCGGGTCTGTCCGTCGCGATCACCCTGATGGCCCTCGGCGTCGAGCGGGAGGCCATCGAGGCGGACTACCTGCTCTCCAACGATCCGCACCGGCGCTATCCGATGCACCGCGGCGGCGCGAACGGCCAGCCGGGCCACAGCGGGGGGCAGAAGAGCATCGACCCCGAGGTGCGGGAACTGCTGAAGCCCTTCTTCGACGCGCGGGTCGAGTACCTCGCCGCCGCCTACGCCACGATCACCGAGGAATGGGGCGACGTCGACACCTACCTGCGCAGCGGCCTCCGGCTCAGTGACGAGACCCGCGCCGCCCTGCGCGCACGCCTCCTGGACTGAGCGCCGGGGCGAGGACACCGGCCCCGGCTCAGCCGGGGCCGGGTGGGCCGGCGCTCCGGCCTGCGCGCCGGTGCCGGTTTCAGCGGCTGCGTTCGATCACGAAGTCCGCGAGCGCCACGAACTGCGCCCGCACCCCGGGGGCCATCGCGACGCCGTCCAGGGCCCGCACGGCCACGGCGTGCTGCCGCCGCGCCTCGGCCTCGGCCCAGGCGCGTCCCCCGGCCTCCTCGATGAGTGCCGCCCGGGTGGCGAACTCCGTCTCGTCGAAGTCCTCGAACTCGGCCTGGGACTTCTTCGCGTCCGCCGTCAGCAGCTCCCCCAGCCGTTCGGCCGCGACCCCGGGCGCGGCCAGCGCCGCCGCGACCGGCATGGACTTCTTGCGCCGGCGCAGGTCGCTCCAGGCGAGCTTGCCGGTCGCGAGCGGATCGCCCCAGATGCCCAGGACGTCGTCGACCGCCTGGAAGGCCAGCCCCAGGTGGTAGCCGTAGGCGTGCAGGGCGTCGGCCGCGGCCTCGTCGCCACCGCCGAGCACGGCTCCGACGGAGCAGGCGCAGGCCAGCAGCGCGCCCGTCTTGTTGCCCTCCATCTCCAGGCACTCGGTGACGTCGACGCGCTCGCGGTGCTCGAAGGAGATGTCCTGCGCCTGGCCGTCGATCAGGGCGCGGCTGGCCGTGGTCAGCCGCCGGGCGGCGCGCGCGGCCTCCGCGGTGCCCAGCTCCAGCAGGACCTCCTGGGCCAGGGCGAACAGCGCGTCCCCGACGAGGACGGCCAGCGCGGGCCCGTGCACCTTCCAGACGGTGTCGCGGTGACGGCGCTGCTCGTCGCCGTCCATCAGGTCGTCGTGCAACAGGGAGAAGTTGTGGACCAGCTCGACCGCCACGGCGCCGGGGATCGCGGCCTCGGGCGCCGCGCCGACCGCCTCCGCTGACAGCAGGGCCAGGGCCGGGCGAACGGCCTTGCCACCGTCGCCCTCCGAGGGGCGGCCCTGCGCGTCGATCCAGCCGAAGTGGTAGGCGGCGACCGTGTCCATCGGGGCCGCGAGACGCCCCACGGCAGCCCGCAGATCCGCCAGGGGGAGCGTGCGTCCACGGCCGAGCAGGGCGGTCACTCCTGCGGTGTCGATGCCGGCGTCGGCCGGTTGCACCGGGTTCACATGGTCTCCTTAGCGTTCAGCGGTCTTCCCGCCGGGGACTCCCAGGGGGTGTCACCGGCCGGCCGCCCCAGGCGGTCCAGGGCCTCACGTGCGGCGGCGTGGCCGCTGCGTACCGCACTCTCCATGGTCGCGGGCCACCCGGTGGCGCACCATGCGCCCGCCAGGTATACACCCGGCGCACGGGTGTGCGGGGTGGGCCTGAGACGCTCGACGCCCGGGGCGGGTGCGAAGGTGGCCTCCCGTTCACGGGTGACGAAGAAGTCCCGCACCCCGGCGCCGCGCGCTCCGGGCAGCAGCCGGGACAGCTCCGGCAGGTACCGCTCGCGCAGCGCGGCCACAGGCTCGTCGATCTCGTCGTGCACCGCGGACTGGGACAGTGCCAGGTACTGCCCGCCACCGGGCGGGAGCCCGGAGGCTTCGGTCCGGTCGAAGACCCACTGGACGGGGCTGCCGATCGCGGCGAAGAAGGGGCGGCGCAGCACCGGGCGGTCGTAGACGACGTGGACGTTGAGAATCGGCGCGGCGCCGATCCGCTCCAGCCGCCCGGGGACGTCGAGGGCTCCCGGGGGCAGCAGGGCGCCGGCCTGGTCGGGCGGGACGGCCAGCACCACGGTGCCGGCCGCGGGCACGGCCTCCCGCGCGCCCTGGCGGGCGCCCACCGCCTCCCAGGCACCGTCGGCACCGGGGCGCAGGGCCGCGATCCGGGTGCCGGTGAGGACCCGGACGCCGGCGCGTCCCAGGGCGCGGCGGGCGAGGGTGTCGTGCAGTCGGCCGAGCGGTACCCGGGCCCAGCCGAGGTCCGCGGCCCCGGGGGCGGTGAGGAGCCCGGTGCGGAAGACCATGGCGGCCAGGGCGAGTGAGACGTGCTCGGCGCGGGCGTTGAGCGTGGCGACGCCCACGAGGTCCCACAGGGCCCGCACGCTGCGGGCGGACTGGCCGCGCGCCCGCAGCCAGGAGCCGAAGTCCACGGCGTCCAGCGCCGGGTCGGCCGGGTCGAGGCCGCGCAGGGCGAGGGCCGCGCGTGCCGCGGCGATCCGTTCGGCGGGGCTGAGGTGCGGGTAGGTGGCCAGAGAGGCCGTCAGATGGAGTGGCACGGGTGCGGCGCTGCGGCGGATGCGGCCGAGGCGGTGCCGGGCCCGGCCGGCGTCCAGGACGGGGATGTCCAGCCGCCGTTGCAGGGGCGCGAGCGCCCGTGCTCCCACCCGTTCCAGCAGCCCCTGGTAGGCCGTGCAGCAGCGCAGGTAGACGTGCTGGCCGTTGTCCACGCTCAGCTCTCCGGCCGGGGACGAGCGACGGAAGGAGAAGGCCAGCCCGCCCAGCCGGGGACGCGACTCGACCAGAGTGGTCCGCAGACCCGCCTCGGCGAGCCTGAGGGCCGCGGTGATCCCGGCGAGACCGCCGCCGACGACGGTGGCACGCCCGCTCTCCGCTCCCTGGCACGCGTCGGCTTCGGCAGGGCCCGGGCGCGTGGAGCTCACGCGGGGCCCCCACCGGGCAGCCGGGCGAGCCGTCGGCGGACGGCCAGGCTGTCGACTCCGGACAGCCCGCGGGCGACGGCGAGCGCCTTGCGCCGGGTGGGCACGCTGACCCGCCCGCGCAGCACGGCCTCCGGGTCGGCGGTGATCCGGTCCAGCAGGGCCCGGTAGATGCCGGCCATCGCGGCCACGCAGGCCCCGGAGCGCCGGTCGAGCAGCGGCAGCAGCCGGTAACCCTCGGCGAAGAGCCTGCGGGCGCGCCGGGCCTGGTACTGGACGAGCCCGGCCAGGTCGGCGCCGGGCGGGACTGTGGCCGAGCCGAACACGCCGACACAGCCGAAGTCGGCCAGCTCCTCCTGCGGCAGGTAGCTGCGGCCGAACTGGGCGTCCTCGCGCAGATCGCGGAGGATGTTGGTGAGCTGGAGGGCGAGGCCGAGGGTGTCGGCGTAGTGGGCGGCCTTCGCGGCCTCCGGCGAGCCCGGTGTCGTCGTGCCGAAGACGCCGAGGGACAGCCGGCCGATGGCGCCGGCCACGCAGCGGCAGTAGTCGCTCAGGTCGTCCCAGGTGCGGTAGGTGCGCTCGCGGACGTCCATGAGGACGCCGTCGATGAGCTCGTCGAAGGCGTCCAGCGGCACGGGGTAGCGTCGGGCGGCGTCGGCCAGTGCGACGGCGACGGGGTCGGTGTCGTCCTCGGCCACCTCGCCCGCCCGGACGCGGGCCAGCAGGGTGCGGGTGCCGTGGAGCCGCGCGGTCTTGGTGTCGGTGTCCAGTTCGCCGTCGCCGATGTCGTCCACGCGGCGGGCCAGGGCGTACAGGGCGGACATCGCGCGCCGTTTGGGCGCGGGCAGGAGCCGGATGCCGAAGGCGAAGTTGCGGGCCTGCTGGACGGTGACGGCCTCGCAGTAGCCGTAGGCGGCGCGCACGGGCGGCGATCCGCTCTCCGGCGCCCCGGTCGCGGGCGGGCCCGCGGCGGGTCCGGGATCCCCGGCGGGGGTGCGGGTGGGCTGGGGCGTGGGTGTCGCGGTCATCTCAGGTTTCCTCGCCGGGCGGCGGCCAGGACCGCCGTCGTCTCGCGCAGCAGGGTCGGGCGCCCGGCCGTGGGCGGCCCGGCCAGGACGTCGTGGCGGGCCGCGGCGATGGCGCGCAGCGCGGCCCGGCCGCCGCCGGTGAATCCGGCGAGCAGGAGGCGCAGCCGGCCGTGGACGCTGGCCACGAGCGGGATGCCCTCGTCCAGGAGGGCGCGCGAGCGGTCCGCCTCGACGGCGACGAGCGTCCGCACCGCGGCGCCCGCGCTGGGGGCGGCGAGGTCGCGCTCGCGGACGCCGAAGCGGTCCATGTCCTCGGCGGGCAGGTAGACCCGGTCGCGGCGCAGGTCCTCGGCGACGTCCTGGAGGTGCTCGACGATCTGCAGGGCCGTGCAGACGGCGTCGGAACGGCGGACGCGTTCGGGGCTGGTGGTACCGGTGACGGCGAGGACGAGCCGGCCGACGGGGTTGGCGGAGAGCGCGCAGTAGTCCAGCAGCTCCTGCCAGGTGGCGTAGCGGCTCCGGCGCTGGTCGAGCCGGTTGGCCTCGATGAGGTCGAGGAGGGGCGCGTGGGGCAGGGCGCCGCGCCGGGCGGCGGGCAGCAGGGCGCGCAGCAGCGGGTGCCGCGGCCCGGGCTCCCCGGCTTTGGCGGAGTGGAGCCGGAGCACGTCGGCCTCGACGGCGTCGAGCAGGGCGAGCCGGTCCTCGGAGTGCTCGGGCGGGACGCCCAGCAGCCGGGCGTCGGCGCCGCCGGGGGCCAGGTCGCCGTCGCCGATGTCGTCGACGAGCCGGGCGTAGCCGTAGACGGCCATGAGGTCCGCGCGCCAGGCGCCGGGCAGGAAGCCGGGGGCGACCGGGAAGTTCTCCCGGGCCGACTTGGCCAAGAGCCCCACCGCGACGTCGGCGTCCGCGGGCGTCGTGGCGGGCGCGTCGGTGCCGGTGGCGCGGTCGCGGGACCCCGCCGCGTTCGGAACCGTCACCATGGGCTGCCAGCCGCCATTGCCGTCACGACTCCGTTTCTAACTCAATAACCTGATCATCGTCATATCGGACACGCCATACCGGTGCCCCGATCCGATCACCTTATGTCGTATGTGCCGCTCCTCCGGCAGCACCCCCGACCAGGGGGCGTACCGGGCGCCCACCCCGCGGCGGGCCGGGACGCACGAGGCCCCCGCCCGGAACCAGCCGGACGGGGGCCTCAGCGAAACCATGCCCAGGGACGCACCGGCTACCGGGCGGTGAACTCCTCGTACGCCTTCATGACGGTCTCCGTGGGGCCGTCCATGCGCAGCTCGCCCTTCTCCAGCCACAGCACCCGGTCGCAGGTGTCCCGGATGGACTTGTTGTTGTGGCTGACGAGGAAAACCGTGCCCGCCTGCGCGCGCAGCTCACGGATGCGCTGCTCCGAACGGCGCTGGAACTTCTTGTCGCCGGTGGCGAGCGCCTCGTCGATCATCAGCACGTCGTGCTGCTTGGCCGCCGCGATGGAGAACCGGAGCCGAGCCGACATGCCGGAGGAGTAGGTGCGCATGGGGAGCGTGATGAAGTCGCCCTTCTCGTTGATCCCGGAGAACTCCACGATGGACTCGTAGCGCTCCCGGACCTCCTCCCGCGACATGCCCATGGCCAGACCGCCGAGCACCACGTTGCGCTCGCCGGTGAGGTCGTTGAGGAGGGCGGCGTTGACACCCAGCAGGGAGGGCTGGCCGTCGGTGTAGACCTTGCCGCGCTCCACGGGCAGCAGCCCGGCGATGGCCCGCAGGAGGGTCGACTTGCCCGAGCCGTTCGAGCCGATCAGCCCGATGGCCTCGCCCCGGTAGGCGGTGAAGCTCACGCCCTTGACGGCGTGCACCTCGCGCACCCGGCTGCCCGGGCTGCGGCGGAGGATTCGGTTGAGCGCGGCGGTGGCGCTGCCCCGGCCGCCGCCCCCGCCGTACACCCGGTAGACGATGTGCACGTCGTCCGCGATCACGGTCGGCGTCCGCGCGGCCTCCGGCCCCACGCCCACCGTGTCCGTCGGGTTGGTCGGTTCAGCCACGGCCATACCGCTCCTCGGCCTTCCAGAAGTAGACGAAGCCCAGCCCGCCGGCGAGCAGAGCCCAGCCGAGCGCGAGCAGCCAGGCGTGCGGGGCGATGGCGGCGGTCGTGTAGTCGTCGATCAGCGCGAGCCGCATCAGGTCCATGTAGACGGCGGCCGGGTTCATGGCGACGAGGTCGGCGGCCCACAGCGGCAGCTTCGCGTTCTCGACGAGCATGTAGTGCAGCGGGAACATGACGCCCGAGGCGTACATCCAGGTCCGCAGGATGAACGGCATGAGCTGGGCGAGGTCGGGGGTGTTGCTCCCCAGCCGGGCCATGACCAGGGCCACGCCGCTGTTGAAGACGAACTGGAGCAGCAGGGCCGGCAGCACCAGCAGCCAGGACCAGGCCGGGTACTGGCCGAAGGAGAGCAGCACCACGAGCAGGACGACCATCGAGTACAGCAGCTGCTGGAGCTGCTGCAGGGCGAAGGAGATCGGCAGGGACGCGCGCGGGAAGTGCAGCGCCCGGACGAGCCCCAGGTTGCTGGAGATCGCCCGCACCCCGGAGAGAACCGACTGCTGGGTGAAGGTGAACACGAAGACGCCGATCACCAGGAACGGGATGTAGTTCCCGGGGCCGCCCGGCACGCCTTCGCGCGCTCCCATGATCCAGCCGAAGATGATGAAGTACACCAGCGCGTTGAGCAGCGGGGTGGCGACCTGCCAGAGCTGGCCGAGCTTCGCCTGGCTGTACTGGGCCTGGAGCTTGGCGCGGGAGAAGGCACCGATGAAGTGCCGCCGGGCCCACAGCTGCCGGACGTACGCGGGCAGGGAGGGCCTCGCCCCGCTGACGGTCAGGCCGTACTTGGCCGCCAGCTCTGCGGGGGTCAGCCCGTCGTCGGGGCAGGGCGGCGCGTTCACGGCGACCGCACGATCGTGTGCTGACTCGCTCACGGGGAAACTTACGTCCTCTTGTGTAAAAGGAATCGGGTGCTGATGTTCTCAGACCCGAGCTTGTCAGATGACGGGAGGTCGCCCCAGCCGGGTCATGCGCCACACCGTACGCCAGCGAAGGGGGCGACGGGGACCGCACGGAGTGCGCCAGCCCTCGCGGAAACCGCCCAGCCAGGCCCGCAGCGCCGCCCGGGACGGCCGCCGGGCCAGCGTGAGCAGAATCCACACCCCCAGGTAGACGGGGACGAGGAGGGCGGGCAGGAGCCGACGGGCCAGCCAGACCCGGTTGCGCGCCACCATCCGGTGGTAGACGGCGTGCCGGCTGGGGGCGGTCGTCGGGTGGTGCAGGACGAGGTCGGCACGGTAGACGATGTCCCAGCCGGCGTCCAGGGCCCGCCAGGCGAGGTCGGTCTCCTCGTGGGCGTAGAAGAAGTCGTCCGGCAGGCCGCCCACCTCCTGGACGACGGCGGTGCGCACCGCGCTCGCGCCGCCGAGGAACGTGGTGACCCGGGAGGAGCGCATCGGGTCGGCGGCGCGCAGCCGGGGCACGTGCCGCCGCTGGGTGGCGCCCGTGTCGGGGTCCGCGATGCGGAAGCTGACGATGCCGAGCTTCTCGTCCTCGGCGAAGGCCTCCCGGCACAGCCGGGCGGTGTCGGTGCGCGGCAGCAGCCCGTCGTCGTCGAGGAAGAGGATGACGTCGACGTCCCGTCCGCCGGGGCCGAACGCCTCGATGCCCGCGTTGCGTCCGCCGGGGATGCCGAGGTTCTCCGGCAGTTCGACGGTGCGCAGGCCGCCGGGCGGCTTCGGCAGCCGCGGCAGGGGGGCGCCGTTGCCGACGACGACGACCTCGACGGGCTCGCCCTCCTGCCGCGCCACGGACTCCAGCAGGGCGCGCAGCTCCTCGGGGCGGTCGCCCATGGTGAGCACGACGGCGCCGAGCCGCAGCGGGCGCCCGGCGCCGCTCATCGCAGCCTGCTGGAGGCGAGGACGGACACCAGGTGCAGGACCGTCTGCAGGACGGCGATGGCGGCCAGCACCGCCACGCCCAGCCGGGTCCAGAACAGCCCGCCCGCGGCGGCGTCGGCGACGGCGACGAGCAGGATCAGCAGCGAGGCCTCGACGCCGCCGACCAGCCGGTGGAACTTCAGCGCGGCCGCCGCCCGCCGGGCCACGGCCAGGCCGGAGGAGCGGGGCACGGCGGCCTCGTCCCGGACGGCGGGCAGCCCGCTGCGGGCCCGGGCGACGTCCACCAGGTCCGTCTCGGCCTTGATGAGGATGGCGCCGAGCGCGGCCATGCCGCCCAGGAACGCCCACATCCAGTTCGCCTCGCCCTCGGCGCCGAAGAGGTCGGCGGCGCGCAGGCCGAAGCCGGTCAGCAGGGCGGCCTCGGCCAGGTAGTGGCCCACGCGGTCGAGGTAGACGCCGGTGACCGAGGTCTGCTGCCGCCAGCGGGCGATCTCGCCGTCCACGCAGTCGAGCAGCAGGTACAGCTGTATGAGGAGGGCGGCGAGGATCGCGCCCCCGAGGCCGGGCAGCAGGAGTGCCGCCCCGGCCAGCACCCCGGCGACGACCATGAGGTACGTCAGCTGGTTCGGGGTGATGCGGGTGTCCACCAGGTACCGGTCGCACCGCAGCGAGAGTTCCCGCATGTACAGGCGCCCGGCCCAGTGTTCACCGCTGCGCCGGTCCTTGACCCCCTCGGGGTGTACGACCGGCCGGAGTTCAGCTACCGATGGCTTTGGCATAGTCGGCGTAGGCGTCCCTGATCTGGTCGGTGGACAGGTCGAGGTGCTCGAGGATCGTGTAGCGGCCGGGGCGCGTCTGCGGAGCGAACTCCACGGCCTTGACGAACTCCTCCACGCTGAAGCCGATGTCCTGCGGGAGCACGGGCTGGCCGTGGCGGCGCAGGACCTGGGCCATCAGCCCGGCGTCCTCGGCCGCGCCCCGCAGGTGCATGGCGAAGGCCGCGCCGAGGCCGCACTGCTCGCCGTGGCTGGCGGCCCGGCGCGGGTAGAGCAGGTCGAAGGCGTGGTTGATCTCGTGGCAGGCGCCGGAGGCCGGGCGGCTGTCGCCCGCGACGGACATGGAGATGCCGGTGAGCACCAGGCCCTCGGCGAGGACGGTGAGGAAGCCGTCGTCGTCGATGTCGCCGGGGTGGCGCAGCACGGCCTCGCCGGCCTGCCGGGCCATGGCGGCGGCCAACCCGTCGACCTTCTCGCCGGTCACCCGGTGGGAGAGCTCCCAGTCGGCCACGGCGGAGATGTTCGAGATCGCGTCCCCGATGCCGGAGCGGACGAAGCGCGGCGGCGCCTGCCGGACGACATCGAGGTCGATGACGACGGCGATCGGGTTGGGCACGCCGTAGGAGCCGCGGCCGGCGTCGTTGTCGAGGGTGGCGACGGGCGAGCACAGGCCGTCGTGCGAGAGGTTCGTGGCGACGGCGACGAGCGGCAGCCCGACACGCGCGGCGGCGAACTTCGCACAGTCGATGATCTTGCCGCCGCCGAGCCCGACGACGGCGTCGTAGCGGCCGGACTTCATGGCGTCGGCGAGCTGGACGGCGTCGTCGAGGGTGCCACCGCCGACCTCGTACCAGCTCGCGCCGGGCAGGGCGGGTGAGAGCCGCTCGCGCAGGGCCGCGCCCGAGCCGCCGCTGATGGCGACGGCGAGCTTGCCGGAGGCGGCGATGCGCTCGTCGGCGAGGACGCAGCCGAGGTCGTCGATCGCACCGCGCCGGATGTCGACGACGACCGGCGAGGGGATCAGCCGGGTCAGTACTGGCACGCGATCTCCCGGCCCTTGGCGAGGTCGTCGTGGTTGTCGATCTCGACCCAGCGGACGTCGCCGATGGGCTCGACGTCGACGGTCACGCCACGGTTGACGAGCTCCTGGTAACCGTCCTCGTAGTAGAGGTCCGGGTCCCGCTCGAAGGTGGTCTTCAGGGCGTCGGCCAGCTCCTCGGCCACCTCGCCCTCGATGAGCGTGACGCCGATGTACTCACCGGTGGCCGAGGCGGGGTCCATCAGCTTGGTGATCTTCTGAACGCCGCCCCCGTCGCCGGTGACGACCTTCATCTCCTCGTCCGCGAGCTGCTTGACGGTGTCGAGGGCGAGGATGATCCTCCCCTTGCCACGGGCGGCGAGCAGGGTCTTCTCGACGGAGACGGGGTGGACGGTGTCACCGTTGGCGAGAATCACGCCCTGCTTGATGACGTCCCGCGCGCACCACAGGGAGTAGGCGTTGTTCCACTCCTCGGCCTTGTCGTTGTCGATGAGGGTCAGCTTGACGCCGTACTTCTCCTCCAGCGCCGCCTTCCGCTCGTAGACGGCCTCCTTGCGGTACCCGACGACGACCGCGACCTCGGTGATGCCGACCTCGGCGAAGTTCCCCAGGGTCAGGTCGAGGACGGTGGTCTCGCCGTCGACGGGCACCAGGGCCTTGGGAAGCGTGTCGGTGTAGGGACGCAGACGCCGTCCGGCGCCGGCGGCCAGCACGAGGCCGATCATGCGGGTACTCCTGTCTCGTCGTGAACTGCGGGTGCCGCGGAGGACACCCAGAAGCGGACACTCTCGGTGAGCACCGCGCACGCCACCAGCCCGGCGAGGGCTGTGAGCGCCAGAGGGAAGCCGGTCGAGCCGGACCACAGGGCGGAGGCGAGGGCGACCAGCACGGTCCGCCCCTCGTGCCCGCCGACCGCGCGGACGAGTACCGAAGGCGGCGCCCCGGTCCCGCCGCGGATGCGGTACACCGTGTCGTAGTGATGGTAGGCGACGGCGGCCACCAGCCCGAAAGCCGCCGGCAAGGCGCCGTTCACCTCCGAGCGGGCGGCGAGCACGAGCACGGTGCCGTACTCGGCCGCCCGGAAGAGCGGGGGCACCAGCCAGTCGAGGGCCCCGGTCAGCGGACGGGAGATGGCCCAGCCGGACAGGAGGGCGTACCCGCACGCGGCGAGGGCGGGCCACCAGCTCCCAGCCGGGGCCCACAGCGCGGCGCCCAGGACCAGGACCGCGGCGGCACCGGCCCACACCGGGGCGGACAGCGGGGGTCTCGCGGTCCGGGCGGCCAGGGTGGCGAGGGGGCCGCTGTCCGCCAGGTCGGCCAGGGCCAGCGCGGCGCGCTCGGTGCGCCGGGCCCGTCGCGTCACCGAGCGCAGGACCCGTCCGGCGGTGGTGTAGCAGGCGGCCAGCACGCAGCCCGCGATGAGCACGACGAGCGTGGTGCGGGGCGTCGTCAGCGCGGTGAGGACGGCGATCAACGCCCAGCGTTCGCCGATGGGCAGCACGATCATGCGCCGGGCCCACACCGTCCAGCCGACCGCGTCCAGCCGGCCGGAGAGCGCCGCCGTCGGGCTGGTGTTGCCCGTCGCGTCGTGCTGAGCCTCGGTGAAGGAGAAGTCGACGACGTGCCGCACGGTCTGGACGACCATGGCGGCCAGCGCGAGCCCCCACACGTCGTCGCCGCCGCGCGCGGCGCCGAGCGCGAGCCCCGCGTAGAAGGCGTACTCCTTCGCCCGGTCGAAGGTCGCGTCCAGCCAGGCGCCCAGCGTCGAGTAGCGCAGGGCGTAGCGGGCGAGCTGGCCGTCGGCGCAGTCGAGGACGAAGGACGCGAGGAGCAGCGCCCCGGCCGCGACGAACCCGCCCCTGGTGCCGGTGGCCGCACAGCCGGCGGCCAGGAGCGCGGTCAGCAGGGAGGCCGTGGTGACCTGGTTGGGGGTCAGCCCGCGGCGGGCGCACCAGCGGGCGACGTAGCGCGAGTAGGGGCTGACGCAGAAGGTGGTGAAGAAGCCGTCGCGGGACTTCACGGCCGAGCGCAGCCGCACCGACTCCTCGTCCACGGCCTCGGTGCGCTCCTGGGCGGCGGCGGCCGCGGCCGCGTCGGCGGGCACGGCGGCGACGAGGGTGCCCAGCTCGGGCCGGTGCACGGGCTCGCCGTCGGCGTCGAGCAGGTCGGCGAGCCGGTCCGGCAGCGGGCTGGGCCCGTCGGCGAAGGACTCGCCCGCGGTCTCGGCGGCCGCCACGGCGCGGGCCAGCCGGCTGCGGGCGGCCGGCTGGGCGGTGACGGCACCGGGGACGGCGGCGGCCGGGAAGCGGGGGTCGGTCAGGCCGAGGCGGAGGCTGTGCAGGTGCCCGGTGAACCGGTGGTCGACGACGGCGACGCGCTCGCCCGGCGCCGCGGCGGCGAGCAGCCCGGCGATCTCGCCGGCTCCGGCGGCGGCGCGCACGGTGAACCCGAGCGACCGCAGATGCGCCTCAAGGGGCGATCCGACGGCCGGCTGACCGGTGAGAATGGCGGTCGACAGACGAACTCACTCCTTGGCAGCGTTTCCCCGTCCGGGCTCCGGCCGGTGCCGGACCGTGGCACGGCAGGGCACACGGGCGCCCCTTCACCTGTTCGGGGCAGCGCCTCGCGCAGAGGCTATCCGATAGCCGGAAGCTGCTGTTCATCGCAGATTCACCCCTGGGGGCTTGTGTACGCGACAAACGGGTCGCGAACCGGCACCGGGCCCGGCGCGGCACAGGTCTCTCACGGCACCCCCTCCCCCTGGCCACACCACCCCCACACCGGCGTCCTCGCTGGTCACCGGTGCTGGCAAAGTCGCAGGTCATCGCATATGACAACGGGTTTCAGCGCCGCGTTGCACATACCCCCCGCCCGTAGTTCACTGGACGATCGTGGGCGGCGGTCCCGCCGTCCGCGGTCGCAAACGGGAGGCTGGGTTCACATGGGTGCGGGCCATCATCACGGCGGACCACCGACAGGCGGCGGCACGGCCTCGAACGCCCACCGCGGGCGTCTGCTGACCGCGCTGGTGATCGCCCTCACCCTGCTGGTGGTGCAGATCACCGGCGCCTGGTTCACCGGCTCGCTCGCCCTGCTCGCCGACGCCGGGCACGTGGCCACGGACGCGACCGGCATCGCGGTCGCGCTCACCGCCATCCACTTCGCCAACCGGCCCGCGGCGGGGCGGCGCACCTTCGGGCTCGCCCGGGTGGAGATCCTCGCGGCCCTGTTCAACTGCCTGCTGCTGCTCGGGGTCGGCGGCTACATCCTCGTCGAGGCCGCCCGGCGGCTGCGCGAACCGGCCGAGGTGCCGGGCGTGCCGACCGTCCTCATCGGCCTGCTGGGCCTCGCCCTCAACCTGGTGTCGCTGGCGCTGCTCATGCGGGGCCAGAAGGAGAGCCTGAACGTGCGCGGCGCCTTCCTGGAGGTGCTGGCGGACGCCCTCGGCTCGCTGGCCGTGGTGGCCGCCGCGCTGGTCATCATCGTGACGGGCTGGACCCGCGCCGACGTGATCGCCTCCCTCGTCATCGCGCTGATGATCGTGCCGCGCACGGTGAAGCTCGCCCGGGAGGCGCTGGACGTGCTGCTGGAGGCGGCCCCGAAGGACGTGGACGTCGACGAGGTACGGCGTCACATCCTCGACGTCGACGGCGTGGAGGGGCTGCACGACCTGCACGTGTGGACGATCACCTCGGGGCTGCCCGTGCTCTCCGTCCACGTGGTGGTGGACGACGACGTGCTGGACGCCGGCGGCCACGACCGCGTCCTGCGCGCCCTGCGGTACTGCCTGGGGGACCACTTCGACGTCGAGCACTGCACGTTCCAGCTGGAGCCGCACGGCCACGCGGAACACGAGGCCCGGGTCTGCCACTGACAAGATCGCCAACTCGCGGCGCCGGGGCCCCGTCCAGCGATATAAAGGCCCATATGAGCAACGACACCGCGGCACCCATCATGCTGGAGCTCGTCGACGAGCAGGGCACGACGATCGGCACGGCGGAGAAGCTCTCCGCCCACCAGGCGCCGGGGCGGCTGCACCGGGCGTTCTCGGTCTTCCTCTTCGACGACGACGGCCGGCTCCTGCTCCAGCGCCGGGCCCTGGGCAAGTACCACTCCCCCGGCGTGTGGTCCAACACGTGCTGCGGGCACCCCTACCCCGGGGAGTCACCGTTCGCCGCCGCCACGCGCCGCGTCCAGGAGGAGCTGGGCGTGGCCCCGACCCTGCTGGCCGAGGCCGGGACGGTCACCTACAACCACCCCGACCCCGCCTCGGGGCTCGTGGAGCAGGAGTACAACCACCTGTTCGCCGGGCTCGTCCGGGCGCCGCTCTCCCCGGACCCGGAGGAGGTCGCCGAGACGGCGTTCGTCACCCCGGAGGAGCTCGCCGCCCGGCACGCCAGGGACACGTTCTCGGCGTGGTTCATGACCGTCCTGGACGCCGCCCGGCCCGGCATCCGCACCGCCGTCGGCAGCCGCGGCGGCTGGTGACCCTCGCGCGGCTCCACGCCCGGGGCGGGCCGACTGCCGGCCGCACGGCGGTTCCGCCGGGTGGCGTACGGCGTCTTCCGGCCTGATCCGCCGGACGGGCCTCAGCGCTCCGCCAGCGGCAGGGCGGCCCACACGACCTTGCCACCCGCGGCCGTCTGCTCGACGTCGCAGGCCCCGCCGTACTCGGCGACGACAGCTTTCACCAGCAGCAGCCCGCGCCCGCCGAGGTGCTCCTCGGCGGGGTCGGACACCAGCGCCTTGGGTCGGTAGGGGTGGCCGTCCTCGACGGCCACGCGCACCCATCCGTCACCCAGCGAGACCTCCACCCCGAGCTGCGGGGAGAGCAGGGCGGCGTGGCGGACGGAGTTCGTCACCAGCTCGGAGACGATGAGCATCAGCCCGTCGAGGTGGTCCGGTGGCACGGGTGCCCGCTGCCGCCGGATCAGGTCGCGTACGGCGTGACGCACCCGCGGCACCGAGGAGTCCAGCGCGGGGGCGGTGAACCGCCAGGCTCCTTCATAGGCCACCCCGCCCTGCGGCGGTGGCTGCAGGGCTCTCCCGCTGCTCTCCATCGTGATCGGCACCCGCCCTCTTCTCCGTCGCGGCGCGGCCCGTCGCGCCGGGCGGGCCGCCTGTTCCCTTCGAGTGTTGACCCACGCCGTTACCCAAGGGCAACCTGCCTGGAATTGACCTTCTTTATTTCCTTATCCGCCTTTTACGAACGGACCAACGGTGAGAACGATCGGAAGCGATCGACTTCTGGGGTATTCCGGGCCGCATGCCCGGATTCGTACCTAAGTCCGGGGATTCCCCTTCCAGACGTAGCGACCCACACGGCTCCCCCGCCGACGCGGGGCATAGCATCCGGGCATGGAGTCAGGTCTGCTGTGCACGGTGTCCGACGCCGTCGCGACCGTACGTCTGCACCACCCCGCCAAGCGCAACGCGATGACGGCGGCGATGTGGCGGGATCTGCCCGTGACCCTGGACCGCCTGGCGGCCGACCCCGGGGTCCGCGCCCTGGTGCTGACCGGCTCGGGCGACACCTTCTGCGCCGGGGCCGACATCGCCGACCTGCGCGGGGACAGCACGCCGCAGGGCCTCGCCGTGGCCGCCGAGGAGGCCCTGGCCGCCTTCCCCAAGCCGACGGTCGCCGCCGTCCGCGGCTTCTGCGTCGGCGGCGGCTGCCAGCTCGCCGTCGCCTGTGACCTGCGGTTCGCCGCCCAGGACGCCCGGTTCGGGATCACCCCCGCCAAGCTCGGCATCGCCTACCCCGCCCCCTCCACGCGCCGGCTGGTCGGGCTCGTCGGCCCGGCCACGGCCAAGTACCTGCTCTTCTCCGCCGAGCTCATCGACTCCGGCCGGGCTCTGCGCACCGGCCTGCTGGACGAGGTCCTGCCCACGGCGGAACTCGACGACCGGGTGGCCGCCTTCACCCGCACCCTCACCGGGCGCTCCCGACTGACCCAGGCGGCGGCCAAGGAGTTCGCGGCCGGGCCGGTGCCGCCGGAGCGGGCGGCCCACTGGCTGCGTGAGTCCGAGGCCAGCGGGGAGGCGCAGGAGGGCGTGGCCGCGTTCCTGGAGCGGCGCACCCCGCGGTTCGCCTGGCCCGAGACGTCCGGCGGCGACCGGGGCCCGGGAAACCCGGGCCAAGCGGGCCTAGCCAGATAAGCAAGCGCTCAGTAGCGTGTCGGCATGACGACACTCCACGAGCGTGCCGGGCGACGCTGCCACAACGTCCTCAACCCGCTGCACTCCACCGTCTACTTCACCCCCGAGACGCGCGAGGAGATGGGCGCCCTCGGCCTCACCGACTGGTCGTCCGCCTACTTCACCAGCCGCTCCGCCGCGCTCGGGGCCGTCGGCCCCGGCACCGTCGCCGCGACGTTCTACAGCTTCAGCTACGACCTCATCGCCCGCCACCTGCCCGCGGCCTGGGAGACGGCCACGCCGGGGCAGGTCCTGGACGCCCGGCTCCGGGCGGCCGACCGCAGCCTGCGCCGGCTCCTCGGCCCCGAGGCCATCGCCTCCCCCGAGCTCGCCGAGGCCGCCACGCTCGCCCTGCGCGCCACCGAGGCCTGCGAGCGCGGAGCCCGGCCGCTGTACGCCGCGCACGCCGACCTGCCCGTGCCGGAGGAACCCCACCTGGCCCTGTGGCACGCCGCCACCCTGCTGCGGGAGCACCGCGGCGACGCCCACCTCGCCGTCCTCCAGGGCGCGGACCTCCCGGGGCTCGACGCGCAGGTCACCCACACCGCCTCCGGCAAGGGCATGAGCCTCAAGTGGGCGCTTGGGACCCGCGGTTACACCGAGGACGACTGGAGCGCGGCCCAGGAGCGGCTGCGCGCCCGGGGACTTCTGGACGCCGCGGGGGAACTCACCGACGAGGGCGTCGCCCTGCGCCGCGAACTGGAGGTCGAGACCGACCGCAGGGACCGCGCACCCTACGAACACCTCGGCGCGGCGGGCGTGGAGCGCCTCACCGAGCTCGGCACCGTCTTCAGCGGCGCCGTGATCGGGGCGGGCGGCTTTCCCGACGACCTCATCGGCGGCTGAGCGGCCACGGCCACGGCGGGGGTTCCCCACGCCGTCACGGCGGCCTGCCACAATGCGGGGCGTGACCGCAACGACCCAGTCCATCGAAGCCAGGATCGCCGACGAGCTCGGCGTCGCAGAACGCCAGGTCAAGGCCGCTGTCGACCTTCTCGACGGCGGCTCGACCGTGCCGTTCATCGCCCGCTACCGCAAGGAGGCCACCGGCACGCTGGACGACGCGCAGCTGCGGACCCTCGAGGAACGGCTCCGCTATCTGCGGGAGTTGGAGGAGCGGCGCACCGCCATCCTCGACTCCGTGCGGGAGCAGGGCAAGCTGGACGACGCCCTGGAGGCGCGCATCCGCGCGGCCGAGTCCAAGGCCCGGCTGGAGGACATCTACCTGCCCTACAAGCCCAAGCGCCGCACCAAGGCGCAGATCGCGCGCGAGGCGGGTCTCGAGCCGCTCGCGGAGGGGCTGCTCGCGGACCCGACGGTGGCGCCCGAGGCCGCGGCCGCCGCGTTCGTCGCCCCGGAAGGCGGGGTGGCCGACGCGGGCGCGGCGCTCGAGGGCGCCCGGGCCATCCTCACCGAGCGGTTCTCCGAGGACGCCGACCTGATCGGCGAGTTGCGCGAGCGCATGTGGCAGCACGGGCGGCTGACCGCCAGAGTGCGGGAGGGCAAGGAGGAGCAGGGCGCGAAGTTCGCCGACTACTTCGACTTCGCCGAACCCTTCACCGAGCTGCCCTCCCACCGGGTGCTGGCCATGCTGCGCGGTGAGAAGGAGGAGGTGCTCGACCTCGCCCTGGAGCCCGAGGCGGCCGAGAGCACCGAGACGACGGGCCCCGGTCCCTACGAGCGGGCCATCGCGGCCCGCTTCGGTATCGTCCACCGGGGGCGCCCGGCGGACGACTGGCTGGCGGGGACGGTCCGCTGGGCCTGGCGCACCCGCGTCCTGGTGCACCTTCAGATCGACCTGCGCACCCGGCTGCGGCAGGCCGCCGAGGACGAGGCCGTCGGCGTCTTCGCCGCCAACCTGCGGGACCTGCTGCTGGCGGCCCCGGCGGGCAGCCGCGCCACGATGGGGCTGGACCCGGGGCTGCGCACCGGGGTCAAGGTCGCCGTGGTGGACGCCACCGGGAAGGTCGCCGACACGGCGACGATCTACCCGCACGCCCCCGCGCGCAAGTGGGACGAGTCGCTGGCCACCCTCGCCCGGCTGGCCCGGGCCCACGGGGTGGAGCTGATCGCCATCGGCAACGGCACCGCCTCCCGGGAGACGGACAGGCTGGCCGCCGACCTGCTGGCCCGCGAGCCCGGGCTGGGGCTGACGAAGGTGATGGTCTCCGAGGCCGGGGCCTCGGTGTACTCCGCCTCGGCGTTCGCCTCGCAGGAACTCCCGGAGCTGGACGTGTCGCTGCGCGGCGCCGTGTCCATCGCGCGGCGCCTCCAGGACCCGCTGGCCGAGCTGGTCAAGATCGACCCGCGCTCGATCGGCGTCGGCCAGTACCAGCACGACCTGTCCGAGGTGAAGCTCTCCCGCTCGCTGGACGCCGTCGTCGAGGACTGCGTGAACGGCGTCGGCGTGGACGTCAACACCGCCTCCGCGCCGCTGCTCTCCCGCGTCTCCGGGATCGGGGCCACACTCGCGGAGAACATCGTGTCCCACCGGGACGCCAACGGGCCCTTCGGCAGCCGCACCGCGCTCAAGTCCGTGCCGCGCCTGGGCCCCAAGGCCTTCGAGCAGTGTGCGGGCTTCCTGCGCATCCGGGGCGGGGAAGACCCGCTGGACGCCTCCAGCGTGCACCCCGAGGCATACCCGGTGGTGCGGCGGATGGCGCGGGCCGAGGGCGGCGACGTCGCGACGCTCGTCGGCAACACCAAGGTGCTGCGGTCCCTGAAGCCGGCCGACTTCGTGGACGAGGCCTTCGGCCTGCCCACCGTCACCGACATCCTGGCCGAGCTGGAGAAGCCCGGGCGCGACCCGCGGCCCGCGTTCCGCACGGCGGCGTTCAAGGAGGGCGTGGAGAAGCTCGGCGACCTCCGCCCCGGCATGGTGCTCGAGGGCGTCGTCACCAACGTGGCGGCGTTCGGGGCGTTCGTGGACGTGGGCGTCCACCAGGACGGCCTGGTCCACGTCTCGGCCATGTCGAAGACGTTCGTGAAGGACCCGCGCGACGTCGCCAAGCCCGGAGACATCGTGAAGGTGAAGGTTCTGGAGGTCGACGAGAACCGCAAGCGCATCTCGCTGACGCTGCGGCTGGACGACGAGCCGGGCAAGCCCGACGGGGAGCGCCGTGGCGGCCGACCGGCGGGCGTCCCGCAGCGGCGCGAGGGCGAACGCCGCGGGCAGCGCGGCGGCCGCAAGGACGGCCGGCGCGAGGGCCGACGCCAGGACGCGCCGCCCGCCAACGACGCGATGGCCGACGCCCTGCGCCGCGCCGGCCTGGCCTGATCCGTCGGTATGGCCTGAGCTGAACACCGGGGCGCCCGGGGCCGGGTTTCCGGCCCCGGGCGCCCCGGTGCCGTCACAGCCGCACGACGACCTCGTCCAGGCTCTTGCGGCTCAGGTCCGGCACCCGCGCGTCCGGGGCCGGGTAGCCGACGGGGATGACGTAGGCGGCGCGCTCCTCGGGCGGGCGCTCGCACACCTCGCCCAGGAACCGCATCGGGCTCGGTGTGTGGGTGAGGGTGGCCAGGCCCGCCTGGTGCAGCGAGGCCAGCAGGAGTCCGACGGCGATGCCGACGGACTCCTTGGTGTAGTAGGGCCGCGGCGTCTGCGGCCCCTTGTGGACCTCGAAAACGACGATCACCACCGGGGCCTCTTCCAGGAACGGCTTGCGCCAGTCGGTGCCCAGGGGGGCCAGCGCCTCCAGCCATTCCGCGGAGGCGCGGCGCTCGTAGAACTCCCGCTCCTCCGCCTCGGCGGCCTCGCGCAGCCGCCGCTTGCGGTCCGGGTCGGTGATGACGACGAAGCGCCAGGGCTGAACGTGGGCACCGCTGGGCGCGGTCGCGGCCGTACGGATCGCCCAGTCGACCACGGTGTCGGGAACGGGCCGGGAGTCGAAGTCCCGCACGGTGCGGCGGCGGGCCATGACGGCGTGGAAGGCACGGCTGCGGTCCGCCGCCTCGTGGGCGGGGACGGTCATCGGCCGCAGCGGCACCGTCGGGTGAGCGGCATGCGCACTGGTATGGACCATGGACGGCAGCACAGCACAGTTCCCGGCCCCGCGTAAATCCCTTGCACACTCCCGGGTCCGCCCCTACCTTCTACCTCGGCCGTGATGTCGTCGATCGGAGAAGGCCGTTGCTCGTCTGAGGTCGGAAGACACCGTGTGCACACCGGCGTACCCGCGTTCCGGGTCGTCGGCGCCGTCCGGCGCGTGCCACGGGTGCGACCTCGGAGGCGAGCCCGCCTGACGCTCCTCTCCCGGCCTCTCCCCCTCCTGGCCCGGTCCGCGGTGTCTTCCCCACGTCGTCCACCGCTCCCCCGCGACTCGCTCGCACGGCTCCCCGGAGGCGCCCATGTCTACCTCACGCCTGTCGTCCACCGCCCGAACCCACCTGTCGGTCACGGCCTCCGGGCTGGCCTTCACCTGGCCCGACGGCACCACCGTCTTCGACGGCCTCGATCTCCTCTTCGGCACCGGACGCGTCGGGCTCATCGGCCGCAACGGCTCCGGCAAGTCCACGCTGCTGAAGCTGATGGCCGGTGACCTCGAACCCACGGAGGGGACGTTGCGCGTCGTCGGCGAGGTCGGCTATCTGCCCCAGGACGTCACGCTGGCGACGGGGGTGCGGGTGGACGAGGCCCTCGGCGTGGCGGAGCGCCGCGCCGCCCTGCACGCGATCGAGTCCGGTGACGCGCGCGAGGAGCACTTCACGGTCGTCGGCGACGACTGGGACGTCGAGGAGCGCGCCCGCGCCACGCTGGACTCGCTCGGCCTCAGCGGCGTCCAGCTCGACCACACGATCGGTGAGATGTCCGGCGGCGAGTGCGTGCTGCTCCGGCTCGCCGCGCTCCTGCTGCGCCGTCCCGACGTGCTGCTCCTGGACGAGCCGACCAACAACCTCGACCTGACCGCCCGGCGGCGGCTGTACGAGGCCGTCGACGGCTGGCCGGGGTTGCTCGTCGTCGTCAGCCACGACCGCGAACTGCTGGAGCGCGTCGACCGGATCGCCGACCTGGACGACGGCTCGGTGCGCGTCTACGGCGGCGGGTACTCGGCCTACGAGGAGGCCCTGGCCACCGAACAGGCGGCCGCCGAACGGATGGTGCGGGTGGCCGAGGCCGACGTCCAGCGGCAGAAGCGGGAGTTGATCGAGGCCCGGCAGCATCTCGCCGCCCGGGACCGGTACGCGAAGAAGATGTACGCCAACAAGCGCGAGCCGCGAGCCGTCATGCGGATGCGGGCACGCACCGCGCAGGTCTCGGCGGGCAAGCACCGCATCCTGCACGAGCAGCGGCTCGCCGAGGCCCGGGAGCGGCTGACGGAGGCGGCCGAGCAGGTGCGGGAGGACAAACGCATCCGGGTGGACCTCCCCGCCACCGCCGTGCCCCCGGCCCGGCAGGTGCTCACCCTGCGGGAGGTGGAGCTGCGCTGCGGCGTCCAGGCCACGTTCGACGTGCACGGGCCCGAGCGGATCGCCCTGATCGGGGCGAACGGCGCGGGCAAGTCGACGCTGCTGCACACGATCGCCGGGCGGCTCCCCGCCGCCGCGGGGACGATCACGACGCACGTCCCCGCACGGCTGCTGCCGCAGCGCCTGGACGTGCTGGACGAGGAGCTGAGTATCGCCGAGAACGTGACACGGCTGGCTCCCCGGGCCGGGAACAACGGCGCCCGCGCCCAACTCGCCCGGTTCCTCTTCCGGGGCCGGCGGGCCGACCAGGTCGTGGGCACGCTCTCGGGCGGCGAGCGCTTCCGGGCCACCCTCGCGGCGCTCCTGCTCGCCGAGCCCGCCCCGCAGCTCCTGCTCCTGGACGAACCGACGAACAACCTCGACCTCGCCTCCGTCGAGCAGCTCACCACCGCGCTGGAGGCCTACGAGGGCGCGCTGGTCGTGGCCGGACACGACCTGCCGTTCCTGCGCTCCCTGGGCATCACGCGCTGGCTCCGGGTGGACGGGGAGGTGCGCGAGGTGAACCCGGCGACGCTGGAGTGAGCCCTGTCCGGACACGTGGCCGTGCTCGCCCCGCCGGAAGGCCTTCGGCTCCGGCGGGGCGTGCGCGCCGAAAAATCTTGGTCAGGCGTCCATTTTTCGCATCCCTGAGGGTTACCCGCAGGTACTCTCCGCTGCTTTCATTTCCGGCACCGTCCCCACACCCTCAAGGGAGTTCACCGTGCCGAAGCGCCTGCGGCTTCACCCCACCCGGTCGGCTGCCGTCGCCACCGCCGCCGTCGCCGCCACCCTGGCGGCCACCGTGTCCCCTGCCGCCGCCGCCCCGACGGCGTCCGAGTCCCCGAACCTGCGGGTGCTCACCTACAACGTGTTCCTCATGAGCCAGAACCTCTACCCCAACTGGGGCCAGGAACACCGGGCGACCGAGATACCGAAGACCGGCTTCTTCCAGGGCAACGACGTCGTCGTCATCCAGGAGGCCTTCGACAACGCCTCCTCCGGCACGCTCATGAACGGCGCCGCCGCCGAGTACCCCCACCAGACCCCGGTGCTCGGCCGCTCCCGCGACGGCTGGGACGCCACCGGCGGCTCCTACTCCGCCATGACGCCCGAGGACGGCGGCGTCACCATCCTCAGCAAGTGGCCGATCGTGCGCCAGGAGCAGTACGTCTACGCGGAGGGCTGCGGCGCCGACTGGTGGTCCAACAAGGGGTTCGTCTACACCGAGCTGGACGTGAACGGCACCCCGGTGCACGTCGTCGGCACCCACGCCCAGTCCACCGACTCCGGCTGCGACGCGGGTGAGCCCGCCCGGGTGCGCAGCAGTCAGTTCAGGGAGCTCGACACCTTCCTGGACGCCAAGAACATCCCGGCAGGCGAACAGGTCATCGTCGCCGGTGACTTCAACGTTGACAGCCACAGCGCCGAGTACGCGGACCTGCTGGCCGACGCCGATCTGGTGGACGCCGACAGCCGCTCGGGCCTGACCTACTCCTTCGACACCGAGCGCAACTCCATCGCCGCCTACCGCTACCCGGACGACCCCAAGGAGCACCTCGACCACGTGCTGTACCGGGCGGGCCACGCGCGTCCGGCGGACTGGAACAACCACACGGTCGATGAGCGCACCGCCCCGTGGACCGTCACCAGCTGGTGGGTCTCCTACACCTACGACAACCTCTCCGACCACTACCCGGTGATCGGCTCCTGAGCGTCGTCCCCGTCCGCACGCGGCGCCCGCCCCGGCCGGCGCGGGCGCCGCGGCCTTCCGGCCTCAGCCCACGAGCCCACGCCCCGGGTCTCGGGCCGTCGCTCCCCCACCAGCTGCTCCAGGCCCCCACGGCCCCCTGTTCCCCTGGGCGCGGGGCTGTTCACGCGCCCGGCCTCCTGTTCGTGCCTGAACTCGCCGTCCTGGCCCTCCGCCTCGTTCTCCGCTCCCTCCCCAGCGGATCGGGCAGGTGGATCGCCGGCATGCAGCCGGAAGGGCGTCCGGGTCCGTCTTCGCTCACCGTCAGCGGGCGTGTTCGGCCATGGTCGGGGCCAGCAAGGACATCACGCTCTGCATCTACGTGAGCGACGCACTCGCACGCGTGCGTGCCGCGTCGATGCTTGGTGGCACGCCGAACTGGCGCTTGTACTCCCGGCTGAACTGCGAGGGGCTGTCATACCCCACGCGGTAGCCGACTCCGGTCACATCGTGCGGACGGTTGGCCAGCAGCAGCCGCGCCGCCTGCAAGCGGATCTGCTTCTGGAACTGGATCGGGCTCATCGACGTCACCGACTGGAAGTTCCGGTGGAACGCGGAGACGCTCATGCCGATGGAGCGTGCCAGGTCCTCGACCCGGAAGGCCTCGGCGTAGTTGTCCCGAATCCAGTCGACCGCCCGGGTGATGTGGCTCAGACTGCTGTCCGCGAGGCCCAGTTGGCACACCGCCTCGCCCTGTTCCCCCGTCATGAGCCGCCACAGGATCTCACGCTTGGCCAAGGGGACCAGCACCCGGCGGTCACGCGGCCGGTCCAGCAGCCGGAGCAGGCGGACGATCGCGTCGATCAGCTCCGCCGAGGCCTCGCTGACCGTGATCCCCGGACGAGGCAGCCCAGGCGAGCGCGGCAGGTCACCCGGCCCGGCCCGGAGCATCAGCTCCGCGATGACGGCGGGCTCCAGCGTCATCCCGAAACCGAGCTGCGGCCCACCCGGTGCGACGCGTCCGGTCACCGGCAGATCGGCCGAGGTGACCAGATACTGTCCGGCCCCGTACTCGTACACGCGATCGCCCAGCGCGAGCCGCTTGCCACCCTGCGCGATGACAGCCAGCATCACGCCGGACATCACGTACTCCGGCTCAGCGCCCGGGTCGGCCCGGCAGATCCGGACGCCGTCAACCGCCGTGGTCAGGCCAGGCCGCGCGTGCCGTTCCAGCAGATCGCGAAGCTCGTCGAGGGACATGGCCCCATCCCACCACGGACTGACACGTTCCTCCTTGCCAGGGAGAGGATCGTGCAAGGACACGCGAAGATCGTGCGGGCGTCCCACGCGGCGCGGGGACGCCCTGACGAACCGCTCTCGTACCGTGGAGGCCTACTCTCCGGTGTCCTCATAGTCGGCGATCAGCTGACCGCGGGCGATCGCGTGGAACCGGAGGTGGAAACCGACGAAGGCGGGCGCCGCGTCCTCATCCGGCCCCAGCTTCTCCCGGTCCACTGCGTACACCGTGAACACATAGCGGTGCGGACCGTCCCCCGGCGGCGGCGCGGCCCCGCCGAAGTCCCTGCTGCCGTAGTCGTTCCGAGCCTGCAGGGCACCCGTCGGCAGTCCCCTGAAATCCCCGGTTCCGGCCCCGGCCGGCAGTTCGGTGACATCCGCCGGAATGTCGAACACCGTCCAGTGCCAGAACCCGCTGCCCGTCGGCGCGTCCGGGTCGTAGCAGGTGACCGCGTAGCTGAGGGTGCCGGCCGGCCCCGCCGACCAGCTCAGCTGAGGTGAGGAGTTCCCCTTCGCGTACACCTGCGCGTCCGGCAGGGTTCCACCGTCCGTCAGATCCTCGCTACTGACGGACAGCTCGGGCACAGGCGGGTGAAAGTCATGCGGCAGCGGAGGTCGATTTGTCGGGTTGCTCATTCCTGATTCCTTATTCCGTGTTCTCGGTGAAATCGCCCGAACGGGGCCTGATCCCCATCTGACCACGCTTCAGCGGGCAGCGACCGTCCCGCGAGAGGATCATGCAAGGAATCGCAACCTTTGTGAACGTATCTCCGAGGCTCTGCGGCCACGGAGAAGCGGACGGGCCCGCTTCTCGCGCCCCGCGGCCCACCGGCTGGCGCGCTTGCCCCGCCGATCCGCGGCGGGACGCCGAATGCCCCGGCCCTCAGAGGGCATGATGTCCCGTTCCTGATGACGTGGGCCCGTCCGTGGTGGGACGGTTCCGCGCTTGCTCGGCGCTGGTGAGCGCGGGTTTGACCGCTGTCGCCGTCCCGCCAGCGCCGGGCCTGTGGCGGGTCCGGCTCCCCGCGTCCCGCCAGCGTGAGTATCCCGGCCACGCCCGCCGGCGCCCACCGTCTGCCCGGCACCATCCGGCGTCCCTCTTCCTGAGAGCCGGGCAACCCTGGACCACTCACCTGGGGGGCTCCCCCGGGGGACGGCTCCACAGCGTGGGTCCCCGCTGCGTCGGCGATCCGGAGCGTGGACGGCTTCACAGTTCTGGTGAGACAGCAATAGTGTTGAACCATGAGCAGCATGACCGTCGACGAGCTGGCCGCGCGTGCGGGCGTCACCGTGCGCACGATTCGTTTCTACAGCACGCGCGGTCTGCTGCCGCCGCCGGAGATCGGCCCGCGGCGGGTGGGCCGGTACGGGCCCGACCACGTGTCGCGGCTCGCGCTCATCGAGGAGCTGCAGAGCCAGGGCATGACGCTGGCCGCGATCGAGCGGTACGTGCAGCGGCTGCCGGAGGGGCTGAGCGCGGCGGAGCTGGCCATTCACCGTGCCCTGGTGGCGTCCTGGATGCCGGACACGGCGGACGAGGTGACCCGGGAGCAACTGGAGCGGCGGTGCGGGAGGGCGCTGGCCGACGCGGACGTGGAGCGGCTGGCCGCGATGAGCGTGCTGGAGCGCACGGACGACCCGGGGGTGTTCCTGGTCGACCCGGGGCTGCTGCACCTGGGCGTGCAGTTGCTGGACGTGCCGTTCTCGCTGGAGTCGATCACGGCTGCCAGGGCGGTCGTCGTCGAACACGCCCGGGGGGTGGCCCGGGAGTTGAGCCAGCTGTTCCGGGACGAGGTGTGGGAGCCGTACCGGGCGTCGGGGCCCGGCCCGGACGAGGTGGAGCGGATGAAGTCACTGTCCGCGCACATGCAGCCGGTCGTCGTGCAGGCGCTGCTGACCGCCTTCCAGCGCTCCCTGAAGGCGGAGCTGCGGGACGCGTTCCCCGGGGAGCGCGCCCCGCAACTCGGGCCCGCAGCCGCAGCGGCCACGGACGACGGCAAGGACGACGCGGACGTCAGTCGCTGAAGCGTTCGCCCTTCTCGGCCTTGGCCAGCAGGAGCGCCGGCGGGTCGAAGCGCTGGCCGTAGCGCTCGCTCAGCTCGCGGGCGCGGGCGACGAAGCCGGGCAGGCCGCCCGCGTAGCCGTTGATGTACTGCAGGGCGCCGCCCGTCCAGGGCGGGAAGCCGATGCCCATGATGGAGCCGATGTTGGCGTCCGCGACAGTGGTGAGGATGCCCTCCTCCAGGCAGCGCACGGTGTCGAGCGCCTCGGAGAAGAGCATGCGCTCCTTCATGTCCTCGAAGGAGACCTCGGGCTGCTCGCCGCCGGGGCGGCCGAAGTGCTCGCGCAGGCCGGGCCACAGCCGGGTGCGCTTGCCGTCCTCGTAGTCGTAGAACCCGGCGCCGCCGCTGCGGCCGGGGCGGCCGAACTCGTCGACCATGCGGTCGATGATCCGCTCGGCGGGGTGCTCGGGCCACTGAAGACCCTCGGCCTCCAGCGCGGCGCGGGTCTCGTTGCGGATCTTGCGGGGCAGCGTGAGCGTGAGCTCGTCGATGAGGGAGAGCACCTTGGCGGGGTAGCCGGCCTGGGCGGCGGCCTGCTCGACGGAGGCGGGCTCGATGCCCTCGCCGACCATCGCCACGCCCTCGTTGAGGAACTGGCCGATGACGCGGGAGGTGAAGAAGCCGCGGGCGTCGTTGACGACGATGGGCGTCTTGTTGATCTGCCGGACCAGGTCGAAGGCGCGGGCGAGGGCCTCGTCGCCGGTCTTCCTGCCGCGCACGATCTCGACCAGGGGCATCTTGTCCACGGGCGAGAAGAAGTGCAGCCCGATGAAGTCGCCCTCGCGCTCGACGCCCTCGGCCAGGCCGGTGATGGGCAGGGTGGAGGTGTTGGAGCACAGGAGCGCGTCGGGCTCGACGACGTGCTGGACCTCCTGGAACACCTTGTGCTTGAGCTCGGTGTTCTCGAAGACGGCCTCGATGACGGCGTCGCAGCCCGCGACGTCGGCCGGGTCGGCGGTGGGGGTGATGCGGGCGAGGAGGGCGTCCCGCTTCTCCTGGGTGGTCCGGCCCCGGGCGAGGGCCTTGTCCACCAGACCGACGGAGTAGTCCTTGCCCTTCTGGGCAGCCTCGGGCGAGACGTCCTTGAGGACGACGTCGATGCCGGCCTTGGCACAGGAGTAGGCGATCCCGGCGCCCATCATGCCGGCGCCGAGCACGGCGACCTTGCGGACCGTGCGCTCGGGGACGCCGTCGGGACGGCTGGCGCCCGCGTTGACGGCCTGGAGGTCGAAGAAGAAGGCCTGGATCATGTTCTTCGAGGTCTGGCCGATGACGAGTTCGGTGAAGTAGCGGCCCTCGATGAGCTCGGCGCCGGCGAAGTCGACCTGACTGCCCTCGACGGCGGCGGCGAGGATGTTGCGCTGGGCCGGGTAGGGCGCGCCGCCGGTCTGCTTCTTCAGGTTGGCCGGGAAGGCGGGGAGGTTCGCCGCGAACTTGGGGTGCGCGGGCGTGCCGCCGGGGATCTTGTAGCCGGGAGCGTCCCAGGGCTGCTGTGCCTCGGGGTTGGCCTCGATGTAGGCGCGCGCCTGGGCCAGCATGTCCTCCTCGGAGGTGGCCAGGGCGTGCACGAGCCCCTTGTCGAGCGCGGCGGCCGGGACGTGCTGCTGGCCCTGGAGGAGGACGTTCAGCAGAGCGTCGGCGATGCCCAGCAGCCGCACGGTACGCACGACGCCGCCGCCGCCGGGGAGCAGGCCGAGGGTGGCCTCGGGCAGGCCGATCCGGCTGCCCCGCACGTCCAGGGCGACGCGGTGGTGGCAGGCGAGAGCGATCTCGTAGCCGCCGCCGAGGGCGGTGCCGTTGATGGCCGCGACGACGGGCTTGCCCAGCGTCTCGATGCGGCGCAGATCGCGCTTGATGCGCATGCCCGCGTCCATGACCTCCTGCGCCGTCTCCGGCGTGGCCTGGATGAGCAGGCGCAGGTCGCCTCCGGCGAAGAAGGACTTCTTGGCGGAGGTGATGATGACGCCGCGGACGGAGTCGCGCTCGGCCTCCAGCCGGTCGGCGACGGCGGACAGGGACGCGGTGAAGGCCGCGTTCATCGTGTTGGCGGACTGGTCGGGGTCGTCGAGGGTGAGGGTGACGATGTCGTCGGCGTCTCGGTCCCAGCGGATCGTCGAGGGCGTGGGCTCGGGCATGGCGGTGGGTCTCCAGGGAGTGTGTCGGGTCCGGGCGGGGCGCGGGGGCGTCAGAGGCGTTCGATGACGGTGGCGATGCCCATCCCGCCGCCGACGCACAGGGTGGCCAGCCCGTACCGCTGGTCGCGCCGCTCCAGTTCGTCGACGAGGGTGCCGAGGATCATGGCGCCGGTGGCGCCCAGGGGGTGGCCCATGGCGATGGCTCCGCCGTTGACGTTGACCTTGTCCAGACTCAGGCCCATGTCGCGCACGAAGCGCAGGACGACGGCGGCGAAGGCCTCGTTGATCTCGACGAGGTCGATGTCGTCGATGGTCAGCCCGGCCTTGGCGAGCGCCTTGCGCGACGCGGGCGCGGGGCCGGTGAGCATGATCGTCGGCTCGGAGCCGGAGACCGCGGCGGAGACGATGCGGGCGCGCGGGGTGAGGCCGTAGCGGCGGCCGGTCTCCTCGTTTCCGATGGCGACCAGCGCGGCGCCGTCCACGATGCCGGAGGAGTTGCCCGCGTGGTGGACGTGGTCGATCCGCTCGACCCAGTGGTACCGCTGGAGCGCGACGGCGTCGAAGCCGCCCATGTCGCCGATGGCGGCGAAGGAGGGC
The DNA here is from genome assembly GCF_019303475.1 of Streptomyces sp. JJ38. Classification (GTDB taxonomy): domain Bacteria; phylum Actinomycetota; class Actinomycetes; order Streptomycetales; family Streptomycetaceae; genus Streptomyces. Next base: position 32,114 of record NZ_JABLSI010000004.1, read on the forward strand.
CCCAGCGCGGCGAGGCTGTCGGCGGTGGTGCCGGGGCGCATGTGCTCGTCGTGGTCGAGGATCGTGAGCCCGCTGCGGTCCCTGACCGGGACGACGGAGCGGGCGAAACGCTCCGCCTTCCAGGCCTCGGCCGCGCGCTCCTGGGAGAGGGCGGCGTACTCGTCCACGTCCCGGCGGCTGAAGCCCTCCAGAGTGGCGATGAGGTCGGCGCCGATGCCCTGCGGCACGAAACCGGTGTCGGTGTTGGTCATCGGGTCGGCGAACCAGGCGCCGCCGTCGCTGCCGATCGGCAGCCGGGACATGGACTCGACGCCGCCGGCCAGCACCAGGTCCTCCCAGCCGGAGCGGACCTTGGCTGCGGCCATGTTGACGGCTTCGAGGCCGGAGGCACAGAAGCGGTTCTCCTGGACTCCGGCGACCGTGTCGGGCAGCCCCGCGGCGATGGCGGCGATCCTGGCGATGTCGGAGCCCTGGTCGCCGTGCGGGCTGACGACGCCGAGGACGATGTCGTCGATCGCGGCCGGGTCCAGGTCCGGGAAGCGGGACCGGATCTCGTGGATGAGGCCGACGACGAGGTCGATCGGCTTGGTCGTGTGGAGGGAGCCGTTGGCCTTTCCGCGCCCGCGCGGGGTGCGGATGGCGTCGTAGACGAACGCTTCGGTGCTCACGGTGCGGCCTTTCGGTGGTGAGTGTGGAGGGGCGGGTGACCGGGGCGCGCCACCCGCGGGTTCGGGGCGGAGCGGCGGGCGAACTCGGGGCGGGCGGCCCGGCGGACTCGGGAGGCGTGGCCCGGGGGCCGGGCGGTCAGCCGAGGAGGGAGCGGCCGATGATCTCCTTCATGATCTCGGTGGTGCCGCCGTAGATGGTCTGGATGCGGCCGTCGGTGAACGCGCGGGCCACCGGGTACTCCAGCATGTACCCGTAGCCGCCGTGCAGTTGCAGGCAGCGGTCGGTGACGCGCTTCTGCAGCTCGGTGGACCACCACTTGGCCATGGACGCGTGGACGGCGTCGAGCGCGCCCTCGGCGTGCTCCCGTATGCAGCGGTCGACGAAGCTGCGGGTGACGGCACACTCGGTGGCCATCTCCGCGATCTCGAAGCGGATGTGCTGCAGACGGGCGAGCGGGCGCCCGAAGGCCTCGCGCTCCTTGACGTAGGTCATGGTGGTGTCGAGCAGGTGCTCGGCGACGGTGATCGCGGCGACCGCGATGGCCATGCGCTCCTGGGCCAGGTGCGTCATCAGGTGGATGAACGCGCCGTCGAGTTCGCCGAGCAGGTTCTCCTTGGGCACCTTGACGTCGCGGAAGAACAGCTCGGCGGTGTCCTGGGACTTCTGGCCGATCTTGTCGAGGTTGCGGCCGCGTTCGAAGCCCTCCATCCCCCGCTCGACGACCAGCAGGCTGAGGCCCTTGGCACCGCCCTCCGGGGTCGTCTTGGCGACGACGACCACCAGATCGGCCAGGATGCCGTTGGAGATGAACGTCTTGGAACCGTTGAGCAGCCAGTGGTCGCCACGGTCCTCGGCGGCCGTGCGGATGCCCTGGAGGTCGGAGCCGGCCCCGGGCTCGGTCATCGCGATGGCGGTGATCGTCTCGCCGCTGCAGAAGCCCGGCAGCCAGCGGCGCTTCTGCTCCTCGGTGGCGAGGCTGAGGAGGTAGGGCCCGATGATGTCGTTGTGCAGGCCGAGGGCGAGACCCGAGGCGCCGCACTTGGCGAACTCCTCGGCCATGACGGCGCTGAAGCGGAAGTCCGGCTCGCCTCCGCCGCCGTACTCCTCCGGCACGGCCATGCCCAGCAGGCCCTGCCGCCCGGCGGCGCGCCAGGCCTCGCGGCTGACGATGCCCTCGCTCTCCCACGTCTCGTAGTGCGGCGTGACCTCCTTGGCCAGGAACGCCTTCACCGTCTCGCGGAACGCCTCGTGTTCCGCGGTGTAGATCTCGCGCTGCATGCTGCTCCTGCCGCTGCTCATGTCGGAATGGCGAGGGTCACGGGGTCGATGCCCCAGTCCCGGGCGACGGACTCGGTGTCGGCGCCGGGCTGTGCGGGTGCGGTGCGCACGGCACCGGGGGTACGGGAGAAGCGGGGCGCGGGGGCGGGCTGGGTGATCCCGGAGTGCTCGGTGAACGTCCCGCGGGCCGCGAGGTGGGGGTGCGCGGGCGCTTCCCGGAGCGAGAGCACGGGGGCGACGCAGGCGTCGGAGCCGGCGAAGACCTCCGCCCACTCCGCGCGGGTGCGGCTGCGGAAGCGCTCAGCCACGGCCGCGCGCAGAGCGCCCCAGTTGCCGATGTCGGAGCGGTCGGCCGTCTCCTCGTCCAGCCCCAGGAGCCGGGTGAACTCGGCGTAGAACCGCTCCTCCAGGGCGCCCACGGCCATGTGGCCGCCGTCCGCCGTCTCGTAGACGCCGTAGAAGGGGCTGCCACCGTCGAGGAGGTTCACCCCGCGGGCGTCCTGCCAGGCGCCGGCGGCGAGCATGCCGTGCAGCATGGCCGTCAGGTGGCTGGCGCCGTCGACGATCGCGGCGTCCACGACCTGCCCCTCACCGTGCTCCCGGGCGTGGTGCAGCGCCGCGAGGACGCCGACGACGAGGTAGAGGGAACCGCCCGCGTAGTCCCCGAGGAGGTTCGCGGGGAAGTGCGGCGGGCCGTCCGCGGCGCCGCTGAGGCCCAGCGCTCCGGTGAGGGCGAGGTAGCCGATGTCGTGGCCGGCGCGCGGGGCGAGCGGCCCGTCCTGGCCCCAGCCCGTCATCCTCCCGTAGACCAGGGCGGGGTTGCGCCGCAGGCACTCCTCGGGGCCCACGCCGAGCCGCTCCGCGACGCCGGGCCGGTAGCCCTCGATGAGGACGTGGGCCCGCTCGACGAGGCCGAGCACGGCCTTCCTCCCGGCGTCGGTCTTGAGGTCGAGGAGGACGGAGCGCTTGTTGCGGCCGGTGACGTCGCGGCAGGGCTCGATGCCCAGCCCGGGGCCGCCGGGGCGGTCCACCCGTACGACGTCGGCCCCCAGGTCGCCCAGGAGCATCGTGGCGAACGGGCCCGGCCCGATGCCCGCCAGCTCCACCACGCGCACCCCGGTCAGCGGTCCCGTTCCGCCGCGCTCCCTCATCAGACCCCCAGCCGTATGACACAACTGATGTAACACCGACGATGTTAAGAACGTGTTCTCGATTCCACAAGCCCCGCGGGCCAAGGGATTACCGGCGGGTACAGGTCGCGGAACCCGGCGGGCGGGCGGCCCCGTCAGCCGTCCAGTTCGGCGAGGAACCGCTTGGGGGCGACGGCCCGGTAGCTCTCCTCCACCCAGTCGCACAACAGGTCCGCCCCCGGCCCGCCGCGCGCGTCGAGCGGCAGGGCCACCCAGCCCGAACGCCCCAGCCCGTACCCGGCGGGCGCGGCCCCGGGGCAGCTGAGCGCGTGGGCGTGGGTCAGCTCGTCGGTCAGCTTCACCGTCAGACCCGGCGGACGCTCGCCCTCCTCAGCCCCGAGGAACACGAACACCTTCCGGTTGACCTTCACCACGCTCTCGCCCCACGGGAACTCCTCCACCGCACCGGGGAGGGTGAGCGCGAACTCACGCACCGCTTCCCGCACCGCCATTGGATCTTCGGCTGTCTTGGCCATACGGTCACGGTAGACGCGGCCACCGACGTCCGCCCGCCCCGAACCGACCGGCCCAGGAGGCCACGTGCCCGCCACCCACGACCTCGTCCTCTACGGTGCCACCGGCTTCACCGGCCGGCTGACCGCCCGCTACCTCGCCGAGAACGCCCCGGCCGACTGCCGGTGGGCGCTCGCCGGGCGGGACAAGACGAAGCTGACCGCCGTCCGCGCCGAGCTCACCGCGATCGACCCGGCCCTGGCCGAACTCCCCCTGCTCCACGCGGACGCCGCCGACCCGGAGTCCCTGCGCGACCTGGCCGCCGACACCCGGGTCGTCATCAGCACCGTGGGGCCCTACCTGCGGTACGGCGAGCCGCTCGTCGCCGCCTGCGCCGCCGCCGGGACCGACTACGTCGACCTCAGCGGCGAACCCGAGTTCGTCGACCGCATGTATCTCGCCCACCACGCGACCGCGCGGGAGACCGGAGCCCGCCTCGTCCACGCCTGCGGCTTCGACTCCGTCCCCCACGACCTGGGCGTGCTCTACACCGTCGAGCAGCTGCCCGAGGGCGTGCCGCTGCGCGTCGACGGCTACGTGTGGAGCAACGCCACGTTCTCCGGCGGCACCCTCGCCTCCGTCCTCGGCGCCTTCTCCCGGGTCCCGCAGATGCTGGCGGCCGCCCGGGAGCGCCGGGAGGCCGAGCCCCGCCCCCGGGACCGGCGCGTCCACCTCCCGCTCGGCGGCATCCGGCGTCAGGGCCTCCTGGGCCGCTGGGCGGTACCGCTGCCCACCATCGACACGCAGATCGTGGGGCGTTCGGCCGCCGCGCTGGACCGCTACGGCCCGCACTTCACCTACCGGCACGCCGCCGTCACCGGACGGCTGTCGCTCGCCCTGGGCGGCGTCGCGGCCGTGGCGGGCCTCTTCGCGCTCGCCCAGGTGCCCGGCGTGCGCCGACGGCTCTCCGCCCGCCTCGCACCGGGCCAGGGGCCGAGTGAGGAGCGCCGCGCCCGCAGCCGCTTCTCGGTCCGCTTCCTGGCCGAGGGCGGCGGTCGACGGGTGGCCACCGAGGTCTTTGGCGGCGACCCGGGCTACGACGAGACGGCGAAGATCCTGGCCGAGTCGGCGCTGTGCCTGGCCTTCGACACCCTCCCCACGACCTCCGGGCAGGTGACCCCCGCGCAGGCGATGGGTCCCGCGCTCATCTCCCGGCTGCGCGCGGCGGGCCTGACCTTCCGGGTGACCCACACCGGCTGACCGGACGACACGCCCCTGCCGCCGCGCCGGTGCCGACAGCGGGGGCGTCAGCCCGGCGCGGCTTCGGCGGCGCGGGACAGGGCGAGCCTGCACAGGCGGTCCGCCCGGCGCGTCGTCTCGGGCTGCCGGTAGTCACGGGCGAGATGGAGGACATGGGCACATGCGGCGTCCAGCGTCGTGCGGTGCCCCACGGAGACGTAGAGCGGCTTCACGCCCTGCCGGGTTCGCAGTGCCGCACCCACCTCCTCGTCGCCGTCCACGAGCGCGGCCACAGCGCCCCGCTCCCGGCCCAGCTCCCCGTGCCGGTAGCCGAAGGGGTTCTTGGCCACGCCGATCGTCGGCAGTCCCGTCAGCACGCCGAGGTGGCTGGCGAGCCCGAACCGGCGCGGATGGGCGAGCCCGTAGCCGTCGCAGACCACGAGACCGGGGGTGCTCCGCAGCCGCCCGAGGGCGGCCAGCGCCCCCGGCAGCTCCCGGAACGCCAGCAGCCCCGGGACGTAGGGGAAGGCCACCGGCCCCACCGACGTCGCCTCCTCCACCGGCTCCAGCGTGACGGCGTCCAGCACCACCACGGCCGCGGCCACCAGGTTCCGGGCGTCGTCGTAGGCGACGTCCACCCCGGCGACCAGGGTGTCCGGCTCCCCGGGCGCGGGCGCCTCGTCGATCACCACGACGCGCGTCCGCAGGGCACGCTGGACGGCGAGGGCCTCCTCCTCCGAGCCCGGCGTCGTGTGCGTCACCGCGGCCCCGGTCACGCCGCCCGCCCCGTCACCTCGCCCGCCGGGAGGGCGGGCAGGCCGTGCGGATGCGCCTCGGCCAGCGTCGTCGTCGGGCCGTCGTTCAGCCGGGCGAGCAGCCGGAAGGGGTGCCCGGTGCCCACCCGGACCGGCTCGAAGGCCAGGTGGAGCACGGCACTGCGCTCGTCGGCGGCCTCGGCGAGCCGGTCCAGCGCCGCCCGCACCCGTGTCCACTCGGGCTTCGGCACGTACTGCCGCATGACCGAGTGCCACACCACGGTCAGGGTGCCCTCGCGCAGTCCGACGCCGTCCAGGAAATCGCCCGCGCCGAGCGCGACGACCTCGGCGGGCTCGCGCGCGGCGAGCCGGAGCGCGCCCGCGAGCCGCTCGTGACGGGCCGTCTGGTCGGGCCAGACGTAGGACCGCAGGGCCAGGACGCCGTCCTCGGAGCGGGGGTCGACGGGTGCGAGGTCGCACCCCCGGCGTTCGACGACGTCGAGGGCGGGGTGTCTGCGGGCCGCCCCCGTCAGCCAGGCGGGGGGCGTGCCCCGCCAGGTACCGGCCAGCTGTACCTCGGCGTCGCGTGGGCCCCAGTCGAGGCCCTCGGCCGTACAGCGGAAGCGGTCGGCCCGGAGCATGAGGCCCGCGCTCGCCCCCAGCTCCAGCAGCCGGATCGGCAGCGGCGCCCGGTCGCTCGCCCACAGCAGCCCGGCGACCAGCAGGTGCGCGCGGCCGACCTCGTTGGTCTGCGGGGAGCGCGACAGCCACGTCCGCACCTCGTCGGGCCGGTTGGAGACGGCCGCGCGGAAGGCCCGCCAGGCGGGCTCGGCCTCGACCGGGTCGAACCGGCCGCCCGCGCTCGGGTAGTACCGGGCCAGCTCGGGGGCCCGGCCGCTCAGGACGAGGGCGTGGACGGCGCCGGCCAGCCGCAGGGCGAGCCCCTGCGGCCCCGAGTCCGCCTCGTGCCCGGCCAGCGCCCGTGCGCACGGCCCTCCGGTACGGACGTCCTCCGCCGCCCGGGCCAGCAGCGCCCCGTACAGCGGCGAGCCCAGCTCGGCGCAGTACCGGCCCTGGAGGGCGACCATGTCCGCCATGTGCTCGCGGGTCATGTGCTCCCGCCTTCCTCCTGTGCTCCCGCCTTCCACTTTCCCGCGGGCCCGCTTTCCCGAGGGCCCGCGCCCGGGGGACTCCCCGTCCCGGCTCCTCCGCCCCGGGGCCGGAGAGACGCCCGGCCCGGCGAGTGCGCTCAGTGCAGGGCGTGCGGGCCGCCCTTCCCACCGTCGCGTGGCTGCCGCTCGCCCCTGGGCGCCTTGCGCTCCACCGACACCCCGCCCCAGAAGGCCAGCCCGGTCACGGAGACGCGGACGGCTCCCGGAGCGCCGGTGCCCGAGGCCGAGGGGTCGAATCCGCCCATGATCCCCACGCCGCCCACGGTGACCTCGGCGTCGTGCGGCACGACGATGTGCACGCCGCCCATGACCGCGGTGGCCCGGATGACGATCTCCCGGTCCTCGAAGCGGGCCTCGCGCAGGTCGATCTCGCCGCCGCCCCACACGGCCACGGCGTTGAACCTCCGGGGCGCCACCCACGGCCCCCTGCGGACGAAGCCGCACATGAGCGCCAGCGCGCTCCGGGAGGTGGGAGTGCCGCCGAAGCGGGCAGCCCAGCCGGCGGCGGGACGTGGGTCCGGAGCCCGGCCGCCGGACGTCTCCGGGAGGTCCGCCACCAGCGGCTTCAGTTCACCCCGAGTGCGGGCCTGATAGACGGCGTCGAGGCGTTCGCCGAACTCGTCCACGTCGAGCCGCCCCTCGGCCATGGCGTCACGCAGGATCTCGGCGATCTGGTCGCGCTCCGCATCCGAGGCCCGCACGTCGGGCAGCTCACCGTCCATGCCCGCAGCCTACTCACCCGCACGGCCCACCGCGAAGCGGCCCGTTCCGTGCGCCCAGCGGCCAGCGGCCTCTAGTTCACCAGGGGTTCGGCGAGGACGGCGACGGCGAGACCGCAGCCGAGAACGACCGTGGCGACCCGGGTGCGGCCCATGCGGCTGAGGACGATCGCCGTGCCGGAGAGGATCAGGGCGACCCCGTAGAGGCCGAGGGTGACCAGGGAGGGCTCTGCCGCGAAGCGGATGCTCATCGCGGCGGCGACCGCCACCATGACGACGGCGGCGGCGACACCGCGCACCAGTCGCGCCTGTCGTGGCGTCAGCCCGCCGCCGGCGGGAGCCCCGGCCCCGGACATCCCGCTCTCGTCGCCGTTCTCCCCCCTGTTCGCGTCGCTGCTCTCATCGATGTGCTCGTCGATGTCGTCGCCGGTGACCGTCATAGCTGGAGGGTAATGCTTTCCCCTGGAGTCATGACGGGCGGGACGATCTTGGAGCCGCCCCACCCCGGCCGGCCGTCAGCGCGTGCCCGCGCGGCACGGCCGCGGGACACTGGGCACATGCCCGAACTGCCCGAAGTGGCGGCCCTCCGCGACTTCCTGGCCGACCGGCTCACCGGCCGGACCGTTGCGGACGTGCGGCCGGTCGCGGTGAGCGTGCTCAAGACGTTCGACCCGCCGGTCACCGCCCTGGAGGGCGCCGAGTTCACCGGCGTCGACCGGCACGGCAAGTTCCTGGACCTGGCCGCCGGCGAACTGCGTCTCGTCGTCCACCTGGCCCGTGCGGGCTGGCTGCGCTGGCAGGACTCCCTGCCGCAGACTCCGCCGCGCCCCGGCAGGGGGCCGCTCGCCGTGCGCGTGCGGCTCAGCGGGCCGGGCCGGGCCGGGTTCGACCTGACGGAAGCCGGCACGCACAAGCGGCTCGCCGTCTACGTCGTACGCGATCCGGCCGAGGTGCCCGGTATCGCCCGGCTCGGCCCGGACCCGCTGGCCGAGGGCTTCGCCCTCGCGGACTTCCGCGCGCTCCTGCGTGGCAAGCGGCACCGGATCAAGGGCGTTCTGCGCGACCAGAGCGTCATCGCGGGCATCGGCAACGCCTACTCGGACGAGATCCTGCACGCCGCCCGCATGTCCCCCTACCGGCTCGCCGCGGAACTGACGGAGGAGGAGACGGCGAAGCTCTACGCCGCGCTCGAGGACACGCTGCGGGAGGCCGTCGACCGCGCGCGAGGGCTGACGGCCGCCGAGCTCAAGGCGGGCAAGCGGCTGGGCCTGCGGGTGCACGGCCGGACCGGCGAGCCGTGCCCGGTGTGCGGAGCGACGATCCGCGAGGTGTCCTTCGCAAACTCCTCGCTCCAGTACTGCCCGCGCTGCCAGACCGGTGGCCGGGTGCTGGCCGACCGCCGCATGTCGCGCCTGCTCAAGTGACCGTAGGCTGCGGGGATGACCACCGCGCCCACTCCTTCCCGCCCCGCGTCCGCCAGCCCCTGCACGCTCGTGGTGTGCCGCGGCTGCTGCTGCGGCGTCCCGGCCAAGCACCCCGGCTCCGACCACGCGGGGCAGCTCGCGCGGCTGCGTGCGGCGGCCGCCGCCTCTCGGGGCCGGATCAAGGTACTGACGTCGGACTGTCTCGGCCCCTGCGACCAGGCCAACGTCGTCGTGGTGCGCCCCTCGCCCGCCGGGCGCCGGGCCGGCGGGCGACCGGTGTGGGTGGGCTGGGCCATGGGCCTGGCCTGCACGGACGAGCTGCTGGCCTGGGTCGGGGCGGGCGGGCCGGGACTGGCCGAGCCGCCGCCCGCGCTGGAGCTGCAGTTCATCCCGGCGCCGCGGGCGGGCCGGGCCCGCTCCCGCGTCGTCGGGTGACGCGGGGCCGTCGGATCACCGCCGTCCGCGCGGGCGGTGATCCGGCGCGGAACGCACGCGTCCCCCGGAGCCCGTGGGTCTCCGGGGGAACGGTCGCGGACGTCCTCGGGTACCGGAGACGGGCCATCCGCCGTCACCCCCGGCCTGCCGTCGGGCCACCGGCCGGCGGCACGGCCACGGCCGTTCCCCCCGGCCGGTACCCGTCAACGCACCTGAACGCTGCCTGGGGGCACTCCCGGCACAGGGGCCGCGACCGGGAGCGGGCGGAGGCGCCGCCCTCCGCGACCACACCGGGGCTTACCGGCGTCGGCAGCGAGCGCGGGGGCGGCTGGCGCGGCTATGAGACATGCGGTGCCCGCCCGCGGCACGGACACCAGGCGCAAGGGGCGCATCAGGACTACTCCAGGTTCCCGGGCATGGCCGCGGCGGACCTCTCCGCGCGCACACGACGACCACGCTCCGTCACCACCGACGTTAGGGCGGTCACCGGTGGCGCGCACCTCACACGCCGCTATCCGTGGCGCACCGCCACCCGGACGTGGTCAGTGCGGCGGAGGCGGCACGACGGCGATCGGGCAGTGGGCGTGCAGCAGGACGGCGTTGGTGACCGAGCCGAGGAACATCCCGCCGTGCCGCAGGCGGTGCCGGTGCCGGCCGACGACGACGAGATCGGCGGAGTCGGAGGCGTCCACGAGCCGTCCGGCGGCGTCGCCCGCGGCCACCACCCAGTCGACGTCCACCTCGGCGAAGCGGCCCCGGAGCGCGTGCTCGACGCGGTCGCGCTGGGCCTGGCCCGTCTCCCGGGCCACCTGCGGGCCCTCCGGATCGGTGAGGTCCATCTGCGAGGCCCCCAGCAGGGCGAGCGTGGAGAACGGCACCGGGTACGTGGTGACGACCTGGAGCTGAGCCCGGCGCAGCTCCGCCTCCTCGAAGGCGAAGTCCACGACGGCGTCCACCGTCTCCTCCGGCTCCAGGCCGAGGACGACGCGCCCGGCCGGCTCGGCCAGGGCTCCGCGACCCCGCTCGTGGTGCGGCACGACGACGACGGGGCAGGCCGCGTGGGCGGCACAGGCCCGGCCGTTGGAGCCGAGCAGCAGGCTCGCGAAGCCGCCCCGGCCCCGCGAGCCCAGGACCAGCATCCGCGCCTGACCGCCGAGTTCGGGCAGGGCCGCGGAGGGTGTTCCGCTCAGCGTGGCGAACCGGATCTCCGGCAGGTCCGCGCGCCCCGCGAGGCGTTCCCGCACCTCCCGGAGCAACGGGTCGTCGTCGGCCGACGGCGCGGCGGGGGGCGGTTCGGGGGAACCGTGGATGTTGGGCGGCCACGGCCACACGTGGACCACGAGCAGCTCGGCGTCCCGTACCCGGGCCGCCCGGATGGCCCAGTCCAGCCCGCGCAGGCTGGGCTCCGAACCGTCGACCGCGGCGATCACCGGCAGAGCTGCCATGGCTCACCACTCCCTTCACCCCTCCCCAGCGTCCCTCCACCCGGGGGGCTCCGTCGAGTGCCGCGCCCGCCGAACGGGTGAGCTTCCCGCCGACGACGCCTGGCGAGGGCTACTCGGCCCAGGGCAGCGGCACCTTCCCCTCCTGCCCCGCCGCCCTGACGCGGCCCCCGCGGGCATGCACACCAGGGCCTGGGCCGGACCGCCGAAGGCGGTGACCCTGCGGTCCACCCCGGCCGGAAGGACCACCGCCTCCCCGGCCTTCCAGTCCGTCCTCACGGAGTTCACCGCCCACCTCGAAGCGGCCGGACACCACGGCCTCCGCCCCCTCCACGGCATGCTGTTCCAGGCCCTGAGGGCGGGCCCGGCGACCAGCACGGAGCCGGCCGAGCACCTGGGCATCACCAAACAGGCGGCCGGGCAGATCGTCGACGGCCTCGAAGGCCGCGGTTACGTCGAACGCCTGCCCCACCCGGCCGGCGGTCGCCGGCCGTCGACCGGGTACCACCGCTCCGGCCCCACCGGTGAAGCCCTGACGCCACAGCCCGCCGGGTCGGTCCGCCTCGCCCCGAAGCCTCAGCCGCTTCGCTCCCCGCCCCGCGCCGGCGACCCGCCCCCTCCCGCCCTGTCACGCAGCGCGCACCAGGAGCGGGACCACGGCCGTCAACACCGGCGGCCCGGGCGAGCGGCCACGAGGCCGGGAACTCGACCGACTTGCATATTCAGTACGAATATTCTTGACATCGAATGCTCACTTACGGGCTCTTGTGGTCAAAACCGCTCGCAAACCCCAACTTCTTCCTGACGTTCCGTAGGCTCACGGTCACCGGTCCCCCGAACGGGGGAATACAGGGAGGACGCCGCGGTGCCCGGAATCGACGCATGCCTGAGCTTGGCCATGGACGTGCCGGGGGCGCGCGGGGCCGCCGTCGTCGACTGGATCAGCGGGTTGGCCCTCGCAACCGCCGGTGACTCACCGACGGGGGACCACGAGGTGACCGCCGTCGAGGCGGCCGAGCTGGCCCGACTGGCCGCCGAGCACGGGGCCTTCGGCGCCGGCGCGGACGGTGCGCCCGCGGTCGAGGACGTCATCGTGACCACCGCCGAGGGTCACCACCTCCTGCGGTTCGCCCGGGCCCTGCCCGGCGAGACCGTGTTCCTGCACCTGTGGATCGACGCGGAGCGCGGCAACCTCGCCCTCGCCCGGATCCGCCTGCGGGACATCACCGACCGGCTGGTGGCCGCATGACGCCGGCGGCCGAGCGGATCCTCGGCGAGCTGTCCGCCGACCGGGCCACCGGAGCGCTGACCGGCACCGGAGGGACCCTCTACCTGTACGAGGGCGAGATCGCCTACGCGGAGAGCCCGCTCGCGCCGGGTGTCGAAGCCCTCCTGGCCGCCGAGGGGCGCGTCGCGCGCGCCGCGGCACGGACGGGCCACCGGCGCACGGTCGCCCGCCGGCTGGTGGAGAGCGGCAGCATCCCCCGGGGCGAGCTGGAGATCCGGTGCGTGTCCGCGCTCTTCGACGCGGCCTACTTCGTCCTGGCGCCGGAGTCGGACGGAGGCCCGGGCCGCTTCCGGCCGGGGGCGGAGCACTGGCTGGGCGCCGTGCGCCCCGTGGGAGCGGCGGTGCTGGCCCGGGAGATCAGACGCCGCAGACGGCTGCTCGAGGACCTGTGGCCCGGCCCCGGGATCGACACCCGGCCCGTGGTGATCCGGCCCGGCGGCACCGACCGGGTCAGCCCCCGGCAGCGCGCCGTGCTCGCCGCCGCGGACGGTTGCCGCACCCCCGCCGAGATCGCGCGCCTGCTGGGCCGGCCGGCCTTCCACACGCTCGTCGACATCCGCCGGCTCGCCGCCGCGGGACATCTCGCCCCCGGCCCGGAGCCGCCCGACGAGCCGGTACGGGCGCCGCGGTGGGTGACCGAAATCTCCGCCGGTTCCGGAGCGGACGACATCGCCCTTCTCCGGCGGATTCGCGACGGATTGGAGGCACGCCTGTGAGACCCCGGGTTCCCCCTGCGGCCCGGCCCCCGGATTCATGAGGCGGGGGCGCAGACAGCGGGCCGAAAGGAGACAACTGATGACCGTCGAGCCCGAGATCCTCGAGGTGCTCCGCGGGCTGCGGGCCCGGGTGCCGATGGCGAGCGGGGCGATGGCCGCCAGCACGGACGGACTGGTGCTGGCGCAGGCCTGTGACGAGGTGGAGCCCGAGCCCGCCGCCGCCCTCACCGCCGCCGCCCTGGGCGTCGCCCTGCGGCTCGCCGAGAGCGGATCGTGCGGCGACTTCCGGGAGTTGGTGGTCCGTGGAGACCTCGGCTACGTCGCCACCTACGCGGCGGGACCGTCGGCCGTCCTCACGGTCTGGGCGGGACCGCAAACCAACGTGGGCCGCCTCCACATGGAGGCACGCCAGGCGGGCTCCCGCGTGGCCCATCTGCTCCAGGGAGCTCTCGACCGCGTGGCGGTCTCCCTGGCCACGACGAAGGACCGACCGGACCGCGGACCGCGGCGCCATTCCCTACACACCAGCCAGGAAAGCGAGAAGTGAGCATGGCGGACACCGAAGCCGCACTGAAGGAAGCGATGACGACGATCGAGGGGACCGTGGGCGTCGCCCTGGTCGACTACGGCAGCGGCATGGCCCTGGGTACCGCGGGCGGGGGCAAGGACCTCGACCTCTCGGTCGCGGCGGCCGGCAACACCGACGTGGTGCGGGCCAAGCTGCGCACGATGGAGATGCTGGGGCTCAGCGAGTCCATCGAGGACATCCTGATCACCCTGGGAGGCCAGTACCACCTGATCCGGCTGATGACCGGCCGGGGGAACTCGGGGCTCTTCCTCTATCTGGCGCTCGACCGGTCCCGGGCGAACCTCGCCATGGCCCGCCACCGGCTGAAGGCGATCGAGGCCAAGCTCGAGGTCTGAGCCCGCGGGGGCGGGCCCCGGCCCGGGCCGGGGCCCGCCCCCGGTCCGGGCTCGGTGCCACGGCGCGCACAACAAGAAGACCCCAGGATCCCTGGGGTCTTCGCCGTGTCCGAGGGGGGACTTGAACCCCCACGCCCGATAAAGGGCACTAGCACCTCAAGCTAGCGCGTCTGCCATTCCGCCACCCGGACCTGGTGCGTGTTCGCGGGGACAACGATACCAAGGATTCCGGGGTGCTCTCACCAGGGTTCACCTGCACCGTCGCGCGCGGGGCCGGGAGGCCCGACGGGGCGGGAGAGCACCGGGTGACCGCCGGGGCTCGTGTTGCGGAACCGGTGATCCGTTTTACACCATGAGGGGTGGGATACCCGAATAGCGGCGTATGGGAGGGACGACGGCACCTGACCGGGTCCGTGGTCGCGACCGACGCACCCCGAGGAGGGTTGCTATGAGACGCGCGGTGAGGTCCCCCGCCGGGCGGCCCGAGTCACGGCCGGCCGCATCGCCCTCCGAGCCCGCCTCCGCGGAGACGCAGCGGAGGATCTTCCGGGAGGAGTTCGGGCGTGCCAAGGCCGAGCTCCGGGAGGAGACGCTGAGAGCGGGCAGGAACGCCCGGGCGATCGGCGGGGCCGTGTTCGCGGGCTACATGGTCGCCTGCTTTTTCTCCCTGACGTTGATGTTCCTCCTGTGGGGCGCCATGGACCTGCGCTGGTCGGCTCTCATCGTGACCGGGCTGTGGGCGGTGGTCGGCCTCGTGCTGATCTCCAGGGCACGGGGGCGGTCAGCCGCGAGCTCCCCCGGGGGCGAGGACGGCGAGAGCCCGCCGGACAGGGCGGCCGAGGACGCCGGGGACGCCGAGGAAGGAGGTCCGGCACGAGCGGGCCGCCCGGCCGACTGAGCGCCGAGGGCCGCCCCGGGGCCGCGATCCGGCCCCGCAGGACGCCTGCAAGGGGCTCACCCCGTACCCGACAGAGGGAGTGGATGAAGTGATCACCCGAGACCAGATCCCCAACGTGCTCGACCACCCGGTGTACTCCTCGGACGGCAGGAAGATCGGCGAGGCGAAGCACGTGTTCGTCGACGACGCGACCGGCGACCCGGAATGGGTGACGGTGCGGACCGGCGTCTTCGCGTCACACGAGACGTTCGTACCGATTCGCGAGGCGCAGGCGGTCGAGGACCACCTGGAGGTGCCCTACTCCCGGGACACGATCAAGGGAGCCCCCCAGGTCGGCGTCGACACCGGCGGTCACCTCTCCGAGCACGAGGAGCACCGGCTCTACGACCACTACGGCCTCGAACGGGACGCCCCGCGGAGCCGCGCCGGCGGGCCGGGTGAGGGCACGGCCGCGGGCGCGGCCGGGGCCGCCGGAGCGGCGGCCGGAGCGCGCGGACGCCACCGCCGGGGCGCCCCGGAGGCAGCCGGGGACACCGGGATGCCGGGGGCGCCGGGAATGCCGGGACGTGAGGGGCTGAGGGGCCGCGAGGGGCCGGGGCCCGTGGAGCGCAACAAGATGCAGGACGCCGAGCGCGGCGCCCCCCGCGCCCGGGAGGGCACGCGGACCGGCGCGGCGGAGGGCCCCGCGCGGCGGCCGGACGCCGCGGCGGAGCGCAGGGGCACGGAGGACGACTTCATGACCCGCTCCGAGGAGCACCTCAACGTCCACACCGAGCGCCGCGAGTCCGGACACGCCCGGCTCCGCAAGTACGTGGTGACGGAGGAGGAGCAGATCTCGGTGCCGATCCGCCGGGAGCGGGTCCGCCTGGAGCGTGAGCCGATCACGGAGGCCAACCGCAAGGCGGCGACGGCCGGATCGGACTTCGCCGAGACCGAGTACGAGGTGACGCTGCACGAGGAGCGGCCGGTGGTGGAGAAGCGGGTCGAGCCGGTGGAGCGGGTGCGCCTGCGGGTCGAGGAGACGACGGAGAACCAGACGGTGCGTGGGCGGGTGCGCAAGGAGCGCATCGACGCGGAGTCCGACACCATCGACGAGCAGGGCAGGAGGCACGGCAACCCGAAGCTGTGACACGGCGGGGCGCGTCCGGTGACCCGGTGGCGGGGAGGTGTGCCTCCCCGCCACCGGTGTGCCGGAGGGCTCAGGTGCGCCCCTCGTCCTCCTGTGCCTCGGCCAGGGCGGCGCCGGCCTCCGGGGCGGTGGCCATCCAGTCGGCCTCGACGACGTCGAACCCGGCCTGCCGGTAGGCCGCGCAGACCTCCGCGTCGTCATCGACGGCGACGGCGACGGTGCGGGTGGCGGCGAGCTCCCGCAGCAGCTGGAGCTTGGCCTCGCGGGCCGGGCGGTAGTCACGGTCGCCGCGCATCCACAGCTCGCCCGTGGGCAGTCCGTGCCGGGCGAGCCAGCGCACGGTGTCGCGGCGGCAGCGCTCGGGGCGTCCGGTGACGTAGCCGAGGTCGCACTCCTCGGCCCACCGCAGCGCGAGCTCCACCCCGTCCGTCAACGGCGGATCCTGCGGGGCGGCCCGGAGGAAGGCGTTCCAGTTCTTCGGCCGCCCGGTGAGGAAGTGCAGGCGGTGCCGGGCGTCGCTGAGGGTGCCGTCGAGGTCGAAGACGGCGACCGGGCGGAGGGGATCGGCCATGCCGCGAGCCTACGGCGTGGACCCGGGACCCGCGCCCCTTGGCAGACGGCAGGCGGCCGGGACGGTCATCCGGCGCTTCCGCGGCCCGGTGAGGCGCCCGCACCGGCCCGGTCCGGCTCGGCTCCGTCCCGGCGGCCCGGGGCCCCGGCGGCCTCCTCCGCCGGGACCCGGCGGGCGACCCGGCGGGCGATGACGGCGCAGACCACGAGCTGCGTCTGGTGGAACAGCATCAGCGGCAGCACGGCCAGGGCGGCCTCGTCCCCGAACAGGACGGCGGCCATCGGCAGCCCGGCCGCCAGCGACTTCTTCGACCCGGCGAAGACGATGGCGGTACGGTCCGCCCGGCGGAAGCCGAGGGCCCGCGAACCCCAGACGGTGAGCGTGAGCATCACGGCCAGCAGCACGATCTCGACGGCGAGGAGACCGGCCAGACGCCAGGGCGAGAGCTGCTGCCACACGCCCTCGGTGACGCCTCGGCCGAAGGCCGCGTAGACGACGAGCAGGATGGCCCCTCGGTCGACGAGGCCGGTGGCCCCACGGTGCCGGGCGACGAGGCCGCCCACGCGGCGGCGCAACAGCTGACCGGCGAGGAACGGCGCGAGGAGCTGGAGGGCGATGGCCGTCAGCCCGTCGGCCGAGAGGCCGCCCCCGGCGCCGGAACCGATGAGGAGTCCCGCGAGCAGCGGGGTGAGGAGGATGCCGAGCAGGCTGGAGTAGGTCCCGGCGCAGATCGCGGCGGGGACGTTGCCGCGGGCCATCCCCGTGAAGGCGATAGAGGACTGGACGGTGGACGGCACCACACACAGGAAGAGCAGCCCGCGGCCCAGCTCGGCGCTCAGGACGTGCGGCACGACGAGGGCACCGGCGGCCAGGCCGAGCAGCGGGAAGACGAGGAAGGTGCAGGCCAGGACGGTCAGGTGCAGCCGCCAGTGGCGCAGCCCGGCCACGGCCTCACGGGGGGCGAGGCGGGTGCCGTAGAGGAAGAACAGCAGCCCGACGCCGACCTGTGCGGCACCGTCGACGGCCTCGGCTGCCGCCCCCGTGGCCGGCAACAGCGCCGCGAGGACGACGGTGCCGGCGAGCAGCGCGATGAACGGGTCGACCAGACGGGCGAGGCGGTGCATGACGGTCATGGAACCAGAGCGCGCCCGCCCGCCGGGGTGCCGTCCGCAGGAAGAGACGGGAGGCGTGAAGATGCGGTGGCGATCTTCTGGAGGAACGTCGCGCGGGGGCGAAGAGCCGGTGACCCCCGGGTGTCGCGGGCTCTCGAAACTCGCCGTATTGACCGCGATTGACCTGCGCTGACGGCCTTCCCGACGCTGTGTCGGATCGGGTACGGTCAGTGCGCCGCGTGGCCTCGCGCGCCGGGAGCGCACCGCGCAGGCACCGAGGAGGACGGCCCGTTGCGCGAGATCTCCGTCCCGCCCGTGGCGTCGAAGCCACCGGTCGGCGGACTGGCCGACTGCCTCTTCGAACGCGCCGAGGCGGCCCCGAAGGCAGCCGCGCTGGCCCGCAAGGGCACCGACGGCCGCTGGCGCGACGTGACCGCGGCCGCCTTCCGTGACGAGGTGACGGCGGTCGCGAAGGGGCTGCTCGCCGAGGGGGTGCGGTTCGGCGACCGCGTGGCACTCATGTGCCGGACCCGCTACGAGTGGACGCTGCTGGACTTCGCGCTGTGGTCGGTGGGCGCGCAGCCCGTGCCCGTCTACCCCACCTCGTCGGCCGAGCAGGTGGGCTGGATTCTCCACGACGCCGACGTGAGCGCCGTCATCGTGGAGGACGAGGGCAACGCCATGACGGTCGGCTCGGTCATCGACCGGCTGCCCGGGCTGCGGCGGCTGTGGCAGCTGGACGCCGGTCTGGAGGCCCACCTCGTGCGGGCCGGAGCGCAGCTGCCGGACTCCGTGGTGGAGCGGCACCGCATGGCCCTGACGCCCGACACCCCGGCGACGATCCTCTACACCTCGGGCACCACCGGCCGGCCCCGGGGGTGTGTGCTGTCGCACGGCAACTTCATGGCCGAGTGCGACAACATGCTCGGCGCGTTCGAGAAGGTCATCCGGCCCCGCCCCGCGGCCCGCCCGGCCACGCTGCTGTTCCTGCCGCTGTCCCACGTGTTCGGTCGCATGGTCCAGGTGGCCGCCCTGCGCTCCGGGGTCAAGCTCGGCCACCAGCCGGCGCTCAGCGCGGCCGAACTGCTGCCGGACCTGGCCGCCTTCCGCCCGGACTTCTTCCTGGCCGTCCCCTACGTCCTGGAGCGGCTGTTCCACGCGGCGCGGCGGCGGGCCGAGCGCGACGGGCGGCTGAACGGCTTCGACCGGGCGGTGCAGGTGGCCGTGCGCTACGCCGAGGCCGTGGAGGCCCGGGCGTTCGGGGAGGGGCCGGGACCGAGCGCCGCCCTGCGACTGCAGCACCAGTTCTTCGACCGCGTGGTGTACTCCCGATTCCGGGCGGCCCTCGGCGGGCGCTGCGCCTCCGTCATGTCCGGGGGCTCGGCGCTGGAGCGGCGGCTCGGGCTGTTCTTCGACGGCGCGGGCATCCGCGTCTACGAGGGCTACGGCCTGACGGAGACGACCGGCGCGGCCGTCGCCAACCCGCCGCGGCGCACCCGGTTCGGCACCGTCGGACGGCCGATCCCCGGCACGTCCGTGCACGTCGCGGACGACGGCGAGATCTGGCTGCGCGGCGCCCAGGTGTTCCAGGGCTACCACAACGACCCGACGGGCACGGGCGAGTCGTTCTACGAGGGCTGGCTGGCCACCGGGGACGTCGGCAGGCTGGACGAGCACGGCTATCTGACGATCACCGGCCGGAAGAAGGACATCCTGGTGACATCGGGCGGAAAGAGCGTGTCGCCGGGGCCGCTGGAGGACCGGGTGCGCACGCATCCGCTGGTGGCGCAGTGCGTGCTGGTCGGCAACGACCGGCCCTACGTGGCAGCGCTCGTCACCCTGGATCCGGAGGCGGTGGCCCACTGGCTGGCCATGCGGAACGGCCCCGCGCTCGCCCCGGAGCAGGCCGTGCGCAGCCCGGAGCTGGAGGCGGAGGTCCAGCGCGCGGTCCTGGCCGCCAACTCCGCCGTTTCGCAGGCGGAGTCGATCCGTGCCTTCCGTGTCCTCCCGGCCCAGTTCACCGAGGAGAGCGGGCTGCTGACGCCCTCGCTGAAGGTCCGTCGGGCCGCCGTCGAGCGCGCCTTCGCCGCCGAGATCGAGGAGCTCTACCGGTCGAGGCCGCCGCGTCCCCGTGCCGGAGCGGACGGCTGACGGGCACCCGGCGACCGCCCCACCGCCGCCCGGATCGACCCGACGCACCTCTGGGGTGCGGGCCCGGAGGTCTCACCACTCCGGGCTGGATGACCAAGGGCGCCCCCGCGTATACACACCGGGCATGAGCTTCCACACCTCGCTGCGGTTCGCCATCGCCGCCCAGGCGATGAGTCTCCAGGAGCTGGTGGACGAGTTGCGTGCGCGCGGCGTCCGGATCAGCGTCAGCACGCTCAGCGCCTGGCAGACGGGACGGAGCAGGCCGGAGGGCGTCCGCTCGCTGGAGGCGCTGCCGTTCCTGGAGGAGCTGCTCGGGCTCGACCGCGGCACGCTGCGCGCCGGGCTGCCCGCCCGGCGCCCCCGCGGCCGGCGGCCGGCCTGGGAGGCGGCGCTCGCCACCCGTCACGCGACGCTGTGGCGCAGCTCGGACGCGGTACGGCGGCTGCTGGCCAAGGTGGACGCCGACTGGAGCGCACTCGCCTCACCACAGCCGCTCAGCCAGCGCAGCCAGTGCTGGGTCAACCGCGACGGCCGGGAGGCGGCGGCCAGGACGAGCCGGCTCCTGCGGGCGGGACCGGGCGGCGCGGAGCGGTTCGTCTCCGTGTACCGCTTCGCCGCGCTCAGCCAGGCGCCGCGGATCACCACGGTCGGGGGCTGCACCCCCGCCCGCTTCCGCGCCGACCCGGAGAGCGGCCTCGCCGTCTTCGAGTTCCTGCTCGACCGTCCGCTGCGGGAAGGGGAGTCCGCGGTGGTGGATGTCGGACTGCTGTGCCCGTCGGGCCGGGGGGAGAGCCACTTCACGTGCCGTGTGCACAGCGGGGCCCGGATGGTCTGTCTGGAGGCGGTGTTCGACTCCGGCCGGATCCCGGACGGCTGTTTCGCGTACTACCAGGAGCACAGCGGCGGTCGGCCCAGGGTGCTGCGCCGGGTGTCGGACGCGGAGAGGGGGGCGCGGTTCCAGCATGTGGAAGTCGATCCCGTGCCCGGCATCTACGGAGTCCGCTGGGGCTGAGCGCCGCTGTGGGGGACGTGCCCGGGGTGCCCGGGTCCGCGTGCCCGGGAATGGTTGGCGCCCCGGGTACGTTCACGTTCGAGGACGTGAGGCGCTCGCCCGTGACACCCGCGAGCGGCCGCGGCGCTTCACGCCGCCCACGCCCACCGTGACGGACGACGTAAGGATTCCTCGCTCGATGAGCAGCGTTCCCAGCATCACCCTGAACAACGGCGTCACCATGCCGCAGCTCGGCTTCGGCGTCTGGCAGATCCCGGACGACGAGGCGGCCACCGCCGTCACCCACGCCCTGGAGGCCGGCTACCGCAGCATCGACACCGCCGCGGTCTACGAGAACGAGAAGGGCACGGGTCAGGCCATCGCCGCCTCCGGGCTGCCGCGCGAGGACGTCTTCCTGACGACGAAACTGTGGAACAGCGAGCAGGGCTACGACTCCACGCTGCGCGCCTTCGACGCCTCGGTGCGCCGGCTGGGCGTGGACTACGTGGACCTGTACCTCATCCACTGGCCCCTGCCGATGTTCGACCGCTACGTGGAGACCTGGCGGGCTTTCGAGAAGCTCTACGCCGACGGCCGGGTGCGCGCGATCGGGGTCTCCAACTTCCAGCCGCCGCACCTGCAGCGGCTGCTGGACGAGACGTCGGCCACTCCCGCGCTGAACCAGATCGAGCTGCACCCGCGCCTCCAGCAGGAGCAGGTGCGCACGTTCCACGCGGCGCACGACATCGCCACCGAGGCCTGGTCCCCGCTGGGCCAGGGCAAGGAGATCCTGGCCGAGCCGGTGCTCACCCGGATCGGCGAGAAGCACGGGAAGTCGGCGGCTCAGGTCATCCTGCGCTGGCACCTCCAGGTGGGGAACGTGGTCATCCCCAAGTCGGTCACGCCGTCGCGCATCCGGGAGAACATCGAGGTGTTCGACTTCGAGCTGGACGCGGGCGACCTCGCGGCGATCGCGGGCCTGGAGTCGGGCGGGCGGATCGGTCCGGACCCGTCCACGATGGACTGGCGGGGCTGAGCCCGCCGCCCCGTGCCGACCGCTGAACGCGCCGGGGCCCGGGAACGGGCTCCGGCGCGTCCGGCCCGGCGCGTTCACTCGTACGAGGGCACTCAGGACGGAATTCGAGGAAACTCGCAGGCGGACCAATCCGTCCCGGCGCACGCTCCGAAGTCCGGATGACGTCGCCTCCGGGAGGAATCAGATGCTGTCCACGTGTCCGCTCTCCGTCGCGTGGCCCCCAGGGGCCCCGCGACGCCCGAGCCCGCGCCGGGTCAGGAGGGGAAACGGATGAGGGAGCCCGTGTCCATCTCCGGCCCCACCGCCCCGCAGCCGGACCTCCAGGAGCTGATGGGCTCGGTGGCACGGGGTGACGGCGACGCGTTCGCCGCCCTCTACGACCGGGTGGCCGGTCCCGTGCTGGGGCTGGTCCGCAGCGTGCTGCGCGATCCGGCCCAGGCGGAGGAAGTGGCGCAGGAGGTCCTGGTGGAGGTCTGGCGCCGGGCCGCGCACTTCCAGCCGCACAAGGGCAGCGCCATGGCGTGGATCATGACGATGGCCCACCGGCGCGCGGTGGACCGGGTCCGGTCCGCACAGTCGGCCACCGACCGGGAGCACAAGGCGGCGCTCCTCGCCCGCACCCCCGCGTTCGACGAGGTCACCGAGGAGGTGGAGGCCCGCCTGGAGCGGGAGCAGGTGCGCCGTTGTCTGCGGGCCCTCACGGAGCGGCAGCGCGAGTCCGTGACGCTCGCCTACTACCGGGGCCTCACCTACCGGGAGGTGGCCGAGCTGCTGGCGCTGCCGCTCGGCACCGTCAAGACCCGGCTGCGGGACGGTCTCATCCGCATGCGCGACTGTCTGGGGGTCGGCACATGAGCACCGTGGATCTGCACACGCTGACCGGGGCGTACGCCCTGCACGCGCTGTCCGGCGCGGAACGCGAGGAGTTCGAGCAACACCTCGCGGTGTGCCCGGCCTGCGCACAGGAGGTACGGGAGTTCGCGGCGACGACGGCGAAGCTCGGACTCGCCGCCGCGGTGCGGCCCCCGGACGCCCTGCGCGAACGCGTGCTCGGCCGCATCGCGACGGTGCGCCAGGAGCCGCCGAGGGTGCCCCGGCAGCCCCGGGCGACGGGCGGGCTTCCCCGGGGCGGGCGCCTCCTGGCGAGGCTGGCACTCGCCGCGAGCCTCGCGGCGGCCGTCGCGTTCGGCGGCGTCGCGGTCTGGCAGCACCAGTCGGCCGAGGACGCCCGGCAGCGGGCCGAGCAGAGCGAGCGGCGGTCGGCGGAGTTGACGCGGGTGCTGGCGGCGGGCGACGCCGAGGTGACCACCGCGGAGCTCGCCGGGGGCGCCACGGCCACCGTGGTGGTGTCCCGGGAGCGGGACAAGGCCGCCTTCCTCGCCTCCGACATGCCCGCGCCGCCCAGCGGCCGCGTCTACCAGCTCTGGTTCGACGAGGCGGGGACGATGCGTCCGGCCGGGCTGATGGACCCGGGCGCCGGGGACACGGCGATGCTCATGGACGGTCCGCTGCGCGACGCGACGGGCATGGGCATCACCGTCGAGCCGCCGGGCGGCTCACCGCGGCCCACCTCGGAGCCGGTGGCCGTCATGTCCTTCACCTCCTGAGCCGGTCCCGGCTCGAACCTCTCGGGAAAGTCGAACCCTCTTGGGAAGGGAGCCCGTGTGACGTCCGTTTCGGTCGTCCTGTTCACCTCCGACCTGCGGGTGCACGACCATCCTCCGCTGCGGGCCGCGCTGCGCGCGGCGGACCGGGTGGTCCCGCTGTTCGTGCTGGACGAGGCTGTACGGCGGGCGGGGTTCGACGTACCCAACCGCCGCGCCTTCCTGGCCACAGCCCTCGCCGACCTGGACGCCTCGCTGCGGGAGCGGGGCGGGCGGCTGGTGCTGCGGGAGGGGCGGTTGGTGGACGAGGTGTGCGCCGTGGTCCGGGAGACGGACGCCCGCGAGGTGCACCTCGCCGCCGGGGTCAGCGGCTTCGCTCTGCGCCGCGAGGAGCGGCTGCGCGAGGCGCTGCGGGAGCAGGGCTGCGCCCTGCGGGTGCACGACGGTGTGATCACCGCGCTGCCGCCCGGCGAGGTGACCCCGCAGGGCCGCGACCACTTCGCGGTGTTCACGCCCTACCTGCGGCGCTGGGAGGCCGCGGGGACGCGGAAGGCCCTCGGCGCGCCGCGACGCGTGGAGGTGCCCGACGTGGCCTCGGCCGAGCTGCCCTCCGCCCAGGTCGCGAAGGCGTCACCCGGGCTGCCGGAAGGCGGGGAGAGCGCGGGGCGCGAGCGGTTCGCGACGTGGCTGTCCTCCGGCGTGGACGACTACGCGCGGCGCCACGACGAGCTGGCGGGCGAGGGCACCTCGCGGCTCTCGCCCTATCTGCACTTCGGCTGCCTCTCCCCCGTCGAGCTCGTCCAGCGCACCCGCGCGCGCGGCGGCGCGGGGGCGGAGGCGTTCGTGCGCCAGCTCGCCTGGCGCGACTTCCACCACCAGACGCTGCACGCGCGTCCGCGGTCCGCGCACGCCGACTACCGCACGCAGCAGGACCGCTGGCGGACCGACGAGGACGATGCCGCGGCCTGGCGGGAGGGCAGGACGGGCTATCCGATCGTGGACGCCGCCATGCGGCAGCTGCGCCACGAGGGGTGGATGCACAACCGGGCCCGCCTCCTGGTGGCGAGCTTCCTCGTGAAGACGCTGTACCTGGACTGGCGGATCGGGGCCCGGCACTTCCTGGACCTGCTGGTCGACGGCGACGTGGCGAACAACCAGCTGAACTGGCAGTGGATGGCGGGGACGGGTACGGACACCCGCCCGAACCGGGTCCTCAACCCGCTGACGCAGGCACGGCGGTTCGATCCGGACGGCGTCTACGTGCGGCGCTGGGTGCCGGAGCTGCGCGCCCTAGAGGGGCGCGCCGTCCACGAGCCCTGGAAGGCCGGGAACGTGGACTACCCGGCCCCGATCATCGACCTCGCCGACGGGCTGGCCCGCTTCCGCGCCGCCCGCGGCCTGGAGTGACCGGCCGGCCGCTCCAGGCCCGGGGCGACGTCAGCGTGAGCGCGGCGGGCGGGGGAAGAACCCGCTCGTCCGCGCCGCGTACTCGGCGTATCCCGGCCGGTCGGCCATGTGGGCCTCCAGCAGCCGCTTGCCGCTGCCCCGCGTGAGCAGCAGGCTCATGACCACGGGCGAGACGAGGACCGCGGCGGCCACCGCGGGGTCGGCGGCGGCGAAGAGGAACAGACCCCACCAGACGCAGGCGTCACCGAAGTAGTTGGGGTGCCGGGTCCAGGCCCACAGGCCGCGGTCCATGACGCGCCCCCGGTTCGCCGGGTCGGCGCGGAACCGGGCGAGCTGCCGGTCGCCGACCGCCTCGAAGACGAAGCCCGTCAGCCACAGCAGCAGTCCGGCCAGGGCCAGCGGTCCGAGCCCCCGGGGGAGGTGGGCGGCGGCCTGGACCGGCAGGGACACCAGCCAGACGAGGAAGCCCTGCAGCAGGTACACCACGCCGAAGGCGTAGACGTCGCGGGGGACGCCCCGCGGCGCCCTGGCGAGCAGCTTCTCGTAGCGCGGGTCCTCCCCGTGGCCGCGACCGCGCCGGGCGATGTGCGCGGCCAGCCGCAGCCCCCACACGAGCGTCAGGGCGGTGACGAGAAGCCGACGGCCGGGGTCGCCGCCGTCGGCGGAGAGGGCGAAGCTCGTCAGGGCGACGACGGCGAAGCCCGGCCCCCAGGCGATGTCCACCACCCGGTGCAGGCCCCGGCGCACGGCCACCGCGAAGGTGACCAGCATGACGCCGAGGGCCCCCGCGGCGCTGAACGCGAGGTTCACCCCGAAGTCGCCCCAGGGGAAGCCGGTCACGACACCGCTCCCGCCCCGGTGTGCCAGCGGGGAACCGTACCGCCGAGGCCGCTGCCGCCGTCGGCGTCGGGCCGTACGGCCAGGATCTGGTCGACGCCCATGCGGCCCTCCTCGAAAGCCAGCGCGCCGCCCACGAGGTAGAGCCGCCAGACCCGGGCGGTCCGTTCGCCGACGAGCTCGACGAAGGCCTCCCACCGCTCCTCCAGCGTCCGGTGCCACGCGCGCACGGTGCGCACGTAGTCCTCGCGCAGGGCGTGCACGTCGCGTACCTCCAGCCCGGCGTCCTCCAGCAGCGAGACGGTGCCGCCCAGCGGCCGCATGTGCATGTCGGGGGCGATGTACGTCTCGATGAACGCGCCGCCGCCCGGGGCCGTGGAGCCCCGGGACATCTGCTGCACCAGCACCCGGCCGCGCGGCCGGACCGAGCGCCGCAGCAGCGCCGCGAACGCGGGGTACTCGGCGTCACCGACGTGCTCGCCCATCTCGATCGTGCTGACGGCGTCGAAGCCGCCGGCCTCGATGTCGCGGTAGTCCCCCCACTGCACGTCGACGCGGTCGGCCAGGCCGCGCCGGGCCGCCCTCTCCCGCACGAAGCGGGCCTGCTCACGCGAGAGCGTGACCGCGGTGACCTCGGCCCCGTGGTGCTCCGCGGCGTACAGACTGAGCGAGCCCCAACCGCAGCCGACGTCCAGCAGCCGCGCACCAAAGCGCAGGTCCAGCTTGCGGCAGATCAGCTCCAGCTTGTCCCGCTGCGCGTCGGCGAGTCCGTAACCCGGCTCCTCCGACGGCGACGTCCAGTATCCGCAGGAATAGGCCATCGACTCGTCCAGCAGGAGTTCGTAGAAGGCGTTGGACAGGTCGTAGTGGTGGCTGACGGCCGCGCGGTCGCGGCTTCTGCTGTGCGGGGTTCCGGTCAGCCGGGCCTGCTCGGCGGGAGAGGCGGGCCGGGGGCCGACGACGCCGAGCCGGCCGGCCGTCAGCAGGGCGCGGCCGAGGAGGGACGCCGCGGCGCGCGGCCCTCCGGCTCGAAGCCTCGGCGGGTGAAGACCATGCTCCCGGGCGGCGCGCCACAGGGAGCGCAGCCCCTCGGCGAGGTCTCCCTCGACGTCGAGTTCGCCGGTGATGTAGGCCTCCGCCAGGCCGAGCTCGCCGGGTGACCAGAGCAGCCGGCGGACCGCCCGGGGGCTGCGCAGGACGACGACGGGGCCGTGGGCGGGGCCCGCCTCGCTGCCGTCCCAGGCACGCAGCCGCACGGGCAGCGGGCCGCCGAGCAGCTCTGCGGTGAGGGTGTCGATCTGGTGTGCGGCGTCCCGGTTCACGCGCGGGCCTCCCGGTGGTCGTGACTCGGGGTACGCGTGGCGCGGGGCGTCCCGTCCGTCAGCAGGATCTGGTGGACGTCCAGGTATCCGGAGCGGAACCCGGCTTCGGAGTAGGCGAGGTAGAGCCGCCACATACGGTGGAAGGTCTCGTCGAAACCCAGCGCCGCGACCTCGGCGGCGCGGGACTCGAAGCGTTCCCGCCACAGGCGCAGCGTCTCCGCGTAGTGCGGGCCGAAGGGGGCGCAGCGCTCGACCACCAGCCCGGTGTGCGCCCGCGTGATCTGCCCGATCGCCGTGACGGAGGGCAGGAACCCGCCGGGAAAGATGTACTTCTGCACCCAGGTGTGGGTGTTGCGGGTCGCCAGCATCCGGTCGTGCGGCATCGTGATCGCCTGGAGCCCGATCCGCCCGCCGGGGGCGAGGAGGCGTTCCAGGGTGCCGAAGTACTCCGGCCAGAACTCGGCCCCCACGGCCTCGATCATCTCGACGCTGACCACGGCGTCGTACCGGCCCGTGGCCCGGCGGTAGTCCTGGAGCAGAACCGTCACGTCCTCGGCGTGTCCCGCGGCGGCGATCCGGCGTTCGGCGAGGTCGCGCTGTTCGGCGGAGAGCGTCAGGCTGACCACCGTGGCTCCGCGCCCGGCCGCCCGGATGGCCAGTTCCCCCCAGCCGGTGCCGATCTCCAGCAGCCGGGACCCGGCCCGGACGCCGACGGCGTCCAGGAGCTGGTCGATCTTGCGGTGCTGTGCCGCGCGTAGTGCGGCGAAGTCGGCGGGGAAGCCTCGGAACACGGCGCTGGAGTACGACATCGTCGGGTCCAGGAAGAGGCCGAAGAGGTCGTTGGACAGGTCGTAGTGACGCTGAATGTTGTCCCGGGCTCCGGCCGGGGTGTTGCGCTGCCCCTCGGGCTGCCGTCGCACCCACAGCGCGCGCAGCCGCTGAAGAGGCCGGGGCACCAGTTCGGACACGTGGGTGGCCAGCACGGTCAGCACGCCGACCAGGTCCTCGGCCTCCCACTCACCGGCCATGTAGGACTCGCCGAACCCGATCAGCCCGTCGGCCCCGACACGCCGGTGGAACCGCTCGGGTGCCCGCAGTTCGAGGAGGGGGCCGCCCAGCCCGAGCGTCCCGCCGTCGGGCAGCCGTACCCGCAACGGCAGCCGGTCCAGGGCGCGTGACACGATCCGTTCGGCTATCAGGGTGCGCGCCACGGAGGCACGGGGTACGCGGGCCACGTCGGGCCACCGCGTGGGATCGGGGGCGATACCGCCGGTGGCTGGGGACATGTTCACTCCAGGCCTTTCTGAACTCGGTGACGGGGGCGCGGCAGCACGGGCAGCCCGCGCAGGAGGAGGCGGATGCCGTGCAGGCGGATGGCCGCGGAGACGGCGAGGGTGGACCACGGGTGGCGCAGCATCGCCCCGAGCACCCGAGGAGCGGTGGCCGCGCGGCGGTGACCGCGCACGGTCGCGGTGAAGGGGCGGGTGCCGTCCCGTTCGAGGTGGACCGTCAGGTCCAGCCGTCCGTCCGGCTCGGGGAGCCGCATGCGGTAGTGGCCGTCCACCGGGAAGAAGGGCGAGACGTAGAACTCCTTGGCGACCCGGGCCGCCCCGGAGTCCTCGGGACGCAGCACGTAGCAGTGCCGCTCGCTGTAGGTGTTGTGCACTTCCGCGACCACGCGCTCCCCCGAGCCGTCGGCGGGGGTGCACCAGTACAGGGTCAGCGGGTTGAAGACGTGGCCGAGGACCCTGGCGTGGGCCAGCATGCGCACCCGGCCGTCGCCGAGTCGGACGCCCTGTGCGTCCAGCAGCCGGGCCAGCCCTTCCCGCAGGGTGGGGGCGGTGCCCGCGAAGTGGTCGCGCGGATCGAACCGGACCAGCAGACGCAGCGGCAGGGGCAGGCGGGGCAGGTGGTCCACGTCGACGAACCAGAGGAAGGTGCGGTGCCGCAGCGTGTGCCGCACGGGCCGGCCGCGGACGTGGACGATCTCGCACGGGTACAGGGCCGGGACACTCACCACCCCACCCCCAGGGCACGGGCGGCCAGGGCCCCGGAGCGGCAGCCGTCCTCGTGGAAACCCCAGCCGTGGTAGGCCCCGGCGAACGCCGTGACGGGGCCGGAGAGCGCGGGCAGACGGCGCTGGGCGGCCACCGACTCCGGTGTGAACACCGGATGCTCGTAGACCATGCGCGCGAGCACGGCGTCAGGGTCGACCCGGTCGGCACCGTTGAGTGTGACGATATGGGGTCTCGAACTGCTCAGCCCCTGGAGCCGGTTCATGTCGTAGCTGACCCGCACCGCGCCGGAGCCGGCGTCACAGGCGGGCATCAGGTAGTTCCACGACGCCCTGGCCCCGGCCCGCCGGGGCAGCACGGTCGTGTCCGAGTGCAGCTGCGTGGGGTTGCGCGAGTAGCGGATGGCACCCAGGACCTCGCGTTCCGGTTCCGTGGGATCGGCGAGCAGCTGGAGTGCCTGGTCGGGGTGGACGGCGATCACCACGGCGTCGTAGCGCTCCGTGCCGCCGCCCGCGACCGTGATCTCCACCCCGTCGGCGTCGCGGCGCACCGCACGCACCGGGCGGCCCGTGCGCACGGTGCCGATCGCTTCGGCCACCCGCTCCACATACGTCCGTGAGCCGCCCACGACCGTTCGCCAGACGGGGGAACCGGTCACGGCGAGCATCCCGTGGTGGTCGAGGAAACGGAACAGGTAGCGGGCGGGGTAGCGCAGGGCCGTGTCCGCGGCGCAGGACCACACGGCGGAGACGAGCGGCGTCATGAAGTGCGTGACGAAGTAGCGCGAGAACCGCTCCTGGGTGAGGAACTGGCCGAGCGTTGGCTCGGCCTCGCCCTCGGGCGTGGCCAGGAGGGCCCGAGCCCTCCGGTGGAAGAAGGGCACCTCCGCCAGCAGCCGCAGGTAACCGGGACGGACCGCGTGCCGGGGGCTCGCGAACAGGCCGCGCGGCCCACGCGATCCGGCGTACTCGAGCCCGCACCCCTCGCAGCGCACCGACATGCTCATCTCGGACTCGCGGGTCTCGACACCGAGTTCCGCGAAGAGGCGCAGCAGGTACGGATAGGTACGCCGGTTGTGCACGATGAAGCCGGAGTCCACGCGTACGGGCCGACCCGTGCCGTCGGTGAGGTCGTGGGTGTGGGCGTGACCGCCGAGGCGGTCGTCGGCCTCGTACAGCGTGACGTCGTGGGCACGGCTCAGGACGTATCCGGCCGTGAGCCCCGCGACTCCGCCGCCGATCACCGCCGTACGCCGTCGGTCCCGGGACATGCTGTTCTCCTTACGTTCCCCGCGCCCGGCACCGTCGTCGGCCGGACAGGCGTGGGGGATTCGGGGCAGCCGCCCCGGCGGATTGGTCGACGCACGACGAAAGCGCAGGCCGCGGGGGTTGGCGTCACTCGATCGAAGGACAGACCAATCCGCCCTGCCCCGGGGCCCGAATGCCGGGTGTGACAGCGACATCCTCACCACGCCTCGCCCGGGCCGGACTCGGCGCGCTCAGCGGCCTGCTCGCGGCGGCGACGGCGCTGGCCTCGGCCGAGCTGGCCGCGGGGCTGGCCGACCGCCCGGAAGCGGGCCCGGTCGCGGTCGTCGGCGCCTCGGTCATCGACCTCACGCCACAGGCCGTCAAGGAGTGGGCGGTCCAGACGCTCGGGCCGGAGAACAAGACCTGGCTCACGCGGGGCGTGCTGGCGCTCAGCGCCCTGTTCGCGATGGGCCTGGGAGTTCTCGCACTCAGCCGACGCGTTCTCGCCTCGGCCGGGGTGCTGGTGTTCGGCGCGATCGGCGTCCTGGCCGCACTCGACCGTCCGACCGGCGTGGCCGGGGACGTCGTGCCCCCGCTGGTGGGCGCCGGCCTGGGTGGTCTCGTGCTGTACCTGCTGGCGGGCCGGCTCACCGCGCCGCCCCGCGCCGCGGAGGGCGGCGTCGGGCCGGCCGGCCTGCCGGGGCGGGAACAAGACTTTGGCGGCCCCGGGTTCGACCGGCGCGGGTTCGTCATCGTGGCCTCGGCCGCGGCGGCCGCCTCGGCGGGCGCGGGCGCACTGGGGCAGCGCCTGGACAGCTCCAGCGGGGCCGAGGCGACCGCCTCCCGCGGAGCCGTCCGCCTCCCGGAGCCGAACTCCCCGGCCCCGCCCCAACCTTCGGGCGCCGATCTGCGCCTGACCGGACTCACTCCGTTCTTCACGCCCAACGCCGACTTCTACCGCGTCGACACGGCCCTGGTCGTGCCGCGGGTGGACGCCACCCGGTGGTCGCTGCGCGTCCACGGCGAGGGGGTGCGCAAGCCGCTCACCCTCACCTTCGACGACCTGCTCGGACGTGAACTCGTCGAGCGCGACATCACGCTGGCCTGCGTGTCCAACCAGGTCGGCGGCCCCTATGTCGGCAACGCGCGCTGGATCGGGGTGCGGCTGGCCGACATCCTGCGGGAGGCGGGGGTTCAGGCGCCCTCCGCCGGCGGGCCCGCCGACCAGCTGGTCGCGCGCTCGGTGGACGGCATGACGATCGGCACCCCGGTCGAGACCGTCCTCGACGGGCGGGACGCCCTGCTGGCCCTCGGCATGAACGGCGCGCCGCTCCCCTTCCGGCACGGCTTTCCCGTGCGGATGGTCGTGCCCGGGCTCTTCGGCTACGTGTCCGCCTGCAAGTGGCTGCGCGAGCTGGAGCTGACCACCTTCGCCGACTACGACGCGTACTGGGTCAGGCGGGACTGGGCGGCGAAGGCCCCCGTCAAGACCCAGTCCCGGATCGACACCCCGAAGCCGCTGGCCACCGTCCGACGGGGACGGGTGCCGGTGGCGGGGGTGGCGTGGGCCCAGCACCGGGGCATCGCCCGCGTCGAGGTCCGGGTCGACGAGGGGGCGTGGCAGCGGGCCGAACTCGCCCCCGCCGCCACCGAGGACACCTGGCGCCAGTGGGTCTGGGAGTGGGACGCCACCCCCGGGCGGCACCAGGTGGAGGTGCGGGCCACCGACGGCGACGGCCGGACCCAGACCGCCCGGCGCGTGGGGACCATCCCGGACGGCGCCACCGGACGGCACACGGTGGTGGTCAACGTCGACTAGCCCCTGACCTTTCGGTGCTCGGCGCCGCAGGGCCGGCTCAACGCAGCCTTGTCGCGCCCGTTATCCACCCATAAGAACCTTTTCCGTCACTGTATTCCCGGGCTCGTTCGAGTCCGCCCACCAAGGAGAATCACTGATGACCACCTTCCACCACGTCCGCCGCTCCGCCGTGGCCGTCGTCGCCGCCGTCGTGCTGCCGCTCGCGCTGACCGCCTGCGGCTCCGACGGGGACACCTCCGACGACTCGACGGCCGCGGCCTCGGAGCAGACCAACGGCGCGAACGAGGAGTCCACCGAGAAGTCCGACAGCGCGGGCTCCGAGCCCTTCGGCCCGGGCTGCGCGGCGGTCCCGGAGGACGGTGCCGGCAGCTTCGAGGGCATGGCCAAGGACCCGGTGGCCACGGCGGCCTCGAACAACCCCGCCCTGTCCACCCTCGTGACGGCGGTACAGGCGGCCGACCTGGTCGACACGCTCAACAGCGCCGAGAACATCACGGTGTTCGCACCGACCAACGACGCCTTCGCCAAGATCCCCGAGGAGGACCTGAACGCGCTGCTCAACGACAAGGAGCAGCTCACCAAGGTGCTGACCTACCACGTCGTGGGCGAGCGTCTGCAGCCCTCCGACCTGGAGAACGGCACGTTCAAGTCCCTGAGCGAGCAGGAGCTGAAGACCTCCGGCTCCGGTGAGGAGTACGAGGTCAACGACGCCTCCACGGTCGTCTGCGGCAACGTGCAGACCGCCAACGCGAACGTGTACATCGTCGACACCGTTCTGATGCCCGGCTCCTGACCTGGCTCGCCCGGTGCCGCCGTCCGCAGTGCGGACGGCGGCACCGCCGCGTCGGCGGGACGACTCCAGGCCGTCTTGCCCCGGCGCGGAGGGGGTCGTAGTTTCCCGGACGAGACGGCTCCGCACGCGGCGGACCGTCACACCCCCCACGATTCGCCGGTCCGCTCACGGCCGCTCCCGGCACCCGGACGGGCCGCGCCGCGAGATGAGGACACATGGACCTGGAGCTACGGCATCTGAAGGTCGTCCGGGCGATAGCCGACGCGGGCAGTCTCACCCGCGCCGCGACCTCGCTGGGACTGGCCCAGTCGGCGCTGAGCGGCCAGCTCAAGCGCATCGAACGCGCCCTCGGGGGCGCCCTGTTCGTCCGGGACCGCAACGGCACCCGGCCCACCCAGCTCGGTGAGCTGCTGCTCGACCGGTCACGGATCGTACTGCCCGCGATGCGTCAGCTGGAGGAGGACGTCAAGCGGCTTGCCGGGGGTTCGGCGCCCCGCTTCCGGATCGGCGGCACCCACGGGCCGCTGCTGGGGGGCCTGGTGGACCGGCTCACCGCCGCTCACCCGCAGGCCCCGGTGAGCACCGTCACCGCCTGGTCGGTCGCCGAGCTCGCCGGCCAGGTGGCCGACGGGCGGCTGGACTTCGCCCTGGCGGGAGTGTGCGGGCACAGCACGCACCCGGCCGCCGGACGGCTGGACTGGCAGCCGTTGGGCCACGACCCCGTCTTCGTGATGCTGGCCGACGACCATCCGCAGGCCACCGAGCCGGAGCTGGAGCTGGGCAAGCTCGCCGGGGAGCGCTGGGTGGCCGTTCCGGGGGACGGCTGCTTCGCCGACTGCTTCACGGCCGCCTGCGCCCAGGAGGGTTTCGCTCCCGTCTCGTTCTTCAAGACGGACACGGCCGCCTGTGTGCATCTGGTCCAGGTGGGCCGGGCGGTGGGGCTGTGCCGGGCCACGATGCCCCCGACGCCAGGCGTCCGCTGCGTCCCGCTGGCCGGGACGCCGCTGAGCTGGCGTCATCTCATCGGCTTCGACCCCCGTTCGACGGCCGCGGAGAGAGCGGGCGAGGTGGCGCTGCACGCCCGGGCCGCGTACCGGGAGGCGATCGCGCGCAGCCCGGGGTACGCGCGCTGGCTGGAGGACCACCCGTGGTTCGGCCCGGAGCACTGACGGCACACGGGAGACCGCCGTGGGGGCCATCGCACCATAAGAGGGGCTAAATGACAGGTACACGACCTCAGTTCGGGTGGCTAGCTTCATCTCGGCACCCCCCAACACTGAGGAGAAACCCCATGCTCCACAGGAGACGTGCACTGGCCGGCACCGCCGCGGCGATCGCCGCACTGGGCCTTTCGACGCTTCCCGGCACCGCTACGGCGCAGGAGGTTCCGCAGAGCGAGATCGCGGCCGAACTCCCGGCCGGGATGCTGGAGGCGATGGAGCGCGACCTCGGCCTCACCCGGGCCGAGGCCACGGCCCGCGTGGCCAACGAGGCCGAGGCCAGCAAGGTCGCCCCCCGGCTGGAAGAGTCGCTGGGCCAGGAGTTCGGCGGCGCCTGGGTCACCGGAGCCACGGCGGAACTCGTCGTGGCCACGACCGACCGGGACCGGGCCGCCGAGATCGAGCGCGCCGGCGCGACGCCCGTCGTCGTCGAGCACAGCATGGCCGAGCTGGACGCCGTGCGCGCCAAGCTCGACCAGGCCGCCAAGGGCGCCCGGAACAACTCCCGGGCCGCCTCGCTCTGGTACGTGGACACCAAGGCCAACAGCGTCGTCGTCCACGCCCAGAACGCCGCCAAGGCCGAGAAGTTCGTCGCCGCCAGCGGTGCGGACGCCGACGCCGTCCGCGTCGTCACGTCGGACGAGCGGCCCGAGCCGTTCTACAACCTGCGGGGCGGCGACGCCTACTACATGGGCAGCGGCGGCCGCTGCTCGGTCGGCTTCTCCGTCTACCGCGGCTCCACGCCGGGCTTCGCGACGGCCGGGCACTGCGGTACCCGTGGTACGTCCACCTACGGCTACAACCGGGCGTACCAGGGCGCCTTCCAGGCGTCCTCGTTCCCCGGCAACGACATGGCCTGGGTCGCGGTCAACAGCAACTGGACCCCGACGTCGTACGTCAACGGCAGCAGGTACCGGGTCGCGGGCTCCCGGTCAGCGGCCGTCGGCTCGTCCATCTGCCGCTCCGGTTCCACGACGGGCTGGCACTGCGGCTACGTCCAGCAGTACAACTCGACGGTCCGCTACCCGCAGGGCACCGTCTACGGGCTCGTCCGCACCAGCGTCTGCGCCGAGCCCGGTGACTCCGGCGGTTCGTTCATCTCCGGCAGCCAGGCCCAGGGCGTGACCTCCGGCGGCTCGGGCAACTGCAGCTCCGGCGGTACCACGTACCACCAGCCCATCAACGAGATCCTGAACACCTACGGGCTCAGCCTCGTGACCGGCTGACGGTCGCACTCCGGTGCCCGTTCCCCCCTGCCAAGACGGGGAGCGGGCACCGGGCCGGGCGGCCGCAGGCCCGGCCCTAAGGCCCCGCGCTCACGCGCTAACGCGCTCCGTGGCCCGCCGCGATCTCCTCGATCCGGCGGGCCAGCCGCGTGTCGAGGGCCGTGATACGGCCGCCGACGCTGTGGGTGTTCACCGAGATCCCCACGGTGTTGTAGCCCAGGGCCACGTCCGCGTGGTGGCCCAGCTCCTCGTGGATGGCGGCCACGTGCATGACCATCGCGGCGGCGGGCAGATGGCCCGGGAAGCGGTAGTCGCGGGTCAGCAGATCGCCGTCCCGCTCCCAGCCCGGCAGCTCGGCGAGCGCGGCGGACAGTTCGGCGTCGGTGAGCGGCTCGGGTGCCGGCATGTGTGGCGTCTCCTTCGGTGCGGCGCGGTGTGTTCCCCCGCGGTGACGGTGTATCAGACGGGCGGCCTCTCCCGCCGCCTCACGGCAGCGCGCGCGAGCCGCCGACCGGCAGGTCCCACAGGTCCGCCGCGGGGCGGCCGTCCCGCTCCCACGCCTCGCGGACCCGCTCCAGCGGCTCCAGCGGAGGCTCGCTCGACAGCAGGAACGTGGCCCAGTGCATCGGCGCCATCCGGGCGGCCCCCACGTCCCGGCAGGCCCGGACCGCCTCGTCCGGATCGGTGTGCACCGGCCGCAGCAGGGCGCGGGGCGCGTAGGCGCCGATCGGCAGCAGGGCGAGGTCGATGCCCGGGCAGCGGCGGCCGATCTCGGCGAACCAGTGCCCGTATCCGGTGTCCCCGGCGAAGTACACGCGTCTGTCGTCCGGTGCCGTGAGCACCCAGCCGCCCCACAGCGAACGGCAGGTGTCGAGCGCGCCGCGGCGCGACCAGTGATGGGCGGGCACGAAGTCGAAGCGGACGGCGCCGCCGGGGGCGGGCAGCTCCGCGGCCTCCCACCAGTCCAGCTCCGTCACGGTGGTGAAACGGCGACGCCGGCACCAGGAGCCGAGCCCGGCCGGCACGAACAGCGGGGTGTCGCGGGGCAGCCGGGCGAGCGTCGGCGCGTCGAGGTGGTCGTAGTGGTTGTGCGAGATCACGACGGCGTCGACGCGCGGCAGCTCCTCCCAGGCCACGCCCACCGGGGTGAGGCGTGCCGGGGTGCCCAGGATCCGCCGGGACCACACGGGGTCGGTCAGGACCGTCAGCCCCGCGATGCTCACGACCCAGCTGGCGTGCCCGGCCCAGGTGACGGCGACGGTGTCCGGGCCGGCCTGGGGCAGCGGCTCCGGCCGCACCGGCAGCCGGGGGGCCTGGCTGCGGAGCTCCTCGGCGCTCGGGCGGAACCCGCCGCGCCGGCTGGCGCGCAGCATGTCCAGGGCCCTGGGGAGCGGTTCGGTCAGCCGGTCGGCGAAGGTGCGCGGCCAGGTACGCCGCTCCCCCAGCGGACGGGGCGGGGCGGCCGGCCGGGACGGGCCGGTCTGCTCGTACTGTTCCGTCATGGTCGGCTCTCCGTCGGTGTGCGGGTCAGTTCGGCCAGGGCGGCCTCCACCCGGGCCAACGCCGGGGCTCCGGGCGGGTGTTCCTGGGCGCCGTCCCGCTGCGCGGTGACGGGCAGCCGGGCGCGCAGGGCGCCCGGGTCGTCACCGAAGCGGTGCCCGCCCAGCACGCCGGGGCCGAGGCGCAGGACGAGGGCGGCCTCCAGGGTGGCCGCGTCGGTGACGCCGTGCCGGGCCAGCCGGTCGCGCAGCGGCTCCAGGTCGGGGTAGAGGTGCCCGCCGGCCTGAGGCGGCCGGCACAGGCCTCCGGCCGCGGTCACCGCCCGGCAGACGGCGGCGGCGTGGCGGCCGTCGGTGCGGGCGGCCGCCTCGCGCCGGGCGCGGAGCCCGGCCGGCTCGCTCAGCGCCAGGTCCGCTTCCGGGTCGGGGCCGGGGGGCCCGGCGAGAGTGTGCAGGGTCCGGCGGACGGCGTCGGCGGCGGCCCGGCCCCGCCCGGCCCCGGGGAAGCGGGCGAGCCCGGTGTGCCGGCCACCGGGGACGAGGGCGGCGGCGAGGTCGAGGAGCACGACGACGTCCTCGGCGTCCGCGGTTTCGGCGCCCTCGGTGGCCACGGGCCTCCCGCGGGACCCGGCCCGGCTTCCGGCCGCCCCGCCCTGCGGGTGCAGCATCTCGGCGGGCGAGACGACGACGGTGCCGTGCGGGTCGTGGCAGGTGTCGCGCAGGCTCTCGTCGCTGACGATGAGAAGGTCCTGGTCCACCGCCGCCTCGCAGACCTCGTACAGCAGTTCCGGCGGCGGGACGGTTCCCGTGGGGTCGTCCACGAGGGACAGCAGCAGCACCCCGGGATCCACGCCGGCCGCGCGGTCCCTGCGGACGGCTTCCAGCAGGGCGAAGGGGTCGGGCACGCCCCCGCACTCGGCGGGCGTCGGCACCGGGTGGACGGGCAGGCCCAGCAGCCGCGCCGGCGTGCCGTGCCAGCGCGGGCCGGGGACGGGCAGGTAGACGCCGCGCGGTCCCCCCGGACCGGGGGTTCCCCCCGGGCAGACGGCGAGGAGCGCGAGCAGCAGCAGTTCCGCGCCGGAGGCCGAGACGACCTGCGCCGGGACGGTGGGCAGGCCGCGCCGCTCCCAGTAGCCGCAGGCCGCGGCCTTGAGGTCCGGGCTCTCCCGGTCACCACGCATCCACGCCTCCGGTGCCTCTCCTGCCCTCCACGATGGCAGGTTCCCGGGCCCGCCGCGCGCCGTCGTCCCGGAGCGGGTTCCTCCTCCGCGCGGCGCGGTGCCCCGGCCCGGTGGATGTCCCGGCTCCCCGGACACGGTGATGCGGATGACGACGCCGGGTGAGCACCTGCCCGACCAGGATCTCGCCGGGTTACGCACGGACGACGTCAGGCGGCACACCGCCGAGGCGCTGGACCGCTTCCGGGCCGGACGCGGGGCGGGACGACGCCGGGCTGACGGCCCACCACACAACAAGTCCATAATACGAGATGATTATTCTCGTATCTCGGACTCTTGGCTACGGTGCGGACATGACCCAGGAGACCGCCGTGTACACCCACGGCCACCACGAGTCCGTGCTGCGCTCGCACCGTTGGCGCACCGCCGAGAACTCCGCCGGCTACCTGCTGCCGGAGCTGCGTCCGGAGGCGGCGGTGCTCGACGTGGGTTGCGGCCCCGGCACCATCACCGCCGGGTTGGCCGCACGGGTCGCCCCGGGGCCGGTCACGGGGCTCGACGCCGCCGGGGACGTGTTGGCCACCGCCCGGGAGGCCGCCGCCGAACGGGGCGTGACCAACGTCGCGTTCGTCACCGGCGACGTCGCTGCCCTGGACTTCCCGGACGACTCCTTCGACGTCGTCCACGCCCACCAGGTGCTCCAGCACGTGGGCGACCCCGTCGGCGCCCTGCGGGAGATGCGCCGCGTCTGCCGCCCCGGGGGCGTGGTGGCCGCCCGGGACGCCGACTACGCCGCGATGACCTGGTATCCGGCCTCGCCCGAGCTGAGCGCCTGGCAGGAGCTCTACGGGCGGGTGGCCCGGGCGAACGGCGGTGAGCCGGACGCCGGACGGCGGCTGCTGTCCTGGGCCCGGGCCGCCGGGTTCACCGACGTCACGGCCTCGGCGGACGTGTGGTGCTTCGCCACCGCGGAGGAACGGGCCTGGTGGAGCTCCCTGTGGGCCGACCGGACCGAGTCCTCGGCCTACGCCCGGCACGCCGTCGAGGGCGGTCACGCCACCCCCGGGCAGCTGGCCGGGATCGTCGACGCGTGGCGGGCCTGGGGCGCGTGCCCGGACGGCTGGTTCACCGTGCTGCACGGCGAGGTGCTCTGCCGCGCCTGACCGGCCCGCACAGCGGCCCTCCACGGCGCCCGCGAGCCGCCGACCACTGCGGTTGCCGGGCCTCTCCCACGGGCGGAGGATGACTGGTGTCGTACGGACGCCCCGTGCGGCGCCAGCACCAGCTCGACGTGGAGGTACCTACATGACCACGGCGAAGGACATCATGCACCCCGGTGCCCAGTGGATTCCCGCCCACGAGACGCTCGACCGGGCCGCTCAGCTCATGCGTGAGCTGAACGTGGGCGCCCTGCCCGTGAGCGATGCCGACGAACGCATGTGCGGCATCATCACCGACCGCGACATCGTCGTGGAGTGCGTCGCGGCCGGACACGACCCGGGGAAGGTGACGTGCGAGCAGCTGTGCCACGGTACGCCCCGGTGGGTTGAGTCCTCCGCGGACATCTCCGAGGTCCTGAACGAGATGGAAGGCCACCAGATCCGGCGGCTGCCCGTGATCGAGAACAAGCGGCTGGTCGGCATGATCTCCGAGGCCGACATCGCCCGCCATCTGGACGAGGGTCAGATCGCCGAGTTCGTCGAACGCATCTACGCCGGAAGCTGACACCCTTTCCCCGCCCCGCGCGTGGGGCGGGGAGGCGGCGCTCCCGCCCACCGCAGCGGACGTAGCGGTGGGCGGGGCCGCGCTTCCGCGGTGGTCCGGCCCCGTCTCACGCGGGCTCCGGTGTCGTCACCGGGGCGCCGAAGACCTCCAGGTACAGGTCGAGTTCGGCCTCCACGGCCCGCGCGATGGTGTCCGCCCGCCGGAAACCGTGGGCCTCGCCCTCGAACGTGAGGTAGGTGTGCGGCACCGGCGTGCCGCCGACGGCGGCCAGCGCGTCGAGGAAGCGTTCGCACTGCGCGGGCGGGCAGATGACGTCGTCGAGCCCTTGCAGGAGCAGGAACGGGGCCGTCATCAGGTGGGCGTTGCGTGCCGGAGAACGCTCGCGGTAGCGCTCGGCGTCCCGCTCCGGGTCACCGATGAGCCCTTCCAGGTAGCGGGACTCGAAGTCGTGCGTGTCATCGCCGGACCAGCCCTCGGGCTCGAGGATGGGGAAGCTGATGGTGCCGCACGCGTACACCCCGGCGGCCGCCGGTGAGGTGAGCGAGACCGCCGTCGTCCAGCCCCCGGCGCTGCCGCCCCGGATGGCGAGCCGGGCGCGGTCCGCGCTGCCCTCCTCGGCCAGGCCGAGCGCGACCGTCGCGCAGTCCGCCACGTCCACGACGCCCCAGCCGCCGCGCAGCCGCTCCCGGTAGGCCCGCCCGTAACCGGTCGAGCCGCCGTAGTTGACCTCCGCGACGCCGATGCCGCGCGAGGTGAAGTAGGCGATCTCCAGGTCGAGGACAAGCGGTACCCGGCTCGTCGGACCGCCGTGGACCCAGATCACGTACGGCGGCGCCTCCCCTTCGGGGCCGCGCGCCCGCGGGTTGGCCGGCGGGTAGACGTGGGCGTGCACCTCGCGGCCGTCGGGACCGGTGAACGTCCGCTCGACGGGGTGCGGGTAGTAGGCCGGGTCCACCGCGTGGGTGTGCCGCTCGGCGAGGACGCGGCTGTGCCCGGTTGCGGTGTCCAGTTCCACGATCTCGTACCCGCTGCGCGCGCCGGCGCCGACACCGACGACCCGGGTGCCGTCCAGGGCGAGCGTCGGGGCCCACTCCGTCCAGGGCCCGACGGCGTCCACCAGTTCACCGGTGTGCGGGTCCAGCACCCCCAGCCGCTTGGCTCCGCGCCCGTGCAACACGGCCACGGTGCCGTCCGCGAGCGGGGCGAACCAGCGCAGCCCCAGCTTCCACAGGCCGTCGCCGAACTCCTCCGCGCGCGGGCAGAGCCCGACCGCTTCCCCACCCTCCGGGTCGACGCGGTAGAGGTTCCACCAGCCGGAGGCGTCGCTCACCGCGAGCAGCGTGCCGTCGGCCGCCCAGTCGGCCTGGACGACGGACTCGGCCGGGCCGCCCAGCACCGTGCGCGCCGCGGTGAGGCACCCGTCCGCGGCCACCTCGGCGAGCCGCAGTTCGGTGCCGTCCCAGGGCATGTTCGGGTGGTCCCAGGCGAGCCAGACGGCCTGCCGCCCGTCCGGGGACAGCTTCGGCCCGGTGACGAAGTCGTTCCGGGCGGGGGCCAGTTCGCGGACACGGGAGCGGTCGTCCGCGGCGGAGCCGTCCAGTGGGACGGCCACCGGCACACGGCGCACGTCGGTGGGCCGCTCCCCGGTGAACTCCTCCAGGACGCACCACACCTCGCCACGGTCGAGGTGGACCTCGGGGTCGGCCCAGCGCAGCCCTTCGCCCCGGGAGCCCAGCGGGGTGAGCGGGCGCGGCTCGGCGCCGGGGACGTCGGGCTCGTGGGCGTACAGGCGCTGGTCGCCCTGGTGACAGAAGACGAGCAGGGGCCCGCCGGTGGCCCGGGCGGCGGCGCCCCAGGGCAGGCCGCCGTACTCATGGACGCGGTTGCGCACGTCCCACGGCGGCGGCAGCACGGACCGCGGCGTGCCCGGGTCGTCGCCTCCCGCGGCGTCCGGGGCGGGCAGCCGCAGCAGGGCCCGCCGGCCGCCCTCCTCGGGCCGCGGGGCCGTCCACCACAGCTCGCCACCGACGGCGCCCAGGAACTCGGGACGTCCGTCGTGGGCGGCGACCGTCCGGGCGTCGAGCGGGGAGGGCCACGTCCCGTAGGGGGCCGTCAGCACAGCGGTCACGGGGGTTTCCTCCTGAGGGTCGGGCGCTACAGGGCCAGCAGGGCACGGTCCAGGACGCGCACGCCGAAGTGCAGGGCGTCGACGGGGACGCGTTCGTCCACGCCGTGGAAGAGCGCGCCGTAGTCGAAGCCCACCGGCAGCCTCAGCGGCGAGTAGCCGTATCCGGCGATGCCGAGGCGGGCGAACTGCTTGGCGTCGGTGCCCCCGGTCAGACACCACGGGACGGCGTGCGCGCCCGGGTCATGGTGTTCGAGCGCCTCGCACAACACCTCGAACGTGCGCCCCTCCACCGGGGCCTGGAGCGGGATCTCGCGGTGCCGGAACTCCCAGTCCACGCCGTCCCCGGTGAGCTCGTCCAGCGTGCGGACGAACTCCTCCTCGGCACCGGGCAGCATCCGCCCGTCCACGTGGGCGCTCGCGCTGCCGGGGATGACGTTCACCTTGTATCCGGCGTCCAGCATCGTCGGGTTGGTGCTGTTGCGCAGGACGGGGCGCACGAGGTCGCCCGCGGTGGCCAGGGCGTCCAGCAGCGCGTCCACGTCGGCGTCGGGCGCGTCCAGGTCGCCCGGGTCCACGCCGCGCAGGGCCGCCAGGCGGGAGAGCGCGGCGCGTGTGGTGGGCGTGAGCCGCACCGGCCAGCGGTGCTCCCCGATCCGGGTGATGGCGGCGGCGAGCCGCGTGACCGCGTTGTCCGGGTGGATCTTCGAGCCGTGCCCGGCCGTGCCGCGTGCGGTCAGCCGCGTCCAGGCCGTGCCGCGTTCCCCGGCGCCGACGGGGTACAGCCGCAGCCCGTCGTCGGCGTGGAAGGTGAACGCGCCCGACTCGCTGATGCCCTCGGTGCAGCCCTCGAACAGCTCCGCGTGCTGCTCGGCGAGGAAGCCCGCGCCGTACTCGGCGGTGTCCTCCTCGTCGGCGGTGAAGGCGAGCACGATGTCCCGCCGGGGGCGCACCCCGGCCCGCGCCCAGGCCCGCGCGACCGTGAGCACCATGGCGTCCATGTTCTTCATGTCGATGGCGCCCCGGCCCCACACGCAGCCGTCCCGCAGCTCGCCGGAGAACGGGTGCACCGACCACTCGGCCGGGTCGGCGGGCACGACGTCGAGGTGACCGTGCACCAGCAGGGCGTCGGCCGAGGGGTCGCTACCCGCGATGCGGGCGACGACGTTGGTGCGGCCCGGCGCCTTCTCCAGCAGCTTGGCCTCGATGCCGGCGTCGGCCAGCCTCCCGGCGACGTACTCGGCCGCCGGGCGCTCGTGGCCCTCGCCGTCGCCCCGGTTCGTGGTGTCCATGCGGATCAGCTCGGCGGTGTCGGTCACCACCTCCTCCAGCGCCCGGGCGTCGATGGGCCGGCCGCCGGTCGTCTGCTCAGCCATACTGCTCCTCCACCGCCGCCGAGACGACCGTGGTGACGGCCTTGAAGCAGCGGACACCGTCGTACATGGTCGGGGAGGTGTACGCGACGCGCCGCTCCCCCGTCTGCCGGACGCCGGGCACCACCGTGGCCGCACCGGCCAGATGCTCGGCGTCGAACTCCAGGATCACCTCGTGCTCGGTGACGACCGGTGGCTGCCGCACGGCGAGCGCGGCCGCCTCCCGGGCCGCCGCGCGGATGGCGGCGGCGCTGCGCGCGGGCGGCAGGCACACGGCGGCGTAGCGCGACACGTACTCCTTGACGGCGGCGGTGCACGCCCGGGGGGCGTACACCTTGG
The DNA here is from genome assembly GCF_019303475.1 of Streptomyces sp. JJ38. Taxonomy (GTDB): domain Bacteria; phylum Actinomycetota; class Actinomycetes; order Streptomycetales; family Streptomycetaceae; genus Streptomyces. Next base: position 75,435 of record NZ_JABLSI010000004.1, read on the forward strand.
CGTCCTCGCAGGCCTTGTCGTCCCCGGTGACGAGGACGACCGGCACCCCGAACTCCGCGCACACCAGCGCGTTCAGCAGGCCCTCGCTCGCCCGGGTGCCGTCGACCCACACGCCGGTGACGGAGTTGGCGAGGTAGGTGTGCGCGAGGACGCCCTCGGCCCCGGCCGCCGCGTGGTAGCCGACGAACGCCACGCCGTCGACGTCGCCGCGCTGCACGCCCTCGACCATCGACAGCTCCTTGTGTCTCCCGGTGAGCATCCGGGCGCGCTCGTCGAGCTGATCCAGCAGCAGGTTCCGCATCGTCCAGTGCGCCTCGTTGACGAGGACGTCGTCGGCGCCGCCGTCGAAGAAGCCGGCCACCGCGGCGTTGACGTCACCGGTGAACATCGGCCGGTGCCGCTCCCACTGGGCGTGGCCGGGCAGCACGTCGTCCGGCCAGGTGACGCCGGTCGCGCCCTCCATGTCGGCGCTGACGAGGATCTTCATGGCGGGCCACGTTACGCGCCCGGCCCTCGGCGGGGAAAGACCGGCGCCGACGGGCCCGGCGCGCCGCGCCCGGCCGACTCCCCGAGGGTGCCGGACTCAGCCCTCCCGGCCGAGGACGAGGTAGTGGGCGGGCAGTTCGACCGGCGAGCCGTCGGCCCCGGTCTCGGTGGTGGTGAGCGGAACCAGGCCGCTGTCGAGCAGCCCCAGCCCGGCCGCCGCGAACAGCCCGGGCACCTCCTCGTCGGCCATGGCCATGGGGGCGATGCCGTGCTCGAACACCGCGGCCAGGCTCGCCGGCGGGCCGCCCGGCCGCTTCATGAGCCTGAGCAGCGTGTCCTTGGCCGCCGCCGAGGGCTCGACGACGAAGGCCCGGCCACGGTCGCCGACGAGCCGGGCGACGGCCGCGGCCATGCGACCGCGGTCCTCGGGAGGGCACTGGTGGATCACGCCGCGTATGTAGACGTGGCTGTCGCCCAGTTCGGCGTGGAGGCGGTCGGCGGCCTTCGCGTCGGTGAGATCCTCGGCCCGGAAGTCCACCGCGGCACCACCGGGCAGCCGACGGGCGAGGGTGACGGCCGCCGGGGATATGTCGATGCCCAGCACGGGCGTGTAGAACCGGGCGAGGACCACGCTGTGCCGGCCGTTTCCGCAGCCCAGGTCCAGCACCGGCAGCTCGCCGGTGAAGTGCGGTGCGAACAGCGGGCGGTGACGCTCGACGGCCGCCTCGGGCACGGCGTCCCAGAAGACACCTCCCGGTACCGGTGGAGCCTCCCGCCAGAATCCCTCCCAGGCCCTGCCCGGCTCGGCGTTCACGTGCTCGGATGCCGTCATCTCGCTCCCAGGTTCCGTCGTCAGGGGCGCTCCAGCGCCGTCTCGCACCACACCGTCTTACCCCGGGCGGTGGGGCTCGTACCCCACCGCCCGGCGAGTTGGCCGACGACGTGCAGGCCGCGTCCGGCGTCGGCCTCCGGCTCCGGGCCCAGCAGCCGCGGCGGGGCCGGGTCCTCGTCAAAGACCTCGCACAGCAGCGCGTCCGTGCGCACCAGCCGCAGCTCGACGCGCGCGGTGCGGGCGTGCCGCACCGCGTTGGTGACCAGCTCGCTCACCAGCAGCTCCGCGGTGTCCGTGACGCCCGGAGCGCCCCAGCGCGCGAGCTGCTCGCGGACGAGGGCGCGGGCCCGCCCGGGCGCGCGGTGGTCCGCGGCGAGGTCGTGGACGGCCACGTCCCGGCCGCCGACCCCGTTGAGCCGGGTCATGAGCAGCGCGACGTCGTCGCGCCGCCCGCCGCGCTCGGTGGCCGTCGCGGTGGCGAGGGTGCGGATGATCGTGTCGCAGGCGTCGTCCATGGACGCCGCCGGATGGGCGGCGGACTCGCACAGCGCGGCCAGCCCGGCGCCGATGTCCTGGCCGCGCACCTCGACCAGTCCGTCGGTGCACATGACCAGCCGGTCGCCGGACTCGACGGCGAACTCGGCGGTCTCGAAGGCGACACCGCCGACCCCGATGGGCGCGCCCGTGGGAAGGTCGAGCAGTTCGCTGCGGCCGTCGGCGGCGCGCACCAGGACGGGCGGGATGTGCCCGGCGTTGGCGATGCGCAGCCGGGAGCCGATCGGGTCGTACACGGCGTACTGGCAGGTCGCCAGGTGGGTGTCGCCGAGCCGCTGGGCGAGGTCGTCGAGGTTGCGCAGGAGCTGGGCGGGCTCCAGGTCCAGCCCGGCCATCGTCTGCACGGCGGTGCGCAACTGGCCCATCATGGCGGCGGAGTTCAGCCCGTGACCCATGACGTCGCCGACGACGAGGGCGGTGCGCGAGCCGGGCAGCCGGATGGTGTCGAACCAGTCACCGCCGACGCGGCCGAGCCGGGTGCCGGGCAGATAGCGGGTGGCGGTGTCGCAGCCGGGCATGCGCGGGGCGATGCGCGGCAGCATGCTGTCCTGCAGGGTGTCGGCGACGTTCTCCTGGTGGGTGTACATGCGGGCGTTGTCGAGCACGAGCCCCGCGCGGGCGGCGAGCTCGGCGCCGGTGACCCGGTCCATGTCGTTGAACTCGGCGCGTCCGCGGTGGCGCAGGAGGATCATGAAGCCGAGGACGACGCGGCGGGCCATGAGCGGCACGACCAGCATCGAGCGGTCCGTGATGAGCGGGCGGATGTCCCGCTTCTCGAACTGCGAGGCGATCGCGTGGCCCATCGCCTCGTCGATGTGGGGGACGAGGACGGGCTCGCCGGTCGTCATGCAGCGGAAGAACGGGGTCTCGGCCGGGAACGTCATCGTCTCCCCGACGGGGACGACGTCGTCCCAGCGCCCGGGGGCGTCGGTGTGCTCCAGGGCCACGCGGTGCCACACGGTGCTGGTGTCGGGGACGCCGTCGGGGAAGCCCTCCCCCGCCACGACCTGTTCCCGCAGATAGGTGCCGGCGACATCGGTGAAGCGCGGGACGACGGCGGCGCTGACCTCCTCGATGGTGCGGGCCAGGTCGAGGGAGCTGCCGATGCGGCCGCTGACCTCGTTGAGGAACTCCAGCCGCTCGCGGACCGCGGCGTGTTCGAGGTCGGGGGCCGCCGTGTCCTCCCCCGGCGTGGCGGCGCCGTCCGGCGCCACGGCCGCGTGGGCGCCGTCGGCCGCGCCCCTCGCCCGTACATGGCGCCCGGACCGGCGCGGCACGCCCCAGTCGGGGGTGACCGGCACCCGCTCCTGCCGGTTGAGTTCCAGTACCGGATAGCCCAGCTCCAGCACCTGCGAGACGACGCGGGCACTCTCCTGCGGGCTCATGCTCGGCAGGATCTCGGGCAGCCCGGCGGCGAGCCGCGCGGAGCCGGAGAGCTCGGTGTGCCGTGCGGTCCCGGGCACGACGTGCCGTGCGTCCTCCTCGGTCGCGCCCAGGGCGTCGGTCCCGGTGGCGAGGACGAGCAGCCGGCCGGAGCCCGGGCCGACCAGGGGGTAGGCCCACCACAGCACGTCGCACCCCGGGCCTCCCGGACCGGCGCCGCGCGAGGCCCGGCCGGTGGTCGCGTGGCCCGCGGTGTCGCCCCGGAGCCCCGCCTCCCAGCCACGGTCGCCGAACGCGCCGAAGACGGGCATGAGTTCGATGGCGGGCCTGCCGACCGCCTCCGCGCGGGCGGGGCCGAAGAGCCGCCGGGCGCCGGTGCTCCAGTGCGAGATCACGCCCCGGTCGTCCACGACCACGACCGCCAGGGGGACACACCCCGGCACCTCCGGTTCACCCACGGGGGCCGGGGTGCGTGCTCGCTCGTGCTCCATGGGCTGCGGGTCTCCTTCCCTGCGGGCCCCTCCCACGGTAGGGGCCCGCGGGCCGCCCGCGCCGGTCAACCGCCCGAAAGGACCAGCAGAAACGGTCCACTGGGCCCGGGAAGCGGCTCAGGGCTTGCGCGCCACGCCGCAGTAGAAGGCGACCTCCTCCGGCTCACCGTCCGCCGAGGGCTCGGGGCGCCAGCGGGAACACGACACGACGCCGGGCTCCAGCAGCTCCAGCCCGTCGAAGAAGCCGGCGATCTGCTCGGGGGTGCGCTGCTTGAGCTTCGGCGTCCCCACGGAGTTCCAGAACTTCACGGCCTCGTCGACGTCGGGAAAACCGGGGGCGGTGATGGTGTGGGAGAGGACGAGGTGGCTGCCGGAGGGGACGGCGTCCATGACCCGGCGCACGATGCGGTACGCCTCGTCGGTGTCGTCGACGAACATGGCGACGCCGAGCAGGATGACGGCGGTCGGCTGGCTGAAGTCCAGCGTCTTGGCGGCCTGTTCGAGGATCGACTCGGGCTCGTGCAGATCGGCGTCGATGTAGTCGGTGACGCCCTCGGGGCTGCTGGTGAGCAGGGCACGGGCGTGGGTCAGCACGAGCGGGTCGTTGTCCACGTACACGATGCGGGACTCGGGGGCGACGCGCTGGGCGACCTCGTGGGTGTTGTCGGCGGTGGGCAACCCGGTGCCGATGTCCAGGAACTGACGGATGCCCACCTCCCCGGCCAGGTGCCGGACGGCGCGGCCGAGGAGTGCCCGGTCCGCCCTGGCGTAGTCGAGGATGCCGGGGTGCAGACGGCGAATCTCGTCGCCCGCGCCCCGGTCCACCTCGTAGTTGTCCTTGCCGCCGAGCCAGTAGTTCCACATCCGGGCGGAGTGGGGCACGGTGCTGTCGATCCGCGGCATTCCGGGCATGGCGGTGGACGCGTCGTCGGTCATGGGAACTCCGCGAAGTGAGCCGGTTGGTTGCGGTCCCAATCTAGACGGGAGGCGGCCCGGGCACGAGAGCCTGGGCGATCTTGCCCCACCCGAACCCCGCTCCGGCGTTTCCCGCCCGTTCGCGCCCGGGCGGCGGGCTGGACGCTCAGGGGTGGGCCGGCGCCGCTCGCACCCGTCGGCCCCATCTCCCGCACGAGCCCTCGCGCGGGAGATGGGGCGGCGCGGGATCAGCTCACCACGGAGTCGAGCCGGGCGAGCATGTCGTCGTAGATGCGGCCCAGCCCCTTCGGGGCGAAGGTCCGCTCGAAGAAGCCGCCGACGCCGCCGGCGCCCTGCCAGGTCGTCTCCACCGTGACGCGGCTGGCACCCTCGGCCGAGCCGGGCGTGACGGTCCAGGTGGTGACCATGGAGGAGTTGCGGTCCCGCTCGACGAGGCGGCCCTCGGTGGGCTCGTCGACGTCCAGGAGGCAGTCGCGCACCCGCTTGCTGGTGGCCTGGAGCCTCCAGTGCACGACCGTGCCCTTGCCCGTGCCGCCTTCGCGCACCTCGTACTCGCTGAAGTGGTCGGTGAGGATCCGCTCCCGGGTGCCCGCGTAGTCGGCGAGGGCCGCGAAGACGGCGTTCGGGTCCGCGGCGATCTCGCGCTCCCTGCCGACCTCTACCTGAGCCATGACTCCTCCTGCTGCTTGTCGCGTGGGGGCGGCTGCTGCCGCCGTGACCATCCCATCACCGCGCGGCGGGGGCGCCAAATCGCGGTTGACAGGACGGATGGGAACAGGTGTTCTATTCTCGAACCGGGGGCGAGACGAGGAGGCAGCCATGCGCTGGGATCACCTGGGTGAGGACGGCCCGGCCGCCCTGTTCGGCACGGACACGGTCGTCACCCGGACGTTCGACACCCCCGAGTTCCGCGGAATCACGTTCCACGAGGTGCGCGCCCGTTCGATCGTCAACCGGGTGCCGGGCGCCTCCCGGATGCCGTTCGACTGGACAGTGAACCCCTACCGGGGCTGCACCCACGCCTGCGTCTACTGCTTCGCCCGCAGGACGCACAGCTATCTGGACCTCGACACCGGGCACGGGTTCGACTCCCAGATCGTGGTCAAGACCAACGCGCCGGAGCTGCTGCGGCGCGAGCTGGCCTCGGCCAGGTGGCGCGGCGAGCACATCGCGATGGGCACCAACGTCGACTGCTACCAGCGGGCGGAGGGGCGCTACCGGCTGATGCCGGGCATTCTGACGGCCCTGCGGGACTGCGCCAACCCGTTCTCGATCCTCACCAAGGGCACCCTGATCCTGCGCGACCTGGACCTGCTGCGCTCCGCCGCGGCGGTGACGGAGGTCGGGGTGGCCGTCTCGGTCGGATTCACCGACGAGGAGCTGTGGCGGACGGTCGAGCCGGGCACCCCGGCCCCCGAACGCAGACTGGACGTGGTGCGCACCCTCAGCCAGCACGGCATCGGGGTCGGCGTCCTCATGGCCCCGGTCATCCCCTTCCTCGGGGACTCACCGGCCCAGCTGCGCGACACCGTGCGGGCGATCGCCGCCGCAGGAGCGACGTCGGTCACGCCGCTCACCCTGCACCTGCGCCCGGGCGCCCGCGAGTGGTTCATGACCTGGCTCCAGCGTCACCACCCGCGCCTGGTGCGCTCCTACGAGGGGCTGTACGCGGACGGGGCCTACGCGCCGAAGTGGTACCAACGCCGGATCACCGGCCAGGTTCACGAACTGGCCGCGGAGTACGGGATCGGACCCTCCCGGCCGGGGGCCGCCCGGCGGCTGCCCCCGGCCGGGCAACCCGCGCCGGAGCACGCCCACCCGTCCGAGGACGGCGTCCAGCTCACCCTGATCTGACGCCCACCACCACGCGCGGCGGCGGGCGGACGCCTGGGCGCGACGGCCCGCACCCCGCCCGGGCGTTCCGCGCGAGGCGCCACGACAAGAAGTTACCGACTAGTCGGTAACCCCTTCCGCTCCGCCGGGGATTGCTGACATCGTGTCTACTCGCACTCCCACCGAGCCTCCCCCGGTTGTCGGCCGGGGTACCCCAGAGGAGCCCTCATGACCGTCGCCCCCAGCGCCACGCCGCAGTCGTCACCGGGTTCGGTGATCCGGGTCAGCCCGGAGCCCGGGGCCGCTTTCGACGTCGTCTACGAGCGGCGCGGCAGCGGCGAGCCCATGCTCCTGCTGCACGGCATCGGCCACCACTGGCAGGCCTGGGAGCCGGTGTTCGACGCCCTCGCCGCCTCGTACGAGGTCACCGCCATCGACCTGCCGGGCTTCGGCGCCTCGCAGGGCCTTCCCCCCGGTCACCCGTACGGCGTCGCCACGATGGTGCCGGTCCTGGCGCAGACTGCCCGCGCGCTGGGCATGGACCGGCCGCACGTCGTCGGCAACTCGCTCGGCGGGCTGCTGGCGCTGGAGCTCGGGCTGCACGGCCACGCCCGCTCGGTGACGGCCCTCTCCCCGGCCGGCTTCTGGAACGAGCCCGAGCGACGCTGGGCCTTCGGGGTGCTGAAGGCGCTCCGGCTGGGCGCCGCGAGCATGCCCGAGGGCCTGGTGCGGCGCCTGGCGGACACCGTCGCCGGGCGGGCGGCACTCGTCGGCCCCATCTACCACCGCCCGGGCCGCCGTGCGCCGGAGGCCGTCCGCGCCGAGGTGGCGGCCCTGCGGGGCGCCGTGGGCTACGCCGACACCCTCGCGGCGGGCCGCTCTCCCGAGGCCCGCTTCACCGGCGACATCACCGATGTTCCGGTCACCGTGGCCTGGGGCGACCGGGACCGGCTGCTGCTGCCCCGGCAGGGCGTGCGGGCCAAGCGGGCTCTTCCCGACGCGCGGCTGGTGCGGCTGCCCCGCTGCGGCCACGTCCCGATGAACGACGACCCGGCGCTCGTCGCCCGCGTCGCGCTGGACACCGCAGCCCGGGCCTGACGTCTCCGGCAAAGCCGCGCCCCGTCGGAAACCCGGTTGGCACGGCCGAGGCCGCGGGGGCATGCTGACGCCGTGCTGATCAGGGAAGCGACCGAAGAGGACTGGCCCGCCATGTGGGCCTTCATGCGCGGCATCGTCGAGGCGGGCGACACCTACTCCTACGACCGGGATCTGACGCAGGAGGCGTGCCGGGAGCTCTGGCTCGTGCCGGAGCCCGGCCGGGCGTTCGTCGCCGTGGACGAGGACGGCAAGGTGCTGGGCACCTCGAAGGTGGCCCGCAACCAGGGCGGCGGCGGTTCGCACGTCGCCAACGGCAGCTACATGGTGGACCCGGCCCACCACGGCCGCGGGGTGGGCCGCGCCCTCGGCGCGCACTCGCTGGAGTGGGCCCGCTCGGCGGGCTTCCGCGCCATGCAGTTCAACGCCGTCGTCTCCACGAACACCCGGGCCGTGGCCCTGTGGCAGGCGCTCGGCTTCGAGATCATCGCGACGCTGCCGGGCGGCTTCGAGCATCCGGAGCAGGGCTTCGTCGACCTCCACATCATGTACCAGCGGCTCTGAGGCCGCGGGTGCCGGCCCGGCTCACAGCGCCGGGTGGCGGTGGGCAGGGCGGCCGCCGGCGCGTCAACACCCCCTCCGCCGAGCCGGTCCCGCCCCGCTCGGCGGTCCCGGCCTCGCCCTGCCCGTCGGCATCGCCCTCGCCCGTGGCCCCGGGCGTTCCTCGTACGCCGCACCGGTACCGGACTCGCCGTCGCCCACCGCTGTAGCCGCGCCGTCCCGTCCGTCCCCGGCGGCGGACGGGACGGCGCGGCTACAGCGCGCGCAGCGCCTCCGCGGCCGCCGGGCGCAGGGGCGGATGGTCCAGCGCCGCGGTCAGCAGGGGGCGGGCGACCGGATCGCCGAGGGCGGCCAGCCCCTCCACGCACGCCCGCGCCACCGGCCAGTGCCGCTCCGGCCCGGCCAGCAGTCTGCGCAGCACCGCCGCCAGCGTCGGAACGGACTCCGGCGCCCGCAACCGCGCCAGCAGCCGCACGGGATGAACGGCGTACGCGGTCCGCAGCTCGTTCCCGGCCAGCGCGGCGGCGGCGCGGGCGGTACGCGGGTCGCCGAGCCGGAACAGGCCCTCGGCCGCCGCCGCACACCGCTGCGGGTCCCGGTGGTTCAGCAGGAAGACCAGCGTCTCGAAGGCCCGGGGGTCGCGGGCGCCGGCCAGGGCGCAGGCGGCCATCTCCTGTTGCCACAGCGGCCGTCCGGTCTCCGCCAGGACCGCCGCGAGCGCGTCCCGTGCGGCGACGTCCCCCCGTCCGGCCTCCGCCTCTCCCCTGCCGTCCGCCGACGACAGCGCGGCGGCCAGCCCCAGCAGCCGGTCCCGCTCCGGCCGGTCGGCCTCCGCCGTCACGCGGTCCGCGATGGCCCGCAGCGTCTCCTCCACGTCCCCGCCCTCTCCCCGGCTCCGCGCCCGGTCTCGTCTCGCCGCTCTCCCACGTCGCGCACCGGGCGCCCCGGCGTGTGTCGCGGGGGTGTCCGGCACGTGTCACGCACCACACAGGATCGCGCGCCACGCCCTCTGGCGTTCTGGTTACTCGCCGGTTAGCCTGCTCATCAGAGCGGGAATACCGCTCAGGCGGTCTGGTGACGCAGCCGCCGAGAGTGTCAGTCGGTTCAGCATCCGTACCCCGGTACGCAGTGCGGCTCCGGCCCCGGGACAGGGCCGTGCCGACTCCTTCGTTCCGCCACGCCCACACCGTGCGCGCCTCTTCCGGGCGGCCCCACCGGCCCTCACCCGCGCCGGGCGTTCCGTGGCGGCCAACACCCTCCTTCTCGTCGTCACCCCTGGAGTCCCGTGATGGACCGTCCCTTCCTGAGCACAGTCGCCGTCGTCGGCCTCGGCACGATGGGCACCGGAATCGCCGAAGTCCTGGCCCGCGCGGGCCGGGAGGTCATCGGCATCGACACCAGCGACGAGGCCGCACGCCAGGCCGTGGCCACGCTGGAGGCGTCCACGGCCCGCGCCGTGGCGCGCGAGCGCATCACCGAGCAGGAGCGGCAGGACGTCCTGGCCCGCTTCCGCACGTTCACCGAACTGCGGGCCGCGGCCGAGGCCGACCTCGTCATCGAGGTCGTTCCCGAGGACTACGAGCTCAAGCACGCGGTCTTCCGAGGGCTCGACGAGGTGGTGAAGCCGTCCGCCGTCCTCGCCACCGGCACGAACGCGCTGTCCGTCACCCGCCTCGCCGCGGACTCCGCCCACCCCGAACGCGTCCTGGGTCTGCACTTCTTCAACCCCGCCCCGGCGATGAAGCTCGTCGAGGTCGTCTCCTCCGTCCTGACCTCGCCGGAGGCCGTCGACGCGGTGACCCGGCTCGCACAGGAGCTGGGCAAGGAGCCGATCAGGGTCGGCGACCGCCCCGGCTTCGTCGCCGACGGCCTGCTGTTCGGCTACCTCAACCAGGCCGCCGCCATGTACGAGTCGCAGTACGCGACCCGCGAGGACATCGACGCCGCGATGAAGCTCGGCTGCGGGCTGCCGATGGGGCCGCTGGAGCTGCTCGACCTCATCGGTGTCGACACCGCCCGCACCGTCCTGGAGGCCATGTACGCCGAGTCCCGTGACCGGCTGCACGCCCCGGCGCCCATCCTCGGCCAGCTCAGCCGGGCCGGGCTCACCGGGCGCAAGGCCGGGCGCGGCTTCTACACCTACGACGCCCCGGGCAGCGCCACGGTCGTGCCCGACGCCCTCACCCCCGACGCCGGAGCCCAGCGCGGCACCGCCCGCGCGGTGGAGAAGGTCGGCGTCGCGGGCTCGGGCACCATGGCCAGCGGCATCGCCGAGGTCTTCGCCAAGGCCGGCTACGAGGTCGTCCTGATCGCCCGCAGCCAGGAGAAGGCGGAGAAGGCCACCGCCCGCATCGCCTCCTCCCTGGACCGCTCGGTGAAGAAGGGGCGGATGAGCCAGGAGGACCGGGACGCGACCGTCGCCCGCGTCACCCCGGCCGGCACCCCGGACGCGCTGGCCGACGTGGACCTGGCCGTCGAGGCCGTCGCCGAGGACCTGGGCATCAAGCAGGAGCTGTTCGCCACCCTGGACCGCGTCTGCAAGCCCGGCGCCATCCTCGCCACCACGACCTCCTCCCTGCCCGTCGTCGCCTGCGCCCGCGCCACCAGCCGCCCGCAGGACGTCATCGGCATGCACTTCTTCAACCCGGCCCCGGCGATGAAGCTCGTCGAGGTCGTCCGCACCGTCCTGACCGACGACGACGTCCACGCCACCGTCCGCGAGGTCACCTCCCGCGTCCGCAAGCACCCCGTGGACTGCGGCGACCGCGCCGGGTTCATCGTCAACGCCCTCCTCTTCCCGTACCTGAACAACGCGGTGAAGATGCTGGAGGAGCACTACGCCTCCCTGGAGGACATCGACGCCGCGATGAAGCTCGGCGGCGGCTACCCGATGGGCCCGTTCGAGCTCCTCGACGTCGTCGGCCTCGACGTCTCACTGGCCATCGAGCAGGTCCTGCACCGCGAGTTCCGCGAGCCCGGGCTCGCCCCGGCCCCGCTCCTGGAGCACCTGGTGGCCGCCGGCTGCCTGGGCCGCAAGTCCGGCCGCGGCTTCCGCGAGTACGCCCGTCGGTGAACGTTCCGAACGGATGGGGCGGGCTGCTGGACCCTGGATCCGGCGGCCCGCCGCACCCGAACAGCGGCCCGTGTAACGTTCCCCACATGTCGCAGCCTGCCAAGACCGTTCGAACGACCACACGAAGCTCCGCTTCGTCCCAGCGCCTCAAGATGCGCCGGGAGCTGGCTGCTGCCGCGATGGAACTCTTCGCCACCAAGGGGTACGCGGAGACCACCGTCGACGAGATCGCCGCCGCGGCCGGAGTGGCCCGGCGCACCTTCTTCCGCCACTTCCGCTCCAAGGAAGAGGCGATCTTCCCGGACCACGACGACACCCTGGAGCGTGCCCGCGCCGTCCTGGACGCCGCACCGCCGCACGAGAACCCCCTCGACACGGTGTGCCGCGGCATCAAGGAGGTCATGCGCATGTACGCGGCCTCCCCCGCCGGCAGCGTGGAGCGCTACAAGCTGACCCGGGAGGTACCCGCGCTGCGGGAGCGCGAGATCGCCTCCGTGGCCCGCTACGAGCGGCTGTTCACCCGCTATCTGCTCGGCCACTTCGACGAGGCCGCGCACCACGACGGCGACGACGACCCGCTGCTGGCGGAGGTCGCCGCCTCGGCCGTCGTCACCGCGCACAACCACGTCCTGCGGCGCTGGCTGCGCTCGGGCGCGCAGGGCGATGTCGAGGCGCAGCTCGACCGGGCGTTCGCCATCGTCCGGGAGACGTTCGGCACCGGGTTCGGCGCGAGCCGGGCCACGGGCCAGCCGGCGCGCGAAGCCGAGTCCGCGGCGGCCAGCGCCACGTCCTCCGGGGACGTGCTGGTCACCGTGGCGCGGACGGATGCGCCGCTGGCGGAGATCATGCGGACGATCGAGGCCGCCCTCCGCCCGGAGTAGCCCGGGGCCCGGCGTCGGGAGCCCCGCCGAGCCCGCCGGACGCGGAGCTCACCGGCGCCCCCGGCGGCCCGTCCGGGGCCGTCTGCCTGCCTCCGCCGCCGAGTGTGCCCCGGTCCCGCCCGTCCCCGAAACCGGGGCCGCGCTCCCGACCCCAGCCCTCGCCCTGGCCGCCGACGGCCAGGGCGAGGGCATGCGGGGCGGCCCGCAACCGACGCTCCGGCTGACGGCTGCGGGGCCGCGGCAGTCCTCCGCCAGAGCGGATGCGCGGCCGGGGCTCGCGGGACCCGGGGTCGGGCCCCGGTTTCGGGGAGGGGCTCGGGGAGGGGCGGGACTGGGAGAGCCCCGCGGCGGAGCCGACAGGGGGCACCGAAAAGAAATGGCACGGGGTGTCTTGCGGGGTGGCACTGCGTGTCATACGGTGGGCGGCACACCGGCACTGTCCCCGCGGCCACACCCGATCCGCGTGCCGGAACCGCCTGCGTCACCAGGCACAACGCTGCACCGACGGCGTCCCCCTCGCGTTCTCGCACCACACGCTTCGCCGGAGGCATACCGTGACCAACCCCATCCTCGACGCGATCGTCTCGCCGGACAGCACCGCCGAAGACTTCGCCGCCCTGGAACTGCCCGAGTCCTACCGCGCGATCACCGTGCACAAGGACGAGCAGGAGATGTTCCACGGCCTCGACAGCCGGGACAAGGACCCGCGCAAGTCGCTGCACCTCGACGAGGTGCCCGTGCCGGAGCTGGGCCCCGGCGAGGCCCTCGTCGCGGTCATGGCCAGCTCGGTCAACTACAACTCGGTGTGGACCTCGATCTTCGAGCCGGTCTCCACGTTCGGCTTCCTGGAGCGCTACGGCCGTCTCTCCCCGCTGACGAAGCGCCACGACCTCCCGTACCACGTCATCGGCTCCGACCTCGCGGGCGTCGTCCTGCGCACCGGCCCGGGCGTCAACGCCTGGACCCCGGGTGACGAGGTCGTCGCGCACTGCCTGTCCGTCGAGCTGGAGTCGGCCGACGGCCACAACGACACGATGCTCGACCCGGAGCAGCGCATCTGGGGCTTCGAGACGAACTTCGGCGGCCTCGCGGAGATCGCCCTCGTCAAGTCCAACCAGCTCATGCCGAAGCCGAGCCACCTGAGCTGGGAGGAGGCCGCGGCCCCGGGCCTGGTCAACTCCACCGCCTACCGCCAGCTCGTCTCGCAGAACGGCGCCGGGATGAAGCAGGGCGACAACGTCCTGATCTGGGGCGCCAGCGGCGGTCTCGGCTCCTACGCCACCCAGTTCGCGCTGGCCGGTGGCGCCAACCCGATCTGCGTCGTCTCCAGCGAGGACAAGGCGGAGATCTGCCGCAAGATGGGCGCCGAGGCGATCATCGACCGCAAGGCCGAGGGCTACAAGTTCTGGAAGGACGAGAACACCCAGGACCCGCGCGAGTGGAAGCGCTTCGGCAAGCGCATCCGTGAGCTCACCGGCGGCGAGGACATCGACATCGTCTTCGAGCACCCCGGCCGCGAGACCTTCGGCGCGTCCGTCTACGTCACCCGCAAGGGCGGCACCATCACCACCTGTGCCTCGACCTCGGGCTACATGCACCAGTACGACAACCGCTACCTGTGGATGTCCCTCAAGCGGATCGTCGGCTCGCACTTCGCCAACTACCGCGAGGCGTGGGAGGCCAACCGGCTCATCGCCAAGGGCAAGATCCACCCGACGCTCTCCAAGACGTACTCCCTGGAGGACACCGGGCAGGCGGCCTTCGACGTCCACAAGAACCTCCACCAGGGCAAGGTCGGCGTGCTGTGCCTGGCCCCCGAGGAGGGCATGGGCGTCAGCGACCCCGAGACGCGGGCGAAGCACATCGACGCCATCAACCGCTTCCGGAACGTCTGAGAAGAGACGCCACCACCATGACTGAGCGTCAGAACACCAGCGCGCGCCCCCAGCGCGACCGCCCCTGGCTGATGCGCACCTACGCCGGGCACTCCACCGCGGAGGCGTCGAACGAGCTGTACCGGCGCAACCTCGCCAAGGGCCAGACGGGGCTCTCGGTCGCCTTCGATCTGCCGACGCAGACCGGATACGACCCGGACCACGTCCTGGCCCGCGGCGAGGTCGGCCGGGTCGGGGTGCCCGTCGCGCACGTGGGCGACATGCGGAGGCTGTTCCAGGACATCCCCCTGGAGCAGATGAACACCTCGATGACCATCAACGCCACCGCCATGTGGCTGCTGGCGCTCTACCAGGTGGTCGCGGAGGAGCAGGGCGCCGACATCGGCAGGCTCCAGGGGACGACGCAGAACGACATCGTCAAGGAGTACCTCTCGCGCGGGACGCACGTCTTCCCGCCGGGGCCCTCCCTGCGGCTGACCACCGACATGATCACCTACACGGTGGCGAACATCCCCAAGTGGAACCCGATCAACATCTGCAGCTACCACCTGCAGGAGGCCGGGGCCACGCCGGTGCAGGAGATCGCGTACGCGATGTCCACGGCGATCGCCGTCCTGGACGCCGTGCGCGACTCCGGCCAGGTGCCGCCGGAGCGGATGGGCGACGTGGTGGCCCGCATCTCCTTCTTCGTCAACGCGGGCGTGCGGTTCGTCGAGGAGATGTGCAAGATGCGGGCCTTCACCCGCATCTGGGACAAGATCACCCTTGAGCGGTACGGCATCGAGAACCCCAAGCAGCGCCGCTTCCGCTACGGGGTGCAGGTCAACTCGCTCGGGCTGACCGAGGCGCAGCCGGAGAACAACGTCCAGCGCATCGTCCTGGAGATGCTGGCCGTGACGCTGTCGAAGGACGCGCGGGCCCGTGCCGTGCAGCTTCCGGCCTGGAACGAGGCGCTGGGCCTGCCCCGGCCCTGGGACCAGCAGTGGTCGCTGCGCATCCAGCAGGTGCTCGCCCTGGAGAGCGACCTGCTGGAGTACGACGACATCTTCGCCGGCTCGCACGTGATCGAGGCCAAGGTCGACGGCCTGGTCGAGGAGTGCCTGACGGAGATCGACCGCATCCAGGACATGGGCGGTGCGATGGCCGCCGTCGAGTCCGGCTACCTCAAGTCGCAGCTCGTCTCCTCACACGCGGAGCGGCGGGCGCGGATCGAGTCGGGCGAGGAGAAGATCGTCGGTGTCAACTGCTACGAGGCCACCGAGCCGAGCCCGCTGACGGCCGACCTCGACACCGCGATCATGACCGTCGACCCGGCGAACGAGGCCCGGGTCATCGAGGCGCTGGGCGCCTGGCGGGACGGCCGGGACGAGCCGCGTGCCCAGGAGGCGCTGGCGGCGCTGAAGAAGGCCGCCGCCGGGGACGTGAACCTGATGCCGGCCACCGTCGAGTGCGCCCGCGCGGGCGTGACGACGGGTGAGTGGGCCTGGGCGCTGCGGGACGTCTTCGGCGAGTTCCGCGCGCCGACGGGCGTGAGCAGCGCCCCGGTCGCCGTCAGCGCCGAGGAGGGCTCCACGCTGGCCGAGGTGCGCCACAAGGTGGACGTGACGGCCCGGGAGCTGGGCAGCGGACGACTGCGGCTGCTGGTCGGCAAGCCGGGTCTGGACGGCCACTCCAACGGGGCCGAGCAGATCGCCGTGCGCGCCCGCGACGCCGGTTTCGAGGTCGTCTACCAGGGCATCCGACTCACGCCGGAGCAGATCGTCTCGGCGGCCGTCGCCGAGGACGTGCACTGCGTGGGCCTGTCCATCCTCTCCGGCTCGCACGCCGAGCTGGTGCCCGACGTCCTGGACCGGCTGCGCCGGGCGGGCGCGGGCGACATGCCGGTCATCGTCGGTGGCATCATCCCCTCCGCCGACGCCACCGCCCTGCGGTCCGCCGGTGTGGCGGCCGTCTTCACGCCGAAGGACTTCGGCATCACGGAGATCATCGGCCGTATCGTCGACGAGATCCGCATCGCGAACCAGCTCGACCCCCTGGAGGTCCCCGCATGAGCACCCCCGTCAACCGTCTGCGTCCGCGCCGGTCCTGCCTGGCGGTGCCGGGCAGCAACCCGCGCTTCCTGGAGAAGGCGCAGGGCCTCCCGGCTGACCAGGTGTTCCTGGACCTGGAGGACGCCTGTGCGCCGCTCGCCAAGGAGGGTGCCCGGCACAACATCGTCGACGTCCTGAACAACGGCGACTGGAGCGGCAAGACCCGCGTCGTGCGCGTCAACGACTGGAGGACGCACTGGACCTACCGGGACGTGGTGACCGTCGTCGAGGGCGCGGGCCCCAACCTCGACTGCATCATGCTGCCGAAGGTGCAGGACGCCACCCAGGTGAAGGCGCTGGACCTGCTGCTGACCCAGATCGAGAAGACGATGGGCTTCGAGGTCGGCAAGATCGGCATCGAGGCGCAGATCGAGAACGCCAAGGGTCTGGTGAACGTCGACGAGATCGCCGCCGCATCGGAGCGGCTGGAGACCATCATCTTCGGGCCCGCCGACTTCATGGCCTCGATCAACATGAAGTCGCTGGTCGTGGGCGAGCAGCCGCCGGGCTACCCGGCCGACGCCTACCACTACATCCTCATGCGGATCCTGATGGCCGCCCGCCACCACGACCTGCAGGCCATCGACGGCCCCTACCTGCAGATCAAGAACATCGACGGCTACCGCGAGGTGGCCGGGCGCTCGGCGGCGCTGGGCTTCGACGGCAAGTGGGTGCTGCACCCGGGTCAGGTCGAGGCGGCCAACGAGATCTACTCGCCCTCCCAGGAGGACTACGACCACGCCGAGCTGATCCTCGACGCCTACGAGTACTACACCTCCGAGGCGGGCGGGAAGAAGGGCTCGGCCATGCTCGGCGACGAGATGATCGACGAGGCCAGCCGCAAGATGGCGCTCGTCATCGCGGGCAAGGGCCGGGCCGCCGGCATGACCCGTACCAGCAAGTTCGAGGCACCGGAGGCGTAAGCGATGCAGTTCGGCCGTACCTACGAGGAGTTCGAGGTCGGTGCCGTCTACAAGCACTGGCCGGGAAAGACGGTCACGGAGTACGACGACCACCTGTTCTGTCTCCTGACCATGAACCACCACCCGCTGCACATGGACGTCAACTACGCCGAGAAGACGACGGACTTCGGCAAGAACGTCGTGGTGGGCAACTACGTCTACTCGCTGCTGCTCGGCATGTCGGTGCCGGACGTCTCCGGCAAGGCCATCGCCAACCTGGAGATCGAGTCGCTCAAGCACGTGGCCCCGACCTTCCACGGGGACACCATCTACGGCGAGACGACGGTCCTGGACAAGACGCCCTCGAAGTCGAAGTCCGACCGCGGCATCGTCCACGTGGAGACCAAGGGCTACAAGCAGGACGGCACGCTCGTGTGCGTCTTCCGCCGCAAGGTCATGGTGCCCACCGCCGAGTACATCGAGAAGCGGGGCGGTGAGCAGCCGGGCCGCCCGGAGCTCGTCGAGCGCGCGAAGGGCGGTCAGTGACATGGGGCGCCTCGCGCAGACCGAGGGTCTGACGGACATCCAGCAGGAGATCGTCTCCACCGTCCGCGGTTTCGTGGACAAGGAGATCATCCCGGTCGCGACCGAGCTGGAGCACAAGGACGAGTACCCCACCGAGATCGTCGAGGGTCTCAAGGAGCTGGGCGTCTTCGGGCTGATGATCCCCGAGGAGTACGGCGGCCTCGGTGAGTCGCTGCTGACCTACGCCCTGTGCGTGGAGGAGATCGCCCGCGGCTGGATGAGCGTGTCGGGCATCATCAACACGCACTTCATCGTGGCCTACATGCTCAAGCAGCACGGCACGCAGGAGCAGAAGGACTACTACCTGCCGAAGATGGCCGCCGGCGACATCCGCGGCGCCTTCTCCATGTCCGAGCCCGCGCTCGGCTCCGATGTCTCGGCCATCTCCTCCAAGGGCGTGCGGGACGGCGACGACTACGTGCTGACCGGCCAGAAGATGTGGCTGACCAACGGCGGTTCGTCCTCGCTCGTGGCGGTGCTGTGCCGCACCGACGAGGGCCACCCCGAGGGCACCGCCCCGCACAAGTCGATGACGACGTTCCTGGTGGAGAAGGAGCCCGGGTTCGGCGAGGTCAAGCCGGGGCTCACCATCCCCGGCAAGATCGACAAGATGGGTTACAAGGGCGTCGACACGACCGAACTCATCATGGACGGACTGCGGGTTCCGGCCAACCGCGTGCTGGGCGGAGAAACCGGCCGCGGTTTCTACCACATGATGGACGGCGTCGAGGTCGGCCGCGTGAACGTGGCCGCGCGCGGCTGCGGAGTGGCCCAGCGCGCCTTCGAGTTGGGCATCGACTACGCCCAGCAGCGCAGCACCTTCGGCAAACCGATCGCCCAGCACCAGGCCATCCAGTTCAAACTGGCCGAGATGGCCACGAAGGTGGAGGCCGCGCACGCCCTGATGGTCGGCGCCGCCCGCAAGAAGGACTCCGGGCAGCGCAACGACCTGGAGGCGGGCATGGCCAAGTACCTGGCCTCGGAGTACTGCAAGGAGGTCGTCGAGGACGCGTTCCGCATCCACGGCGGCTACGGCTTCTCCAAGGAGTACGAGATCGAGCGCCTCTACCGCGAGGCCCCGATGCTCCTGATCGGTGAAGGTACGGCGGAGATCCAGAAAATGATCGTCGGGCGCCGCCTCCTGGAGGAGTACCGGCTCCAGGGCTGAGTCACGTCTGGCCCCGGCTTGGGCGGTTTCCTCCGTGAGGGAGGTCACACGCCCGGGCCGGGGTTTCGCGTTTCCCCCGCAACTCCGGCTTTCCCAGTTGCCGTCACATGCCGATACCATGCGAACAACAGCCGTGGTCCACCGTATCTGCGCGGCGCCCTCCCGCTACGAAGGTCATCCATGCCCCACCGCTCACCCTCTTCTTCCCGTGGCCGTGTCCGCATCGCACGCGGAGCGTCGCCATGGCTCCTCCCGACGGTGGCCACGGCCGCCGTCAGCCTCGCCGGGGCCGGACGCTCCGGCAAGGCCCGGGCCGTGGCCGTACCGGCCACCGCGCTCGCCGCCGGCATGCTGTGGTTCTTCCGGGACCCGGAGCGGGACATCGCCCAGGGGCGGATCATCTCCCCGGCCGACGGCGTGGTGCAGAGCATCATGCCGTGGCAGGACGGCCGGACACGCGTGGCGATCTTCATGAGCCCGCTGAACGTCCACGTGAACCGCGCCCCGGTGGCCGGCACCGTGACCTCGGTCGAGCACGTCCCCGGCGGCTTCGTCCCGGCGTTCAACAAGGAGAGCGAGCACAACGAGCGGGTGGTGTGGCACTTCGACACCGAGCTCGGCGACCTGGAGATGGTGCAGATCGCCGGCACGGTGGCGCGGCGCATCGTTCCCTACGTGCCCGAGGGCACCAAGGTCGAGCAGGGTGAGCGGATCGGGCTGATCCGCTTCGGCTCGCGGGTCGACGTCTACCTGCCCGAGGGCGTCGAGGCGGCCGTCGAGGTGGGCCAGACCACGACCGCGGGGGTGACACGCCTTGACCGCGACTGACCAGGACGCCATGAGCGCCCCGGCCGGCTGGGGCCTGGACGAGGACGAGGCCGACGAGATGCCGCTGTCCACCAGGCTGTCCATCGCGGACACCCTCACGCTGGGCAACGCCACCTGCGGCTTCATGGCCGTGTACTTCACCACGACCGGCGTCCTCATCCCGCATCTGACCGGCAACGGCGACGGTGGCATGGCGCGCTCGAGCGCCGCTACAGCCGTGATGCTCATGCTGATGGCGTCGATCTTCGACCTCTTCGACGGCATCGTGGCGCGCAAGCTGCGCGCTTCGGCGATGGGCGCCGAGCTGGACAACCTCTCCGACCTGATCAGCTTCGGGCTGGCCCCGGCGTACTTCGTCCTGGTCTGGGGCATGGTCGCCAGTGACGCACACCAGCACGTGTCGGCACTCGCCGCGATCGTGGTGCTGCTGGCGGTGGTGCTGCGCCTGGCCCGGTTCTCCTGCGTCACCCTGCGTGACGGCATCTTCCAGGGCATGCCGTCCCCGTTCGGCGCCCTGACGGTGGTCTCCATCGTGCTTCTGGAGCTGCCCTTCGTGCCCACGCTCCTCGCGATCATCGGCACCGCCTGGCTCATGGTGAGCCGCGTGGAGTACCCGAAGCCGCGCGGCAAGCTGGCCGTGGGGATGCTGAGCTGGATCGTCCTCGCGATGGGCATGCTGGCCGCCTGGGCGCTGGACTCCCCCGGCGGCGAGCTGCTGCTCCAGACGGGCTGTGCGCTGCAGCTCGTCCTGGGCGCGGTCATCCCGCTGTTCGCGACCGCCCGGCGGGTGAACACCTTCCGTTACAACCGCCGCGAGGCGAGGGCGGGGCTCGGCGCCCGCCCCTGAGCCGACCGCGACGTGCAGGTGCCCGCGCCCCCTGGGGGCGCGGGCACCTGCGCGTTGTGGCCCGGGCCGCGCTCGCAGCTCCGCGCCCCGGGCGCAGACCTCCCGAACGCGGGGCCCGGGGCGGGGCTCCCCTACAGGTGCTCGGCGGCGAGCTGCTCCGCGACGCGCTCCAGCAGCGGGCCGGCGTTCGCGATACACCGCGCGGTGTCCGGCTCGATGGCGGTCAGCGGGTAGACGGCCCGGATGCCGGCCTCCCGCACCGCCGCCTCGTCGATCGCGAGCCGACCGCAGACGGCCACCACCGGCTTGCCCGCGGCCCGGGCCGCGTCCGCCACGCCCGCGGGGGCCTTGCCGTGCAGCGTCTGGGCGTCCATGGAGCCCTCACCGGTGATGACGAGGTCCGCGCGCTCCAGCGCGGGGGCGAAGCCCAGCACGTCGAGCAGGATCTCGATCCCGGGGCGGAAGGTGGCGTCCAGCCCCACCAGGGCGCCGTAGCCGATGCCGCCGGCCGCTCCGGCGCCCGGTGCCGCGGCGCACTCGGCGGCCCGCGGGCCGATGGCCGTCTCCAGCACGCCGGCGTAGTGGGCGAGGGCGGCGTCCAGGGTGGCGACGTCCTCCTCTGAGGCGCCCTTCTGCGGACCGTAGACGGCCGGAGCGCCCGTGGGCCCGGTGAGCGGGTTGTTCACATCGCTGGCGAGCACGATGTCGACGTCCTTCAGCCGGGGGTCGAGGCCGCTCAGGTCCGCCTCTGCCAGCTCGCGCAGGGGGCCGCCGCCGGGGGCCAGCGGCTCCCCGTCGGCGTCGAGGAAACGGGCGCCGAGCGCGGCGAGCATGCCGGCACCGCCGTCCGTGGTGGCGGAGCCGCCGACGCCGAACACGACCGAGGTGGCCCCGGCCTCGATCGCGGCGAGCAGCAGTTCACCGCTGCCGTAGGTGGTCGCCGTGAGCGGCGCGAAGACGCCCGCGGGCAGCAGCTGCAGCCCGGAGGCCTCGGCCATCTCCACGATCGCCGTGCCGCCGCGCAGGGCGTAGGCGGCGGTGACGGGGGTGCCGAGCGGGCCGGTGACGGTGGCCTCCCGGCGCTCGAAGCCACCGGCGACGGCCGCGGCGACGGTGCCGTCGCCGCCGTCCGCCACCGGGAGGGCCTCGACGTCCAGCCCCGGCCGGGCACGCCGCAGACCGGCCGTCACGTGCTCGGCGACCTCGACGGCCGTCAGCGATCCCTTGAACTTGTCTGCGGCGATCAGCACGCGCCCTGGTTGGCTCATGTGGGTCGTCCCTTGCTTTCGAACGGGCAGTCGCGCCAGGAACGACCCTATCGGGCACGATGCGGCGGCGGCCATCGCACACGGCGTGCCAGGCGGACAAAACGGTCCATAGCTCTGGTATTGAGACGCTATGAGCACGGACACGACGCCACCCTCGCCACCTCCGCAGGACACCCACATGGGTCCGCCGCACAAGGATCCGACCCCGGACACGAGCGTGGTGACCATCGGCGTCGTCGCGATCCTGTGCGTCGTCGTCTGGGCCTGGCTGGGCGAGGACTCCTTCTCCTCCGTGACGTCCACGTCTCTGGAGTGGGTGCTCAGGAACTTCGGCTGGCTGTTCATGATCAGCGCCAACGTGTTCCTGGCGCTGTGCGTCTACATCGCCCTGAGCCGCTACGGCCGCATCCGACTGGGCCGGGACGAGGACGAGCCGGAGTTCACGAACCTGGCGTGGATCGCCATGATGTTCAGCGCCGGAATGGGCATCGGGCTGATGTTCTACGGGGTCGGCGAACCGCTCATCCACTACTTCGACCCGCCGCCGTTCGGCGACATCCAGCCGCGCAGCGGGGAGGCCGAGCGGACGGCGCTGGAGTACTCGTACTTCCACTGGGCGCTGCACCCGTGGGCGATCTACGGCGTGACCGGGCTGGCGCTCGGCTACGCGACCTTCCGCAAGGGCCGGGGCAACCGGATCAGCTCCGTCTTCGTCCCGCTCATCGGCAAGCACCGGGCCGAGGGGCCGCTGGGCCGCGGGATCGACCTGCTCGCCGTGTTCGCCACCGTCTTCGGCACGGCGACGAGCCTGGGCCTCGGGGCTCTCCAGGTCGCCAAGGGGCTGAACATCACCACCGGCGTCGAGGACACCCGGGGCCTGGAGCTGACCGTCATCGCCGTGCTCGGCGCCGCGTTCGTGGTCTCCGCGTTCACCGGCCTGCACAAGGGCATCAAGTGGCTCAGCAGCATCAACATCGTCATGGCGGGGCTGCTGATGCTGTTCATCTTCGTCGTCGGCCCGACCGTCTACGTGCTGAACGCGATCCCGGCCGGGGTGGGCCCGTATCTGCAGGAGCTGCTCGTCACCTCCTCGCGCACCGGGGCCTTCGGCAACGAGAGCTGGCTCGGCGCCTGGACGATCTTCTACTGGGCCTGGTGGATGTCCTGGGCGCCGTTCGTCGGCACCTTCCTGGCCCGCATCTCCCACGGCCGCACGGTGCGGGAGTTCCTCGTCGGCGTTCTGCTCGTGCCCTCCGGCGCCAGCATCGCCTGGTTCTCCGTCATGGGGGGCAGTGCGCTGCGGCTGGACTCCACCGGCGAGAAGGACCTGTCCGCGCCGCTGGAGGAGGGGGTGGAGGCCTCGCTCTTCACCCTGCTGGAGGCCCTGCCGCTGGGCACCATCACCTCGGTCGTCGCGATGCTGCTCGTGATGACGTACTTCGTGACCAGCGCCGACTCCGCCTCGCTGGTCATGGGTTCGCTCACCAGCCGGGGCGCCCTGCACCCGCGGAACTGGCTCGTCGTCACCTGGGGAGTGCTCATGGCCTCCGTGGCCGCGGTGCTGCTGGTCGCCGGCGGCCTGGAGTCGCTCAAGTCGGGCACGATCCTGGTGGCCCTGCCGTTCGCCGTCGTGCTGATGGTCATGTGCTGGGCCCTGCTGCGCGAGCTGTACGCCGACCCCGGAGCAGGACCGGCACGGCACCACCCCCTGCACGGGCTGCGGGACGCCCTGCGGGCCATGGTCGGCGAGGCCGTCGGCGAGCAGACCCGGCCCCGGCACCCGCGGCTGCGCCGCGCGGCGGACCGGATCTCCGCGGACTCCGACACCGGAGAGGGGTACATCGAGCACGAGACGGAGCCCTGAGGGCCGCGTCGGCGGCCCGCCGCCCGGCGCCGTGCCTGCCGGGCTCCGGCCTACCGGGCGCGCAGACGGCGCCAGACGGCCCTGGCCGCGTTGTGGCCGGACATGCCGTGTACGCCCGGGCCCGGCCAGGTGGCCGAGGAGCACAGGAAGACGGCCGGGTGCGGTGTCGCGTAGGGCACCTTGGCGAGCCGGGGGCGCAGCAGCGTCTGAAGCCCGGTGAAAGCCCCGCAGGCGATGTCGCCGCCCACGTAGTTGGCGTTGCGGGCGGCCAGTTCGGCCGGGCCGGACACGGCACGGGCCAGCACCAGGTCGCGGAAGCCGGGGGCGAAGCGCTCGATCTGCCGCTCCATCGCCCCGGTGAGGTCGCCGTCCCAGCCGTGCGGCACATGACCGTAGACCCACAGCACGTGCTTGCCCTCCGGCGCCCGGGTCGGGTCGACGGCGGTGGGCTGGGACACGATGAGGAACGGCTCCTTTGGCGCCCGGCCCTGGACGGGCGCCCGCAGGGCAGCGCCGATGTCGCGGCGGTAGGGCCCGAGATGGACCGTCCCGGCGCGGCGGGCCTGTGGGGCCGTCCACGGCACCGGCCCGTCCAACGCGTAGTCGACCTTGAAGGCCGCGGCCCCGTAGCGGAAGTGCTCGAAGGCGCGGCCCAGCCCAGCGATGCGGGCGAGGGCGGTGGGCGAGGTGTCGAACAGGTACGCCCGCGCGGGCGGCAGCTCGTCCAGCCGCCGGACCTCGAAGTCCGTGTGCACGACGCCGCCCAGCTCGCGCAGATGGCCGGCCAGGGCGCCGGAGATGGCCTGGGAGCCGCCGCGGGCGATCGGCCAGCCGTGTTCGTGCGCGGCGAGCGCGAAGACCAGGGCGACCCCGGCCGTGGCGATGGTGCCGAGCGGCGCCATGACGTGGGCGGCGAGCCCGGAGAGCAGCGCCTTGGCCCCCTCGTCGTGGAAGCGCCGCGTCAGCCACGCGACGGGCTGGAGGCCGAGCACCCCGAAGCGGGCGAGGGTGACCGGATCGCGTGGTGGCCCGTCCCACGGGACCCGCAGGAAGTCCCCCGCCAGGCTGTCCCAGCGGCCCACGAACGGTGCCATGAGCCTCCGGTAGACACCGGCGTCCCGGGGCCCGAAGGACATCGCCGTCTCCCCCACCGACCCCGTCAGGGTGGCGGCCGTGCCGTCGGGGAAGGGGTGCGCGAGGGCGATGCCGGGGTGCAGCCACGTGAGGCCGTGCCGCGCCAGCGGCATGTCCAAAAAGGCAGGGGAGCCCGCGCCCATGGGATGTACGGCCGAGCAGGGGTCGTGCCGGAAGCCGGGGAGTGTCAGCTCTTCCGTGCGGGCACCGCCGCCCACGGCGGAGGCCGCCTCGAAGACCTCGACCGAGTGCCCCCTGCGGGCCAGTTCCACGGCGGCGGTCAGCCCGTTGGGCCCCGCCCCCACCACCACGGCGTCACGCATGGACGGCACGTCGGCTCTCCCTCACCCTCGAGGTGGTCAGTCTCCCGCGCGCGGGCCTGCCAGCAAGGAGAGGATACGCCGCAGCGTCTCCTCGTCCCGAGCCGCCGCGAACGGCAGGGCGTTGCCCCCGGCCACCGCGAAGGGCTCCCCGGCGAGGGTGGCCTGTGCGCCGCCCGCCTCCTCCACGAGCAGCAGCCCGGCGGCGTGGTCCCAGGCGTTCTCCCAGGTGAAGGCGATGGCGTCCAACCGGCCCGTGGCCACGTTCAGATACTCCAGCCCGGCCGATCCGCAGGGGCGCGCCTGGATGCCGTCGGTGCGCAGGCCGAGCAGGGAGCGCCGACGCTCCCCGTCGACGAAGTCGGGGTGGTCCGTGGCCACCCGCAGGTCGGCACCGGGCCGCGGCGAACCGGCCTCCAGCCTGTGGCCGCCGAGCGTGGCCCCGGCCCCACGCCGGGCGACGGCCAACTGGTCCCGCGCGGGCGCGTACGTCCACGAGGCCAGCAACTCACCGCGGTGGGCGAGGGCGACGAGGGTGCAGAAGCCGTCCTCTCCGCGGACGAACTGCCGGGTGCCGTCGACCGGGTC
Source organism: Streptomyces sp. JJ38 (assembly GCF_019303475.1). Lineage (GTDB taxonomy): Bacteria > Actinomycetota > Actinomycetes > Streptomycetales > Streptomycetaceae > Streptomyces. Next base: position 101,050 of record NZ_JABLSI010000004.1, read on the forward strand.
GACGATCCACACGGGGGCGTCACCGCGCAGCGCGTCCAGCGAGGCGGCGTCCGCGTGCACGCCCTCCTCGCCGACGAAAGCCGAGCCGGGCAGCAACGGCGGCAGGGCTTCGGCCAGATGGGCCTCGGCCCGCCGGTCGGCGATGGTCACCAGGTCGTGCGGGCCCGCTTTCTGGGTGATCTCGTGGTCGGCGAGCTGCCGCCAGCGCGGCATGATCTCCTCTGCGGCGGCCTTGCGGATGGCCGCCTCTACTCCGGCTGTCAGCACGTCGTCGATCATGTGCCCATACAACCACGCGGCGCGGACAGGGGCCGCTCCTGGCGGCAGCCACGGGCTCGGGACGGGACGGCGGTGGCCGCGCGGTGGGGACGCGGAGGGGTCCGGCCTCACCCGAACGGCCTAAGCTCACTCCCCATGGACGACTCCCTGCGCGACCTCGTACTGGGCCTGGCCGCCACCGGAATCGGCGCGGCGCTCGGCTGGTTCTTCCGCACCTTCCTGTGGCGCCGGACGCTGCGGCGCAGACAGCGCTTCCTCGGGCTTCCGGACAACGCCGAATGCGCACTGGTCGTCAACCGGGACGCCGGGAAGGCGGGTGCCGTGGCCCGCGCCGACGCGCTCGCCCTGCTGGAGCTGTCCTCACTGATCAAGGACTGCCGGGCGGGCGTCCAGGTGCTCCCCGCCGACGACGCGCGGCAGGGTTTCGGCGAGCGGGCGGAGTTCTGCATCGGCGGGCCCGTGTCCAACCCCCGCATGGAGGCGCACCTTTCGGTCCTGCTGCCCGGAGTGCACGTCAACACGGTGGAGTTCGGCGAGCCGGACCACGGCGTGATCACCGTCGGCGGAGAGCGGTACGGCTGGGAGAAGGGCCGCACGGCACACGTCCTGCTGGCCCGGCTGACGGCCGAGTCCGGGCAGCGGCCGGTGTTCCTGTTCTGCGGCCAGACGGCCGTCGCGAACCAGGCGGCCGCCCGGTACCTGGTCCGGCACCACCTGCGCCTGGCCCGCAAGCACGGCGCCGACGGCACGTTCTGCCTGCTGCTCAAGGTCGTCAACGACGCCGCGTACGGGCCGGACGTCGTGGAGCTGGTCGGCGACGTCACGCGCGCGGCCCGGACGCCCGCCCCCGCTCCGCAGGGCGACGCTCAGGACTCGGCCGCCTCGGCGTAGCTCTGCGACAGCTCGGGCGTCCCGGCGCTGGCCCAGTCGTGGCCGACGGCGACGACGTCGACCTCGCGCCCCGAGGCGAGCCGTACGACCGGGTGGCCGTTGGGCCACACCTGCCAGCACGCGCCGGGGACCGTGCGCACGAGCACCGTGCCCAGGTACAGCCCCGCGTCGTTGCCCAGCCAGCTCATCGTCTCCGGGTCGTCGCGCCACCGCGGCAGCAGCTGGTCGAGCGCCTCCAGTGACGCCGGGCTGTCGTCCAGCCGCACCCCGTGCTGGGCCGCCTGCCCGCGCAGCAGTTCCGCCTCGGCGAGCAGCCCCGCGATCCCCTCGGGGTCGGGTTCGGGGGAGCCGAACACCGCCACACCGCGCGCCGGACCGTGTCGCTTGCGCCAGTTGTCCAGGAAGGAGATGTTCATGGGCCAAGGGTCCCACTCGCCCGCTGTGTCACACCAGCGGCACGCGGACCGCGGGACCTACCCGGCGCCCAACTCCAGGTCCACCACGACCGGGGCGTGGTCGGAGGGGCCCTTGCCCTTGCGGGCCTCGCGGTCCACGTAGGCGTCCTTGACCGCCGCGCGGAAGGGCGCGTTGCCGTAGACGAGGTCGATCCGCATCCCCCGGTTCTTGGGGAAGCAGAGCTGGCGGTAGTCCCAGTACGTGAACGGCACGTCGTACTTGAGCGGCCGCGGGTAGACGTCGTCGAGCCCGGCCGACCGCAGGGCCGCGAGGGCGGCCCGCTCGGCCTCGGTCACGTGCGTCGCCCCCTCGAACTGGGTGATGTCCCACACGTCCTCGTCGGTGGGGGCGATGTTGAAGTCTCCCAGAATGGCGAACGGCCGCTCGCCGCCCGCCTCCTGCCCGGCGACCGCGTGGAGCGCCTCCAGCCACCGCAGCTTGTAGGCGTAGTGCGGGTGGGAGACCTCGCGGCCGTTGGGCACGTAAACGGACCACACCCGCACGCCCGCGCACACGGCGGACACGGCGCGCGGCTCCTGCTTGCCCTCGAACTCGGGCCCGCCGGCCAGCCCCGTGACCGGCTCCTCGACGCCGACCCGGGAGAGGACGGCCACGCCGTTCCACCGGCCGTCCGCGTGCACGGCCGCCTCGTAGCCGAGCTCCCGCAGCGTCTCGGCGGGGAACTGCTCGGCCGTGCACTTGAGCTCCTGCAGGCACAGCACGTCCGGCCCGGTGGCCTCCAGCCAGGCCGTGAGCCGCTCGATGCGGGGGTTGATCCCGTTGATGTTCCAGGTGGCGATGCGCGTAGCCATGGTGCCCAACCTACCGGGCGGCACCGACAGCGCTCACACGCGAGCGGACTGCCCGGGAGCCAGCCGGACGTGCTCGGTGTCGCCGATGCCGGGGCCCGCGGGGCCCAGCATGCGCCCGTACACCTGGAAGCCCGGATCCGCGAGCAGCCCGTCGTGCACGTCGTAGGCCCGGCGCGGTGCCACCTCACGCACGTAGTCGACGACCTCCGAGAGCTTGCTCCACGGCGCCTGCAGCGGCAGGAGCAGGGTCTCGACGGCACGCCCGGGGACGGTCAGTGCGTCGCCGGGGTGGAAGACGGCGCCCTCGGCCCCGTCCACGAGGAAGCCGACGTTGGTGATGCGCGGGAGATCCGGGTGGATGACGGCGTGCAGTTCCCCGTGCACTTCGACCGCGAAGCCCGCGGCCTCGAAGGCGTCCCCGTGCCCGACCGTGTGCACCCGCCCGGGGAACGCCGCCGAGAGCTGCTCCGCGACGCTGCGCAGCGTCCAGATCTCGGCGGCCGGGTTGGCCTCCAGCGCGGCGCGCAGCCGCTGTTCGTCGAAGTGGTCCGGATGCTCGTGGGTGACGAGGACGGCCTCGGCGCCCACCGCCGCGTCCGGTTCGCTGAAGCCTCCCGGGTCGATGACGAGGGTGCGGCCTTCACGTTCCAGTCGTACGGATGCGTGCCCCTGCTTCGTCAGCTTCATGGTGCCCATTGTCGTACGGGCCCCGGACGGCGTCTCCCACCCCGGCCGGCGGCGCAGCGCCCGTTCGGGGCCGCCCGGCACACGTCGTCGCACGGCGTCACCCGATCGCCCGGCGGACGTCGTCGGGCCCCTCGCCCCCGTCCGACGGCAGAGGGCGGGCCTGCTTCCGGGGAAGCGCGTGCGGTTCCGCCGCCTGGATCATGGCGGCCCGCGCCCGGACCACCTGTTCCGCGTGCCGTCGGCGCCAGTACGGGTTGTCGTGCGAGAGCTTGCTGGAGACCCGGCCGTACATGCCGAACGTCGCGATGAGCAGCCCCATGACGAAGCTGAAGATCACGTTGGTCATGCCGAAGTCGAGGACGTTGGCGGAGGTGTCCAGGATGAAGATGTGGGCGAGCCCGCTGAGGACGAAGAGTCCGCCCACCACCATGTTGAGGGTGGAGGCAAAGTTGCCGCCGACGGCGGCGCCGACGAGCAGCGCGAGCCCGACCACCGTGGAGATGACGCTGAGGGCCACGTTGGTGGTCATGCCCGCGATCGTGTCGCCCGAGGTGTCGAAGGAGCTGAGGGCGTCCGCGAAGCCGAGGCCGGCGAAGACGAGCAGGACGAGCCCGCAGAAGGCCGCACCGTAGCGGTAGACGGTCGCGAGGTGATGGTCGACGGGGAGTTCGTTTCGCAGCTTCATGACCCGCTTTCGACCGGAATGCGCTGAGCGGATGCAGCCGGACGCGGATCACCGCGCCCCCGTGGCCGCCGGGGCCCGGCCGGGACACGCGCCCCACCGTGTCCTCACGCCGGACATCCCCGGCGAGCGCTACGATCTGTGAGCAACCGTGGCACACCGCAGCCGCCGACCGCCCCGCGTGTACGCACCGCTCCGTGCACGCGGCGTGCGGCCCCCGCGGCTCGACGTGCCCGCCTCGCTCGACCCCCGGCGCGTGCCCGCCCCGCTGACGGGACCGGCACGCCCGTGGTCGCGACTGAGGAGGAACGCCCCGTGCACCGGCACCTCGGCGACCAGCTCAGCCCCCGCTCCTCCGCTCCGCCCACCACGTCGGCCGCACCCCCGCGCCGGGGCATACGAGACCGGCCGAGGCGTTCGCCGCGCCCCGGCGTCCCCGGGCTCCGTGCCCGAACGTCCCCGGCGACGAGCCGCGCGCCGGGCCGTCGTCAGCGCATCCGCCCAGGGGCACGCGACAGAAGCACAGGTGTGCAGGTGACCGAGAGTGAAAAGGGGTTGTGCATGCTGGTACTGCGGCCCACCGCGGCCGAACCGGTCAGGCCGGTCGACGGTCCGCTCACCGCCCGTGACGCCATCCGGGCCGCCGAGGCGGAACTCGGCCACGTCCTCGACGAGCGGCTGAGCCTGGCCCGCGACACGGATCCGGTCTTCGCCCGCGACGTCGCCGAGCGGGTCACCGCCTTCGTGCGGGGCGGGGGCAAACGGCTGCGCACCGCGTTCGTGTGGTCCGGCTGGCGGGCCGCCGGCGGTTCGGGGGACGCCACGGCGGTTCTGCGTACGGGCGCGGCCCTCGAACTCCTGCAGGCCTGCGCCCTCATCCACGACGACGTGATGGACGGTTCACCGCTGCGCCGGGGCGGACCGGCGATGCACGTCGACCTCGCCCGCCTGCACCGGGCCGCCCGGATGTCCGGCCCGGCCGGGGCGTTCGCGACGTCCGCCGCCGTGCTGGCCGGGGACCTGGCGCTGGCCTGGGCGGACGATCTGCTGGCCGAGACGGCGTTGGGGACACCCTGCGGTCAGCGCCTGCACCGCGAGTGGCAGGAGATGCGCACCGAGATGGTCGCCGGACAGTACCGGGACGTCCGGGCCCAGGCCATCGGGGCCGCGGACGCCGACGAGGCCCTGACCATCGCCACCCTCAAGAGCGCGCTCTACACCGTCGAGCGGCCCCTGGCCCTGGGCGCGGTCCTGGCCGGCGCCGACGCGCGGACCCTGGAGGCGCTGCGCCGCGCCGGACGGTGTGCCGGGCTGGCCTTCCAGCTCCGCGACGATCTCATCGGCACGTTCGGCGATCCGGCGCTGACGGGCAAGCCGTCCGACGACGACCTCCGGTCGTGCAAGCTCACCTGTCTGCTCGCCATCGGCCTCAAACTGGCCGAGGACTCCGGCGACCACGCGACCGCGGCCGACCTCTCGCCCGGCGAGCCGCCGCCCCTGTCGGACGACGCGGTACGGCGCATGCGTGGCGCCCTGGAGCGCGGCGGGGCGCGGTCCGCCGTCGAGGCGAAGATCAGGCGGCTGGCCGCGGAGAGCGTGCGGCACTTCGGCGGGACGGGCGCCGGGCCCGTCGTACGGCGGGAGTTCGCCGCGCTCGTCGAACGGGCCTCGGGCGTGGCCCCGGAGCACACCGGGGAGGCGGCATGAGGACGGTGACGGGTCCGACGGACCACGTGGTCGTGGTGGGCGCCGGCCTGTCCGGGCTCGCCTGCGCCCTGCACCTGCTCGGCGCGGGCCGCGCGGTGACGGTCGTCGAACGGGACGCCGGACCGGGCGGCCGGGCCGGACACCGGCGTCTGGGGGGCTACGAACTGGACACCGGGCCCACGGTACTGACCATGCCGCACCTGGCCGAGGAGGCGTTCGCGGCCGTGGGCGACAGCCTCGACCGTCACGTGGAGCTGACCGCCCTGCACCCCGCCTACCGGGCCCGGTTCGCGGACGGGAGCTCGCTCGACGTCCACACCGACGGCGGGGCGATGGAGGCCGAGGTCAGGCGGTTCGCCGGCCCCGCGGAGGCTGCGGGCTACCGTGAGCTGCGCGTCTGGCTGGGGAAGCTGTACCGGGCCCAGATGCGCCGGTTCGTCGACACGAACTTCGACTCGCCCCTGCGCCTGCTGCACCCCGACCTGGCGCGCCTGGCCGCGCTGGGCGGTTTCGGACGGCTCGACCGGCGCATCGGCCGCTTCCTCGCCGATCCCCGGCTGCGCCGCGTCTTCTCCTTCCAGGCCCTGTACGCCGGGGTGGCCCCGGCCAGGGCCCTCGCGGCCTACGCGGTGATCGCGTACATGGACACCGTGGCCGGCGTCTGGTTCCCCCAGGGGGGCGTGCACGCCCTGCCCCGGGGGATGGCGAACGCGGCACAGTCCGCGGGCGCCCGGTTCCGCTGGTCGTCCGAGGTCACCGAGCTGGAGAGATCGGTGGGCCGGGTCCGCGCCGTCCGACTGGCCTCGGGCGAGCGGATCCCCTGCGACGCCGTGGTGCTGACCTGTGAACTGCCGACGGCCCACCGGCTCCTGGGGCGGGCTCCGAAGCGCCCCGTGCCCCTGCGGTACTCGCCCTCGGCCGTCATCCTGCACGCCGGAACGGATCGCACCTGGCCTGGCCTCGCCCACCACACCCTGTCCTTCGGGGACGCGTGGGAGCGCACCTTCGAGGAGCTGACCCGCTCGGGACGGCTCATGAGCGACCCCTCGTTCCTGATCACCCGGCCCACCGCGCACGACCCGCGGCTGGCGCCGCCGGGGCGGCACCTCCACTACGTGCTGGCGCCCTGTCCCAACACCGCCGTCGGTCCCTCCGCCGCCGCGTGGCGTGACCTGGGGCCGCGCTACCGCGACAGCCTGGTCGCGGAGTTGGAGCGCCGGGGCCTCCACGGGTTCGCCGACAGCGTCCAGGACGAGCTGCTCGTGACGCCGCTCGACTGGGCGGCACAGGGGCACGCCGCGGGCAGCCCCTTCTCGGTGTCGCACACCTTCGCCCAGACCGGCCCGTTCCGTCCCCGCAACCTCGTGCGCGGCGTGGAGAACGTCGTCCTGGCCGGCTGCGGCACCACACCCGGCGTCGGCGTGCCGCCGGTGCTCATCAGCGGCAAGCTCGCCGCCGAGCGCGTGACCGGCGGGGTTCGGATGCGTCGTCCCACGCGCCCCTGCCCGCCACCGCACGGCGCCCGCACCCCCGCCTCGACCCCGGAAGGCGCGCATGACCCGTCGTGAACTGGACGCCGCCGGCATCACCGACCCCGCCCTGCGGGCGGCCTACACCCGGTGCCGGCGGCTCAACGCCCGGCACGGCAGGACCTACTTCCTGGCGACCCGGCTGCTTCCGGTGGAGCGGCGCTCCGCCGTGCACGCCCTGTACGGCTTCGCCCGCTGGGCGGACGACATCGTGGACGACCTCGACCGGCGCCGGACGCCGGACGAGCGCGACCGGCTGTTGCTGCGTCTGGAGAGCGACCTCGCCCACGGGCTGCGCACCGGCGTGGGCGACGAGCCCGTGGTGCGCGCCGTCGCCGACACCGCGGCCCGCTACGACATCGAGCACGTGCTGTTCGCCGACTTCCTGACGTCGATGCGCAGCGATCTGAGCGTGACGGACTACCCGACCTACGAGGACCTGCGGTCCTACATGCACGGCTCGGCCGCCGTGATCGGGCTGCAGATGCTGCCGGTGCTCGGCACCGTCGTCCCCCGCCAGGAGGCGGCACCGCACGCCGCCGACCTCGGCGTCGCGTTCCAGCTCACCAACTTCCTCCGGGACGTGGGCGAGGACCTGGACCGGGGGCGCGTCTACCTGCCGGCGGACCTGCTGGCCGCCCACGGCGTGGACCGGCCGCTGCTGGAGTGGAGCCGCCGCACGGGCCGGACCGACCCCCGCATCCGTCAGGCCCTCGTCGCCGCCGAGGCCCTGACGCGGAAGGTGTACCGGGCGGCGGAACCGGGCATCGCCATGCTCGACCCGCTCACCCGACCGTGTATCCGCGCCGCGTTCGCCCTCTACGGCGGCATCCTCGACGCGATCGCGGACCAGGGCTACAGCGTGCTGCACCGCCGCGCGGTGGTACCGCGCGGGCGCCGGGCGGCCGTGGCGGCGGCCGGTCTCGTCCGCGTCGCGGCCGCCCGGCGGCGGCGACGCCGCCCCGGGCACCCGGCCCACCGGGCGGGCGGCGCGGCACTCCAGTGGAAGGGGCCTGTGAAGTGAGCGGCCGATCGGATCGTTTCCGCCCCAAGGGCTGGACATCCCCGCTCCGGCGTCGTCGGGGTACCGGCTGGGCCGCGCAGGAGCCGACCTGGCGAGCGGCACGCCCGGCGCTGATCGCCGACGCGCTCAAGCGGGCGTCGGCGCGCCCCTCCGGCAACTGGTTCGTCGTCGGCGCCTCGCGGGACGTGCGCCCCGGTGACCGCCCCCGCGGCCGGACGGTGGGCGGCGTCGAGATCGTGCTGTGGCGCTCGGAGTCCGGTGCCCTGCACGCGGGCCCGGGCGCCTGCCCGCATCTCGGTGCGCCGCTGCGGGAGAGCCGGGTGGTGTGCGGCACGCTGGTGTGCCACTGGCACGGGCTGGCCCTGGACGGCGGCGCCTTCGCCGGGTGGGAGCCGTACCCGGTCCACGACGACGGCGTGCTGGTGTGGGTGCGGCTGGACGCGATCGGCGGCGAGGAACCGTCGGAGCGGCCCGTGGTGCCCGCGCGGCCGGAGCCGGACCGGGGGGTGGACGCCGTCTTCACGGCGGCCGGCCGCTGCGAGCCCGAGGACGTGGTCGCCAACCGGCTGGACCCGTGGCACGGCGCGTGGTTCCACCCGTACTCGTTCGTGGACCTGACGGTGGCCCGGCCGCCGCGGGGTGAGGAGGACGACGTCTTCGTCGTCGACGTCTCCTTCCGGGTGACCGGCCGTCTGGTGGTTCCGGTCCGGGCCGAGTTCACAGCTCCCGGGCCCCGGACCGTCGTCATGCGCATCACGGAGGGCGAGGGGGCCACGTCAGTGGTGGAGACGCACGCCACGCCGCTGACCGGCGACGCCGCCGAGCAGCCGAGGACCGCCGTCGTGGAGGCGGTCGTCGCCGCCTCCGGGCGACGCGGCTTCGCCCTGGCCCGGGCCGCCGCGCCCGCGCTGCGGCCGCTGATGCGGCGGACGGCCGGGCGGCTGTGGCGCGACGACCTCGCCTACGCGGAGCGGCGCTGGGCGCTGCGCAGCAGGGGACGGTTCCCGGGCTGAGGGGGCCGGGCGGTCGGCCCGGCCCGGCCCCCTCAGCCCACGGGGTCCGGTACGCCGCGCTCGTCAGGGCCCCGGCGGTCCGCGAGCCTGCCGAGGGCCCGCAGCGCGCGTGAGCGGCCCGTCCTCGGGACCGTCCACAGCGTCTGGCCGCGCACACCCCAGCGGGCGAGCAGCGCGCCGGCCGCCAGGAACCCGGTCGTGGCGGCGCGTTCCATGAGCGCCACGGGCAGGTCGCAGCGGATCGCGTCACCGGCCAGCGTCACCCGCGGGTCGGGGGTGGCCACGGCCGGCCGCCGGGCGTGGGAACCGACCGGGAAGAGGGGGCAGTCGGCACGCCACTCGTGCCGGGCGTCCACGAGCCCGGCGCGCTCCGTCTCCGGGTAGACGCGGCGCAGGCCGTCGACGAGGCGCTCCCGGACGGCCTCCCGGGGACCGGTCGCGGCGTAGCCGTGCAGTTCCACCACCGAGCCGCCGGTCCGCGCGGCCCAGCGAGCGGCCTCCCCCTCGTAGCGGTCCAGGACGCTGATGTTGTCGAGGCCGTCGTAGCCGCTGGTGCCGAGGAAACCCGGGCGGTCGGCGGCGACCGGCCGGTCGAGCCAGAGCCGGGAGACGAGGAAGGGAGGCGCGGTCCTCATGGCCTCGACGTCGTCGCGCCAGGCCGGGGTGCCGAGGCCGGGTGAGACGGAGACGAGCGCCCGCAGCGCCGCGGGGTCGAGGGCGAGCACCGCGGCCTCGTGGTGGTCGACACCGCCGTCGGTCAGCACCTCCACTCCCCCGCCGGCCCCGAGGTGGAGGCCGCGCACCGGGGTGCCGGTGCGCAGGTCGGCTCCCAGACGCCGGAGGTAGGCCCCGAGCGGCTCCCACAGGGCCTGGGGGAAGGGCTCGGTGGGCACGTCGAAGAGCAGGCCCTCGGCGGAACCGAGGAAGTAGATGTGGAACATCAGCAGCAGTTCCGCGGCGGACAGTTCGCGGGGATCGGCGAAGAAGCTGCGCGAGAACACCTCGAAGGCCAGGTGGTGCGCGGCCTCGGGGAAACGCACGCGCTCCAGGAACGCCGTCGCGCTCAGGCCGTCGAAGCGCTCGTAGACCTCGGGCACGCGGACGTCGAGGAGGGGGAGCGCGGCCCGGGGGGCCATGGCCGCCAGGTCGCGCCAGCCGAAGGTGGGGCTCAGGGCGACGAATCCGAGCGCGCTCAGCGGTGGGGTGCGCGGGACGCTTGCGAAGCTGTCGGTGAGCCCGCCGCTGTGCCGGAGCGGGTAGTCGGGCAGCGGCCGGAGCCGGTCGAGCCCGGGGTCGGTCCGCCGCAGCAGGCCGCGCAGGTTGTAGTACTGGCGGAAGAAGGCGTGGAAGCCGCGGCTCATGGTCGCCTCGGAGCCGTCCGCGAGGCGCGTGGGCCACCCCGCGAGACGGCCGCCGAGCGTGCTCTGGCCCTCGTAGAGGGTGACGCGGGCCCCGCGCTCCGCCAACAGGGTGGCCGCCGCGAGCCCGGCGATGCCCCCACCGACCACGGCGAGGCCCGGGGCGTCCTCGGGGGCGAAGCGGTCCCGGCCGGCGGCGGGCCTGATGATCTCGGCTCTGCGGTCGCGGCCCCGTCGGGCCGCCCGGGGGGAGGCGCTCACCGGTCCGCCTCCGCTGCCAAAGCGGCCTCGTTGCGCGCGAGGAAGGTGTGCACGATGCCGGTCTGCCATCCGGCGACGGGAACGGCGCGCACGCCGGTGAACCCCGCGTCCGCCAGCCGCGCGCAGAAGGCGGGCACGGTGTCGAAGTCGAGGACGCTGCGCCACAGGTGGCGGTAGAGCGCGCCGTCGCCGCCGAGCGTGCCCGCGGGGATGATCACGCCGCGGCACACGGCCGTCCACAGTGCCCGGTGGGGAGCGGAGCCGCTGAGGCTGTACTCGTGGACGGCGAGTCGGCCGCCCGGCCGCAACAGGGACCGGGCCGTCCGCAGCACGTCGTCAGGGTCCGTGACGTTGCGGAACAGGTAGGCGGCGAACACCGCGTCGTACGGCCCCTCACCGGCCGTCGCCGCCTCCTCGGCGCGCAGATGCCGGAAACGCACCGTGGCCGGCCACGGTTTCGCCAGAGCCCGCCGCAGCATGCCCGGCGAGGCGTCGACGGCCGTGATCCGCGCGCGCGGCGCCGCCCGCAGGAGCGCCCGGGTGGAGGCTCCGGTACCGCAGCCCAGGTCCAGCACGTGCGCCCCGGCGCCGTTCCGGGGCAGGCGCAGCCGGCGTGCCGAGCGGAGGAGATCCGAGCGGTAGCCGGGGTTGAGCGCCGTGAGGCGGTCGTAGGTGTGCGCGGCGTGGTCGAAGGCGCGGGCCAGGTCGTGGTCGCGCAGCAGTGTCATCGGTGGTCGTCTCCGGTTCGGTGCGCGGTGCGCGGGGCGGTGGGGAAGCGGTGCGGGAGAAAGGGGAGTTCGACGACGGTCCGGAGCATAGGGCCCACCGGGGTCCGCAGGCCGACACCCCACTCCTCCCACGGCGACGTGTCGCCGTCGAGGAAGCGCAGCAGGCGTTCGGCGGGCACACGGCGGAACAGGCGGGTGAAGAAGTCGGGGCCGTCGAGGCGACCGGTGTCCAGGGCCCGCAGCAGCACGGCGTCCATGGCCAACGCGCGCCTGCCGTGGGGCGGGAACGCGCGGGCGCGGCCCGCGCGCAGGCCGGCGGCGATGGCCCGGCTCTGCCGCTGCACGGCGGCGAAGGTGTAGCCGGTCGACGGGCGGGTGGCACCACCCGCGGCCCCGATCCTGAAGACGGCGGGGCCGGCCTGACGGGCGAAGCGCGCGTCGGTCATGGGGATGACGCCCTGCTCCGCCGACTCCACGGTGACGGCACCGAGCCCCAGGACGTCGCGGCAGTAGTGGGCCAGCGCCACCTCGTACGCGCTCGTGCTCAGCGGGCTCCGGGAGAACTCCGTGTACTCGACGAGGGCTCGGTTCGGCGTGAGGGGCAGGACGTAGCCGAAGGCGAGCCCGTGGGGCGGCTGCGGAACCCGGAAGTCCATCAGGTCGGCGACCGTGGGGTCGAAGGCCTCGCCCTCGGTGCGTACGAACCAGCCGCGGAAGTGCTGCAGCAGCCGCGTCCGGGCCGGTGGCGGCGTGGGGCGCGGGCGGGAGTCGAAGACGTGGCGGGCGCGGAGTGTCAGCGTCCGGCCGTCCGGGGTCGTGCACCGGACCTCCGCGCCGTCGGCCGTGTTGCGCACCGTGTCCGCGGTCGCGCGCAGGACACGGGCGCCTGGCGTGCCGGCCAGTCGGGTGTGCACCAGCTGTTCGACGTCCGTGGAGCGGAGCATCCGGTAGCGCAGCGGCGCCGGGTCCACGATAACCGGGCGGCCGTCGGTGCCGTGGACGCGCAGACGGTGCCAGGAGGCGGTGACCGCCTGCTCGAACTGGCCGTTCCCGCGGTCCCAGTAGCACCAGGTCCGCTCGGCAGGACGCCGGGGGCCGTCCGGTGCCTCGACGAGGGTGAGGGTGGGGGAGCCGGGTTCCGTCAGCCGGTGGGCGAGACTGAGCCCGGCCGCGCCGCCACCGACGATGACCACGTCGGATGCGGTGTCGCGAGGGCTGGAGGACCGGCTCACCGGGCGCGCCGTTCGACGACGGGGGTCCCGTCCGCGGCGCTGCGCAGGAGTTCGGCGTCCGCCTCCATCGCGTCGGCCACGGCGGCGACGACGCGCAGCGGGTCGCCTCCGGGAGGCGTCGGCGGGGCCGTGCCCGCCACGGCCCGGTCGGCGAAGCCCGTTTCCAGGTGCCCGGGACAGATGTCCAGGACGTGGATGCCGTGCGCCCCGGCCTCGCGGCGCGCGGCGGCCAGCCAGGCGCTCAGCGCGGCCTTGGAGGCGCTGTAGTCGGCCATCCCCGGCTGCGGGCGCTGCGCGACCACGCCGGTGAAGGCGGCGATCGTGGAACCGGGTTCCATGACGGTGAGCGCGGCGCGGAAGAAGGCGGCGGGTGCCAGGACGTTGACGGCGACGAGGTGTTCCGCGATCTCGTCACCGACCTCGGCCGCCGGGCCGAACGCGACCGTTCCGAAGGCCGTGACGACCGCGTCGAGCCCGCCCATTCCGGCCGCCGCGCCGTGCACGGCGCGGGCGCAGGAGTCGGGGTCGTAGGCGTCGAAGACGACGGCCGGAGTTCCGGGATACGCCCGGGCCGCGCGCACGAGGCGCACCGGGTCGCGTCCGGCAAGCGTCAGCCGGGCGCCACGGTCGGCCAGTTCGGCGACGAGGGCGCCGCCGAGCGTACCGGTCGCGCCGGCCACCAGCACGCGCGCGCCGTCGAGTTTCACATCGCACTCCCGATCGCGAAGGTCAGTCGAGGCGTTGCCTCTCGCCTCCTCTTCCGGGTGGCGGCGGCCGCTGGATGCGGCACGGGCCGTCAGGCCGGCCGTCATGCGCGGTCCAGGTCGGTGAGAACCTCCCGGGCGGCCCGCGTGCCCGAGGCCAGCGCGCCCTGCACGGAGCCGGTCGCCCGGTGGTCCCCGCACACGTATCTGGCCGCGGACAGCCGTGTGGTGCGGCTCAGCGGCCACGGGGGCCGCATGGCCGGCAGGGCGCCCCGGACGGTGTAGGCGGCGATCCGACGCCAGCCGCTCGTGTCCGTGCCGTACAGCCCGGCCAGGCGGCGGAGCGCGGCCTCGGCCACGCCGGGCCGGTCCTCGCCGAGCACGGACGTGGAGATCAGCGCGGTGCCCGGCGGTGCGTAGGTGGGGGCCGCCTCGGTCAGCACGCAGGTGTTCAGCACCTCCCCAAAGCTGTCCACCACCAGGGTCGGCTCGGCCAGTGGGGTGCGTTCGGCGGCATGGTAGTAGGTGGTGACCGTCCGGCTGTCCGGCACGGCCAGGCCCGGCAGCAGGCGGGCGGCGGCGGCCGCGTCCGTCGCCACGACGACGGTGGCGGCCGGCATTTCGGAGCCGTCGTCCAGCAGCACGCCCGAGGCGGTGACGGCGGCGACGGGCGTCTCCAGCCGGAGAACCTCACCTGGCAGGCGCTGTGCCAGGCGAGCGGGCACGGCGCCGACGCCGTCCGCGGGCAGACAGAGCGTCCCCCGGACCATGCTCCGCCAGACCAGGTGGAAGAACCGGGCGGAGGTCTCCAGCCGGTCTTCCAGGAACACCCCCGACAGGAAGGGCCGCAGGATCTCGGTGACCGTCTGCGCCGACACCCCGGCGCGCGTGAGGGCGTCGGCGGTGGACCGGTCCGCGCCGTGCTTGAGGAGGCGGACGGGGGCGAGGGCGTCCCGCGCGGTCAGTGCGGTCATGGCGGCCAGGTCCCGGGCGGGCAGTGCCCGGCCGGGCACCAGATCCCCCGCCGCCGACGGCCGCCGCGTGGGGTCCGTCAGGCGGACGGGGCCCGCCGAGGTGTGCGCCACGAAGCCCGGGGTGAACGGCCTCAGCCGCAGACCCCGCAGGTCCAGGCGCCGCTTCAACTGGGGGTACGAGGTGTTCACCACCTGGAACCCGCGGTCCAGCAGGAACCCGTCCCGCCGGTCGGTGCGCATCCGGCCCCCGACCGCGTCGGACGCCTCCAGCAGCGCCACCCGCCGTCCGGCGCGGCACAGGTCCAGGGCGCAGGCCAGGCCCGCGAGACCCGCTCCGATGACGACGGTGTCCGCGACACGACGGGGGTGACGGCTCATCTTCCTCTTCCTCCGGCTCTCTTCGACACGAGGGCGCCGAACACGCACGGCGTCCAGCCGAGCACGTCGCGTCCGGTGATGCCAGGCGCCACCACGGCCCGGCCCCGAGCGGATCCCCCGCTCACCGGTTCACGGCCGCCTCCACCGTCCGGACGGCCTCCGCCAGCCCGGCCGGATGCGGCAGCCCCGAGGTGGTCTGCCCCGCCCAGCCCGGACCGAGCGTCAGGACGACCGGCCTCCTGCGCGCGCCGCGGACCCCCCACTCGAGGGCCGACACGTGCTGGGCGAGCGGTCGGCTGGCCGTGGTCCGGGACTGCGCCCACAGCCCCACCGCGGCCGGCCCGGTCCTGCGCACGGCGGCCACGAGCGACTCGACGGGCAGGGCGCCGCCGAACATGCGGACCGGGAGGCCCCGTTCGGCCAGGGCGGCGGCCAGCACCTCCAGGGGCAGCGTGTGGTTCTCCGCGGGCACGCAGGCCAGCACCGTGGTCGCGCCGGGCCGGTCCGCGGCCACGGGCGGGGCGTGGCGCCGCAGTGCGCCGGAGACGTGCCAGGACAGGAAGTGCTCGACCTCGACGTACCTCTCCCCCGAGGTCTCCCACTTGCGGCCGACGGCCTGCAGCGTGGGCATGATGACCTCCGTCCAGGCCGTGACCAGGCCGTGCGCCGCGATGGTCTCGCTCAGGAGCGTGTCGAGCGCGGGGGCGTCGAGGCGCAGGGCCGCGCGAGCCACTCCCTTGCACTCATGGCGGACGTCGCCCAGCCGCATGCCGGAGCCGGCCCGCCCGCGCTGTGGGCCCGCCGGCCGCACCGGGGTGGCGACGGCCTCGCGCGGCGGCCGCGCGTCCGTGCCGCTGAGGGCCAGGCGCGCGGCCTCGGCGGGCGCCATGCCGGTCGCCGTCAGGGCGCACATCCGCTCGAGGCGAGCGATGTCGCCCGCCGCCCAGCGGCGGTGGCGGCCACCGGTGTGCTCCCGGGGACCGAGCCCGTAGCGCCGGTCCCACGAACGGACGGTGGTCGGCGCCACGCCCAGCCGCCGTGCCACCTCCCCGGTGGTCAGCGCGCCCGCGGGACGCTCGTCCGCCTCTCCCCCGAGGTTCCTCTCGCTTCGCATGCCTCCATATTACGACGCACAAACGATGCATGTTGTGTGCGTCGTTTTCTTCTGGCGAGAGTGGAACCGCGTCGCCGGCAACGGCACACGCGCCGACCGGACCCGCTACGCGGGCGGCCCCCGCCGGCGGCGCACACGGCAGGAGGAGCAGGTCATGACCACGCACACCCGGCCCACGGACATCCGGCCCGGGAGCACCCGCTCCCCGGCCGCACAGGACCGACTGTCCGACGAGGAGCTCGCCCGGGGCCTGCGGGCCGCCGACGAGGACGCGTTCGCGGCCGTCTACCGCCGCTGGGGTGCGCTCGTGCACACCATGGCCACCCGCTCACTCGGCGACACCCACGAGGCCGAGGACGTGACGCAGCAGGTGTTCCTCGGCGCCTGGCGCGGGCGGCACGGCTACCGCCCGGAGCGGGGGCCGCTCGGTGGCTGGCTCGTCGGCATCGCACGCCGCAAGATCGTCGACGCGCTGGCGGCCAGGACGAGGCGCCTCACCCTCGTCGACAAGGTGACGCACGAGGCCGTCGGCCGCCCCGGCGACATGGCCGCGCCGGATGAGGGCCTGGACCGCGTGCTGCTCGTCGACGCGCTCTCCCACCTGCCGAAACCCCAGCGCGAGGTCCTGTGCATGGCGTTCTACGAGGACCTCACCCAGGCGCAGATCTCCCGCCGCACAGGCGTGCCGCTGGGCACGGTCAAGAGCCACGCCCGCCGCGGCCTCCTGCGGCTGCGCGAGGGGATCGACCAGGGTCGCGTCGCCGACGGCAACGCCCCGTAGACGCGACGGAATCACCCCGCCGCCCGCATCCGGAGCGGCGCTCTCGCAGGAAACAGATACACGACAGATACGAGACGGCACACCGGGCGTCTCGTCACGAAGGGATCACTCTCATGACTTCTCGAATCCCCCTCGTCCTCGGCGCCTCGGCCGGGGCCTGCGTCCTGGCCCTCTCCGTCACCGCACCCGCGTTGGCGGCCTCCGACGCCGACGACTCCGCCATGGTCTCCGTCTTCCACGGCGTTCCCGGTCTCACCGTGGACGTGTACGCCAACGGGAACGAACTGCTGGGCGACTTCGAGCCCGGCACGGTGACCGAACCCCAGGCCCTCGACGCCGGTACCTACGACATCCAGGTCTTCGAAGCCGGCCAGGGCCCCGACGGCACTCCGGCCATCGAGAAGGAGATAGAGGTTCCGGAGGGCGCGAACGCCACCATCGCGGCCCACCTCTCCGCCGAGGGCGAGCCCCAGCTCACGGCCTTCGTCAACGACGTCTCCGAGATCGACGCCGGCGAGGCGCGGCTGACCGTGCGCCACGTCGCCGCCGCGCCGGCCGTGGACGTCCGGGCGGACCAGCAGCCCGTGTTCAAGGGCCTGGAGAACCCTAACGAGGACATGGCCGTGGTCGACGCCGGCACGGTGTCGGCCGACGTGACGCTGGCCGGCACCGACACCGTGGCGATCGGTCCGGCGGATCTGAACCTGGAGGAGGGTGCCAACACCATCGTCTACGCCTGGGGCAGCGCGGAGGACGAGAACCTGGCGCTCGCGACACAGACGCTCAAGGGCATGGACTCCGCACCGAACGGTGTGGACGCGGGCAGCAACAGCGGCGCGGCCGCCGGGACCAACTCCTCGGACCAGTGGCTGGCGTGGGCGGCCGCGAGCGGCATGGTCGCGCTGGCCGGCGCCCTGGTGATCCGCCGGGCCGCTGGTCGGCGTGGCTGACCGGACCCGACGGCTCATCGTCCTCTCCTCGCTGGCGACCGCCGCTCTCGCGGCGGTCGCCGTGCTGGAGACCGTTCCGTCGGACCCCACCGGGGCACCGCCCGACTTCGGCCCCGACGCCCCCGCGCGGGTCGTGGAATCCCGTGCGTCACCGTCCGGCGAGGCGACCAGGCCGGACACCGGGTCGAACGCGCCCCGTCGCAACGCCCCCGACCGGATCGAGGTCCCGGACGTCGGCCTGGACGCCCGTGTCGAGCCGGTGGGCGTCGACGAGACCGGCGGCGTGGCCGTCCCCGACGACCCGGCCGTCGCGGGCTGGTACCGCTTCGGTCCGGTGCCCGGAGGCCCCCACGGCTCGGCCGTACTCGTCGGACACGTGGACAGCGAGACCGGGGACCTCGGTGAGTTCGCCGCGCTCTACGACGTGGAACCGGGCGACGAGATCGAGGTGGGCCGTCAGGGTGCCGGGCCGGCGCGCTACCGCGTCACCGCCCGGTCGACGGTGCCGAAGGGCGAACTCCCGGACTCCACCTTCCGCCGAACCGGGCCGCCGGTGCTGACGCTCGTCACGTGCGCGCCCCCGTTCGTCCCCGACCGGGGCGGCTACCAGGCCAACCTGGTCGTCACCGCGGAGCCCCTCGTGGGCTGAGCGACCCGGGCTCGTCCGTGCCCGAGCACGCTCCGGCACCGGTACGGGCAGCGACCGAGCACAGGAGCAGGAGGCAGCGGTGCCCCATGTCGAGTCCGCGCACCTGGTGGAACTGGCGCTGGGAAACGACGTCCGGCGCCACGAGGACGGCGCGGCCCTGCGGCACATCGCCTCATGCGAGCGCTGCTCGGCGGAGCTGGACCGCATGACCCGGGTGATCAGCGTCGCGCGGGGCGTCGAGGAGCCGGACCTGCCGGTCGCTCCCCCGGAGCGCGTCTGGCAGCGGATCGCGCAGGCGCTTCCCGAGCCGGCCGACGACTCCGGGGCCCCGCTCTCCCCGGGCCGGGGCCCCGGACCCCCGGCGCCGCGGGGCGCGTCGCGGCGTGGCGGCCGCCACGGTGGGGCCGCCGGCCGGCGCCGCCGTCTCGTACCGGGCCTGCTCGGCGTGGCCGCCGTCGTCTGGTGCTGGAACCGCGTGCGGCGTGGTCAGAAGGAGGCGGTGGAGACGACGTAGACCTGGGGGCGGTCCGGGCGGGTGCGGTCGACGGTCACGGCCACCTCGGGCCGCAGGCCGGGCAGGTCCACGGTGGTGCCGGCGTAGTCGTGGCCCGCGCGGTCCAGCTCCCAGCCGACGACGTCCGACTGACGCGCCGAGACGGCGTCGGCGTCCGGGCTCAGGCGGGCGTTGCTCGTGCCCAGCTCGCCGAGGAACCACTCCAGTTCCTCCGGCGAGGTGCGGAACTGGACGTAGAGGGTGCTGGTCTCCCAGGCGTTCTGCTCGTAGTAGCCGACGTAGGTCGAGTCGCGGGGAATGGGCACCTCGAAGACACGCCGGGTCACCTTGCGCGGCCAGCGCCACTCCAGACCGGTCGCGGCGGCGACGGCCTGCTTGTCCTTGCCGCTGTCGCGGCTCTGGTAGGCGGAGAGGGCCATGTAGGCCGCGGAGACGGCGATGAGGAGCACGACCACCGCCCCGGCGAGCCAGCGGCGCGGCCGCCGGGGCGGGGCCGTCGGACCGGGGGGCTCCGGCTGCTCGGGATGCTCGGGGCGCTCGGGGCGCTCGGGCCGGGTGTCGTCGAGGACGGCGGTCACCGGCTCACCTCCCGGCCGCGCGGCGTCAGCCCGAGCTGGGCGGCGGCCCGCTCATAGCGCTCGTACCGTTCCAGTCGGCGCCGCGTGGCGCGGCGGAAGCGCCGGGCGACGAGCCGGGCGAGGTCGGCGGCGCCCACGAGCCCGGCCTCGGGCCCGAGCTCGGCCCGCGCGATCCGGGCCTCGGGACGGTAGCCGCGGCCGGTCAGATGGCGGTGGAAGGCCTCGCGGGCCGGGTCGATCAGCAGGTCACCGGCCGCGCTGACACCGCCGCCGACGACGAAGCAGGACGGGTCGAGGGCGGCGGCCAGGTTGGCGAGCCCGATGCCGAGCCAGCGGCCGATGTCCTGGAAGAGCTCGACGCACATCGGGTCGCCCTCGCGGGCCAGGTCGGTGACGAGCGGCCCGGTGATGTCGGCGGTACGGCCGCCGACGCGGCCGAGGATGGTCTGGGCCACCGGTGAGTCGGCGGCGGCCAGCTCCCGGGCCTCGCGGACCAGGGCGTTGCCCGAGCTGTACTGCTCCCAGCAGCCGCGGTTGCCGCACGGGCAGCGGTGACCGGACGGCACGACCTGCATGTGGCCGAACTCGCCGGCGACCCCGTACTTGCCGCGCTTGACCCGGCCGTCCTCCAGTATGGCGCCGCCGATACCGGTGCCGAGCGTGATCATGACGAGGTGGTCCTCGCCCCGGCCCGCTCCGAAGCGCCATTCCCCCCAGGCGGCGGTGTTGGCGTCGTTGTCGACCATGACCGGCACCGCCAGCCGGGCCTGGAGGGCCTCGCGCAGCGGTTCGTCCCGCCACGCCAGATGCGGGGCGAAGAGCACGCGGGAGCGGTCGGCGTCGACCCAGCCCGCGGCGCCGATGCCGACGGCGTGCACGTCGTGCCGGTCGGAGAGGTCGAGCACCAGCTCGGTGATGACGTCCTCGACGACCTTGGGGCTCTTGGACTTGTCCGGCGTCTCCGTGCGCACCTTCTCCACGATGGTGCCCTCGGCGTCCACCACACCGGCCATCACCTTCGTGCCGCCGATGTCGATGCCCACCGTGGGCACGCGGGGCGCGGACAGGTGCGAGCGCCGCTCCCGGGCGCCGGACGTGCCGCGGGCGGCGACGGTGCGGAGCACGGTGGCCCGGGCCGAGCCGTGGGAGGACGTGCGGTCACGGTACGTACTCATCAGCTCGATTGTGCCTCACCCCTTCGGTCCTGGCCGGGCGAGCGGCGGAGCCGGTCGGGGTGCGCCGCCGTGGCCGTCCGGGCCGCACCAGTATCGGACAGGTGCCGCGGGGTGGGACGGGCGGGCCCGCGCGCCGCATCCGCGCGCGGGCCGTGGGCGTGCCCCCGGTCAGCCGCCGAGCTGGCGGAAGCGGGCCGTGAGGGCCTCGGCGCCCGCCGTCGTCAGGGAGCCGAAGAGACGCAGCCGGGAGATGCCGCCGTCGGGGAAGATGTCCAGCCGGACGTGGGTGGCCGCCGGGGCGTCGTCGAGCAGGAACCGGTGGACGGTGTCCGGCTGCAGCCGGGTGCGCGGGAGCAGCTCGACCCACTCACCGTCCTCGCCGTCCTTGCCGACGAGCGCGGCCCAGCCGGCCGAGTTGCCCTTGAGGTAGGCGGTGTCGATCTCGACGGCGCGGATGGTGGCCTGGCCGGCGAGGGCGTAGCTGATCCAGTCGTTGCCCTGGTCACGGCGGCGGCGGGTCTCCCAGCCGTCGTCCATCTTCTGCGAGCGGCCCGGGTTGATGGTGTTGGTGGCCGGGGAGTAGAAGCGGTCGGACGCGTCCAGCACGGCGCCGCCGTTCTCCAGCGCGACGACGTCGAAGGAGCCGAGGGCCGCGAGCCACGCGGGGTCGGGGACGACCTCGCCGTGTACGCGCAGCCGGGCGATGCCCCCGTCGGGGTGCTGGTTGACGCGCAGGTGCGTGAAGCGCTGCTCGACGTCGACGGCGAAGCCGTTGGCGGCGTGGCCGCCGATGGGGGTACGCGGGACGAGGGTCGTCCACTTCACGTCCGCGGCCTGGAGCTCCTCGGGGGACGCGGACAGCGGCGCGGAGGTGGCCTCGACGGAGACGGACTGCGGGTAGTTGCCGCGGAAGTGCGCGGTGTCCACGACGATGCCGCGGATCACGCCGGGGGTGCCGAGGCGGACGAGGGCCCAGTCGTGGTCGTCCTCGGCGGGGTGCGGGGTACCGGCGTCGGTGCCGCGGCGGCGGCGGGTCTCCCAGCCGTCCATGACCTTGCCCTTGTGGCCGAAGTGCTCGGGGTCGAACTCGGCGCGGCTGGGGATCAGCAGGTTCTCGCGCTGGGCGAAGAACTCGTCGTTGGCGGCGATGACGCCGGCGCCCAGGCGGCGGTCGGCGAGGTCGGCGTACCGGGTGAAGGGGAAGTCCGCGGTGCGGTAGTCCGCGTACGGGTCGCCGCCGCCGTAGGGGTTCGCGTCACCGGTGAAGCGGGGCAGGGCGGTCATGCGGAGGTCCTCTCGATGAGTCGGCCGGTCTTGGCGATGGTGCGGCCGTGGTCGGTGATCTGCACGCCGCGCAGCCAGGCGGACCGGACCACGCCGGACAGCGTCTTGCCCGCGTAGGCGGTGACCTGGTTGCGGTGGTGGAGCTCGGCCGGGTCCACGGTGAAGGTCTCGTCGGGCGCCAGGACGGCGAAGTCGGCGTCCCGTCCGGGGACGATGCCGCCCTTGGTGCCGTCCAGCCCGGCGAGGGCGGCGGGGGCGGCTGCCATCCAGCGGACGACGTCCTCGGGCCGGTGGCCGCGCCTGCGGGCCTCCGTCCACACCGCGGGCAGGCCGAGCTGGAGGGAGGAGATACCGCCCCAGGCCTGGCCGAAGTCGGCGACCTTCAGGTCGGCGGTGCAGGGCGAGTGGTCGGAGACGACGCAGTCGATCGTGCCGTCGGCCAGGCCGGCCCACAGCGCGTCCTGGTTCTCCCGCTCGCGGATGGGCGGGCAGCACTTGAACTCGGTGGCGCCGTCGGGCACCTCCTCGGCGGTGAGGGTGAGGAAGTGCGGGCAGGTCTCGACGGTGACCCGGACGCCGTCCCGCTTGGCGGCGGCGATCATCGGCAGCGCGTCGGAGGAGGACAGGTGCAGCACGTGCACCCGTGCGTCCAGCGTGCGGGCGAGGTCGATGAGCAGCGCGATGGCGTCGTTCTCGGCCGCGCGGGGACGGGAGGCGAGGAAGTCGGCGTAGCGCGGGCCGTGCGGCTGCGGAGCGCTGCCGAGGTGGCCCGGGTCCTCGGCGTGCACGATGAGCAGACCGTCGAAGGCCGCGATCTCGGTGAGGGCGGCCTCCAGCCCGGCGGGGTCGAGCTCGGGGAACTCCTCCACGCCGGAGGGGGACAGGAAGCACTTGAAGCCGAAGACTCCGGCCTCGTGCAGGGGGCGCAGCTCCTTGACGTTGCCGGGGATCGCGCCGCCCCAGAAGCCGGTGTCGACGTGCGCCTTGGGCCGGGCCACGTCCTGCTTGACCGCGAGGTTGGCCGCCGTGGTGGTGGGCGGCAGGCTGTTCAGCGGCATGTCGAGCAGCGTGGTGATGCCGCCGGCCGCGGCGGCCTGGGTGGCCGTCCAGAACCCCTCCCACTCGGTGCGCCCGGGGTCGTTGACGTGGACGTGGGTGTCCACGAGGCCGGGGAGCAGCATGTCGTCGCCGACGTCGACGACCGTGGCGCCGGCCGGCGGCGGCGCGTCGTGCGGGAGCACGGCGGCGATCCGGCCGTCGGCGACGGCGACGGCCGCGGGGCCCGTCGTGTCGGGGGTGACGACGCGCGTCGAGCGCAGGACGAGGTCAGCATGGGGCGGGGTGGCGGCCAACCGGCTCTCCTTCGTGGTTTTTCAACTTTCTGTTGAAGTCTTCACTTCCGGAGGAGTGGAGTCAAGGGCTGCTCGGGTCTCACGACTCCCCGGGGGACACCTTGGAGATTTCCACAAAATGGATAACCATTATCGCATGACGGAACGTAGTTCCGCCCAGTGCGGACCCCGCGACGACCGGCCCCACCCTTGCGCGACACCCGGACAAACCCCCCTTGATCGGCGATAACCGCATGTGGCATGCCCCGCCGCCGCTCGGCGCCCGAGCCGCCGCGCCCGGTAGCATGCGCCCCATCCGGCCGAAAGGAAACGCGACGTGCCGCCGTCCGAGCGCAAGACCACTTCCGCCCCCGCGGCCACCGGGGGCGTCCAGTCCCTCGAACGTGCCTTCGATCTGCTGGAGCGGATGGCCGACGCCGGGGGCGAGGTCGGACTGAGCGAGCTGTCCGGCAGCAGCGGCCTGCCCCTGCCGACCATCCACCGCCTCATGCGGACCCTGGTCGCCTGCGGCTACGTCCGGCAGCAGCCCAACCGCCGCTACGCCCTCGGCCCCCGGCTCATCAGGCTCGGCGAGAGCGCGTCCCGGCTGCTGGGCACCTGGGCCCGGCCCTACCTCGCCCGCCTCGTGGAGGAGACCGGCGAGACGGCGAACATGGCCCTCCTGGACGGCGACGAGGTGGTGTACGTCGCCCAGGTCCCCTCCCGGCACTCCATGCGCATGTTCACCGAGGTCGGCCGCCGCGTCCTGCCGCACTCGACGGGCGTGGGCAAGGCCCTCCTGGTCGGCCACGAGCCCGAGGACGTGCGCGCCCTGCTCGGCCGCACCGGCATGCCCGCCGCCACCGAGCGCACCATCACGACCCCCGAGGGCTTCCTGGAGGCCCTGGAACTGACCCGCAAGCGCGGCTACGCCCTCGACGACAACGAGCAGGAGATCGGCGTCCGCTGCATCGCCGTCCCCGTGCCGGACTCCCCCACCTCCGCCGCGATCTCCATCTCCGGCCCCGCGGGCCGGGTCACCGACACGGCGACGACCACGATCGTGCCGCTGCTCCAGGAGGTCGCCCGGGAGCTCTCGGACGCGCTGGCCAGCACCGCGCCCGTCAACGGCAACGGCGGCTGACCTCAGCGCCGCCGCACCGGCTCGCCGAACAGGAGGACGGCCTCGCGCAGCTCCCGCACGGCGTCGGCCAGCGCGCTGAGCGAACCGAGCGCCCCCACGACCTGCAGCAGCCCCTGCCGCAGCGCGGGCACGTCCACGGCGCCCTCCGCGGCCATGGCCTCCAGCCGGGCCAGCTGCTCGTCGGCGACCTCCCGGTCGGCCAGCCGCCCCGGGTGTGCCGCCAGCGCGCGGCGCGCCCGCACGACGGCTGACCGCAGGGCCGCGGTGCGTGGGTCCGCCGCCGCCGCGACGGTCTCGACGGGGTGCTGCTCGCGCTGCCGCACCGCTGCCGGTTCCATCCGATCGCCTCGCAACGTCTGTGCCCCCAGGCGGAAGCAGGCTGGACTGGCGCCCCCGCGGTGGTCGGACGCGGGAAGCGGGTGACCCAGTAAACGCCACTCTCCGCTCATCAGTCCATACGCAAAGCGAATTCCGGCCAGCGAACGGTGCGGTGGACGCGCCCCGCCGAGGTCAGACCGCCGGCCGGCGGGCGAAGCAGAACAGGTGGTCCTCGGAGACGGCGCTCTCGGCCGCGGGCCGGAACGACGTCTCGGCGTGGTGCAGGACCTCCAGCCCCGCGTGCTCCAGCCGCCGCAGGTACTCCTCCGTGGGGTAGCTGGTGACGGAGACCGGGTGGTCCATGAAAACGATGTCGAGGCCCTCGACGTCCCCGGGGACGGTGGCCATGACGAGGTAGCCGCCGGGGGCCAGCCAGTCGGCGATGCGGGCGAGCGAGGCGTCGATGTCGGCGCGGTCCATCTGGAGGAAGGAAAAGAAGGCGCACACCGCGTCGAGACTGCCGGGTTCGGCCCGATGGTCGCGCACGTCCCGTTGCTCGAAGCGGGCCCCCGGCACCTGGGCGCGGGCCAGCTCGACCATCGTGCCGGACACGTCGATGCCGGTGACCCGGCACCCGGCCGCGGCCAGCAGCTCGGCCACCGGGCGGCCGGTGCCGCTGCCGACGTCCAGCACCGCGGCGCCCTCGGGCAGCCGCTCGACGAGCCACTCCACCGCCGCCCGCCGCTCCGGGAGATGCCCGAAGGCCCGCTCGTAGTCGATGCCGATCGCGTCGAACGTGGCCGCCGCCGGACTCACCGCTGGTTCCGTCACCGGTCCTCCTCGTCGTTCCCCGTCGATGTCCCCTCCTGTGTACGCGCGCTCACCGCGCCCTTCAAGGACCGCCGGCCGAAGGCGAAGGGCAGGGCGCGGACGCGGTTGTCGAAGCTGGAGGGCGCGAGGACGGGCGGCGCGGTGGCCCGGATGTCCGGGGTGCGGGTGAGGAGTTCGCGGAAGAGGGCGGCCATCTCCCGCTTGGCCAGGTGGGCGCCCAGGCAGTAGTGCGGGCCCCCGCCGCCGTAGCCGAGGTGGGGGTTGGGGCTGCGGGTGATGTCGAAGGCGTCGGGGTCGGCGAAGACCGCCTCATCCCGGTTGGCGGAGGCGAAGAAGAGGACGACCTTCTCCCCGGGCCGGAAGTCCCGCCCGCCCAGCCGGCAGGGCGCGGCGACGGTGCGACGGAACTGGATGATGGGGGTGGAGTGGCGCACGATCTCCTCGACGGCGCCCTCGATCCAGCCGTCGAAGTCGGCGGCGAGCAGCGCTCGTTGCTCCGGGTGCTCGGTGAGCAGGGCGAGGCCGTGGGCGAGGGCGTTGCGGGTCGTCTCCACCCCGGCGACCATGAGCAGGGAGAAGAAGGCGCCGAGCTGGCGGACGCCCAGCGCCTGCCCGTCGACGTCGGCGTGGACGAGCGCCGTGACGAGGTCGTCGGCGGGGTGGCGGCGCCGGTCCCGGGCCAGGGCGGCGATCATGCGCTGCATGCGGGCGAGCGCGCGCAGCCCCTTCCCGGGCACCCGCAACCGGGTGCGGGCGACGCCGATGTGCTCCGAGGCGTGGTTGACGCGGGCGAGGATCTCCGGGCGGTACCGCTCGGGCACGCCCATCATGTTGCAGATGACCTCGAACGGCAGCCGAGAGGCGACGGCGGTGACGAAGTCCTCGGGGCGCTCGGCGATCATGTCGTCGACGATGCGGACGGACAGGGCGCGGATGTCGGCCTCCGCAGCGGCCAGGACGCGCGGGGTGAAGGCCCGCGAGACGGTGCGGCGCAGCCGGGCGTGCTGGGGGTCGTCCAGGTTGACCATCGACTCGCCGAACAGGGCGCGGACCCAGCGGGCCGGTTCGGGGGTGGTGACGCCGGGGGCGCTGGCGAACAGGCGGGGGCTGCGGCTGGCCTCGACGACGTCCGCGTGCTTGACGAGGGCGTAGAAGCCCCTGCCCGAGGGGCCGGGGCAGTGGACGGGCGCGTCCAGCCGCCGGAGCCGGGCGAACGCCTCGCGCTGCCGGCTCTGCGGGAGCTGCCAGAAGCGCGGGTCGGCGGGGTTGGTGTCCGGGGACGGTGCGGTGGAGCTCGGTGCGGGGGTGGTCGCCGTCATGTGTCCCATGGTGCGGGCAGGGCGGCGGGCGGACACGCAGACGCTCCGTAGGGTCAGGAGCATGGAGGAGCGAACCGACAGGGACGGCGGCACGGGCCGCGTCGCCGGACTGCTGCTGGCGGCGGGCGGTGGACGGCGGCTCGGCGGCCGCCCGAAGGCGCTGCTGCCCCACCGGGGGCGGCCGCTGGTGGAGCACGCGGCACGGGTGCTGCGGGAGGGCGGCTGCGCGCCGGTGTACGTGGTGCTGGGAGCCGCCCGGGACCGGGTGCGGGAGACGGCCGGGCTGGAGGGCTGCGTGGTGCTCGACAACCCGGAGTGGGAGGAGGGCATGGGCTCCTCGCTGCGCGTCGGCCTGCGCGCGCTCGCCGGGGACGCGACCGGGGCGGAGGGTGTCGTCGTCGCGCTCGTGGACCAGCCGGGCGTGGGGGCGCGGGCGGTCGCCCGGGTCCGGGAGGCGTGCGCGGGGCCCGCCTCGCTCGCCGCGGCGGCGTACGGAGGGCGGCGGGGCCACCCGGTGCTCCTCGGCTCGGCGCACTGGGAGGGCGTGGCGGCCGACGCGCGCGGCGACCGGGGCGCGCGACGCTACCTGCGCCAGCACGCGGCGCGGCTCGCCCTGGTCGAGTGCGCCGACGTGGCCGACCAGGCGGACATCGACACACCCGCCGACCTGCACCGCCTCGCCTAGGCGGCCGGGCGGGTCAGGCCGACCCGCCGGACACGGCGTAGCCCTGGTTCGGCACTCCGGCGGCCGGGCGGGGCGGGGCGGCCAGCTCGCCGAGGGCGAGCAGCAGCCGGTCCCGGGGGTCCTGGAGGCTGCGGCCCGTCAGCTGCTCGATCTGCCGCAGCCGGTAGATGACCGTGTTGCGGTGGCAGAACAGCTGCTCCGCCGCGTGTGTGGGAGACCCGTGGTGGGCGATGAGGGCCCGTAGCGTGTCGAGCAGGACGGCGGCCTGCTGCGGCGGCTGTGCCAGGAGCGGGGCGACCGTCTCCTCCAGCAGGAGGGCCGTCACCTCCGGGGACGCGCCGAGCAGCACCTCGGGGAGGCGTTCGGTGACGGAGATGACCTCCGCCCGGCCCCGGGGCATCGTGTCGGCGGCACCGGCGGCGAGCCGGTAGGCGAGGGCGAAGCCCGCCAGGCCGTCCGCCGAGGCCGCGACCACGGCGCGGCCCGCGGCGGCGGGGCGCAGTGCCCGGACGAGCCCGTCGACACCCAGGACCGCCGTCGCGACGAGGCCGACGTGGACGTCGCCGCGGACGTGCCAGTACGACGTGGCGCCGAGCCGTTCGAGGCGTTCCTCGGCGCCGCGGATCGGCTCGTCCACAGTGCCGTCGAAGCAGGCGACGACGCAGGCCACGGGATCGCCGGTGGCGATGCCGAGCACGTCACGGGCCTCGGCCGCGAAGGCCGGGTCCGCTCCCCGCCCCTCGACCAGCCCGTCGAGCAGCCGCTGCTGGCGCTGGCGGTCCCGGCGCTGGAGGCGGGCGCTCTCCTTGCGATAGGACTCGACCAGGGTGGTGTTCTGGACGTCCAGGGCCCACCAGATGCGCTGGCCGGCGATGAGCAGCGTCCGGTCGTCGACGCCGAGGCCGGGCTGGCCCCGCTGGGCGAGCAGGGCCTCCCACAGCACCCGGGTGCCGATGCTGTAGGCGCTGAGGACCTGCTCCATCGGAACGCCCTGCCGGGCCCGGCGCCGGCCGGTCTCCCGCCACAGATGGACGGCCCGCTCGTCGTCCTCGGCGAGCCCGGCCATCGTCCGGATGCCCCGGCGGATGTTCTCCCGCGTGCTGGCCCGGATCTCGGCCCGCAGCTCGGCCCCCGCGCCCGCGTACCAGTCCTTGGCCAACAGCGTGAGCGTGATGTTGTCGGCGATGGCGTCGGCATGCGGCAGCAGCGACGCCCACGCGCGTTCGATGTCGCGTCGCAGCGCCTCGTCCTCGTCGGAGGCGGGAGGGGGAGCCATCGTGCCCATGCCCGTGAGGATCGCACGGAGCGCACAAGCACCACCACCCCTCGCGCCATGCGTAGGGCGGTGCGCACCAGCAGATCTGTGCGCTCCGCCCATGTCCGTTTCTGTGCTCAGCGACCAGGGTGTTCGGCATCCCATCCGACGACGAGCCCCGCCGGGGCGAGACAGGGGGCTCCCATGAGCGGACCCGTACCGGAGCCGACGGTCCGGCCCGGCGACCCCGCGCGGTCGGTGTTCTCGATGTCCGGGATCTGCGTGCGCTTCGGCGGCGTCCGGGCCCTGTCGGAGGTGTCACTCGACGTGGCTCCGCGGCAGGTGCTCGGGGTGATCGGTCCCAACGGCGCCGGGAAGACGACCCTGTTCAACGTGGCCTGCGGGTTCGTGCGACCGGACGCCGGAACGCTGTGCTGGAAGGGGGCGGAGCTGGCGGGGCTGCGCCCGCACCGGCTCGCCCGGCTGGGCATCGGGCGCACGCTGCAGGGCCTGGGCCTGTTCGACCGGATGACGGTGCTGGAGAACGTCATGGTCGGCGCGGACCGGCACGCGCGGGCCGGGTTCCTCTCCGCCCTGCTCGGTGCGCGACGTGGCCCCCGGGACGAGGCGGCGCTGGCCTCGCGGGCACGCGACGTCCTGGCGGAACTCGGCATCGAGCGGTACGCGCGACGCCTGCCGGGGAGCCTGCCGTACCCCGTCCGCAAACGCGTCGCGCTGGCCCGGGCCCTGGTGGGAGAGCCGGAGCTGCTGCTGCTCGACGAGCCCGCGGGGGGTCTGTCCAACGACGAGATCGACGAGCTGGGCGCGCTGATCCGGGGGCTGAGCGACCGGATGGCGGTGCTGCTCGTGGAGCACCACATGGATCTGGTGATGAGCGTGTGCGACGACATCACGGTGCTCGACTTCGGCCGGGTCATCGCCCGGGGCGGGCCCGAGGAGGTGCGCCGTGATCCCGCGGTCGTCGCCGCCTACCTCGGCGAGGAAGCGCCGGTGTCGAAAGGGAGCGCGCGCGGAGGGCCCGAGGAACGAGGGCCCGAGCACGGTCGGCTGTCGACACCGGATCCAAGCGCCGAGGTCAGCCGTGGCAGCGCGCGGACGGAGGTCCGATGATGTTCGAGGTACGCGATCTGACCACCCGCTACGGCGCCGTCACCGCGCTGGACGGGGTGTCCTTCACCGCCCCGCGCGGCAAGGTCACGGCCGTGCTCGGCGCCAACGGCGCGGGGAAGACGACGCTGCTGCGGACCGTCTCGGGCCTGGTCCGGCCGGAACGCGGGCAGGTGCTGCTGGACGGCCACGACATCACCCGCTCGTCCGCGGAGGACATGCCGTCCCTGGGGCTCGCCCACGTCCCCGAGGGGCGCGGTGTGATCGGCGAACTGACCGTGGAGGAGAACCTCCGGCTCGGCGGCCTGCACCGGGCCGACCGCTCGCGGCCGGCCGACGTCGGGCGCGTCCTCTCGCTCTTCCCCGTACTCGGCGAGCGTTCCGACGCCCGGGCGCACGTCCTGTCGGGGGGTGAGCGGCAGATGCTGGTCATCGGCCGGGCCCTCATGGCCACGCCCACGGTGCTCCTGCTGGACGAGCCCTCGCTCGGGCTCGCGCCGCGGATCGTGGCGCAGATCTTCGCACTGCTCAGGTCCCTGGTGGCGGAGGAGGGGCTGACGGTCGTGCTGGTGGAGCAGAACGCCCGCAGCGCGCTGTCCATCGCGGACGTCGGCGTCGTGCTGGGCCTCGGCCGGGTCGTCGCCCGGGACGAGGCCGCCGCGCTCGCCGCCGACGAGCAGCTCCGCCACGCCTACCTCGGCTTCTGACCCCGGGAGAACCCGTGCAGCAACTCCTCACCACCGCCCTGTCCGGGCTGACGCTCGGCGCGGTCTACGCGGCCTTCGCCCTGGCGCTGTGCCTGATCTGGCGTTCGACGCGGATCGTGAACTTCGCCCAGGCGCCCATGGCCATGGTCACCACCTACATCGCGCTGGTGATCGTGGACGCGGGCCACTCGTACTGGCTCGGGTTCGCCGCCGCCCTGGCCTGCGGGCTGGTCCTGGGCGCCGTCGTCGAACGCGTCGTGGTGCGTCCCGTCGAGGGAGGACCGCAGATCAACGCGGTCATCGTGACCCTCGGCCTGTTCATCGTGCTCCACTCGCTGGCGGCCCTCGTGTTCGGCTCCCGCTACCGCTCGTTCCCGGCTCCGTTCGGTCTGCGGGGCCTGAGCGTCGGCGACACCTCGCTCGCGATCACCGGCTTCGGCGTCTTCACCGTCATCGCCGTGCTGGTCGTGATGGGCCTTCTCGTGGCGCTGTTCCGCGGCACCGACATCGGGCTGAAGATGCGGGCCGCGGCGTTCAACCAGGAGGTCGCCCGGCTGCTGGGGGTACGGGTCGGCCGCATGCTCACCCTCGGCTGGGCGCTGGCCGCCCTCGTCGGCTCACTGTCCGGACTGCTCATCGCCGGCGGGAACCTCGTCCACCCGGCCTACATGGACTCCGTCGTGGTCTACGGCTTCGTCGCTGCGGTGCTCGGCGGGCTGGACAGTCCCGTCGGGTCCGTCGTCGGCGGCGTGCTGCTGGGCCTCGCCCTGAGCGCGGTCAGCGGCTACGCCGGCTCCGAGCTCGTGCCGCTCGCCGCGCTCGCCATCCTCGTCGCCGTCCTGCTGCTGCGGCCCGGCGGCCTGTTCTCCCACGTCGCGGAACGGAGGGTCTGACCATGACGACCACCTCGTCCACTCCCGAGGCCCCGGCCGCCACGCCGCCGGCCGCCCGCCCAGACCGGCGCCCGGCCCCGTGGCGCGCCCGGTGGGCGTCGTCCGTCCTGCCGCGCCATCTGCTCCTCGCGGGGCTCGGGCTCTGCCTGGTCGTCGTCGTGCTCGAGTCCAGCGGCGCGTTCCGCACGACCCAGTTCGCGACCATGGCCTACCTCGGCATCGCGGCCGGCGGACTGACCGTGCTGACGGGGCTGAGCGGCCAGCTCTCCCTGGGCCACGGCGCGTTCATGGCGGTCGGCGCCTACACCGCGGCGCTGCTGCTCCCCGCCGAGGGCCCCGTGCTGCCGCTGCCCGCCGTGCTGGCCCTCGCCGTGCTCACCGCGCTGGCGGCGGGGGCCGTCGTGGGCGTCGCGGCGGCCCGGCTGCACGGCCCCTACGTCGCCGGGGCCACCCTCGCGCTCGCCGTCGCGGTGCCGGCCACCGCCGTGTACTTCGACGGGCTCGGCGGCGAGCAGGGGCTGGGCGTCGCCGTGCCCGAGATCCCGGTGTGGGTGCGGGACGCCGCCTACTTCGTGACCGGCAGCGAGCTGACGTCGACCGGCTATGTCGCCTATCTCGGCTGGGTGTGTCTCATCGGCACGTACGTGCTGCTGGCCAACCTGGCGCGCGGGCGGGTGGGCCGGCTGTGGCGGGCGGTGCGGGACGACGAGGTGGCCGCGGAGCTCGCCGGAATCCACCTCGGCCGGGCCCGGGTGCTGGCCTTCGTGGTGAGCACGGCCTGTGCGGGACTGGCCGGCGCCGTCATGGCCATGGCGGTGCGCGTCACGGCGCCGAGCGGGTTCACCCTCACGCTCTCGCTCGTGCTGCTGAGTGCCGTCGTACTCGGCGGACTCGGCAGTCTGACCGGCGCCCTGATCGGTTCGGCGCTGCTGACGTTCCTGCCCCAGCTCGTCGCCGACCTCGGCGTGAACGCCGGGCTCTCCGACCTGCGCGCGGCCGAACTCGCCCCGCTCGTCTACGGACTCACCCTGATCGGCGTGACGCTCGCCGCGCCGGCCGGTCTCACCGGCACCGTCCGCGCGGCCTGGCGACGGCGTCGGCAGTCGGCCTGACGCTCCATCCTCCGGGCGGCGGCTTCCGCGCCGCCCGAACCACACAGGAGGCACCACGATGAGAAGACCGACCCAGCGCGCGACGTCGCTCCTCGCCGTTCTCACCGCGACGGCCCTGCTCGCGGCATGCGGGGCGGGTGGGCGGCCGGACGAGGGGTCGCCGGGGCCCGCGTCCGGTACCGGGATCACCGAGGACACCATCAAGATCGGCGGGCACTTTCCCCTGACGGGCGTCGCCGCCCCCGGCTACAGCGAGATCCCCAGCGGCCACCAGGCCTACTACGACTACGTCAACGCCCACGGCGGGGTGAACGGCCGGAAGATCGAGTACCTCGTCAAGGACGACGGCTACAACCCGACGAACACCAGCACCGTGACCAACGAACTGGTGCTCCAGGAGGAGGTCTTCGCCGTGGTGGGCGGCCTCGGCACCCCCACGCACAGCGCCGTCGTCGACTTTCTCAACGCCGAGCAGGTCCCGGACCTGCTGGTCTCCAGCGGCTCCCTCCAGTGGGGCGACGACCCGAAGAAGCGGCCGTGGACCTTCGGCTGGCAGCCGGACTACCAGGTCGAAGGAAAGATCATCGGCAAGTGGGTGGCGGAGAACATGCCGGACGCGCGCGTCGGCCTGTTCCTCCAGGACGACGACCTGGGCCGGGACGGCGCGGCCGGGGCCCGCAGGTACCTCGGCGGCCAGGTCGTCGAGTCGGTGACCTACACCCCGGGCAACACCGACGTGGCCCCGCAGCTCGCCGCTCTCCAGGCCGCCGACGTCGACCTCGTGATCGGCTTCAACGTGCCGTCGTACACGGCGCTGACCCAACTCGCCGCCATGAAGCTCAACTACGAGCCCACCTGGTTCTACAGCAGCGTCGGCTCCGACCCCGCCCTCGTCGGCTCCCTGCTGGCCCGGTTCTCCAAGGGGAAGGTCGAGAACAGCGCCGTCCTGCTCGACGACGTGCTGACCACCGAGTACATCCCCGGCACCGACGCCCCGGACAACGCGTGGGTGAAGCTGTGGCGGAAGGTGTGGAAGGAGCACGGTGGCGAGGGCGAGCTGACCAGCTACCGCATCTACGGCATGTCCCAGGCCTACACCTTCGTGCAGGCCCTCCAGGCGGCCGGGGAGAACCCCACCCGCGAAGGGATCGCGAGGGCCCTGGAGACGGTGGGCCAGGAGCTCGAGGGTCCCGCGCTGGCGCCGTTCCGCTACTCGGAGGACAGCCACCTGGGCATCTCCGGCATGCAGGTGATCCGGCTCGAAGACGGCAAGGGCGAGCCGCTCACTCCGGTGCTCGTCACCGACATCGGTGACGAGCCGGTCAGGGAGGAGGACTCGGCCGCGCAGGACGCCCCGCCCGCCG
The DNA here is from genome assembly GCF_019303475.1 of Streptomyces sp. JJ38. Lineage (GTDB taxonomy): Bacteria > Actinomycetota > Actinomycetes > Streptomycetales > Streptomycetaceae > Streptomyces. The sequence goes on from NZ_JABLSI010000004.1 coordinate 134,897, forward strand.
ACGGCATCCCCGACGTCCGTCCGGTGTCCTGACGCGGGCGCCGGGACGCCCCTCCCCGTGTTACCGACCATCCACCCGCTCGGCGGGCGGCCCCCGCCGGGCCGCCCGCCCCGGCGCACCGGAGACCGCCACGTGTCCACCCTGTCCCTGGCCGCCATCCTGGCCGAGTCCGCCCGGTACCACCCGCACCGCACCGCGCTCGTGGAGGGCGACGTGCGGCTCACCTTCGCCGAGATGTGGCATCAGGCCCGCCGCCAGGCGGCCACGCTGACGCGGCTGGGCATCCGGCCCGGCGCCAGGGTCGCCCTCATGGCGCCCAACACCGCGGAGTTCCCCCGCGCCTACTACGCCATCCTGGCCGCGGGAGGCGTGGTCGTCCCCGTCCATCTGCTCCTCACCGCGCAGGAGGCCGCGCACGTCCTGCGCGACAGCGGCGCCGAACTGCTGCTGTGCCACACGGCACTGGCCGAGACCGGCCTCCAGGCCGCGGCCGAGGCCGGAGTGCGGACGGTGACGGTGGGTCCGCGAGCCGAACTGCCCTGCTGCGACGGACGGCTGGAGGACCTCGCGGCCACCGCCCCGCCGCTGCCGACCTACGTCGCCCGCGGCCCCGAGGACCCGGCGGTCGTCTTCTACACCAGCGGCACCACCGGCACGCCGAAGGGCGCCGTGCTCAGCCACCTCAACCTGGTGATGAACGCGACGGTCAACGCCTTCGACGCCAACCACGTCCGACCCGACGACGTGGCCCTGGGGGCCCTGCCGCTGTTCCACACCTTCGGACAGACCGTGAGCATGAACTCCACCTGGCGGGCCGGAGCCGCCCTGGTGCTTCTGCCGCGCTTCGACGGCGCGACGGCCATCGAGCTGATGGTCCGCGAGAACGTCAACACCTTCCACGGCGTCCCCACCATGTACACGCGGCTGCTGGAAGCCGCCCGCGAGGCCGGGACGCTGCCCCGGCTGCGGCTGTGCGTGTCCGGTGGCGCCTCGCTGCCGCCGCCGGTGCTGGAGGCGTTCGAGGACTCCTTCGGCACGGTGGTGTACGAGGGGTACGGACTGTCCGAGACCTCACCGACGGCCTCTGTCAACCAGCCGGCGTTCGGGGCCCGGGCCGGAACCGTGGGGCATCCGGTCTGGGGCGTGGACGTCGAGATCGCCCGGCCGGAGGTGACGGACCGCGTCGCGCTCGTGCCGGCCGGCGAACTCGGCGAGATCGTCGTGCGCGGGCACAACGTCTTCTCCGGCTACCTGGACCGTCCCGAGGCCACGGCGGAGGCGCTCACGGACGGCTGGTTCCGCACCGGCGACCTCGGCCGCAAGGACGCGGACGGTTTCGTCTCCATCGTCGACCGCACCAAGGACCTCGTCATCCGCGGCGGGTTCAACGTCTACCCGCGCGAGGTCGAGGAGGTCCTGCTGCGCCACCCGGCCGTCGCCGAGGCCGCCGTCATCGGGGTGCCGGACCCGCTGCACGGCGAGGAGGTCTGTGCCGTCCTCATCGCCGACAAGGACGCGGCGGCCGCGCCCTCCGCCGAGGAGGTCATCGCCTGGTCGAAGCAGCGGCTGGCCCGGCACAAGTACCCGCGCCGCGTCGAGTTCGTCGACTCCTACCCGCTCGGCCCCAGCCACAAGGTACTGAAGCGCGAACTGCGCCGCCGTTTCGGCAGCCCCTGACGGGAGGGGGCTCCGTCGCCCCCCTCCGCACCCCGCCCAGACCGCCCGCGAGCTCACCGAACACGCCCCAGCCCGAGGACCGCCCATGCCCCATCCCCCACCTCCCGCACACCGCAGGCCACACCGCGGCGCGCATCGCGCCGGGGTACCGGGCGCGGGCGTCGAGGCCCCGGCCGCGCCCGGCGAGCCGCGCCGCACGCTCGCCGCCCTCCGCCAGCGGTGCGTCGCGGTCAACGGCTCGGGCCTGCTCGTCACGGCGCTTCTCGCCGCGGTGTGCGGCGACGCGATGGGCACCCCCGTGTTCGGCGGGCTGTCCGCGGGCATGCTGCTGTGCGGCGGGCAGCTCGCGGCGCTGCTGGTCACGGCCCGGTGGTTCGACGTCATGTGCAGCCGCCATGTCGACCCGTACGCCGCGCGCGAGGCGGGGCGGGCCGGATGACCGGGTTCGACGCCGGGCAGCTCGCCGTGGGCGCCGTCGACGCGCAGGAGCGCGAGCTGGTCCTCATCTCCTTCCTGGCCTTCGTGGCCCTGTCCCTGCTGCTGTGCGTCATGGCCGGGCCGGAGGGCGACGACACGGCCGACTTCTACGCCGGAAACCGGTCGCTGTCGCCCCGCAAGAACGCGCTCGCCCTCGCCGGGGACTACCTGTCGGCCGCCACCCTCCTGGGGACCAGTGGGTTCGTGGCGCTGAGCGGGTACGACGGCATGGCCCTGGCCGTCGCCACCGCCCTGGCCCTCGGCGGCCTCCTCCTCGTCGCGGGCCCCCTGCGCCGGGCGGGCGGCTACACACTCGGCGACGTCTTCGCGCTGCGCTCGCCCGGGCCCGCGGCGCGGATCGCCGCCGCCGTCATCGCCCTCGCGATCTCCCTGCCCTTCCTCGTCGTCCAGCTGTCCGCGGCCGGACGCGCCACGGCCCTGCTCATCGGGCTCGGCAATCCGGGGGCGGAACAGGTCTGCACGGCCTTCATCGGCGTGCTCATGGTCTTCTACACCGTGCTCGGGGGGATGAAGGGCACCAGTCTGGTCCAGATCGTCAAGGTGACCGTGGCCTTCACCACCATGGCCGCGCTCGCCGTCTGGGTCCTGCAGCACTTCGACTGGAGCCCCGCCGCCCTGCTCGCCGCCGCGGCACAGGGCAGCGGCAGCCCCGACACCTATCTCGACCCCGGCCGGGCGCTGGGGACGGACGCCACCGGACGACTGGACTTCCTCGGCCTGCAGCTCAGCATCGTCCTGGGCGGTGCCTGCATGCCGCACATCCTCATGCGGATCGGCACGGCGGGGAGCGGAGCCGCCGCCCGCGAGGCCACGCAGCGCGCGGTCACCCTCGTCGCCGTCTTCTGCTGCTTCGTCGTCATCGCGGGGCTGGGCGCCGCCGCGGTCGTCGGCGGCCGCGCCATCACGGCCGTCGACGGCAGCGGCCAGGCGTCGCTGATGCTGCTCGCGGCGGAGCTGGGCGAGGGGAAGGCGGGCAGCGCCCTGTTCGTCGCGGTGGCCTGTACGGTCTTCGTCACCGTCCTGGCCGTCGTGGCCGGCATCGCGCTGAGTGCCGCCGCGGCGCTGGCCCATGACGTGTACGCCCACGCGGTGCGCGGGGACCGCGCCACCGAGCGGGACCGGGTGCGTGCGGCGCGCTGGTCGGTGGCCGCCGTGGGGTCACTGAGCGTCGTCGTCACCGTGACGCTCCAGGGCTACAACGTGCAGGGGCTGATCCACCTGACGCTCTCCCTGGCCGCCGCCACGGTCCTGCCCGCCTGTCTGTACGGGATGTTCTGGCGGCGCTTCAACCGGACGGGTCTGCTGTGCACCGTCTACGGCGGCCTGCTGTGCACCGTCGTGCTGTTCCTCGTCTCGGCCGCCTTCTCCGGCTCGCCGGACTCCCTGCTGCCGGACCGCGACCTCCAGTGGATCGGGCTGCGGTCCACGGCTCTGCTGGCGATCCCCGCCGGATTCCTGCTGGGGTGGGCGGGCAGCCTGCTGGCCCCCGGCGGCGGCCGTGTCACCGCGCGGGCAGCGGTATCTCGACCTCGGTCTTCTCGACATCGTCCATCTTGATGTCAACAAACTATTGAAGTTCCACCATGAGGAAACTACTCTCCACTTTCGAAGGCGTGTGGCACCCCGTGCCGCATGCGCGTACCACGAGCACGGAAGTCCGGCGGTCCCAGGCACCGGCCCCTTACCGTCCCCAGGGGGCAGCGTGGCAGGGTCGTTCGGAGACCCAAGAGGAGTGACAGCCCATGTCCGCACCAGCGCCGTCACCGCTGGCCATCGTCGATGTCGACCCCGACCGGGCCCCCGCCCGGCGGGACGAGGTGCTCACCGAGGCCGCGCTGGCGTTCGTCGCCGAACTTCACGAGCGGTTCACCGCCCGTCGTGACGAGCTGCTGGCCCGCCGGGCCGAGCGCCGGGCGGAGATCGCCCGGACCAGCACCCTGGACTTCCTGCCCGAGACCGCGCACATCCGGGACGGCGACTGGCAGGTCGCCCCGGCCCCGGCCGCGCTCGAGGACCGCAGGGTCGAGATCACCGGTCCGACCGACCGGAAGATGACCATCAACGCGCTCAACTCGGGCGCCCGGGTCTGGCTCGCCGACTTCGAGGACGCCTCCGCCCCCACCTGGGCCAACGTCGTCGACGGCCAGGCCAACCTGATCGACGCCTACGAGCGCCGCATCGACTTCACCGACGCCCGCGGCAAGTCCTACGCGCTGCGCCCGGCCGAGGAGCTGGCCACCGTCGTCATGCGGCCCCGCGGCTGGCACCTGGACGAGCGCCACCTCCAGGTGCGCGGCCGGGCCGTCCCCGGCGCCCTGGTCGACTTCGGGCTGTACTTCTTCCACAACGCCCAGCGGCTGCTGGACCTCGGCAAGGGGCCCTACTTCTACCTGCCGAAGACCGAGTCGCACCTGGAGGCGCGGCTGTGGAACGACATCTTCGTCTTCGCCCAGAGTTACCTCGGTATTCCGCGGGGCACGGTGCGCGCCACCGTCCTGATCGAGACGATCACCGCGGCCTACGAGATGGAGGAGATCCTCTACGAGCTGCGGGAGCACGCCTCCGGGCTCAACGCGGGCCGCTGGGACTACCTGTTCTCCATCGTCAAGAACTTCCGTGACGGCGGGGAGAGGTTCGTCCTGCCCGACCGCAACGCCGTGACGATGACGGCCCCGTTCATGCGCGCGTACACGGAACTGCTCGTGCGCACCTGCCACAAGCGCGGCGCCCACGCCATCGGCGGCATGGCGGCCTTCATCCCCAACCGCCGGGACCCCGAGGCCAACGAGCGGGCGCTGGCGAAGGTGCGCAACGACAAGGAGCGCGAGGCCGGGGACGGCTTCGACGGCTCCTGGGTCGCCCACCCTGACCTGGTCCCCGTCGCGCGGGCCTCGTTCGACGCGGTCCTCGGCGACCGTCCGAACCAGAAGGACCGGCTGCGCGAGGACGTCCGGGTCTCGGCCGCCGACCTCATCGCCATCGACTCGCTGGACGCCCGGCCGACGTACCAGGGGCTCGTCGACGCCGTCCAGGTCGGCATCCGCTACATTGAGGCGTGGCTGCGCGGCCTGGGCGCCGTGGCCATCTTCGGCCTGATGGAGGACGCCGCCACGGCGGAGATCTCCCGCTCGCAGATCTGGCAGTGGGTCGACGCGGGCGTCGTCTTCGAGGACGGGCAGCGGGCGACGGCCGAGCTCGTGCGCGAGGTCGCCGCCCGCGAGCTGGCCGCCATCCGGGAGGAGGCCGGCGAGGAGGCCTTCGCCTCCGGCCAGTGGCAGCAGGCCCACGACCTGCTGCTCAGGGTGTCCCTGGACCGCGACTACGCCGACTTCCTCACCCTGCCCGCGTACGAGCTGCTGGGCTGAGCGCCCCGGGTCGGACGACGACGGCCCCGGCCCGCACGCGTGTGCCTGGGATCAAGGGGTCGTCCGCCGCGCGGGGACTACGGGGTGATGGGGCGCCCCGTGCGGCGGGAGGCCTCGCAGGCCTCCGCGATGCGCAGCGCGCGCAGGGCCTCGGCGCCCTCGCAGGGGTTGTCCCGCCGCCCCCGCACGACGTCCAGGAACGCGGCCAGCTCGGCCCGGTAGGCGGGAGCGAACCGGTCCAGGAAGCCCTGCCAGGCCGCCGCCCCGCGCGGCGCGGCGTCCGGCTCCGCCGAGCGGAGCGGGGTGCGCGGGCCCAGCCCGACGGCGATCTGGTCGCGCTCCCCCGCGAGCTCCATCCGCACGTCGTATCCGGCGCCGTTCATCCGCGTGCCGGTGGCCGTCACCAGGGTGCCGTCGTCCAGGGTGAGGAGGGCGGCCGCGGTGTCGACGTCGTCCGCCTGACGGAACATCGGCGGCCCGGCGTCCGAGCCCGCCGCGTACACCGAGACGACCTCACGCCCCGTCACCCAGCGCAGGGCGTCGAAGTCGTGGACGAGACAGTCCCGGAAGATGCCGCCGGAGAGCGGGAGGTACCCCGCCGGCGGCGGGGCCGGGTCGGCGGTGAGCGTACGCACGGTGTGCAGCCGGCCGAGCCGCCCCGCGCGCACGGCCTCGCGCGCGGCGGCGTAGGCGGCGTCGAAGCGCCGCATGAAGCCGATCTGCAGGACGGTTCCCGCCCGCGCCACCTCCGCCAGCGCCGCCCGGGTGCCGGGCAGGTCGGCGGCGACGGGCTTCTCACAGAACGCGGGCACCCCCGCCCGCGCGGCGCGCGTGATCAGCCCGGGGTGGGAGTCCGTGGCCGAGGCGATCACGACGGCGTCCGGCCGTGCGGCGAACAGCTCGGGGGACGAGGGCAGGGCCTGCGCTCCGGTCTCCGCCGCGACGGCCGCCGCGCGGGCGTGCTCCGCGTCGACGAGTAGCAGCTCGGTGACGCCCGGCAGTTCGCTGAGGTTGTGGGCGTGGAGGGCCCCGATCCGGCCCGTTCCGATGAGTCCGATGCGCATGGCGTCCAGCCTTCCCGGTCGCGGCGGAACGGTCACAGGTGCGGGCGGCGGGCGGCGGCTCCCCCGAGGTAGTCGGCCCGGGCGCGCAGCGCCGCCTCCCGGGTGGCGACGGCGGCCACCGGCACGTCCCACCACGCCTGGGCCGTGGGCGCGGTGGACCGCGGGTCGGTCTCCACGTGGACGCAGGTGGGGTGGGTGGAGGCGCGGGCCTCCGCGAGCGCGGCGCGCAGGTCGGCCACGGTGTCGGCGCGGATCACGTCGAGGCCGAGGGAGGCGGCGTTGGCGGCGAGGTCCACCGGCAGCGGGTCGCCGGTGTAGCCTCCCTCGGCGTCCCGGTAGCGGTAGTCGGTGCCGAACCGTTCGGCACCGGTGGCCTCCGACAGTCCGCCGATGGAGGCGTAACCGTGGTTCTGGATCAGCAGCAGGTTGACGTTCAGCCCCTCCTGGACGGCGGTGACGAGCTCGGTGGGCATCATCAGGTAGGCGCCGTCGCCGACGAGGGCCCACACCGGGGTGCCGGGGGCGGCCAGCCGTACGCCGAGGGCGCCGGGGATCTCGTAGCCCATGCAGGAGTAGCCGTACTCCAGGTGGTACTGGCGGGGTGAGCGGGCCCGCCAGAGCTTGTGCAGGTCGCCGGGGAGCGAGCCCGAGGCGGCCACGATGACGTCGGTGTCGTCGACGACGGCGTCGAGCGCGCCGAGGACCTGGCTCTGGGTGGGACGCGCGGCGGTGTCCGAAGCGGCGTAGGCGGCGTCGACGCGGCGTTCCCAACGGGCCTTCGCCTCGCGGTACTCGGCGACGTAGTCCGGCTTGACCCGGTGGCCGGCGAGGGCCTGCCGCAGGGCGTCGAGCCCGGCCCGGGCGTCGGCGACGAGCGCGGTGGCCGCCTGTTTGTGGGCGTCGAACGGGGCGATGTTGAGACCCACGAAGCGGACCTGCGGGTGGGCGAAGAGGGTGCCGGAGGCGGTGGTGAAGTCGGTGAGGCGGGTGCCGACCCCGAGGACGAGATCGGCCCTGCGGGCGAGGTCGTCGGCGGTCGCGGTGCCGGTGTGGCCGATGCCGCCGACGTCGGCGGGGTGGTCGTGGCGCAGCGAGCCCTTGCCGGACTGAGTGCAGGCGACGGGGATGCCGGTGGCGTCCGCGAAGGCCCGCAGGGCCTCCTCGGCCTCGCTGTGGTGGACGCCGCCGCCCGCGACGAGCAGGGGCCGGCGGGCGCGCCGGACGGCGCGGGCGGCCTCGGCCAGCGCTTTGGGCTCCGGCGGCGGGCGGCGCACGGGCCAGACCCGCTCGGCGAGGAAGTCCGCCGGCCAGTCGAACGCCTCGGCCTGGACGTCCTGCGGGAGGGCGAGCGTGACGGCGCCGGTCTCGACGGGGTCGGCGAGCACCCGCGCGGCCTGGAGCGCGGCGGGGACCAGGGCCTCGGGGCGGGCGATCCGGTCGAAGTAGCGGGAGACGGGTCGCAGCGTGTCGTTGACGGACACCTCGCCGGCGTAGGGGACTTCGAGCTGCTGGAGCACCGGGTCGGCGACGCGGGTGGCGAAGGTGTCGCCGGGCAGCAGCAGGACGGGCAGCCGGTTCACGGTGGCGAGCGCGGCGCCGGTGACGAGGTTGGTCGCGCCGGGGCCGATGGACGTCGTCACGGCCTGGGTGCTCAGCCGGGCGCTGTGCCGGGCGTAGCCGACGGCGGCGTGCACCATGGCCTGTTCGTTGCGGCCCTGCAGGAACGGCATGGCGCGGCGGTGCTCCAGGAGCGCCTGGCCGATCCCGGCGACGTTGCCGTGGCCGAAGATGCCCCAGGTGGCGCCCACGAGCCGGTGGCGCACGCCGTCCCGCTCGGTGTGCTGGGCGGCGAGGAAGCGGACGAGGGCCTGGGCGACGGTGAGTCTGTGGGTCGGGGTCATCGTGCCTCCCCGTAGAAGGGCAGCCGCTCGTCCACCTCGGCGCCGCTCCAGGTGTCGCGGATCCAGGCGTGGTCGGGGTGGTCGCGGATGAGCCAGGCGCGCTCGTCGTCCGGGCCGGCCATGACGTTGAGGTAGTACAGGGTGTGGCCGGGGGTGGCGATGGACGGGCCGTGCCAGCCGTCCGGGACGAGTACGGCGTCCCCGCTGCGGACCTCGGCCAGGACGTCGGTGCCGCGGCCGTGCCCGGACGGCGAGACGCGCTGGTAGCCCAGGCCGGCGGTGCCCTCGTGCGGGGCGATCTCGAAGTAGTAGACCTCCTCCAGCCGCGACTCCCGCCCGGGTTCGTGGACGTCGTGCTTGTGCGGCGGGTAGGAGGACCAGTTGCCGCCCGGGGTGAGGACCTCGACGGCGATGAGCCGGTCGGCCGCGAAGACGTCGGCGGCGGCGAAGTTGTTGACCTGCCGGGAGCACCGGCCGGCGCCGCGCAGTTCGACGGGGACCGCCGTGGCGGGGGTGTGGCGGGCAGGGAGCCGGGCGGCGCAGCGGGCTCCGGGCAGCGCGAACCGTCCGCCGCCGGCGCTGGCCACCGTCACCTCGCTGTCCCTGGGCACGTAGGCGAAGTCGGTGACGCCCTCGAACACGCTCGCCCGGCCCTCGAGCTCGAAGGTCAGCCCCTCGGCGGTGACGGTGCAGGAACCGCTCAGCGGCAGGACGATCCACTCGCTGTCGCCGGTGGCGTAGGTGTGCGTGCCGCCCGGGGGCAACTCGATGACGCGCAGCGAGCTGTGGGCCCAGCCCGCGGTGTGCGGGTCGATGTCGAGCGCGTAGGGGCCGCGTGCGGCGCGGCCCGCGCTCAGGTGCACTCCGATGTCGCTCATGGGCATCAGCCTCCCCGTTTCCGTCCGTTCTACCGCGCAGCGCCGCGCGGCGGCCCGATCGCGGGTGTCACGAGGCGAGCAGCGCCTCGACCTCGTCCGGCGTGGGCATGGCGGCGGAGCAGGCCAGCCGGGAGGCGACGAGGGCGCCGGCGGCGTTGGCATAGCGCAGCACCCGCTTCAGGTCCCAGCCGGCGAGGAGACCGTGGCAGAGGGCGCCGCCGAAGGCATCCCCGGCGCCGAGGCCGTTGACGACCTCGACGGGGTGCGGCGGGATCTCGGCCTCGGTGCCGTCGCGGTGGACGGCGAGCACGCCGTGCGGTCCCCGCTTGACGACGGCGAGTTCGGCGCCCGCGTCGAGCAGCGCCTTGGCGCAGTCGGCGGGCTCGCTCCGCCCGGTGGCGACCTCGCACTCGGCCAGGTTGCCGACGGCGACGGTGGCGAGGGCGAGGGCGTCCCGGTAGCGGGGGCGGGCGGCCTCGGCGTCCCCGTGGGGCCAGAACATCGGCCGCCAGTCGAGGTCGAGGACGGTGACGCCGCGCCGGGCGCGGGCCTCCAAGGCGTGCAGGGTCGCGGTGCGGCTCGGTTCGGCGCTCAGGCCGGTGCCGGTCGTCCAGAACACGCGGCTGACGGTGATGGCGTCCAGGTCCAGCTCGTCGGCGTGGATCTCCAGGTCGGGGGCCTTGGGCCAGCGGTAGAAGTAGAGCGGGAAGTCGTCGGGCGGGAAGATCTCGCAGAACGTGACCGGGGTCGGGTAGGCGGGCACGGGCCTGACCCAGCGGTCGTCGACGCCGAACTCCCGCAGGGCCTGGTGGCAGTACTCCCCGAAGGGGTCCTGGCCCGTACGGGTGATGACGGCGGCCGAACGGCCCAGCCGGGCCGCGGCGACGGCGACGTTGGTGGCGGAGCCGCCGAGGAACTTCCCGAAGGACTCGACGCGGGGCAGGGGGACCCCCGTCTGCAGGGGGTACAGGTCGACACCGATACGGCCCATCGTGATGACGTCCAGCGGCCGGGGCATGCGGGGCTCCTTCTCGGGGGTCGGTCGACGCCGTCGGGCGGGGGCACGCACCATGCCGGTATGCGCCGAGACGTCGAGAGCGGAAACAGCGACAGCAGCGATGACCACTACCCCACCACGATGACACCCCGCACCCGCCCCACCCTGGACCGGCTGCGGATCGGCTCGGCACCCGACTCCTGGGGGGTGTGGTTCCCCGAGGACGAGCACCAGGTGCCCTGGGAGCGGTTTCTGGACGAGGTGGCGGAGGCCGGCTACGACTGGATCGAGCTGGGCCCCTACGGCTACCTGCCCACCGATCCGGCCAGGCTGAGGGCCGAGACGGAGCGGCGGGGGCTGCGGGTCTCGGCAGGCACGGTCTTCACCGCCCTGCACCGCGGCCCCGGCGTATGGGAGGAGACGTGGGCCCACGTCTCCCGGGTCGCGGCCCTGACGCGGGCGATGGGCGCCCGGCACCTGGTGGCCATCCCGGCGTTCTGGCGGGACGACCGGACGGCCGAGCCGATCGAGCCGCCCGAGCTGACACCCGGGCAGTTTCGGGAGCTGACCTCGGGCACCGAGCGGCTGGCCCGGCGGGTGCGCGAGGAGTTCGGACTGGAGGTCGTCGTCCATCCGCACGCGGACACCCACATCGACTCCGAGGAGAACGTCGCCCGCTTCCTCGACGCGACCGACCCCGACCTGGTGAACCTGTGTCTGGACACCGGGCACTACGCCTACTGCGGCGGCGACAGCGTGCGGCTCATCCGGACGTACGGGGAGCGCGTCGGCTATCTGCACCTCAAGCAGGTGGATCCGGCGGTGCTGGCCGACGTCGTGGCGCGGGGCACCCCGTTCGGCCCGGCCGTGCGGCAGGGGGTGATGTGCGAACCGCCGCTGGGCGAGCCGCCGCTGGAGCCGGTCCTGGAGGCGGCGCAGCGACTGGACGTGGATCTCTTCGCCATCGTGGAGCAGGACATGTATCCGTGCCCGCCCGACCGCCCGCTGCCCATCGCCCGGCGCACCCGCCGGTTCCTGCGCTCCTGCGGCGCGTAGTCCGCGGCGCTTGGGAGGTCTGCGCGAAGGCGCAGGGCTGGCAGGCGCAGCGCCGGGTGCCCCTGGGCACCCGGCGCCCCTGGGCACGGGGTGCCCCGCTCCGCCGTTCCAGGACGCACGAGCGTCGTGGCTGGTCGCGCGGTTCCCCGCGCCCCTGGGGGCGCGGGGAAGAGGCTCAGTGCAGGGGCGCGGCCGCCGCCTGGTGGGGGACGGTGGCACCGCCGTCCGGGGGCGGCGAAGCCTCCTTGCGGGCGCCCATGTGGTTGAACAGCAGGTTCAGCAGGACGGCCAGGATGCAGCCGGTGCTGATGCCCGAGTCCAGGATGGTCGTGGCGCTGTCGGGGAAGCGCTCGTAGAAGCCGTGCGCCATCTCGGGTGCCAGCCCGACGCCGAGGGTCACGGCGACGATGAGCGCGTTCTCCCCCTTGTCCAGCCCCGCCTGCACCAGGGTCTGGATGCCGCTCACGGCGATGGTGCCGAACAGCACCAGGCCGACGCCGCCGAGCACGGGCAGCGGCACGGCGGAGACGAGCGCCGCGGCCACCGGGCACAGGCCGAGCAGCACGAGGATGCCGCCGCCCACGGCGACGACGTAGCGGCTGCGCACCTTGGACATGGCCACCAGGCCCACGTTCTGGGCGAAGGCGCTGGCGGCGAAGCCGTTGAAGACGGGGGCGACGGCGCTGCCGAGGGCGTCGGCACGCAGTCCGGCCGCGATGACCTTCTCGTCGGCCGGCTTGTCGACGATGCGGCCCAGGGCGATCATGTCGGCCGTCGACTCCATCATGATCACCAGCATCACGACGCACATCGAGACGATGGCCGGGAGCGAGAACTGCGGGGCGCCGAAGTGGAAGGGCGTGGGGAAGCCGACGAGACCGGCCTCGCCGAGGCCGGAGAAGTCCGCCATGCCGAGCGGGACGGCGATCAGCGTGCCGCTGACCAGGCCGAAGAGGATGGCGATGGACTGGAGGAAGCCGCGGGCGTAGCGGCGCACGGCCAGGGTGATGACGAGGGCGACGGCGGCGAGGCCGATGTTGCCCGCGGGGGCGCCGTCCGCGCCACCGGCACCGTCGGCTATCCAGCCGAACGCGACCGGCATCAGGGACAGGCCGATCAGGGTGATGACACTGCCGGTGACGACGGGCGGGAAGAACCGCACGAGTTTGCAGAACCAGCTGCTGACGACGAAGGCGAGCAGCCCGGCGACGATGACCGAGCCGAAGATGACGGGCAGCCCCGACTCCCCGCCCTCGGCGGCGATGATGGCGGTCATCGCGGCGACCCCGCCGAAGGAGACGCCGTTGACGAACGGGAGTCTGGCCCCGACCTTCCAGATGCCGAGGGTCTGGAGGAGCGTGGCGATCCCCGCGGTGAACAGGCTGGCCGCCATGAGCAGCGTGGTGTCGGCGGGGCCGAGCTGGGCGGCGGCGCCGATCACGAGCGGTACGGCGACGACACCGGCGTACATGGCGGCCACGTGCTGGAGCCCGCTGGTGATCATCTTGAGGGGTGGCAGTACCTCGTCGACGGGATGCCTCGCCCCGTCCGCGTTTTCGCTGTCCTTCTCCTGACTGTCGTCGTTCCGAATACCGGTACCGGGCCTAGCGGACACGCGGTCCTCCTGTTGCTTTCTGCGCCGCCGGGGAAGCGGCACGAGGTTTTCCGGGAGGTGTGGATGGAACTGGGTGTGGGAGGTGGCGACGGAGCATGGCGGGGGTACCGGGGCGGGAGCGCGTACCGTAGGCGCGCTCCCGCCCCGGCCGTTCGTTCAGGGCCCCGCTCGGACCCTGAACCACCGGCCGGGAGCCGTCCCTCCCGGCCGGAGTCCGGTGGTGCGTCCCCTCAAGCCGGGACGCGGGTGGTGCGTCCCTCAGGACGCGTCGGCCGCTACCTGGGCCAGGCGGCGGGCCTGGTCCCGGGTGCCGCGGGCGATGGTGTCCTCGTCGGCGGTGGTGAGCCGGCCGTCCTCGACGACGGCCCTGCCGTTGATCAGCGACAGCGTGATCGGTGCCGCGGCGCCGAGGACGAGAGCGGCGACGGGGTCGGCGATGGTGGAGTGGCCGAGGCCGTCCAGCTTCCAGAGCACCAGGTCGGCGAGCTTGCCGGCCTCCAGCGAGCCGATCTCGGCCGTGCGGCCGAGTACCTGGGCGCCGCCGTAGGTGCCCAGCCGCAGCGCCTGCCGGGCGTTGAGCGCGCGCTCCCGGTGGGCGCCGAGGCGGTTGATGAGCAGGGCGTTGCGCAACTCGGTGTGGAGTTCGCCGGACTCGTTGGAGGCCGTGCCGTCCACGCCGAGGCCGACGGGCACCCCGGCCGCCAGCATGTCCGGCACCCGGGCGATACCGGCGGCCAGCCGGGCGTTGGAGGAGGGGCAGTGGGCCACCCCGGTGCCGCTGCGGGCGAAGGCCGCGATGTCGGAGTCGTTCATGTGGACGCAGTGCGCCATCCACACGTCGTCACCGAGCCAGCCGGTGGACTCGAAGTAGTCGGTGGGGCCCATGCCGAACAGCTCGTGGCAGAACTTCTCCTCCTCCACCGTCTCCGAGCCGTGGGTGTGCAGCCGCACTCCCTTGCGCCGCGCGAGCTCGGCGCCCTCGCGCATGAGCTCGGTGGAGACGGAGAAGGGCGAGCAGGGCGCCACGGCGATGTGGAGCATCGAGCCGAAGGAGCCGTCGTGGTGGGTGTCGACGGCGGCCTCGGTGGCCTCCAGGATGCCGTCGAGGGTCTCGACCGCGAAGTCGGGCGGCAGGCCGCCGTCCGACGCGCCACGGTCCATCGAGCCGCGGGCGGCGGTGAAGCGGACGCCCAGCTCGGCGGCGGCGCGGATCTCGGCGCCCAGGAGGTCGCCGCCGCCGCGCGGGAAGACGTAGTGGTGGTCCATGGCGGTGGTGACACCGCCGCGGGCCATCATGGCCAGTGAGCCCTGGGCGGCCGAGTGGACCATCTCCTCGTCGATCCGCGCCCAGGTCGGATAGAGGGCGACGAGCCAGTCGAAGAGGTTGGCGTCCTGGGCGAGGCCGCGGGTGAGCCACTGGTAGAAGTGGTGGTGGGTGTTGACGAGGCCGGGGGTGGCCAGGTGCCCCGAGCCGTCGATCCGGCGGACGACGTTCTCCAGGCCCGCGGGGGCGGCGCCGGCGCCCACCGACTCGATGACGTTGCCGGTGACGACGACGTGTCCGGCCGCGTACTCGGTGTCGTTCGCGTCCACGGTGGCGATGGCGCAGTTCTCGATGACGATGCGCTCTGGTGCGTTCCCGGCCATGGGATGTCCTCGTGCTTCCGTCCGGAGGTCCGGGCCCGGGGGTCGAGCGGGGTGCCGACCGGGTCCGGAATCTGTCATTCTGCGCAGAATGCCCCCGCTCTCCCCCCAGGATCGATGACGCCGGCGCTGCGTCAGGGGGCCCGAGTGGCCGCCCGGGTGGGCGGCCGGTGCGGGCTGCTTACAGGTTGGTCATGTCGACCGGGATGCGCGGCTCGACCCCGTCCCGCAGGATGGTGGCCTCGATGAGGCCGTAGGGGCGGTCGGCCGCGTAGTAGACCTCGTTGTCGTTCTTGAGGCCGAAGGGCTCCAGGTCCACCAGGAAGTGGTGCTTGTTCGGCAGCGAGAAGCGGATCTCGTCGATCTCGCCGCGGCTGTTCAGGACCCGGGTGCCCATCTGGTACAGCGTCTGCTGCAGCGAGAGGCTGTAGGTCTCCACGAAGGCGTCGAGCATGTGCCGCTTGACCTGGGCGTAGCTGCGCTCCCAGTTGGGCATGCGCTGGTCGTCGCCGGTCCAGTTGTGCCGCCACCAGCCGGCGACCTCGGTGGCCAGGATCCGGTCGTACGCCTCCTTGAGGGTGGTGTACTTGTCCTTCACGTAACCCCAGAACTCCGAGTTGGTGGAGTTCATGACGGTGAGGTCCTTGAGGCCGGAGAGGACCTCGAAGCGCTCGCCGTCGTAGGTCACCTGCGCGGTGCGGATCTCCTGGCCCTTGCGGACGAAGGAGTGGCGGACCTCCTCGGCGCCGATGAAGCGCTGGCCGGAGTCGGAGGTCTCGATGCGGTCCCAGGCGTACTCCTCGATGCGAATACGCGCCCGCTCGATGGCCGGCTGCGACTCGACGAAGTGCCGGGCCAGGTGGATGCCGAACTGTTCGGCCGACTCGATGCCGTGTTCCTTGGCGAAGGCGAACACCGTGTTCTTGGTGGTGTCCGTCGGCAGGCAGTTGGCGTTGGAGCCGGAGTAGTGGACGTCGTCCATGTCGCCGGAGAGGGCGACCGAGACGTTGAGGTCCTTGATGTGGTGGGTGTCGCCGTCTCGGGTGATCTTGACGACGCGGTTCTCGGCCTTGCCGTACTGGTTCTGTCCGAGCATCACAGGACGGGCGGGGC
This sequence comes from Streptomyces sp. JJ38, assembly GCF_019303475.1. Taxonomy (GTDB): domain Bacteria; phylum Actinomycetota; class Actinomycetes; order Streptomycetales; family Streptomycetaceae; genus Streptomyces. The sequence goes on from NZ_JABLSI010000004.1 coordinate 150,705, forward strand.
GGGAATGAGCAGTCATGTCGGGTGTCAGCTCCCTCGGTACACGGAGTAGCCGAACGGGTTGAGCAGCAGCGGTACGTGGTAGTGCTCGCCCGGGGTCACGGCGAAGACGATCGCCACCTCGGGGAAGAAGACACCGCTGTCCCTTACGCGGGGGGCGTCCTGCTGTTCCTCGGCTTGCCTGGTCGAGAAGTACGGCTCGACCTCGAAGTAGAGCCGTACGTGGGTCGTGCCCTCCGGCAGGGCCGGAAGGTCCTTGCAGCGCCCGTCGTCGTCGGTCCTCGACGCGCCGTGCGCGGCCCATGCGCCGTCGGCACCGCTGCGGACGGACAGCTGGACGGCGACTGCGCCGGCGGGCCGTCCGACGCTGGTGTCCAGGATGTGCGTGGACACCGACGCGGTCGTCGTGGTGCTCATGGTCAGCCTCCTTGTGCGAGACGGGTCAGCCGGATGCGGTTGATCTTCACCAGTTCGGTGCGGACGTTCTCCCGCTCCCGTTCCGGCGTGTTGTCGATCCGGGCGCGTACCGCGTCGCGCATCTCCTCACCGGTCAGTCCGGTGGCGCAGATCAGGAAGACATGGCCGAACTTGTCCTGGTAGGCCAGGTTGAGTTCGAGCATCTCCGCCCTGAGCTCCTCGGAGGCCCCGGACATCCCGCGCTGCTCGCGCGAGGAGGTCGGGTCGCCGGGCTTCGGCCGGCCGATGGGCGGATGGCCGGCCATCGCCTCGGCCAGGTCCTCCGCGTTCAGCTCGGCCATGGCGGCGTCGCTGGCGGTGAACAGGGCCGCCGCGTCGGCGTACGGGCGCTGGGCGAGCAGTTTGCCGACCCAGGTCGTCGAGGCGCAGACCTCGTGGAGCGCCGCGCGGGCGTCGCCCTCCTCGGCGGTGTTGAACCGGGTCAGCCCCGGTGCCGTACTCGAAGTCACGGGAGCCTCTCTGGCCGTGGTGCGGGTGGGCTGCGCAATAGCTAAGCCGCCGGGAAACCTCCCGTCAACACTTTGTTGAACTTTTTCGCCGCGGGCTTCCCCCGCGCCTCACGCGCCCCCGCGCTTGGGAGGTCCGCGCGAAGGCGCAGGGCTGGCAAGCGCAGCGCCGGGCGCCCCCGGCTCCGGACCCCGGACCCCGGAGCCCGGACCTCGGGACAGAGGCTTCCCTGCCGGCGCGTCGCCGACCGCGGGTGCGCCGTGGCCACTCGCGCAGTTCCCCGCGCCCCGACGCGGGGCGCGGGGGCGCGGGCCTACTTGCCGGCTTCCCGGTTCAGGTAGTTGTAGACCGTGAACCGGCTGACCCCGAGAGCGGTGGCGACGGTCTCCACCCCGTGGCGCACGGAGAACGCGCCGCGCGACTCCAGCAGCCGCACCACGCGCTGCTTCGACTTCCGGTCCAGCTCGCTCAGCGGCTTTCCCTGAGCGCGCTCGAGCCCGGCCAGGATGTGGTCGAGGGACTCGGAGAGGTGGGGCAGCCGGACGGCCAGGACGTCCTCGCCCTCCCAGGCCAGCACGACGTCGGCCTCGGTGGCGTCGTCGACGCCGATGATCTCGCCGCCCATCGCGTCGACCAGCGGCTTGACCGCCGTGGTGAATGGGTGTTCGCCCAAGCTACTCATGCGTCACCCGGCTCCCGGTCGTCGGATTCGACCAAATTCACCTGCAATGACACACGAGTCGCCCCCGAGGCAAGGGTTCGGCGTAGCATCTCGTTCACCACGGCGAGCACCTCGTCCGCGGCCCCTTCGGCCGTATTGCCGAACGGGCCGACGTCGACGGCGTCCAGACCGGCGCGCTGCACGACCTCGCGTGCCACCACCGCGTGCTCCGGAGCCTCGTCCAGATCGAACGGCTCTGTCGTGAATTCCACTTTCAATCGCACCGGCTCAACGTACCGCGCCGCCCCGTGGCCACCATCGGCACATTTCGGACGCCCACTTGACAGCGACGCGAAGCCGACTGCAATCTTCCATCAGATAGAAACTGACTTCCGCAATACGGAAGGACCAGGGAAGGAGTCGGGTCTCCCCTCATGGGTTACACGGACACACGCTTCACAGTGAACCTGTCGATCCTGTTCACCGAGTTCCCGCTGCTCGAGCGGCCGGCCGCCGCCGCAGCCGCGGGCTTCACCGCGGTGGAGCTGTGGTGGCCGTGGATCGACACGCCGACGCCGGAGCAGGCCGAGCTGGACGCCCTGCGCGACGCCCTCAACGACGCGGGAGTGCAGCTCACCGGGCTGAACTTCTACGCGGGACAGCTCCCCGGCCCCGACCGCGGCGCCCTCTCGGTGCCCGGTGAGGAGTCGGAGAGGTTCCGGGCGAACGTCGACGTCGCCGCCGACTTCGCGGCCTCCGTCGGCTGCAAGGCGCTCAACGCCCTCTACGGCAACCGGGTGGACGGCGTCGACCCGGCCGCCCAGGACGAGCTGGCCCTGGAGAACCTGACGACCGCCGCCCGCGCGGCGGACCGGGTCGGGGCGATCCTCCTGGTCGAGGCGCTGAACCAGCCCGAGTCACCGAAGTACCCGCTGGTGAGCGCACCGGCCGCGGTCGAGGTCGTGGAGAAGGTCAACGCCGCGACGGGCCTGGGGAACGCCAAGTTCCTGATGGACCTCTACCACCTGTCGATGAACGGCGAGGACCTGGCCGAGGTGATCGAGAAGTACACCGCCGTCACCGGCCACGTGCAGATCGCCGACAACCCGGGGCGCGGCGCCCCCGGCACCGGCGACCTGGACTTCACCGACCTGCTGGACCGCCTGAAGAAGGCCGGGTACAGCGGCTGGGTCGGCCTGGAGTACAAGCCCGGCGACGCGCCGAGCGCCGGCAGCTTCGAATGGCTGCCCGCCCCGCTGCGCCCCGCCCCCGCGAACTGAGCACCGCGCTCCTCCCGCTTCCCCTCCCGCACGGCACCGAAAGGCACCGAACACATGAGCAGCAACCTTCCGAAGATCGCCTGGGTCGGCCTGGGCATCATGGGCTCGCCGATGGCCGAGAACCTGATCAAGGCCGGCTACTCCGTCACCGGCTTCACCCTCGAGCAGGAGAAGCTGGACCGGCTCGCGGCCAACGGCGGCACCGCCGCCGGCTCGATCGCCGAGGCCGTCGAGGACGCCGACGTGGTCATCACGATGGTGCCCGCCGACCCACACGTGAAGGCCGTCATCCTCGGCGAGGACGGCGTGATCGCGAACGCCAAGCAGGGCGCCACGATCATCGACATGTCCTCGATCACCCCGCAGACCTCCATCGCGGTGGCCGAGGCCGCAGCCGCGGCGGACAAGGGCCTCAAGGTGCTCGACGCCCCCGTCTCCGGCGGCGAGGCGGGCGCGATCGAGGCCGTCCTGTCCATCATGGTCGGCGGCGAGCAGGACGTCTTCGACGCCTCCAAGCCGATCCTCGAGGCGCTGGGCAAGACCATCATCCTGTGCGGCCCGCACGGCGCCGGCCAGACGGTGAAGGCCGCCAACCAGCTCATCGTCGCCGTCAACATCCAGGCCTGCGCGGAGGCCGTCGTCTTCCTGGAGAAGTCCGGCGTGAACCTGGAGGCCGCCCTGGAGGTCCTCAACGGCGGTCTCGCCGGCTCCACGGTGCTGTCGCGCAAGAAGGACAACTTCAAGAACCGCGACTTCAAGCCCGGTTTCCGCATCGACCTCCACCACAAGGACATGGGCATCGTCACGGACGCGGCCCGCAGCGTCGGCGCCGCGCTGCCGGTCGGCGCGGTCGTCGCCCAGCTCGTCGCCTCGCTGCGCGCCCAGGGCGACGGCGGCCTGGACCACTCCGCGCTGCTGCGCGCCGTCGAGCGGCTCTCGGGCGACCAGGTCGCCTGAGCCGCCCAAGCGGGACCCCCAGCCTCCGGGTGGCGGCGCTGACAACCTGTCCTGTCGCGCCCAGGCGCCGCCACCCGGAATTTCAACAAACTGTTGACGTGCTGCCGCAGCCGTCCTTACGCTCCACATCCGCGGAAGTCCCCTTCCGCGCTCACGTACGGAAGGTCACGATGTCCAAGCCCACGCTGACGACCGAGTCCGGCGCCCCGGTCGCCGACAACCAGAACTCCGCCACCGCCGGCGTCGGCGGTCCGATCCTCCTGCAGGACCAGCACCTCCTGGAGAAGCTCGCCCGCTTCAACCGTGAGCGCATCCCGGAGCGGGTCGTGCACGCCCGCGGCTCCGGCGCCTACGGCCACTTCGAGGTCACCGACGACGTCACCGGCTTCACGCGGGCCGCGTTCCTGGACACCATCGGCAAGCGCACGGAGGTCTTCCTCCGCTTCTCCACCGTGGCGGACAGCCTCGGCGGGGCCGACGCCGTGCGCGACCCCCGCGGCTTCGCCGTGAAGTTCTACACCGAGGAGGGCAACTACGACCTCGTCGGCAACAACACCCCCGTCTTCTTCATCAAGGACCCGCTGAAGTTCCCCGACTTCATCCACTCGCAGAAGCGCGACCCCTTCACCGGCAAGCAGGAGCCGGACAACGTCTGGGACTTCTGGGCCCACGCCCCCGAGGCCACGCACCAGGTCACCTGGCTCATGGGCGACCGCGGTATCCCGGCCTCCTACCGCCACATGAACGGCTACGGCTCCCACACCTACCAGTGGACCAACGCCGAGGGCGAGGCCTTCTTCGTCAAGTACCACTTCAAGACGAACCAGGGCATCCGCTGCCTGAGCAGCGAGCAGGGCGCCGAGCTGGCCGGGCAGGACCCGAACAGCCACCAGACGGACCTGCTCCAGGCCATCGAGCGGGGCGTGCACCCGTCCTGGACGCTGTACGTGCAGGTCATGCCGGCCGCCGAGGCCGCGGAGTACCGGTTCAACCCGTTCGACCTGACCAAGGTGTGGCCGCACTCCGACTACCCGCTGCAGCGAGTGGGCCGGCTCGTCCTGGACCGCAACCCGGACAACGTCTTCGCCGAGGTCGAGCAGTCCGCGTTCTCGCCGAACAACTTCGTGCCCGGCATCGGCCCCTCGCCGGACAAGATGCTGCAGGGCCGGCTGTTCGCCTACGCCGACGCGCACCGGTACCGCCTGGGTGTCAACCACACCCAGCTCCCGGTCAACGCGCCGAAGGCGACCACGGCGGAGAACTACGGGCGGGACGGTTTCATGGCCACCAACGCCCAGGGCCGGGACGCGAAGAACTACGAGCCCAACTCCTACGGCGGCCCGGTGGAGACCGGTCAGCCGCTGGCGGCCCCGTTCGCCGTGGTGGGCCACACCGGCACCCACGCCGCCCCGCTGCACGCCAAGGACGACGACTTCTTCCAGGCCGGTGAGCTCTACCGGCTGATGTCGGAGGAAGAGAAGGGCCGCCTGGTGGCGAACATCGCCGGCGGTCTGTCCCAGGTGACCCGCGACGATGTCGTGGAGAAGAACCTCGCCCACTTCCACGCCGCCGACCCGGACTACGGCCAGCGCGTCGAGGAGGCTGTGCGCGAGCTGCGCGAAGGCTGATTGGGAGGTCAGCCTGAGCGCAGTCCCGCACCGCCGGCCCGTGGACGAGGGGTGGCCGGCGGTGCGGGACACAACTCGACGCCCGTCGACTGCCCTTGAAGCCCGCCCGGGGGCGCGAACGTCCTGTCGCGCCCAGCCTCGCACCCTCGGGCGCTCTACTTCCCCACCGGGCCCCGCGTTCGCCTGCGGGGCCCGGCCGTTTCAGGGACCATGGACCGATGGCGGACATGAGCGAGAACAGGTCGGTACGGTGCCCCGTCTGCCGGCGTGAGCACCGCTACGTTCCGCCCAGTTACCCGTGTCCCTGCGGCGCCGCGGTGGTGCTGTCCCTCGCACCCGGCGGCACCCCGACGCGGATCAGGCGGCGCACCTGGGCGGGTTCCTGGGTGGCCGTTCCCTGCGGAGCCTGCGGACGCAGCGACGACTGGCCGCAGCCGGAGGTGTGCTGCCCCTGCGGCGCTCTGCTCGTCCTGCCGGTGGACCGGACGGGGTCCGCCGGAGGGCCGGAGGCGGTCGGTGGACCGGTCGGGGGTTCACCGACCGACCCGCCCGTCTTCACGCCCGTGACCATCCGCACCGCACGCGACGCGGTGCTGGCCGCCGCGCAGTACCTGCGCTGGCTCGGCTTCACCGACATCGTGATGGCGCACACGCCTCCGGCGTCCGGTGTGGACCTGCGCGGACGGGGCGTCGTCGCCCACATCGACCCGTCGACGACGCCGATCGACGCGTCCACCGTGGAGACGGTGTGGCTGACGGGGATGCACGGCTCCGCGAGGGCCGTCTGCTTCGCCCTGGCCGGGTACGAGCAGGAGGCGTCCACCCGCGCCGAGGCGATCGGCGTCCCCCTGTTCGTCCTCGACCTGACGGGCACTCCGCAGCCGGTCAACGACGCGGCTCAGGCACTGGTCACCACCCGCGCCTGAGCCCGCTCCGCCCGGCCCCCGGGCCCGCGCCCCGACGCGGGCCGCACCCCGAGCCCGTCCACGACCCCGTGGCCCGCGTACGCCGCGTCGCGGGGCCGTTGGGCCGTCAGGCCGTCCGGTCCGCACGGCTCGCGCCCCAGCGGCACCATCGCCGTCCGCCCCTCTCCTCCCGCGCGCTCCCCTGCCGTCGCACCGACCCGGGGTTGACGGTTTGTTGAAGCCCGCCGTACATTGTTTTCCATAATTCAGAACGTGTATTCCGTAATACGGAAAAGCCATGCACGGTCGACCCAGGAGCATCAATGCCTCGTATGACCGCCGCCCGCGCGGCCGTTGAAATCCTCAAGCGTGAAGGCATCGACACCGCCTTCGGTGTGCCGGGCGCGGCGATCAACCCGCTCTACGCCGCGCTGCGCGCCAGCGGCGGCATCGAGCACAAGCTCGCCCGGCACGTCGAGGGCGCCTCGCACATGGCCGAGGGCTACACCCGCACGAAGCCCGGGAACATCGGTGTGTGCATCGGCACCTCGGGCCCGGCCGGCACCGACATGATCACCGGCCTGTACTCCGCGATCGGCGACTCGATCCCGATCCTGTGCATCACCGGCCAGGCGCCCACCGCCCGGCTGCACAAGGAGGACTTCCAGGCCGTGGACATCCAGTCCATCGCCAAGCCGGTCACCAAGATGGCGATGACCGTCCTGGAGCCCGCCCAGGTGCCCGGCGCCTTCCAGCAGGCGTTCCACCTCATGCGCTCCGGCCGCCCCGGCCCGGTCCTCATCGACCTGCCGCTGGACGTGCAGCTCGCGGAGATCGAGTTCGACCCCGAGACCTACGAGCCGCTGCCGGTGCACAAGCCCGCCGCGACCCGCAGGCAGGTCGAGAAGGCGATCCGCATGCTGGGCGAGTCCGAGCGCCCGCTGATCGTCGCGGGCGGCGGCATCATCAACGCCGACGCCTCCGACCTGCTGGTCGAGTTCGCCGAGCTGACCGGCGTCCCGGTCATCCCGACCCTCATGGGCTGGGGCACCATCCCCGACGACCACGAGCTCAACGTCGGCATGGTCGGCCTGCAGACCTCGCACCGCTACGGGAACGCGACGTTCCTGGAGTCGGACTTCGTGCTGGGCATCGGCAATCGCTGGGCCAACCGCCACACCGGCGGCCTGGACGTCTACACCAAGGACCGCACGTTCGTCCACGTGGACATCGAGCCGACGCAGATCGGCCGGGTGTTCGCCCCCGACTACGGCATCGTCTCCGACGCCAAGCCCGCGCTGGAGCTGTTCGTCGAGGTCGCCCGCGAACTGAAGGCGGCCGGGAAGCTGGCGGACCGCAGCGCCTGGGCGGCCTCCGCGCAGGAGAAGAAGGCCACGCTCCAGCGGCGTACACACTTCGACAACATCCCGATGAAGCCGCAGCGGGTCTACGAGGAGATGAACCGCGCCTTCGGGCCGGACACCCGCTACGTCACGACCATCGGTCTGTCGCAGATCGCCGGCGCCCAGATGCTGCACGTCTACAAGCCGAGGCACTGGATCAACTGCGGCCAGGCCGGCCCGCTGGGCTGGACCGTTCCGGCGGCCCTCGGCGTCGCCACCGCCGACCCGGACACCCAGGTCGTCGCCCTCTCCGGCGACTACGACTTCCAGTTCATGATCGAGGAGCTGGCGGTCGGCGCCCAGCACAAGATCCCCTACGTCCACGTGCTGGTGAACAACTCCTACCTGGGCCTGATCCGCCAGGCCCAGCGGATGTTCGAGATCGACTTCCAGGTCAACCTGGAGTTCGAGAACATCAACTCGCCGGAGATCGGCGTCTACGGCGTGGACCACGTGAAGGTCGCCGAGGGTCTGGGCTGCAAGGCCATCCGCGTCACCGACCCGGCCGAGCTGGGCGCCGCCCTCGAGCAGGCGAAGAAGCTGGCCGCCGAGCACCGCGTGCCGGTCGTCGTCGAGGCCATCCTGGAGCGGATCACCAACATCTCCATGAGCGGCAACGACATCGACAAGGTGAACGAGTTCGAGGAGCTCGCCACCGAGCCGGGCCACGCGCCCACCGCGATCTCCCCGCTCACCTGACGGTCGGGGACAGCAGGCCGAGGGGCCCCGGTTCAGCACGAGCCGGGGCCCCTCGGTCGTTCCCGAGGGGCTTGTAATCAAGTTTGACTAGCAGCCCTACGGAGCCTTACCCTCCCAAGGTCATCAAGTTTGACTACATTCAGGGGGAGCCAGCATGACGTTCCACTACGACCTCAACGCCCGCCTCACCGGCCACTCCCCCACCGCGGAGGAGCGCGCCAGCCTGGAGGCGTGGTTCGCCGAGTACGACGCGGCCAGCGGCAAGGGCGACGTCGCGGCCATGGGCGACGCGGCCGTCTTCCCGCTCAACCTGGTCAGCGACGACTCCTCCGGCAACGCCTGGACCGGCCAGTGGGACCGTGAGCGGTTCACCGCGACGATGACGCGGGTCATGGGCGAGGCGGCCGACGGTGGCGGGAGCTCACCTTCACCTCCGAACGCACACCCGTCTTCCTCAGCCCCGCGCTCGTCGTCGTGTTCACCCGATCGACGATGACCGTGACAGGCGAGGACGGGCCGGGCCAGCAGATGACGTACGCCGACATCCTCGTCCGCAGCGGGGGGACATGGGCCTTCCAGACGATGATCCAGGCAGGGTGGGGCGACATGCTGAACGGCATGCCGGACATGGCACAAGGGTGAGGTCCGCCGTCCGCCGCCGGTGATGGTGCACGATCAGGGATGTGCGGACACAAGAGTATGACCAGCCGACGAACGCCAGGCTGGTTCCCAAGCCCCAACCCATGCCCGCGGCCGAGTGCGTGCCGCCGTCCGCTTCCCGCCGCGGACGGCGGCGCCTCCGGCCGGTCGCCGGGCTCACCGCGCTGCTGTTGCTGCCGCCCAGCGCCGGCCTGAGCGCCCGCGCCCTGGGCTGGGACGGGCCCATGCCCCTCCCCCAGCTCCTCGCCTTCCTGCCGTGGTTCCTCGTCCCCGGCTGGATCGCCCTCGCCGTCGCCGTCCTGGCCCGCCGCCCGCTGCTGAGCGGATGGGCGCTGGCCGTCCTGGGCACGACCGCCTGGTTCCTCCAGCCCTACGGCCCGGCGGTCACGACGCCCTCCGGTGAACCGAGGGCACAGATCCGGGTCCTGAGCGCCAACCTCGAGTTCGGCAACGCCACCGGCGGCCTGCTCGACGTCCTGCGCCGGGAGCGACCGCACCTGGTCTCCGTCCAGGAGTGCGACCGGCGCTGCGCCGAGGCCCTGAACACCCCCGGGCTGCGGCGGGCCTACCCCCACCGCGTCATCCGCGGGAACGAACCGGCCGAGGGCTCAGCCCTGCTCAGCGTCTACCCGCTCAGCGAGGTGGGGCAGATCCCCGGCCAGCTGTCGATGCCGAGCGCCGTGGCGGACGTGGCGGGCGTGCCCGTGCGGGTTCACGTCGTCCACCCCATGCCGCCGCGCCTCGGCTCCATGGACGCCTGGGAACGGGACCTGGACGCCGTGCGGCGGGCCGCCGAGCGCCGGGGCACGGCCCGCACCATCGTCGCCGGCGACTTCAACGCCTCCCAGGACCACGCCGCCTTCCGGGCCATCCTCGACACCGGGCTGCGGGACGCCGCCCGGGGCCTCGGCCACTCCCGGACGCCGACCTGGCCGGCGGCCACCGCGCCACTGCTGGGCGTCCAGATCGACCACGTCCTGCTGAGCGAGCGGCTCACCCCGGTCGGGGCGCGGTTCCTCGACCTGCCCGGCACCGACCACCGGGCCGTGCTCACCGACGTCCAGGTGCGTTGAGGCCGACCCACCAGGCCGCCACGGCGGCACACCCGCGGCCGCCGGGAACGGGGCACGGCCGCGAGGCGTTGTACCGGAGGCGGTGAGGCAAGCCCCGGCCCTTGGCGGCGGGCCACGGAGGAGGAGCGCCGATGAACCTGCTCGACGTGGTACTGCTGCTCGCCGTGGCCTCCTTCGCCGTGGCCGGCTATCAGCGGGGCCTGGTCACGGCCCTCGTGGCGCTGGCCGGCTTCCTGGGCGGCGCCGTCGTGGGCGTGTGGCTGCTGCCCTTCACCCTCGGCCTCGTCCAGGAGGGCAGCGGCGCGGCGACGGCGACGGCCGTGCTGACCGTGCTGCTGCCCGCCGGGGCCGGTCACCTGCTCGCCTCCCGGCTCGGCTGGGAACTGCGGGATGTCCTGCGCTGGCGTCCGGTGCGCTGGCTGGACGGCGCCGGGGGCGCCCTCGCGAACGCGGTGGCCGTCCTGCTCGTGGGCTGGGTCGCCGCCAGCGCGCTCGTCGCCTCCCCCTCGCCGGACGTCAGTCAGTCCATCCGCGGCTCGGCGGTCCTGCGCGCCGTGGACGGCCGGATGCCCCAGCAGGCCGCCACCTGGTTCAGCCGGGCCACCGAAGCGCTCACCACCGCCGGGTTCCCGCAGGTGTTCAACCCCTTCGAGAGCGAGCCGGTCACCGGAGTGCCCGAGCCGACCGGTGACGCCGTCACCGACGCGGCCACCGTCGCCGCGCAGCGCAGCTCGGTCAAGGTGGAGGGTGTGGCCCTCGTGGACGGGCGGCGGCAGGGGCAGGAGGGCAGCGGATTCGTCTACTCCGAACGCCGGGTGATGACCAACGCCCACGTCGTGGCCGGGGTGGACCGGCCCACCGTGCGGGTCGGCGGGGTGGGCCCGGCCCTGCGGGCCACCGTCGTCCACTTCGACCCCGACATCGACATCGCCGTGCTGCGGGTGCCCGAGCTGACGGCGCCCGCGCTGGAGTTCACCGCGGAGGGCTCGCGCGGCGATCCGGCCGTGGTGGCCGGCTACCCGGAGAACGGCGGGCTGGACCTGCGGGCGGCCACGGTGGCCGGGGAGGTGACCGCGCGCGGGCAGGACATCTACGGCGGCAGCGTCGTCACCCGCGAGGTCTTCCCCCTGCGCGGCACGGTCCGGCCCGGCAACTCCGGCGGCCCGCTCCTCGCTCCGGACGGCCGGGTCTACGGAATGGTGTTCGCGCGGTCCGTCAGCGATCCGGACACCGGCTACGCGCTCACCGCGGACCAGGTGCGCCGGGCGGCCGAGGCGGGCGACGCCTCCACGACTCCCGTGGACACCGGCGATCGCGCGGCCCGGATCGGCTGACGGACCGGGCCACCGGACCGGGGCCACCGGGCCAGTGCTGGCGGACCGGCCGCCGCCGTCGCCCGCCAACGTCGCGGCCGTCAGCTGTCGAAGCCCAGGCCCATCCGGTCCAGGGCCCGCAGCCACAGGTTCCGCCGACCGCCGTTCGCGTCGGCCCTGGCCAGCGACCACTGGGTGAGGCCGATACCCGCCCAGCGCACCGGCTCGGGCGGGAACGGCAGCGGCTTCGTGCGCACCATCTCCAGGGCGGTCCGCTCGGTGCGCTCCCCGTCCAACAGGTCGAGCATCACCTCGGCGCCGAAGCGCGTGGCGCCGACGCCCAGGCCGGTGTACCCGGCCGCGTAGGCCAGCCGGCCGCCGTGCGCCGTGCCGAAGAAGGGCGAGAAGCGGGAGCAGGTGTCGATGACCCCGCCCCAGCGGTGGGTGAAGCGCACCCCGGCCAGCTGGGGGAAGCAGCGGAAGAAGTGCTCGGCGAGGGTCCGGAACGTCTCGGGCCGCTGGTCGTGGTCGGGGTGGATGCGGCTGCCGTAGTGGTAGAGGACGTCGTAGCCGCCCCACAGGACGCGGTTGTCGGCGGTGAGCCGGAAGTAGTGGAAGTGGTTGGCGCTGTCGCTCAGCCCCTGCCGGTGGTGCCAGCCGATCGCCGCGAGCTGCTCGGGGCTGAGCGGTTCGGTCATCAGGGCGTAGTCGTAGACGGGGACGACGTAGGGGCGCACCCGGCGCACCAGGGAGGGGAAGGCGTTGGTGCCGAGCGCGATCCGGCGGGCCCGCACCCGCCCGTAGGGCGTACGGACGCCGACGTGCTCGGCGTCGCCTGCCAGCGCCTTTGCCGGGGTGTGCTCGTAGAGGCGGACGCCCGCCTCCTCGCAGGCGCGGCGCAGGCCCCAGGCGAGCCGGGCGGGGTGCAGCATGGCGACGCCGTCGTGGTTCCACAGCCCGGCGAGGAACGTCGGGGAGTCGATCTCGGCGCGGACGGCCTCCCGGTCGAGGAAGGTGTACCTGCCGAGCCCGAGCCGTTCGGCCTCGGCGGCGGTCTCGCGCAGTTCGGCGACCTGGTGGGGTTCGGTGGCGAGGTCGATCTCCCCCGTGCGCTCGAAGTCGCAGTCGATGCCGTAGCGTTCGACGGCCTCCGCGATGGCGTCGAGGTTGGCCAGGCCGAGCTTCTCCAGGGTCTCGATCTCCGCGGGCCAGCGGGCGGCCCCGTTGGCGAGGCCGTGGGTGAGGGACGCTGCGCAGAAGCCGCCGTTGCGGCCGGAGGCGGCCCAGGCGGTCTCCCGGGCCTCGATGAGGACGACGTCGCGGTCCGGGTCCCGTTCCTTGGCGAGCAGCGCGGTCCACAGTCCGCTGTATCCGGCGCCGACGACGAGCAGGTCGCAGCGCTCGTCCCCGACGAGAGCGGGGGCGGTGGCCGGGCGGTGCTCGGGGTCGTCCAGCCAGAAGGGCAGGGGACGGGCACCGGCCAGCGAGCGCAGGGCAGCGCGCTCGGCGGGGTCGGTGGCGGCCGCGACGGCGGCCCGGCGGCGGGTCATGGGGTCCTCCTGCGGCGGTTGGCGGCGAGCTGTCCGGCCAGCACGATGCCGACGGCGAGGACGAACATCGCCGTGCCGATCACGTTGACCTGGACGGGCAGGCCGCGCTGGGCGGCGCCCCACACGAACATCGGGAAGGTGACGGTGGAGGGGCCGGAGTTGAACTGGGTGACGATGAAGTCGTCGAAGGACAGGGCGAAGCTGAGGAGCGCTCCGGCCGCGATGCCGGGGGCGGCGAGCGGCAGGGTGACACGCAGGAAGGTCTGCACGGGCCCGGCGTACAGGTCGCGGGCGGCCTCCTCCAGCCGGGGGTCCATGCTCGCCACCCGGGCCTTGACCGCCACGATGACGAAGCTCAGGCAGAACATGACGTGGGCGATGAGGATGGTGGTGAAGCCGAACTCGAAGCGCATGTTGAGGAAGAGCGTGCCGAGCGAGGCGGCCATCACGACCTCGGGCATCGCCATGGGCAGGAAGATGAGCCCGCTGGCCACGCCCCGGCCGCGGAAGCGGTGCCGGGCGAGGGCGAAGGCGGCCAGGGTGCCGAAGAGCGTGGCTCCGAGGGTGGCGAGCGCGGCGATCTGCAGGCTGAGGGCGAGGGAGCCGCACATGTCGGCGACGGCGCAGGGGTCGGTCCAGGCGTCCGTGGAGAAGGTGCGCCACTCGTAGTTGAAGCGGCCCGCGGGCTTGTTGAACGAGAACAGCAGCACCACGAGGTTGGGCAGCAGCAGATAGCACAGGGTCGCCGCGCCGGCGAGGACGACGGCGTTGCGGCGCAGCCAGCGCAGCGGCGCGGGCCGGCGGCGCACGGGGCGCGGGGCGGTGGTGGCCATCAGACCAGCTCCTCCGTTCCGGCCTTGCGCATGTAGACGCTGACCATGATCAGGATGAGAGCCATGAGCAGGAAGGACATGGCGGCGGCGGTGGGGTAGTCCAGGACGTTGAGGAACTGCTTCTGGATCGCGTTGCCCACCATCTGTTCCGAGGGGGAGCCGAGGAGTTGGGCGTTGATGTAGTCGCCGGAGGCCGGGATGAACGTGAGCAGGGTCCCGGCGACGACACCGGGGAGCGAGAGCGGGAAGGTGACCCGGCGGAAGGTGGTGGCCGGGCGGGCGTAGAGGTCGCGGGCGGCCTCGTGCAGGGACGGGTCGACGCGTTCGAGGGAGGCGTAGAGGGGGAGGATCATGAACGGCAGGAAGTTGTACGTCAGTCCGCACACGACGGCCAGGGGGGTGGCCAGGACGCGGTCGGTCCCGGTCAGCCCGAGCCAGGCGGTGACGTCGAGGACGTGCAGCGCTTCCAGGGCGCCGACGACGGGGCCGCCGTCGGAGAGGATCGTCTTCCAGGCGAGGGTGCGGATGAGGAAACTGGTGAAGAACGGCGCGATGACCATGACCAGCAGCACGTTGCGCCAGCGCCCGGCGCGGAAGGCCAGCAGGTAGGCCAGGGGGTAGCCGATCACGAGGCAGAGCGCGGTGGCGGTGGCCGCGTAGCCGAAGGAGCGCAGGAAGTGCTCGCCGTAGTCCCGCAGGGCCTCCCAGTAGGTGGCGAAGTGCCAGGTGACGCGGTAGCCCTCCTCCAGGGAGCCGGTCTGCACGGAGGTGGAGGCCTGGTAGACGAGGGGGGCGACGAAGAACAGGGCGAGCCACAGGGCGGCCGGGAGCAGCAGCCAGTAGGGCGTGAGTCCGCGGCGCGGGGTGCGGGCCGGGAGCTCGGGCGGGGCCTTCGGCCGCTCGGTGGGGGCGGTGGCCAGAGCCGTCATGCCGCCTCCTCGTCGGCGTCGGCGGGCCGCGCAGCCCGCCCGGACGCGGCGTCGGCTCCGATGCCGAAGGTGTGGGCCGGGCTCCAGTGCGCGACGACCTCGGCGCCGGGGACGAGCCGGGGGTCGCGCTCGATGTTCTGCTGGTAGACGGCGAGTTCCGGGCAGCCGGGCACCTCGACGACGTACTGGACCGAGACGCCGAGATAGCTGGCCTCGGCGATGCGGCCGGTGAGCTGGTTGCGCTCGGCGGGGACGGCGTCAGCGGCGCTCTCCGCGCTGCCCCCGTCGACCGGCGTGAGGGCGATCTTCTCCGGCCGGACGCCGACGAGCAGCCGCCGCGCGGCCTCGGAGCCCTCGGGGAGGCGGGCGGCGGGCAGGCGGAGCGGCTGGCCCACGGCCTTGACCCGGGCCTCGGTCACGCCCACCGAGAGCACCTCGGCCTCGATGAGGTTGGAGGTGCCCAGGAAGTTCGCGACGAAGGCGGTCCGCGGGCTCTCGTAGAGCCCGGCGGGGGTGTCCAGTTGCTCGACCCGCCCGCCGTTCATCACGGCGACGGTGTCGGCCATCGCCATGGCCTCCTCCTGGTCGTGCGTGACGTGCACGAAGGTGATGCCGACCTCGGTCTGGATGCGCTTGAGTTCGAGCTGCATCCGGCGGCGCAGCTTGAGGTCGAGCGCGCCCAGCGGCTCGTCCAGGAGCAGCACCTGCGGCTTGTTGATCAGGGCCCGGGCGAGGGCGACGCGCTGCTGCTGGCCGCCGGAGAGCTGGCGGGGCCTGCGGCGGGCGAGGTGACCGAGCTGGACGAGGTCGAGCATCTCCGCCACCTGCCTGCCCACGGACCTCACACCGCGGCGGCGCAGCCCGAAGGCGATGTTGTCGCGGACATCGAGGTGGGGGAAGAGGGCGTAGCTCTGGAAGACGGTGTTGACCGGGCGCCGGTGGGCCGGCTGGTGGGTGATGTCGGTGCCGTCGAGCACGATGGACCCCGCGCTGGGGTCCTCCAGCCCGGCGATCATGCGCAGGGTCGTCGTCTTGCCGCAGCCGGAGGCACCGAGGAGCGCGAAGAACGAGCCCTCCGGGACGGTGAGGTCGAGGGGGTGGACGGCGGTGAAGTCACCGAAGGTCTTGGTGAGCCCGGTGAGCTGGATCGTCATGGTGTGTTCTCCCCGGTCCTCTCAGGCGCCGATGAGGTCGGCGAACCGGCCTTCGTAGCGCTCCTCTTCCGTCGCGCTGAGCGGCCGGAAGTTGTGGCCCCGGGCGATCATGTCCTCGTCCGGGAAGATGAGGGGGTTCTCCGCGAGGTCCGGGGCGATGCGCTCCATCTCCTGCCGGGCACCGGCGACGGGGCAGATGTAGTTCACCCAGGCGGCGAGTTCGGCGGCGACCTTCGGCTGGTAGTAGTGGTCGATGAAGGCCTCGGCGTTGGCGCGGTGCCGGGCGCGGGCGGGAACGAGCAGGTCGTCCGTGCCGAAGAGGTAGCCGGACTCGGGCAGGTGGAACTCGATGTCGGGGTTGTCCATGCGGAGTTGCACGATGTCGCCCGCCCACGCGACACAGGCGGCGATGTCGCCCCTGCTGAGCCCGTCCAGGTAGTCGTTGCCGGTGAAGCGGCGTATCTGGCCCCGGTCGACGGCCTTCTGGACGGCGTCGATGGCGGCGTCGAAGTCGTCGTCGGTGAAGGTCTCGGAGTCGGCGCCCATGCCGAGCATGACCAGGCCCATGGTGTCGTGCATCTCCGTCAGCAGCGAGACGCGGCCCTTCAGCTTCGGGTCGGTCAGCAGCTGTTCGGTGCTGGTGACCTTGCGTCCTCCGGTGGCCTTGCGGTTGTAGGCGACGACGGCCGCGGTACCGGCCCAGGGATAGCTGTACTGCCGTCCGGGGTCGTGCAAGGCCGTGCGGAACCGGTTCTCCAGGTGCGTCACCGCGTTCGGCAGGTTGGCCGCGTCGAGGCGCTGGGCCCAGCCGTGGCTGATCAGGCGCCCGGCCATCCAGTCGGAGAGGCAGACGAGGTCGCGGCCGGTGTCCTTGCCCGCGGCGAGCTGGGGTTTGATCTTGCTGTAGAACTCGTTGTTGTCGTTGACGTCCTCGATGTACTTGACCTTGATGCCCGTCTGACGCTCGAAGGCCCGCAGGGTGGGCCGGTCGTGCTCGTCGTCCTCGGCGACGTCGATGTAGAGGGGCCAGTTGGAGAAGGTGAGCTCCTTCTCCTCGGCCGAGTGGTCCTCGCTGCGCTGCGACTCGCCCTGCTTACCGGTCTGGGCGGGCGGGATGCCGCAGGCGGTGAGGGCGGCGCCGCCGGCCGCGAGGGCTCCGGTGCGCAGCAGCCGTCTGCGGGTCATCGCGGCGCGGCCGGTGGTCAGGCTGCGCCGCCAGGCCTTGCGGACGGGGGCGGGCAGGTCGTCGAAGAGCTCCACGGAGCCTCCTGGGGGTGCGGGTGAGCGACGGGGCGCTGGGGATGGGGTGAGAGGGGGCGCCGGCCCGGTGGGGACGGGACGCGGCGGGAGCGGGAAGGGGAGGCGCGGCCTCAGAGTGCGAAGACGGTGCGGTGCCAGTCCTTGCGCGCCACCCCGGTGTTGTCCGACATGACGTGCTTGACCTGGGTGTACTCCTCGAACGAGTAGGCCGACATGTCCTTGCCGTAGCCGGAGGCGCGGTAGCCGCCGTGCGGCATCTCGCTGATGATCGGGATGTGGTCGTTGACCCACACGCAGCCCGCGCGGATTTCGCGCCCGGCCCGGCCGGTGCGGTAGACGTCCCGGCTCCACACGGAGGCGGCGAGCCCGTACGGGGTGTCGTTGGCCAGGGCGAGGCCCTCGTCGTCGGCGTCGAAGGGCGAGACGGTGAGGACGGGGCCGAAGACCTCGTGCTGGACGATCTCGCTGTCCTGCGCCGCCCCGGTGACCAGGGTGGGCAGGTAGTAGGCCCCCTCCGCCAGGGCGCCGCCCGGCGCGCACCCCCCGGTGACGACGGTGGCGTGGGCGCGGGCCCGGTCGACGATGGCGGCGACGCGGTCGCGGTGGGTGTGGGAGACGAGGGGGCCGAGGTCGGTGTCCGGGTCGAAGGGGTCGCCGACGGTGAGGGAGGCCATGAGGTCCGCGACACCGCTGACGAACGCCTCGTACAGGGGCCGCTGGACGTAGGCGCGGGTGGCGGCGGTGCAGTCCTGCCCGGTGTTGATGAGCGCCCCGGCCACGGCCCCGTGGACGGCGGCCTCCAGGTCCGCGTCGTCGAAGACGAGGAAGGGCGCCTTGCCGCCGAGTTCCAGGTGCAGCCGCTTGACGCCCTCCGTCGCGGTGCGCGCGACCCGTCGGCCGACGGCCGTGGACCCGGTGAAGGAGACCATCGCGACGCCCGGGTGCCCGACGAGGTGCGCCCCGGCGTCCGGACCGGTCCCGCAGACGATGTTGACCACGCCGTCCGGCAGCCCGGCCTCGGTGGCCGCCTCGGCGAACATCAGCGAGGTCAGGGGGGTCAGCTCCGAGGGCTTCAGGACGATCGTGTTGCCCGCGGCGACGGCGGGCAGGATCTTCCACGCGGCCATCTGGAGCGGGTAGTTCCATGGTGCGATCGAGCCGATGACGCCGAGGGGCTCACGGCGGACGGCGGAGGTGTGGTCGCCGCTGTACTCGGCCGCGGCGAGGCCGTCGAGGCGTCGGGCGGCGCCGGCGAAGAAGGCGACGTTGTCGATCGAGCCGGGGACGTCGAACTCCCGGGACAGCCGCAGGGGCTTGCCGCACTGCAGGGACTCGGCCCAAACGAGCTCCTCCGCCCGGCCGTCGAGCGCGGCCTTGAACCGGTACAGCGCCTCGGAACGGTCCGCCGGGGTGGCGCCCGCCCACGCGGGCAGCGCCCGCTCGGCGGCACGGACGGCGGCGTCGACGTCGGCGGGGCCCGCGAGCTCGTACTCGAGGACGGCCTTGCCGGTCGCGGGGTCGGTGACGGTCTGCCGACGCCCCGAGGTACCGGGGCGGAGCCGCCCGGCGAGGTACTGGCTTCCTTCCGCGAACCGTGCGGACACGTCGGGGGGCAAGGCGGCCATCAGTTCTCCGTTTCGGGTGTGCGCGTGTGGCGTGAGCCGACGGATGAACGCCGATACTGACAGTGGAATGCCAGGCCGACAAGGGATTCCGTCGTAGATTTTTCGTTCCCCAACGAATTCGGTGAACTTGCGGGGACTGCGCCCGTGCGGGTCGGCGGTCTGGGCTCAGCCGGACAGGCCCATGTGCCGGCCGGCGTCGCCGAGGACGTCGGCGAGGCCGTCCACGATCCGGTCGAGCAGCGCGCGGTCGCTGATGAGCGGTGGCGCGATCTGCAGCACGCTGTCGCCGCGGTCGTCCGCCCGGGCGATGAGGCCCGCCTCCCGCAGCCGCGGGGGCAGGAAGCCCCGCAGGAGCCGCTCGCGTTCGGCGGCGTCGAAACGGGCGCCGCCCTCGCCCCTCACGAGCTCGACCGCCCAGAAGAACCCGGCGCCGCGCACGTCGCCGACGATCGGCAGGGACAGCAGTTCGCGGAGCCGCCCGTGCAGATGAGGCGCGAGCGTGCGGACGTTGTCGAGCACCCCGTCGCGCTCGAAGATCTCGATGGTGCGCAGCGCGATCGCGGCCGAGAGCGGATGGCCGCCGAAGGTGATGCCGTGCCGCAGCGGCCGGCCGCCCTCGATCAGCGGGGCGACGACGCGTTCGGCCGCTACGACGGCGCCCATCGGGGCGTAGGCCGCGGTCAGCCCCTTGGCGAGGCTCACCAGGTCGGGGACGACGCCCTCGCGGGTCACGCCGAACCACTCGCCCAGCCGGCCGCAGCCGGTGATCACCTCGTCGGCCATGAGCAGGGCGCCGTAGCGGTCGGCCAGTTCGCGCAGGCCGCGCCAGTAGCTGGGCGGCGCGGTGAGGCAGCCGCCCGCGTTCTGCACGGGCTCGGCGATGATCAGCGCCACCTCGTCGGGCCCCGCGGCGCGGATGGCCTCCTCCGTCTCGGCCAGCAGCCGGTCGCGGAAGGCGGCGGGGTCGTCGCCGTCGGGGGCGCGGAAGCCGTTGGTGTTCGCCACGTGGACGACGTCGATCGGCGCGGGCCCGAAGGGCTCCTTGAACCGCGGTACGCCGGTGAAGGACAGCGCGCCGAGGGTCACCCCGTGGTAGGCGGTGTGGCGGGCGATGGCCTTGGTGCGCCGCGGTTGACCGTTCGCCAGGTGGTACTCGCGCACCAGCTTCCAGGCGGCCTCGACGGACTCCGAGCCGCCGCTGGTGAAGAAGGCGCGGGTCAGGCCCTCGGGGGCCAGGCCGGTGAGCCGCTCGGCGAGCTCGATGGCGGCAGGGTGCGCGGTGCCCCAGTTGGTGTTGAAGGCGAGCGTGGTGAGCTGCTTCGTCGCGGCCTCGGCCATCTCCTGGCCGTAGGAGTAGCCGAGCTGCGAGCAGAAGAGACTGGACAGGGCGTCGATGTAGCGCCTGCCGCGGGTGTCGAAGACGTACGGCCCCTCGCCGCGTTCCAGGACGAGCAGGTCGTCGAGGCGCTGCGGGGAGAAGTGCAGCATGAGATGGCGGGCGGCGGACTGCTGGAGGGTGTCGTGCCGGGTGGTCACAGGGCCTCCCAAGGCTCAGTGGTTGCGCGGAAAGCCGAGGTCGATCCCGCGGCTGTGCGGGTCGGGCCAGCGGCTGGTGACGGTCTTGGTGCGGGTGAAGAAGTGCACGCCGTCGGGTCCGTAGGCGTGGGCGTCGCCGAACAGCGAGGCCTTCCACCCGCCGAAGGAGTAGTAGGAGACGGGAACCGGGATGGGCACGTTGATCCCGACCATGCCGACCTCGACCTCCTCCTCGAACCGGCGCGCCGCTCCCCCGTCGTTCGTGAACAGGGCGGTGCCGTTGCCGTAGGGGCTGGAGTTGACCAGGTCGAGGGCGGCGTCGTAGGAGCCGACCCGGAGCACGGACAGGACGGGGCCGAAGATCTCGTCGGTGTAGACGCTCATCTCGGGCGTCACCCGGTCGAAGAGGGTGGGCCCGAGCCAGAACCCGGCGGCGTCCCCGTCGACGGGCCGCTCGCGGCCGTCCACGACGAGCTCCGCCCCGGCGTCGAGGCCGGCCTCGACGTAGCCGGCGACCCGGTCCCGGTGGGCGGCGGTGACGAGCGGGCCCATGTCGCAGCCCCGGCGCCCGTCGCCGACCTTGAGCCCGGCGATCCGCTCGGTGATCCTGGCGATCAGCTCGTCCGCGACCGGCTCCACCGCCACCAGGGCGCTGATGGCCATGCACCGTTCCCCCGCCGAGCCGAACCCGGCGTTGACGGCGGCGTCCGCCGCGAGGTCCAGGTCGGCGTCGGGCAGGACGACCATGTGGTTCTTCGCCCCGCCGAGTGCCTGGACCCGCTTGCCGTGGGCCGTCGCCCGCTCGTAGACGTACCGGGCGACGGGGGTGGAACCGACGAAGGACACGGCCGCCACGTCCGCGTGGGTGAGCAGCGCGTCGACGGCCTCCCGGTCGCCGTGCACGACGTTGAAGACGCCGTCGGGCAGGCCCGCCTCACGCCACAGCTCGGCCAGCAGGATGGCCGCCGAGGGGACCTTCTCGCTCGGCTTGAGCACCACCGTGTTGCCGCAGGCGATGGACACCGGGGCGAACCACAGCGGCACCATCGCCGGGAAGTTGAAGGGCGAGACGATCGCCGTCACGCCGACCGGCTGCCGCAGCGAGTGGACGTCGACGCGCGTGGCGGCGCCCATCGTGTGTCCGCCCTTGAGCAGGTGCGGGATGCCGCAGGCGAACTCCACGACCTCCAGGCCGCGCTGCACCTCGCCGGCCGCGTCGTCGAGGACCTTGCCGTGCTCGGCGGTGATCGCCGCGGCCAGCTCCCCGGCCCGCTCGGCCAGCAGCCGGCGGAACTCGAAGAGCACCGCGACCCGCCGGGCCAGGGAGGTGCGGCGCCAGGTGGTGAAGGCCGTCCGGGCCGCGGTGACGGCCGCGTCCACGGTCGCCGCGTCGGCGAGGTCCACGTGCCCGCTCACGGCCCCGGTGGCCGGGTCGAAGACGTCCCCGGCACGGGCCGCGGTCCCCGTCCACGCGGCGCCGCCGAACCAGTGGGTGATGCGCTTGTCGGTGTCGTTCATGGGGCCCATTGCACCGGCCCGCCACCGCCCACGCGTAGCTACGAACCGTCGGATGTGTGATGCTTTCCCGACACTGTGAAGGGCTCGCGCCGCGAAGGGGTGACCGTGTGCTGCCGACCGTCGCCGAGGTGCTGACGCTGCCGGAGCTGCGCCAGGGCGATCCGCAGGTGGTCGCCGCCGGGCAGGCGCTCGGACGGACGGTGCGCTGGGTGCACTCGGCCGAGCTGGCCGACATCGCGTCCCTGCTGCGCGGCGGTGAGCTCGTGCTCACCACCGGCATCGCCCTGCCCGCCGACGGCCCCGGGCTGGAGCGCTACGTGCGGGCCCTCAGCGAGGTCGGCGCCGTCGGGCTCGTCGTCGAGCTCGGCCGCCGCTGGTCGTCCCGGCTGCCGCGGGCGCTGGTGTCCGCCTGCGAGCACCTCGGCCTGCCGCTCGTCGCCCTGCGCCGGGAGGTCCGCTTCGTGACGGTCACCCAGGCGGTCGCCGAACAGATCGTGGACGCCCAGGTGGTGGAGCTGCGCGCGGCCGGCCAGATCCACGACGCCTTCACCGCGCTCAGCATCGCCGAGGCCGGACCGGCCGACATCCTGGCCGAGGCGGCCCGCATCTCGGGCTGCCCCGTCGTGCTGGAGTCGTTCCGGCACCAGGTGCTCGGCTACGCCACCGGCGGCCGCCCCGGCCCCGAGCTCCTGCGCGACTGGGAGCGGCGCTCCCGGCGGGTGCGCCCGGCCGAGCGCACCGGGTACGACCAGCGCGCCGGCTGGCTCGTGACGGTCGTCGGCTCACGCGGCGACGACTGGGGCCGGCTCGTCGTGCTCACCCCGCAGGCGCCGCCCCACCGGCACCTCGTCCTGATCGAGCGGGCCGCCACCGCGCTCGCGCTGCACCGGCTGCACGCGCGGCACCGGGACAGCGTGGAGCGGCAGGCCCACCACGTCCTGCTCACGGCGCTGCGGGACCGGCGGGTCGACGAGGAGCTGCTGAGCCGCTGCGCCGAGGCCGGCGTGCCGCTGGCCGGGCGGGCCCTGTCGGGTCTCGCCGCCCGCCCGGTGCTCCAGCGGGAGCGGCGCACCTTCGTCGCCGCCGACGCCCTCACCTCGCTGGCCGCGGCCCTCGCCTCCGCGCTGCGCGAGCGCGGGGTGCCCGCGCTCGTCGGCACGGACCCGGACGACGTGATCGCGCTGGTCGCCGCCCCGGCGGGCACCGACCTCGACGCCCTGCTCACCGGTGTCGCCGCGGATCTCGGCGCGCCGGGCGAGGCGACACTCGCCGTCGGCGAGACCGTCCACCGTCCCCGGGACGCGGGCCGTTCGCTGGCCGAGGCCCACCACGTGGCCGCATCGCTGCGCCCCGTGGACCCCGCGCGGCCGTTCCACCGGCTGGCGGACGTCCATCTGCGCGGCCTGCTGCACCTGCTGTCCGACGACGACCGGCTCGCCCGGTTCGTCCAACGGGAGCTGGACCCGCTGCTGCGCCACGACGCGGAGCACGGCACCGCGCTGCTGGAGGTGTTGCGCACCCTGCTGGTCACCGGCGACAAGACGGCGGCGGCCGCGGCCCTGCACGTCTCCCGCCCGGTGCTCTACGACCGCATCGCGCGCATCGAGCGGATTCTCGGGGCCGACCTCGCCGATCCGGAGACGCGCACCTCGTTGCACACCGCTCTGCTGGCCCACGGACTGGGCGAGACGGACAACGCCCCGGCAGGGCCCGCGGGGTGAGCCCGGGTCAGGTCCCGGGCGCGGGGGCCGGTGCGCGGTGCCCGTGGATGGGTATGCCGCCGCCGGTCAGGGGAGCGCCGGAGGCACCGTGGCGGGCCGCCACGATCTCGGCCGCGATCGACAGGGCCGTCTCCTCCGGGGTGCGCCCGCCGAGGTCGAGGCCGATCGGGGAGCGCAGCCTGGCGAGCTCCTCCTCCCCCAGCCCCGCGTCGCGCAGCTTGGCCAGCCGGGACGCGTGGGTGCGCCGGGAGCCCATCGCCCCGACGTAGGCGACCGGCAGCCGCAGGGCCCGCTCCAGCAGCGGCACGTCGAACTTGGCGTCGTGTGTGAGCACGCACAGCACGGCCCGGCCGTCCAGCCGCTGGGTGTCGAGGTAGCGGTGCGGCCAGTCGACGACGACCTCGTCGGCCTCGGGGAAGCGCCGGGCGGTGGCGAAGACGGGGCGGGCGTCGCACAGCGTGACGTGGTAGCCGAGGAACTTGCCGATCCGCACCAGGGCGGAGGCGAAGTCGATGGCGCCGAAGACCAGCATCCGCGGGGGCGGCACGCTGGACTCCACGAGCAGGGTGACGGGCTCGCCGCAGCGGCTGCCGTCCGCGCCGATCTCCACCGTGGCGGTGCGGCCCGTGGCGAGGTGACCGAGCGCCTCGGCCACGGCGGAACGTTCCAGCGCCGTGGGTTCGGTGACACCCGCGGGGCGGTTCAGCGCGCCCGCGTGGGTACCGTCCGGGCGGACGGACAGCAGCCGGCCGAGGAGGCCGGCCGGGCCGGCCACCACCCGGACGACCGCCGCCGCGTCTCCACGCGCGGCGGCGGCCAGTGCGGGGGCGACGGCCGGACGGACGGCGGGCTCATCCATGCCGCCGGCCGCCCGGTCCGTCGCCGCCCGTATCGGGGTGACGAGGATGTCGATGACCCCGCCGCAGGTCAGCCCCACGGCGAAGGCGTCCTCGTCGCTGTAGCCGAACCGCTCGACGACGGACTCGCCCGTCTTCAGAGCGGTCTGGCACAGCTCGTACACCGCGCCCTCCACGCACCCTCCGGAGACCGAACCGATGACGGTTCCGCCGCCGTCGACCGCCATGGCCGCACCCGGCTGGCGCGGGGAGCTGCCATGGGTGGCCACGACGGTGGCGACGGCGAAGTCGCGTCCCTGCTCACACCACCGGTTCAGCTCGTCGGCAATGTCCAGCATGGCGGTCTCCTTGTCTGGTCCGGTGCAGGGCGGGCGGGTGCCGCGCGGACCGGCCCGTCAGTGCCCCACGAACGCGAAGTTGTAGACGAACACCGCGGCGAGGATCCACATGAACAGACCGGGCTCGCGCCACTTGCCCTGAGCGAGCTTGATCGCACAGTAGGCGATGATGCCCGCACCCACGCCATTGACGATGGAGAAGGTGAACGGCATCAGAACGACCGTCAGAAAGACGGGGATGGCGACCGCGCGGTCCTTCCAGTCCACGTGGCGGGCGTTCTGCATCATCATCGCGCCGATGACCACGAGGGCTGCGGCGGCCACCTGGCCGGGGACGATCGCGGCGAGCGGCGTGAACAGCAGCATCAGGCCGAAGATCAGGCCGGTGACGGTGGCGGACAGACCCGTCCTGGCACCCTCGCCGACGCCGGAGGCCGACTCGATGAAGACGGTCTGGCCCGACGCGCTGACTCCGCCGCCGATCGCACCGCCGGCGCCGTCGACGAGCAGGGCCTTGTTGAGCCCGGGCATGCGGCCCTTCGCGTCGGCGAGCTTGGCCTCCTGGCCCACGGCGATGATGGTGGCCATCGCGTCGAAGAACGCGGCGAGCACCAGGGTGAAGACGACCGTGGCGACGGTGGCCGCGCCCAGCTCGGCGAAGCCGCCGAACTCGACCTGGCCGAAGAGGCTGAAGTCGGGGCTGGAGACGATGGAACCGGTGAGCTCCGGGGTGGCCAGACCCCACTCCGCGTCACCGAGATCGAAGACCGCGGTGGCCACCAGGGCGAAGACGGTGCCGATGCCGATGCCGATGAGGATGGCTCCGGGGATGTTGCGCGCCATCAGCATGAAGATCGCGATCACCGTGAGGCAGAAGGCGAACACCGGCCAGCCCGACAGGGCGCCTTCGACGCCCAGGGTGACCGGAGGCCCGCCCTCGGCCCCGCGGCCGACGAAGCCGGCCTTCTCCAGCCCGATCATCGCGACGAACATGCCGATGCCGATGGTGATGGCGTGCTTGAGGCCCATCGGGATCGCGTTCATGATCTTTTCCCGGAGCCCCGTGATCACCAACAACATGATCACGACGCCGTAGATCACGCACATGCCCATGGCCTGCGGCCAGGTCATGCCGGGCACGACCTGCGTGGCCAGCACACCGGAGACGCTGAGCCCGGCGGCCAGGGCGAGGGGCACCTTGCCGATGATGCCCATGAGCAGGGTGGACAACCCCGCCGCGAACGCCGTCGCGGTGACCACCGCGGCCGGGTTCAGGGTGTTGCCGTCGACGTCCGGGACGCTGAGCAGCAACGGGTTGAGCAGGAGGATGTACGCCATCGCCATGAAGGTGGTGATGCCGCCACGCACCTCCCGCCCGATGGTGGAGCCACGGGTGGTGATGTGAAAGTACCGGTCGAGCCAGCCTCTGCCCGCGGGGGGACGTGAGCCGTTGCCCGCGTCTTCCGCCGCGGTCATGGGCTCAACTTGCGACTGTGCCATGTGTGCCTACTCCCAAGGTTCATAGGGGCACCCGCCGGTCCTTGCTGCCGGACGGGATTTGGGATGCACGACGCGGGGGACGGCCCGAGACGAACGTGGATGGTGCTCATGTGGGGGGGCTTTCTGAGCGGGGGACGCCGGGTGGGTGATGCTCGGTCCGCCCGGCGCCTCACTTTCTGCGGTTCCGTCAGGTCCCGGTCAGGTGCTCGGGGCGGACGGGTACCCGCTCCAGCGCCAGGCCGGTGGCCGCACGGATCGCCGACACCACCGCGGGGGTGGACGACAGCGTGGGGGCCTCCCCGACTCCGCGCAGTCCGTACGGCGCGTTCGGGTCGGCCAGCTCCAGGACATCCACGGGGATGGCAGGGGTGTCCAGGATGGTCGGAATGAGGTAATCGGTGAAGGAGGGGTTACGGACGCGGCCGTCGGTGCCGACGACGATCTCCTCCATGACGGCCAGGCCCAGGCCCTGCACGGTGCCGCCCTGGATCTGGCCGACGACCGACTGCGGGTTGAGCGCCTTGCCGACGTCCTGGGCGCAGGCCAGCTCGACGACCTTGACCAGGCCCAGCTCGGCGTCCACCTCGACCACCGCGCGGTGCGCCGCGAAGGAGTACTGGACGTGGCCTTGGCCCTGGCCGGTCTTCAGGTCGAAGGGCTCGGTGGGCCGGTGGCGCCACTCCGCTTCCCGCTCGACGACCTCGTCCTCCAGGACGTCCGCGATGCTCGCGAGCACCTCGCCGACGTCGGTGACGACGTTGCCGCCCTCCAGGAGCAGCTCCGCGTTCGCCCACGCCGGGTGGTAGGTACCCAGCTTGGCGTGGCCCAGCTCCAGGACCGCCTCCCGCACGGCCTCGCAGGCGTGCCTGACCGCTCCGCCGGTGACGTACGTCTGCCGGGAGGCGGAGGTGGAGCCCGCGGAGCCGACCTGGGTGTCGGCCGGGTGGATGGTCACCTTGGCGACGCCCAGCTCGGTACGGGCGATCTGCGCGTGCACGGTGACGCCGCCCTGGCCGACCTCGGCCATCGCGGTGCGCACCATGGCGACCGGCTCACCGCCCACCACGGACAGGCGCACCCGCGCCGTGGAGTAGTCGTCGAAGCCCTCGGAGAAGCCGACGTTCTTGATGCCGACCGCGTAGCCGACGCCCCGCCGGACGCCCTCCCCGTGCGTGGTGTTCGACAGACCGCCGGGCAGGGCGCGCACGTCGACGCTGGTGCCGGCGGTGCCGCCGCTCTCCCACTGCCGCTCCGGCGGCAGCGGCATGGCCTTGACGCGGCGCAACAGCTCGGCGACGGGAGCCGGGGAGTCGACCTCCTGTCCGGTGGGCATGAGCGTGCCCTGGCTCATGGCGTTGATCCGACGGAACTCCACCGGGTCCATGCCCAGTTCGGCGGCGAGCTTGTCCATCTGGCTCTCGTAGGCGAAGCACGCCTGGACCGCGCCGAAGCCGCGCATCGCGCCGCAGGGCGGGTTGTTGGTGTAGAGCGCGAGGGCCTCGATCTCGACGTCGTCGACCGCGTAGGGGCCGACCGACAGCGAGGAGGCGTTGCCCACGACGGCCGGGGAGGCGGAGGCGTAGGCCCCGCCGTCCAGCACGATACGGCACGTCATGTGGGTGATTCTGCCGTCCCGGGTGGCACCGTGCTCGTAGCGCAGCGTCGCCGGGTGGCGGTGCACGTGGCCGAAGAACGACTCGAACCGGTCGTAGACGATCTTGATCGGCCTGCCGGTGCGCAGAGCGAGCAGGCAGCCGTGGATCTGCATGGACAGGTCCTCGCGGCCGCCGAAGGCCCCGCCGACGCCGGAGAGCGTCATCCGGACCTTGTCCTCGGGCAGGCCGAGGACCGGGGCGATCTGGCGCAGGTCGGTGTGCAGCCACTGGGTGGCGACGTACAGGTCCACGCCGCCGTCCTCGGCGGGCACCGCGAGGCCGGACTCCGGGCCGAGGAAGGCCTGGTCCTGCATGCCGATCTCGTACTCGCCGGTGACGACCACGTGGGCGCGGGCCCGCGCCGCCGCCACGTCGCCGCGCACGATGGGCTGGCGGTGGACGATGTTGGGGTGCGGGACGTGCGCGGCGTGCTCGTCGTCACGGTGGGGGTGCACGAGGACGGCGTCCTCGGCGAGGGCGGTGGCCTCGTCGTGGACGACCGGCAGCGGCGCGTACTCCACCCTGATCTTCCCGGCCGCGCGGCGGGCCGTCTCGGGGTGGTCGGCGGCCACGATGGCCACCGGCTCGCCGTGGTGCCGGACCCGGCCGTCGGCGAGCACCGGGGTGTCCCGGTACTCCAGGCCGTAGCGCTTCACCCCGGCCGGCAGGTCGTCATAGGTCATGACGGCGTGGACGCCGGGCTGGGCGAGGGCCTCGGAGGTGTCGACCGAGCGGATCTCCGCGTGGGCGTGCGGGCTGCGCAGGGTGTGGCCCCACAGCATGTCCTCGCGCCACAGGTCCGAGGAGTAGGCGAACTCCCCGGTGACCTTCAGGGTGCCGTCGGGGCGCGGCGTGGACTCGCCGACGCCGCCCTTGGTGTCACTGCCCTGGGTCAGGCTGGGAGGTGTTTCGCCCCTGGTCGGGGCGCGGGTCACTCCGGCCATGTCAGCCTCCGGCTCGGGCGGTCCCGGACTCGCCACGGGCGGCGGCGAGCCGGACGGCGTCCAGGATCTTCTCGTAACCGGTGCAGCGGCACAGGTTGCCGGACAGCGCTTCGCGGATGTCGGCGTCGCTGGGCTGCGGGTTGCGCTCGATGAGCTCGTCGGCGGCGACCAGCAGGCCCGGGGTGCAGAAGCCGCACTGCACGGCCCCGGCGTCGAGGAAGGCCTGCTGGATCGTCGACAGCTCGGCGTTCTCCCCGGCCTGGGAGCCGGCCGGGCCCTCCTGCGGATTCGCCTCCCACCTCTTGGCCCGGTCCAGCTCCGTCCCCCCGCAGGCGCCGGTCGCACAGCCCGCGGCGCGGTCCCTGGCGTAGTCCGCCAGGCCCTCGACGGTGACGACGTCCCGGTCCTGGACCTGGCCGGCGGCGACCAGGCAGGCGCACACGGGCACACCGTCCAGGCGGACGGTGCAGGAGCCGCACTCGCCCTGCTCGCAGGCGTTCTTGGAGCCGGGCAGGCCCAGGCGCTCGCGCAGCACGTACAGGAGGCTCTCGCCCTCCCAGACGTCGTCGGCCTCCTGCGGCCGGCCGTTGACTCGGAAGTTCACGCGCACTGTGCGCCTCCTTCGGTGGCGGGGGTGCCTCGGCCCCCGGAGCGGTACTCGTCCCAGATCCAGCCGAGGGTGCGGCGGGCCATGACGCCCACGGCGTGCCGCCGGTACGTGGCGCTGCCGCGCACGTCGTCGATGGGGTTGCAGGCCCCGGAGGCGAGTTCCGCGAACTCCCGGGCCACGGACGGGGTGATCGTCTTGCCGCTCTCCCAGAAGCCGCCGTCGGCCAGGGCCGCGTTCAGGAACTCCTCGGCGGCGGTGGCGCGCAGCGGGGTGGGGGCGGCGGAACCGATGCCGGTCCGGACGGTGTGCGTGTCGGGGTGGAGGGCGATCCCGAAGGCGCACACGGCGATGACCATGGCGTTGCGCGTGCCGACCTTGGAGAACTGCTGCGGCCCCGCGGCCTTCTTGATGTGGATCGTCTTGATCAGCTCGTCGGCCGCGAGCGCGTTGCGCTTGACCCCGGTGTAGAACTCCTC
Organism: Streptomyces sp. JJ38; assembly: GCF_019303475.1. Taxonomy (GTDB): domain Bacteria; phylum Actinomycetota; class Actinomycetes; order Streptomycetales; family Streptomycetaceae; genus Streptomyces. Next base: position 180,711 of record NZ_JABLSI010000004.1, read on the forward strand.
CACCGGGATGAAGCGGGTCCCGCGCACCGACTCGACCTCGACCTCGGCGCCCGCGGCCAGCAGGGCCGGGTGCGAGTCGCCCGCCGGGGAGGCCGCGCCCAGGTTGCCGCCGACGCTGCCGCGGTTGCGGATCTGCGGGGAGCCCACGGTGTGGCCGGCCAGGGCCAGCCCGGGCAGTTCGGCGCGCAGGTTCTCGATGATCTGACTGTAGGGAACCGACGCCCCCAGGCGCACGTTCTCCTCACCGACCTCCCACGTGTGGAGCTCGGAGATGCGGTTCAGGTCCAGCAGGTACCCGGGTCGACGGTGGTCGAAGTTGATCTCGACCATGACATCGGTGCCGCCCGCGATGGGCACAGCCGTGGGGTGCTCGGCCTTGGCGGCGAGCGCCTCCTCCCAACTGGCGGGGCGCAGGAAGTCCATGAATCGTCTCTTCTCGGATCGCGGCTACTGAGAGCTGAGGGCACCGTGGCCAGAGAGGCACCCTTGCCATGGGCTTGTTCATCTGTCGTTCATCAGGTGTGACCCAGTAGACAGCCGCCCAATCGCGGCGGTGCAGTCACCGAATGCATGAAGCGATTAGCCGGTGGACGCCGTGGTCTTGTAGATTCGAACGAATGACGGGGCCGTTCCTGCGACGTGGGCCTTACACCCCGTTCGGACGGTCACAGAAGCAACACGCTACGGAACGGTGAGCAACACATGCGGCTGCGCGCACTGCTGGAGACGGCTTCGCTCGGGCTGCGCCTGCTGGGCGGAACCCAGGAGCTGGACCGGCAGGTCCGCGGCGTCATGACGACGGACCTGCGCGACCCGAGCCGCTATCTGTCGGGCGGGGAACTGGTGCTCACGGGGCTGGCGTGGCGCCGGGGGCCGGAGGACTCCGACGCGTTCGTGCGGATCCTCGCGGCCGCGGGCGTGGCCGGTCTGGCGGCCGGCGAGGCCGAGATGGGGCAGGTGCCCGAGGACCTGGTGGAGGCCTGCGACCGGCACCGGCTGCCCCTGTTCTCCGTCGACGAGGACGTCGCGTTCGCGACGATCACCGAGCACGTGGTCCGGCAGGTCTCGGGGGAACGCGCCGGGGACCTCGCCGCCGTCGTCGAACGGCACCGGCGGCTGATGTCGCCGGGGCCGGGCGGCGGCGGCCCTGACGTGGTGCTCGATCTGCTGGGCTCGGACCTGGACCTGCGCGCCTGGGTGCTCACGCCCACCGGGCGCCAGATCGCCGGGGCCGGTCCGGGTTCCCAGGCCCCCGCCCTCCCGGCCGAGGTGCGGGCCCAGCTCGCCGGTGAGCATCTCGCGGCCCTGCGCGGCGGGCGCCGCGGCCCCTACCGGACGACGGTCGGGGACGCGTCCTACTCCCTGTTCCCGGTGCGCGGCGACGGCCGCGACCTGCGGGCCACGGTGCTCTCCGACTGGCTGCTGGCCGTCGAGGCCGACGCCGGGGAGTGGCCCGAACAGCGGCTGGACCTGCTCCAGGGCGTCACCCAGCTCATCGCCGTCGAGCGGGACCGGCGGGACGCGGCCCGCACGGTCCGCCGTCGGCTCGCCCAGGACGTGCTGGAGCTGGTGCAGTCGGGCGCCCCGCCCGCCGAGATCGCCGCCCGGCTGCGGGTGGCGGCGCCGGTCCTGCTGCCGGGCCTCGGCACCGCCCCCAAGTGGCAGGTGGTGGTCGCCTCCGTGGAGTGGGCGGGCGGCGACGTGCCCGGCGGGCCGGTGGCCCAGGCCCTGCTGGAGGAGGCGCTCGTCGATCCCCGGACGCCCGGCCCCGACCCGGCCGACCGGATCGCCGTCGCCCACACCGGCGAGGAGGCGGTGGCCCTCGTGCCGCTGACCGGCGAGGGCTCCGAGCAGGTCACCGGCGGCGCGGCCGAGGCCGCCGAGGACGCGGAGGCCGCCGTGCCCGGTCTGCGGGCGCACACGCTGCTGGCCTCCGTGCGGGAGCCCCTGGAGCGCGGCCTCGCCGACGACGGGCGTCTCACCCTCGGCGTCAGCGCCGCCGTGACCTCCGCCGAGGGGCTGCGCGGCGCACTGGAGGAGGCCCGGCACGCCCGCCGCGTCGCCGCGGCCCGGCCGGGCCGGGTGTGCGCGGCCGGGCACGAGGAGCTGGCCTCGCACGTCCTGCTGCTGCCGTTCGTCCCCGACGACGTCCGCCGCGCGTTCACCGCCCGCCTGCTGGACCCGCTGCGCGACTACGACCGCCGGCACCGTGCCGAACTGGTCGACACCCTGGAGGCGTTCCTGGAGAGCGACGGCTCCTGGACGCGCTGCGCCGCCCGGCTGCATCTGCACGTCAACACCCTGCGCTACCGGGTCGGTCGCATCGAGCAGCTCACCGGCCGCGACCTGTCGCGGCTGGAGGACAAGCTGGACTTCTTCCTGGCGCTGCGGATCAGCTGACCGCGCCGCCCGCCGGGCCCGGCAGTGGGCCGCGGTCCAGCAGCCGGCACAGGGCTCCGGGGCGGGCGGTCAGCTCGGCCCAGGTGCCCTCCTCCACGACGCGGCCGCCCTCGAGCACCGCGATCCGGTCGGCGCGACGGATCGTGGCCGGGCGGTGGGCGATGACCACCGTCACCCGTTCGGCGGCCCCCTCGGCCAGTGCCTCGGCGAGCCGGGCCTCGCTCGCGGTGTCGAGCTGGGCGGTGGACTCGTCCAGCACCAGCACCCGGGGACGGACCAGCAGGGCCCGGGCCAGGGCCACCCGCGAGCGCTGCCCGCCGGAGAGCGTCGCGCCCCGCTCCCCCACGAGCCCGGCCATGCCGCCGGGCAGCCCGGCCGCGATCCGGTCGACGCCGCACAGCGCGGCGACCCGGGCCAGTTCGGCGTCGTCCGCCTCCGGTACGGCCAGGCGGAGGTTGTCGGCCAGGGTGCCGTGGAAGAGGGGCGCGTCCTGCCCCACGAGGGCGACGGCGCGGCGCAGTTCGGCGTCCGCCACCGCCCGCAGGTCGACCGGCGCGCCCGTCCCGGGTACGAGTTCCAGCCGTCCGGCCTCCGGATCCCAGAAGCGCGCCAGGAGTTGCGCGCAGGTTGTCTTGCCCGCCCCGGACGCTCCCACCAGGGCGAGGGTGCGGCCGGGCGGAACCGTCAGGTCGAGCCCGTCCAGTACGAGGGGGCCGCCGTAGCCGAAGCGCACGCCGCGCAGCCGCAGGCCCAGTGGCCCGGGCGGCAGCGGAACCGGGTCGGCCGGGGGCGGGGCCGAGGGCGCGGCCAGCACCGCGGCCCGGACCCGCTGGGCGGCCGGGCGCAGGGCGGCGGCACGGGCCAGCGCCTGGGCGGACTCGGCCACCGGGGCCAGGGCGGCCAGAGCCAGGGCCAGGGTGGCCGGAGCCCAGGGGCCGGAGAGCCGCCCGGCGGTGACGGCATGCGCGGTCACCGCGACGACGCCGAGCACGGCGGTGACGACGAGGGCGTCCCGGAGCGCGGAGGCCAGCGCCTCCCAGCCGGCCTCCGCGCGCTGCGCCCGCCCGAGCTCCGTGCCCCGGTCGGCGAGCAGGGCGCGGCGCCGGGGCAGCGCGCCGAAGGCCAGCAGTTCGCGGAGCCCGTCGACGGTGTCCACCGCGTCGGCCGAGAGCCGGGCCGCCGCGGCCCGGGTGCGGGCTCCCCGGGCGGCCCGGGCCCGGCCCTCCAGCAGCGCACCGGCCGGGAGGAGGAGCGCCGCGGGCAGCACGATGGCCAGCAGCCAGGGTTCGACGACCGCCAGTACGGCCCCGGAGGCGGTGAACACCACGGTAGAGGCGAGCAGTTGGGCGGTGGTGTGGGCGTAGAAGAACTCCAGCGCCTCCACGTCGGCCATCGCGGTCGCGGCCAGGTCTCCGCTGCGTCGCCCGGCGACGCGGGCGGGCGCGCTGCGGGCGAGCCCGTCGAAGACCCGCACCCGCAGGACCGCGAGCACCCGGTAGGCGAGGTCGTGGGAGAGGTCCATCTCCCGCCAGGTGGCCAGCGCGCGGCCGGCCACGAGCGCGACCAGCAGAACGACGGTCCACGGCGCGGGCGGGTCCTGCTCGGTCAGCGCGGCCCCGACGGTGTGGGCGGCGAGCGTCACCAGCGCGGCCAGGAAGGCGTGTTCGGCCAGGGCCGCGAGGGCGGTGCGCAGGGCCGTGGCGCGGTGGGCGCGCAGGGCGGGCAGGAGGGCCCGCAGCGCCCCCCGGGAGGACTCGGCGTGCGGGACATCGGCGGGTGCGGGTGCGGTGGTGGTCATGCGGCGAGTCCCCTCTCCTCGGTGCGTCCCGCCGTGACCAACCCGGCGTACACCGGGGAGGTGTGCAGCAGCGTGGCGTGGTCGCCGGTGGCCTCCACCCGGCCCGCGTCCAGGACGACGATCCGGTCGGCATGCCGGACGGAGGCGAGGCGATGGGCGACGACGAGGCAGGTGCGTCCGCTGGCGGCGTCGAGCAGCTCCCGGACGACGTGCGCCTCGCGGTGCTCGTCGACGGCGCTGGTCGCCTCGTCCAGCACGAGGACGGGGGCGTCCGCCAGCAACGCCCTGGCCAGCGCCAGGCGTTGGCGCTGGCCACCGGAGAGGCCCGCGCCGCGCTCGCCGACGAGGGTCGCGTAGCCCTGCGGCAGGGCCGCGAGTTCGTCGTGGACGCCGGCGGCCCGGGCCGCCGCGTGCAGGGCGGCGTCGTCGGCGTCGGGGGCGGCCAGCCGGAGGTTCTCGGCGACGGTGGCGTGGAAGAGGTAGGTGTCCTGGGAGACGACGGCGATGCCGCGGCGCAACGCGTCCAGGGCCAGGTCGGCGACGTCCAGCCCGTCCAGCAGCACCCGGCCGCGCCCGGGCTCGCGCTGCCGCAGGAGGAGCGCGAGCAGCGTGGTCTTGCCTGCTCCGGAAGGGCCGACGACGGCGGTGGTGCGGCCCGCCTCGGCGGTGAAGGTGACGCCGTCGAGCGCGGGCCGGGCGGCGCCGGGGTAGCGGAAGCGGACGTCCTCGAAGCGCACGGCGGGCGGCCGCGACCAGGCGGGGCGGGCGGTTCCGGCGTCGGCGACCTCGGGCTCGGCCGTGCGCAGTGCGGCGAGGCCGTCGGCGGCCGAGGCGCCGAGGTACCCGGCGTGCCACTCGCGGGCCAGGTCGCGCACCGGGCGGAAGCACTCACCGGTGAGGAGGAGCAGCAGATAGGTGCCGGTGGCCGTGGTCTGGCCGGTGGCGGCGGACCAGCAGGCCAGCAGGGCGGCGGCGACGGTGCCACCCTGCACCGCGAGGTCGGTGAGCGCCGTGTCCACGAGCGACACCCGCAGTTGGGCGACGGTGCTGCGGTGCAGGTCGGCCGAGCGGCGTTCGAGTCGGGCGCGGGTCCGGCCGACGGCCCCGGCGGCGCGCAGCGTCGGCATGCCCTGGAGAGCCTCCAGGTAGTCGGCCCCCAACGCCTCGTAGGTGTCCCAGTGTTCGGCGCCGCGGCGGGCGAGCAGCCGGTCCCAGGCCCGGGGCCCGAGGAGCGCGAGGAGCAGTGCGGGGACGAGAGCGAGCAGCACGACCGGGTGGACGAGGGCGACGGCCGCGAGCAGCAGCGGCGGGGTGGCGCAGGTGACCAGCAGCTGCGGCAGGTAGCGGGAGACGTAGGCGTCCACGCCCTCCACGCCGTCGACGAGCGTGGTGCGCACGGCCCCGGCCCGGGCTCCGACGAGGTGGGCGGGACCCAGCGCGGCCAGCCGGGCGACCAGCGCGTCGCGCAGCCGGACGCGCACCAGGGCCCCGGCGCGGGCGGCGGTGCGCCGCTGCCACCAGACGAGCCAGGAACGGAGCGCCACGACGCCGCCCACCGCGAGCAGCAGCGGGGGCAGTGCGCCGGTGCGGCCCCCGGCGACGGCGGCGAGCGCGAGGGCGAGCAGACCGGCCTGGGCGAGGTGGGTCGCGGCGACGGCGGCGAGGAGGGCGGTGGCGGCGAGCAGCGGCCCTCGCCCGGTGCGGGCGGCGGCCCGCAGCTCGGGGTGTATCAGCATCGTGGCGGCTCCTGCGGTCGAGGGGGTGGGGCACCACCGGGTGCGGGCCGGGCACCGCGGGCGGCTGACGAGCCGTCGTCGGCCGGGGCGCCGAGGGCGAGGCCGTGGACGACCCACTGGCGGCCCGGCGGGTCGCCGAGTGCGGCGCCGAGGTCGGCGTTCTGCCAGGAGCCGACCGGACGGGCGCCCAGGCCGTGGCTTCCGGCGACGGACTGGGCGAGCCCGACGGCGTACCCGGCCCGCAGATGGGCCCGGCGGATGTGGGCGGCGTCGGCGTCGTCCGGGCAGCCGTACCCGACGAGCACGGCCCCGCTCTCGGCGAGCCAGCCCTGCCGGGCGGCCCAGGCGGCCAGCGTCGGGCGGGCCTCACCGGTGGCCAGGCGACGCAGCCGCCCGTCGGGTGCGAGGGCGAGGAGGCCCGGCTCGGGGCCGCCGACCGCCACGCACCAGTCGAGAACGCTCGCCGCGGCCCGTTCCACGGTGGCCAGCACGGCGGCGAGAGCCGCCTCGTCCGGCGCTCCGGTCAGCGGAGGCCGCGGGCTGCGCCGCGCCAGCAACTGCCGCGTCCCGGGGGCCGGTCGGGGGTACTCGGCGCGCGGTGCGCCCGGGGGCGGCAGCCGGACGACCGCCAGCGGGTGGGACGTACGCCCGTCGATGTCGAGCTCGGGGGCGGGCGCGCCGAGCGCCTGGCTGGCGAGCCACAGGGCGGCGACGGCATGGCCGGTGTCGAGGAGAGCGAGCGGCCAGGCGCGGTGCCCGTAGTGGGAGCGGGTGCGCGCGATCGTCACACTCAACTCCAGCCGTACGCCCGGGGGTGCGGGCGTGGGCGGAGCGCTCAGGCAGTGGAGCCGGTGGCGCAGCGGATCGTAGCCGTACCGTCCGGCCGGCAGGGGCGCGTCGGCACCCACGGTGAGGCGGACGTCGACCGGGTGGCAGCCACCGGCGGAGGACGCCGGACGCAGCCGGCCGCCCGCGTCGGACGCGGCGAGCGCGAACCGCAGAATCCGGCCGAGGTCCACCTCGCCAGAGCGGGCCTCGCCCACGCAGAGCGCCGGTCCCGGCCAACGCGGTACGGGCGGCCCGGGCGGGGTGTCGGGGCCCGGCTCCTCGGGGCCGCGGGCCCGGGCCAGCTCGGCGGGCAGGTCCGGTTCCCCCGTCGCGTTGCGGGGTCCGGGGCCGTCGGAGCCCGTGGAACCGTCGGGGCCGTGAGGGGCACCGGGGGCATCAGGGGCATCGGGAGAAGGCGGAGTGGTCATGTCCGGCAGGCTCACATGTGCGGCGGTGGCGCCAGGGTGAAGTCGGCCGGGGCGGCGGGCGCCGTGTCACGCCAGCCCCGCAGGAGCGCGGCCTCGGCGAACCGCGGGCAGCCCAGGTAGGCGAAGGCGGCCGGGGCGTTGGGCACCAGCCCGGAGACGAGGACCCGGGCCACCCGCAGCGGGGTCTCGGCGACGTCCTCGGTGGTGAGGTCGGCGGTGACGATCCGGTGTCCGCCCTCGTGCAGGCGCCGCCACAGCCGTTCCCGGCTGCCGGACGGCACGGCCTCGACCGGCACCGTGCCGAGAGCGGGCTCCGTGAAGCGCCGGGCCTCGGCGGCCATGCGCGGGTCGAGCCAGACCTGCACGTGGGCGCCGAGGTCGCGTACGGCGGCGAACTGCGGCCCGCAGACGTCGAGGTAGCGCGCGTCGGCGCGGTGGTCGAGGTAGAGGCCACGGGCCTGTAGGCCTGCGTCCACCGCCCGGAACACCCAGCCGTCCGGTGTGGTGAGGCCCTGGGTGAACACCCAGGTGTGCACGGCCTCCAGCACGGCCTTGCGAGCCGCCTCCGCCGGGTCGTACCGGCAGGCGAACCCGGCCGCGTACAGGCCGCGTTCCGGGTCGTGGACGAGGGCGGCGACACAGGGGGCGAACTCGGAGGGCATCTCGGTGAGCCACAGCCGCAGACCGCAGCCGGCGAGCTGCTCGGTGAGGCCGGGCACGCTCGCGGGGTCGATGCCGCGCGTGGGGCCGTCCAGATGCCACCACAGCTCCAGCGCGTCGCGCTCCACGATCTCCAGCAGCCCGCGCTCGACGGCGTCGTCCAGGCCCTGTCCGGTGGCGATGCCCGCGTAGTTGAGGTGGTGGACGCGGGGGTGCGAACGCAGCTCCCCCTGACGCCAGTTGAGGTGAGTGAGCGAGACCGGCGCCCAGCACTCCAGGGTGTCACCGTCCGGGGTGTGCTCCCGTGCCCGCGTCCACAGCGCTCGGGTGTCGGCGCGCAGGGGGCGGTAGGGGAAGCCCTCCCGCGCGTACTGCCAGGGGGCGTGGCGGGGCGCGGCGTCGGGCCCGTAGACCCGCAGCCCGGCGGCGGTCAGCTCGGCGGCGGTGGCCGAGCGCGGTGCGCCGGGGTGGCCGGGCGGCGGCACCCGGTTGCCGCAGTAACGTTCGACGGCCTCCGCGACGGCCGCGACGCGGGCGCCCTCGGGATCGTCGAACGTCGTACCGAGCGCGACCCGGTCGGCCGGCCAGGCGCCGAGCCGCCGGGCGTCGCTCACCTCGGCGGTCATGGCGGTGTAGCGCGGCGGGGCGCCGGCGGGCGGTTCGACCGGCGCCACGGAGCGGACGATCCCGCACACCGGGTCCACCAGGGCGTCGAGCGGCAGTGCGGGCGGCGAAGTGGGCGGAGTCAACGGCAGATCTCCTCGGCGGGGTCGACGGCGTCGGTGAAGTGGAGGGGGCGGCTGACGGGCAGCAGCAGTGCGCTGTGCCCGGAGGTCACGGTCCGCCGGGAGGGGTGCAGCACGGTCGCGTCGACCGGGTCCTCCCCGGTGTGCGGGTTGCGGGCGTGGGCGGGGAAGTGGTGGCCCGCGATCTCCAGCCGGAGCCGGGTCCCGGCCGCGAGGCGGCGGGCCAGGGGGCCGAGCGGCACCGTGAGGTCGGCGGGCCGGTTGGGGGTGTCGGCGCGCCGGACGACGCCGGTGGCGAGGGGCTCGGCGGTGCCGGACGGGTGGAGGGCGACGAGCCTCGCGACCCAGTCGGCCGCCGGGGTGTCGGCGGTGGCCCGCAGCCGCACGGCGGCCTCGCCGAGCAGGTCCAGCGGCCGGGGCAGCGGGGCGCCCACGAGCAGGCAGCGGTCGTGGGGGCGGCCGGGGTGGCGGGGCACGGTCAGCTCGTCGGAGCGCACGGGACGCGCCGGGTCGGCGGTGAACCGGGTGCCGGTCAGCACGCTGAGGCCGCCGGGCCGTTCGAAGGCGAGGACGGCCGGGTCGGGCACGTCCGCTCCCGGGCCCGGGAGCGCGTCGGCCGGGAGCCACAGCGGGCTGCCGCCCAGCGCGACGGCACCGCGCGGCGCCGTGCCCAGCCGTCCGTCGAGGGCCCGGCGGGCCCAGCGCGCGTAGAGCGGGCCGAGCGGGACCCGGTGGGCACGGTGGGCGTCGGTGCCCGGGGCGGCGGTGAGCGCGTGGCCCCAGGGGCCGAGCAGCAGCCTCGCCGGTGCTCCGTCCCAGCGCCGCCACAGTCTCAGCGTGTCGGCGAGGAAGGGGTCGTGGGTGCCGCCGACGGCGAGCAGCGGGACGGTCGTACGCGGCTCCCGTCCCGCGACGCGGTCCCGCCGGGTGGCACGCCACAGGCCGGGCCAGGAGGGCAACGGGCGGCCGAGCCACCGGGGCAGGTCGGCGACGGGGAGGCGGTCCAGCAGAGCGGGGTCGGTGGCCAGCGCGCTGGCGAGGGCCTCGGGGTCGCTGTCCGGCCGGTCCCCGTGGGCCGCCCACCAGCCGGCCCGGGCCGCGAGCCGCTCCGGACCGGTCGCCTCACGCGCGGTCTCGGCCGCGCCCAGGGCGGGGACGGCGGCCAGGACGGCGTCGGGACGGGCCGCGTCCTCGGCGCTCGTCAGGCTCAGGGCGCAGTGGGCGGCGTACGAGGCCCCGGACGCGAGGACGCGGCCGTCGCTCCAGGACTGGGCGCGGACCCAGCGGACGGTGCCCGCACCGTCGGCCCGCTCGTGCCGGTACGGCCGCCAGACGCCCCCGGAGCCGTGGCGCCCGCGCACGTCCTGGGCGAGGGCGGCGAAGCCGTGACGGGCCCAGCCGGCCAACTCCCCCTGGTGGGAACGCCGGTCGTAGGGGGTGCGGACCAGCACCGTGGGGTGCGGGCCGGGCCCGTCGGGCAGGCAGAGGTCGGTGGCGAGGGGGGTGCCGTCCGGGGCGGGTATCCGCACCGGACGTGAGGAGCTCACGGGGTGGCCCGAAGCGGCGGGGCGACCGGCGGTACCGGCAGCACGGCGTGCGAGGTGACGGTCAGATCGCGCAGGTCCACGCGGCGCAGCCGACGAGTGACGGGCAGGGTGCCGGGGACGGAGGGGGCTCCGGTGGCCCAGGCCGTGAGGTCCTCGGTGAGGAGGGCGGCGGTGAGGGTGGCGGCGGCCGGGGTGAGGGTGACGGGGGCGCCGGTGGTGCGGTGTCCGGCCCAGTAGGCGGCCAGTTCACGGTGAGCGGGGGTGGCGGCCAGGCGACGGGCCCTCAGGTGGGCGGAGGTCACGTCGGCCGGGCCCGCGGCGAGCGGCTCGACCCAGAGCTGGTACCCCTCGCGGTGACAGCGCAGCCAGGCGACCCCGTGCGCGGGCAGGGTGTCGGCGTCGTCCCACAGACCCGGGGGCACCGGCTCGTCCAGGCACCAGACGACGGCGGCGGGACGATCGGCGGCGCCGGGGGCGGGAGTTTCGGTCAACGGCCCGAGATCCGGGGGCTCGACAGTGCGGACCCGGGCTCCCGCTGCGGTCAGGCACGCGCCGAGCGGGACGGTGAGCGTGGGAGCGCCGAGCAGCCACACCGCTCCGAGGTCCGCGGACGGGCCGGGTTCCGCCGGGGCGGCGTCGGGGAGTTCGGCGGCGTCGGCCAGGTATCCGGCGTCCGCGAAGGCCCCCAGGAGGCGGCCGAGGTGCGGGTCGTCGTCCCCCGAGTCGGCGTCCCCGGGGTCGGCCTCGCCCGGGGCGGGGGCGACGGAGGCGTCGTGCGCTCGTCCGGAGAGACGGGCCAGCAGCCGACGGGGCTCCGCCTGCCCGGTGCTGACGCGCAGGAAGTCGCCGTCCGGGGTGCGCAGCGCCAGCCCGCCGTCCGGTACGACGACGACCTCCGCTCCCGGGGCGAGCCGGCTGCCGTTCATGGGGTGCTCCTTGGTCGGTGATGTGGGGCGGGCCCGGCCGGAGAGGCCGGGCCCGCCTGGACTAGCGGTGGCTCACTCCTCGTTGTCGTCGAAGGGGTTCTCGACGAGGGCGTTGGAGTGGGTGGCCGAGGCGTGGGCGAGCTGGCCCGGGTCGGCGATGGGGGCGAAGACCTTGTCCTGCTGCTCCATGAACTCCTCCTAGGAGATCGGGTGTGGGAAGTGGCACTCGGTGAGTGCCAGTAAGAGAATAAATGAAAATGATTATCAGAATCCATGCGGTAGAGGGTGATCTGGGTAACACACCGGCCAGCCGCCCTCGGGGTCCCTGCCCACCCGGCCGGAGACGCCCAGCACCTCCGCGAGCAGCCCGGGCGTCACGACGGCCCCCGGCGCCCCGTCCGCGACCACGCGCCCGTCCCGCAGGGCGACGACGCGCTGCGCGAACCGGGCCGCGTGACCCAGGTCGTGGAGCACCATCACCACCGTCAGCCCGCGCTCCGCCCGCAGCCGCACGACGGTCTGCAGCACCTCCAGCTGGTGCCGCAGGTCCAGATAGGTCGTGGGTTCGTCGAGAAGCAGCACCCGGGTGTCCTGGGCGAGCGCCATCGCCAGCCGTACGCGCTGCCGTTCACCGCCGGACAGCGCGTCGACGGGCCGCTCGGCCCAGCGCTCGACCCCGGCGTCCGCGAGCGCCCGGCGCACGGCGGCGTCCTCGCCCTCGCGCAGCATCCCCAGCGGCCCGCGCTGGGCGTAGCGCCCCTGGCGTACCAGCTGCCGCACCGTCATGCCCGGTACGGGCGGCGCGGACTGGTGCAGCAGCGCCACTCTCCGGGCGGCGGCCCGGCGGCCGAGCCGCGCCAGGTCGACGTCGCCGAGCAGCACCCGCCCCCGGTCGGGCCGTGCGAGCCCGGCGGCCAGCCGCAGCAGCGTCGACTTGCCGCAGCCGTTCAGCCCGATGAGCGCCACGAGGTCACCGGGCGCCACCCGCAGGTCGACGTCCCGCAGGACCGGGCGCCCCGGGTAGCCGAAGGAGACGCCGTCCACGGTGATGCCGGGCGGTTCGGTCACGTCCATCGTCCACGTCCTGAGGGTCTCGAAAGGTTCTCGGGGGTTCTGGGGGATCGGAGTTCTGGGCCCGGGGCCCGGGGCCGGCGGTTCCCGGGCCCGGGCGGCTCAGAAGGTGCGGTCGGGGGTGCGGCGCACCACCACCAGCAGCAGCACGGCGCCCAGACAGGTGGTGAGGGCGCCCACCGGCAGCGTCAGCCGGTCCGCGTCGAGCCCGGCGGCGAGCCATCGGGAGAGGTGCTGCGCGAGAGCGTCCGCGCCGCACACCACCACGGCGCCCAGCAGGGCCGCGCCGGGGAGGGCGTGCCGCAGGTCGGCGCCGAACACCGCCACGGCCAGGTGGGGCACGAGCAGCCCGACGAAGCCGAGCGCGCCCACCGACGCCACCGCGCCGGCCGTCAGCGCGACCGCGCACAGCAGCGCGAGCGCGCGGGCCCGCCCGGTGGCGAGACCCGCCGCGGCGGCCGGCTCCTCGCCGAGCCGGAGCAGCGTCAGCGGCGCGGCCAGCAGCCAGGCGGCGACGCCCCAGCACAGGGCCCACGGCCACAGCAGGTGCCAGTGCGCCCACACCCTGCCCTCGGTGCTGCCGACCAGCCACTGGACGACGCTTCCGAGTTCGCCGGGGGCGACGAGCAGCACCATGGCGGTGAGCCCGCCCAGCACGGCCGAGACGAGGACGCCGTAGACGGCCGTCCCGGCCGGGTCGGAGCGCTGCCGCCCGGCCAGGAGCCACAGCAGCCCGGCGCCGGTGAAACCGCCCGCGGTCGCGGCGGCGCAGACGGCGGCCGGTGACTCCCAGCCGGCGAAGCCGAGCCCGGTCGCCGTGACGGCACCCAGGACGGCGCCGGGGGTGACGCCGGTGACCTCGGGACCGGCGAGCGGATTACGCAGGGCCGACTGGAGGACGAGGCCGGCCACGCCGAGCGCCGCCCCGGCACCGAGCGCGACCAGCAGCCTCGGCAGGCGCAGCCGCAGGACGACATGGCGTGCGGTGGGGTCTCCCCCACCGCCCAGCACGTCGAGGACGGTCACCGCGTCCAGGGAGCGCCCGGCCAGCAGGTCCGCACCGGCGGCGAGCACCACCAGCACGGCCAGCACGGCCAGTCGGCGCGCGTTCCGCGCTCTCACGGCGCCACCTCCCGGCTGGTGGCCGGCGAGCGGGCGGCCCGCAGGAGCGCGACGCCCACCGGGACGCCGAGCAGGGCCGTCCAGGCGCCGACGGGCGTCTCCACCGGGGCGAGCGCCAGCCGGGCCGGGACGTCGGCGAGCGCCACGACGGCCGCGCCCCACCCGGCGGACCAGGGCAGCCAGCGGACGGCGTCCCCGCCGGGCAGCAGCCGCCGTGCGAGCTGCGGGGCGAGGAAGCCCACCCACGCGACCGGCCCGCAGACCGCGACGACGGGCGCGATGAGCACGATCGCCACCGCGAGCGCGGCGAGCCGGGCGCTCCGGACGCGGACTCCGAGCGCCTCGGCATCGTCGTCCCCCAGCCGCAGGACCGACAGCACCGGTGCGCACAGTACGAGCGCGGGCAGCGCGACGAGCAGCCAGGGCCACAGCCCGGCCACGTCGGCCCAGGTGCGGGCGGACAGCGAGCCGAGCAGGTAGCGGTAGATGAGCTGGAGGTCGAGCTGGTCGGCCATGACCATCAGCACCAGCAGCGCCGCCTGGAACGCCGCCGAGACGGCCGCACCGGTGAGCAGCACCGCCGAGGGGCTGCGTCCGAACCCGGCGGCCAGCAGGGTGAAGACCCCGCCGCACACGGCGCCGCCGACCGCCAGCAGCGGCTCGACGACGGCCGGGAGGCTGAGGGTGAGGACCAGCGGGGCCGCCACCCCGAGCGCCGCCCCCGAGGAGACGCCCAGCATCTCGGGGACCGCGAGCTGGTTGCGCAGGGCCTCCTGGAGGACGAGACCGGCCACCCCGAGGCAGGCACCGGCGAGGATCGCCAACACCAGCCGGGGCAGCCGCAGTTCCGCGACGACGACCCCGGCGAGTCCGGCGTGTTCCCCGCCCCCGAGACCGGCCAGCGCGCCGGGCAGCTCACCCGGCGGCACGACGGGGGTGCCCAGGCACAGGGTGGCGAGCGCGGCGGCGGTGAGCAGACCGGCAAGCGTCAGCGGGAGGCGCAGACGGTGGCGGAGGCTGGTCACCGCAGTGCGGCGGTGGCCTCGTCCAGGACGAGACCGAGGGAGCGGGTTCCGCGGCCCTTGGCCCACACCTCGGAGTCGACCTCGTGCACGTCGCCGTTCCGCACGGCGGGGATCTCACCCCACAGCGGGTTGTCGGCGAGCGACTCGGAGAGCTTGCCGGTGTCGTCGCCGAAGGACATGGTCTCCACGAAGAGCACGTCCACGTCCTTGGCGAGGATCTCCTCCAGGCTGTAACCGCCCTCCACGCCACGGGACTCGAAGGGGTACCGGGAGAACTTCGGGAAGAGCCCGGCGGCGACGTCGGTACCGGGGGTGGCGACGCCGAAGTTCTCGTCGCTGCCGTAGATGATGAGCGCGGTCTTGTCGCTGGGCTCGCGCTCGGCGGCGGCGAGTTTGGTGCGGAAGGTCTTCTCGGCTTGCTCGCCCTGCGTGGTGCGCCCGGTGAGGGCGGCGAGGTCGCGCAGATACCCGACGCTGTCCTGCCACGACTCCGGCTGGACGGGCCAGAAGGTCGTGGCGCCCTCGAGGGCGGGGGCGAGCTTGCCGTGGGTGTCCTCGAGGCCGATGACGAGGTCCGGCTCGTGGGAGAGGATCGCCTCCACCTCGGGAGCGAGGAAGCCCCCGGGTATGACGGGGACGTCGGCGGCCTTCCGCTCGCCGAGGAACTCGGGGTGGGCGAGCAGGGCGTTGTTGGTGGCGACGGGGGCCATGCCCAGCTCGACGAGCATGTCGTCGCACAGGGCCACGAGACAGACCACGCGCCGCGGTTCGGCGTCGGTGGCGACGGTGACGCCCCGGCTGTCGGTGATCTTCCGCGCGGGGGTGATGGATTCCACGTCGACCGTGGTCAGCGCGGCCTTCTCCTCGCCGCCCGAAGCGGCGTCGTCGGTCTCGGTGGACGTGCCGCAGCCGGCGAGGAGCGCGGTGAGGGCCGCCGCGGCGGCGGCCACGCGCAGTCTGCGGGTGCGGATCGATGGGCGCGACATGGGGACTTCCGTTCTCGTCGTCCGGGGCGTCGGTTGCGGTGCTGGGGAAGCGGAGGGAGGCCCGCCCCGGGGGTCCTCGCATACCGCAGGATATACATGATTATCGTTTCCAAAAAATCCCAACCCGCCTCTGGAGGCCCCATGCCGACGGCCGACCCCCTACTCCTCGTCGCGGACCACGTGGCCGGGCGCGTGAGCGTGTTCGACGTCCCCGACGGCACCGAGCTGGCCACACTGACCGGCCGCCACGTGAGCGAGCACGCCGGCTTCCTCCATCTCCCCCGCGGCCGGGTCGCGTTCGTCGACGACCTCGGCGGCGCCCTCGTCGTCCTCGACACGGCCGCCGCCCGCACCGGCGGAGCGCTGGAGGAGGCGGTCATCCCCGTCGCGACACCGGCCGAGCACCTGGCGTCCGACGTGACGGGCCAACGGCTCGCCGTGACCACGGGCCTCGGGCCACACGAGACGCCGTGGAGCGACCTGTTGACCGTCGTCGACCTGCCTGGCGCCCAGTCCACACGCGTCCGGAGCCGGGTGGGCGAACCCGGAGTCACGCTCGTGGCACGCCGGGACGGCGACGCGGCCGTCGTCCTACGCCACCGGGAACCCGGCGCGTTCGCCGTCCACGGCCACACGGACCTCCTGCGCGCCGGGCCCGGCTGCCCCCGGGTCACCGCCGAGGCGGGCCTCCCTCTTCCGGCCGACGCCCACGGCGACGCCCACGACCCCCGCCACGGCCGGGTGTTCACCGCCTCCGGGGAGGGCGTTCACCGGGCGCGGCTCGACGCCCGGGGCCTCACGGCCGAGGAGCCGCTGCCCTGGGGGGCCGAGGGGCGGGGCTGGTTCCTGCGGTTCGACACGACGCACCGCAGGCTGTGGTCCTGCCTGCGCGGCGGCCCGGCCGATCCGGCGCACTGGCCGGAGTGGACGAACACCGCCTGGTGCCACTCCGTGGACTCGGGCCGCACCGCGCACGTCGAGCTCGGCCCGGGGCTGGCCTTCCGCATGGCGCTCTCCCGGACGTCCGCCGCGTTCACCCGCGTCCACCCCGACGGGGACGAGCTGATCCTCGTCAGCCGCGGCGCCCAGCGACCCAGGGTGACCGCGCGGGTCCCGCTGCCCGCGATGTCGGGAGCGCCCCGGCGGGGCGGCACGCCCTGGGACGGCGTGCAGCGGCGCGCGGTCGCGGCCTCACCGGGAGCCGACGTGGTGGCGGTCAGCCGGGGCGGACACGGGGAGGTGCACCTCTTCGACGGCGTGGACGGCCACCGGACCGGGACCCTGCGCCTGCCGACGCCGCTGGACGAAGGGGGTCGGCTGGCCGTCGTCCAGGACGGCAGCACCGGACACGACACCGTCGGCCACTGACGGTACGAGAAGGCCCGCCCGGTGCGACGGGGGATGCACACCGGGCGGGCACAGGACCTTTGTACCGCATCAGCGAAGGATTGCGCAGCACAAGCCTGTTCGGTTCGAGGCCGAACGGCGCCGGGTGAGCGATATCAAGCCACCCCCGGCGCCCCGCGTCACCCGGCTCGCCGCGGGCGTCCCGGCCGGGGACGGGAGGCGGCCGGCGTACCGTCGAAGAGGGCGGCGCCGAACCGGCCTGCCGCTCGGCGCCGCCCTTGTCGCAGGCGGCCCAGACCCCCGTACAGGGCCACCCTGTCCATGGGAGGTCCGCTCTCCCGCCTCACCCCCCGGCTTCCGGGCGGCCGCGTGGGGGGCGGCCATCGGGCCACGAGGGTTCCTCCGGCAAATTCATCTGCTGCCGAAACTGGCCGATAATCGCGGTCAGACTGTCCTGCACCTCCGGGGGCAGTCCGACGGCACGGAGCGCGATCGTCCGCACCCGCTGGTCGCGCATCGCCGCGAGGAAGCGGACCTCCTCCTCCACCCGCCCGCGCTGCGTGTCCGACAGGTCTCCGAGCAGGTAGCCCCCGGGGACTCCGAAGAACTTCGCCAGCGCCCGGAGCACATCCGGACTGGGGTTCGCGCGACGGCCGTTGCGCAACATCGACAAGTACTGCTCGGTGAGCCGAACCCCGCCGTACTCCTCCGGCTGGCCGCTGATGGCCTCCGCGACATGGACGTTGGTGTACGGACACCCCGGCGGATGCATGTTCGCGAACAGGTATCCGAGTCGTTCCGCCAGCGAGCCGCCGATCGCGCCTCCCGGCGGCTCCTCCTCCGCACCCATGCCGCTCATCCCCCCGTGGATCACGCCCAGTTAAGCCGAATCCCCGGCACACATCCTGTCACAGGCAGAATGCCCCGCACCAGGGTCGGGAGCCGAACCCGCCCCACGCCGGGAACTCA
The DNA here is from genome assembly GCF_019303475.1 of Streptomyces sp. JJ38. Taxonomy (GTDB): domain Bacteria; phylum Actinomycetota; class Actinomycetes; order Streptomycetales; family Streptomycetaceae; genus Streptomyces. The sequence goes on from NZ_JABLSI010000004.1 coordinate 198,300, forward strand.
ACTCCCGGTTACGGGCCAGCCGGAGCCCGGCGGGCACCGGCGACGACGTGCGCCGCGTACCCGGGGCGCGGGCTCGGGCGCGGGCGCGGGTGACGAGCGGGCGCCCCCGGACGGCGGCCGACGGCCGAGCGGAGCTCCAGCCGGACCCGAGGCACGGCCCACCGACGTCCAAGATTGTGAAACGGTTCACACCAGCCCCTTGGCTGCGTGCCGCTTCCGTGCTGAGATTCGATCACCGGGCTCACGCGGTACGTCCGGGGTCGACCGCACCATCCGGCTCGATGACGCGCTTGGGGAGGGCACTGTGGCGGACTCCGCCATGTCACGTTCGGTACACGTGGACCACGGCGAGAGCGACGACCCACTGGACCGTGCCGTGTGGCGGCTGCGGTCGCGAGGATGCTGGGAGGACGCGGCGGCCCTCCTCACACCGCACGCCACGACGAACGCGGCGGCCGCCGTACGCCGCGCCGCGCTCCTGGTGGAACGGTGCATGTTCACCGCCGCCGGCTGGGCGGAGGCCGAGGAGGCGCTACGGGCCGCCGAAGGCCTCGCCGTCGAGGACTCGCTGCGCGGCGCCGCCGCCTGCGAGCGTGGCCAACTCGCCTACGCCGCCACGGTTTTGGGGGTCCGCGACCGGGCCGACGAGGCGCGCTCCGCGCTCGGCCGGGCAGCCGCCCTCCTGCCTCCGACCGCACCGACGCGGGCCCTGCTGGACTTCCGCCGCGGACTGCTGGCCGAGCACCTGGGCGACACCCCGCAGGCCGCGAAAGCGGCCTACCGGCGCGCCCACGCGGGAGCGACCGCGCACGGCGACACCCTGCTGTGCTCCTTCACCTGGCGCCACCTGGCCGGTCTCGCCCTGCGCGGCGGCGAGCTGACCGAGGCGCGCCACGGCTTCACCGAGTCCCTGCGCCTGCGGGAGCAGCTGGGCTACCTCGTGGGGATGGCGCCCGCGCTGGCGGCACTGGCCGACGTCCACCCGGAGCCCGAGGCCGGGCGGCTGCGGGCCGAGGCCCAGCGACTCTTCCACCTGCTGGGCGGCGTCCCCACCTGGCTGGCGGAGCGGCTGGCCGCGGCCTGACACGCCCCGCGTCAGTGCGGACCGTGGCCGCGCAGCAGCTCCTCGACGGCAACGAGGTCCCGGGCGGCGAGGGCGTCGACGAGGGCGACGTGCTCGCCGGCCGCCGTCAGCAGATCGCCCGTCGGCCGCGGGGCCCGCACGCTGCGACGGCGGACGTCCTCGGCCACCCGCACCAGGTGCCGGTTGCCGGTCAGCTCCAGCAGCGCCCGGTGGAAGTCGCGGTCGGCCTCCAGGTAGGCGGCGCGCTCACCCCGGGCGGCGAGCGCGACGGTGGCCTGGGCCAGGGGCCGCAGCGACCGCCAGCGCTCGGCGGGCAGGGTGCGGGCGAGGCGCAGCAACGAGGGGATTTCCAGCAGCGCCCGGACCTCCGAGAGTTCGGCCACGTCCCGGACCGAGCACTCGGCGACCCGGAAGCCGCGGTTGGGCACCGTCTCCACCGCGCCCTCCGCCGCGAGCTGCTGCATGGCCTCCCGGACCGGCGTGGGCGAGACGCCGAAGCGCTCCGCCAGCACCGGCGCCGAATAGATCCGCCCCGGCACCAGCTCGCCGTCGAGCAGGGCTTCGCGCAGGGCGGCGAGCACCTGCCCGCGCACGGAGTGCCGACGCGGGACGCGCGGCACGGGGGGTTCCGCGTGGTCGTGTTCCCCCCGGACGGCGGAACCCGGGGTGCCGTCTTCCGCGCCACCCGCGCCCAGCGTGCAAACCGGGCCGGGCGGGAGCCCGGTGGACGGGGAGGGCTGGGCCGGGACGACGGAGGCGCCGGGCGCCGCCGCGCCGCCGCCGGGGGCCCGGGTGGGGCCCGGTCCTCGGGTGGTCGCGGTGTCCGGGGCGGTCGTACCGGCCCACGGCTCCGTACCGGTCTCCGACTCCGTCCGGGTCCGTGCCATCCGCCCGCTCCTGTCCGCCGCGCTGTCCGAAGAGCACGATAGGCGCAGAGTGGCGGCCATCAAACCCTGCGGAGATCGAGTAAGGTAAGGCTTACCTGCCAACGATCGTGGAATGGGAACCGCCGCATGGCCGCCACCAGCCTCGCTCCAGCGCACTCCACCACTGTCCCGGAGGCGCCGCTCGCCGCCGCCTACGCCCGTCTCGGCGAGCTGCTGCCCGGGCTGCGGATCACCGAGGTGCCAGACGGGGATCTCCCGGCCGGCGACGGCTGGGCGGGCAGCGCGGAGCTGGCCGCGGGAGGCGCGGCGCTGCGCTCGTTCCTGAGCTGGGACGAGGAACAGATCCGCCGGGACTACGGCGGCACCGCCCGGCCCGACGTCATCGCCTCCTTCGGGCTGCACCGCTACGCGTGGCCCGCCACTTTGCTGATCACGATGCCGTGGTTCCTGCTGCGCCGCGTCCCGCATCTGCCGCCCGGGGGCGTCGCCTTCCACCGGGCGACGGGACGGCTGGCGGTGGCGGCTCCCACCTTCGGCTGCCTGCCGGACGACCCCGCCGCCGCGCTGCCCACGGCCCGGCCCGTGGCGGACGAGGAGTCGCTGCGGCAGGCCGTGCGCACGGCCGTGGCCGAGCACCTGGCCCCGGTCCTGGAGGCGTTCCGCCCGCACATGCGGCGCGGTCCCCGGGCCCTGTGGGGCACCGCGGCGGACGAGATCACCGAGGGCCTGTGGTACATCGGCAAGCTCATGGGCGAGGAGCAGCGCGCCGTCGAGGCCGCTGAAACGTTGCTGCCCGGCCCCGCGGCGCCCTACCCGTGCGGCGCCGGGTTCCGGGAGCTGACCGCCCCCGACGGCACCCGGCTGCCCACCCGTGACCGGGCGAGCTGCTGCCTCTTCTACACCCTGCGCCCGCGGGAGACGTGTGTGACCTGCCCCCGCACGTCCGACGCCGAACGAATCGAGCGTCTGACCGCATCCGGCTGATCTGTTCGACCCGATCGCCCGAATCACGCCACCGGGGACGCTCGTTGGCGGTCACTTGCCCGAAAAGCCCTTGAGGGCCCCGCGCTCTGGGCCAGGATGCTGCGCGAAAGCGGCACCCGGCGTCCGGGACTCCCGGAGCGCCGCGGCCACGGCCGACGGCCGGATAGGGGCACCGAATGGAACTCACGGACGGATCGCTGAACTGGGCGGTGGCGGGGGCCGTCATGCTCGCCGGCCTGCTGGGGGCCGTCATCCTGATGGCACGCGGCCGCAAACCCGCCGAGGACTCCGCACAGGGGGACTCCTGGGAACGGACCGAGGAGCGCCGCCGCCGCAAGGAGACCGTCTACGCCACCGCCTCCTACCTGCTGCTCTTCTGCTGCGCGGGCGTGGCTGCCGCGCTCTCGTTCCACGGCCTCGTCGGCTTCGGCCGGCAGAACCTCAACCTGAGTGGCGGCTGGGAGTACCTGGTCCCCTTCGGCCTGGACGGCGCCGCGATGTTCTCGGCCCTCATCGCCGTCCGCGAGGCCAGCCACGGCGACGCGTCCCTCGGCTCCCGACTGCTGGTGTGGATCTTCGCCGGGGCCGCGGCCTGGTTCAACTGGGTACACGCCCCGCGCGGCGCGGCCCACGCCGGCGCCCCGCACTTCTTCGCCGGAATGTCCATCTCGGCGGCGATCCTCTTCGACCGGGCGCTCAAGCAGACGCGCAAGGCCGCGCTGCGCGAGCGGGGTCTCGTGCCCCGCCCGCTGCCGCAGATCCGGGCCGTGCGCTGGCTGCGGGCGCCCCGCGAGACCTACAAGGCCTGGTCGTTGATGCTGCTGGAGGGCGTGCGCACGCTGGACGAGGCGGTGGACGAGGTCCGCGAGGACCGGCGCGTCAAGGAACGCGAACGGGCTCGCCGCCGGGAGCAGAACAAGCTGGAGCGGGCCAGGCTGAAGGCGATCTCCCGGCGGCCGCGCGGCTGGGTGCCGGGACAGGGCGGCGTGCCCGGGGACGTGGAGGTCGCCGTCGAGGTGGAGCCCCCGGTGCGGGCCCGGCCCGCGCTGCAGCCGGTCACGGAGGCGGGGACGGCCCCGGGCACCGCGGGCGTGCGGGCGGAGCCCGGCGCCCGGACCGAGGACAACCGCCCCGAGTCGCTCGGCCCGGACAGCGCGGACATCGGCCAGGCCAAGCCGCGCCTGGACTCGCTGGAGGAGAAACTCGCCGCCATCGAGCGCCAGTTCGGCTGACCGGCGCCGGACCGCCGGCCGCCGGAGGCGGTCAGCCCTCCCAGACGGCGACGGCCGTGCGGTCGTCCGCGTGCCCCTTCACCCTGAGCTGGACATCGCTCAGGAAGGCGGCCAGCCCCGGCGCGGGACGTCCCGCCCAGCGGGCGGCCAGCTCCCGTCCGAAGTCCGTTTCACCGTCCAGCGGTTCGGCCAGCCCCGGGCTGCACAGCAGCAGGGTGTCCCCGGGGCGGGCGGTGGCGGCGCGGAAGCGGAAGGGAGGCACGGCCGAGTCCGTCGCCTCCCCCACGCCTCCCGTCTCCCCGGGCTCGATGTCGTCCCAGCGGCCCTCGCGCAGCCGGAACAGCCCTCCCGGGCCGGCGCCGAAGAAGACCCGGGTGCGGCAGCGCGGGTCCACCGGCAGCAGCAGACAGCGCAGCCAGGCCGTGTACTCCCCCGGTTCCAGGCCCCGTTCGAGGGCGCGGGAGCGCAGCAGGCCCAGGCTCCGGCTGGTCAGCCTGCCGAGCCCCGGCTTCAGGGCTCCCCGCCGCCCCGCCCGGATGTCGTCCACCAGCCGGGCGTGGTTGCGGCCGACCGCGAGCGCGATCCCCTGGCAGGCGTCTCGCGCGGCCTGCGGACCCGCCTGCGCGGTGCGCCCGCTGCCGGCCACGGCGAGCAGCAGCAGCGCGTCATCGCCCGCTCCGAACCGCGCGGTGAGCAGCGCGTCATGCCGCGCCCGGCCGCGGAACCGGGCGGAGTCGCCGCGCAGGGAGGCGGCGCGGATCGTGAGCGCGCCGTAGCTCGCGCCGTCCAGCTCCGTGTCGGGCACCAGCCCGTCGAGGTGTGCGGCGTGGGCCTGCGGCCAGGCCGTGGGCTCGGGGTCGTAGGTCGGGGGGCGGTCCCCGACGTACGCGGCGTACCGGCCCGGCTCGGCCCCGGCCCGCGCCCCGTCGGACGGCTGGGCCCCGGTGGGCTCCGCGTCCGGCTCGTACCCGGGCTCCTCGGTGCCCGGCGGCGGGACATCGCGTCGTTCGGCTCCCGGCGGTTCGGCTCCCGGGCATGCGGCTTCGGGGCGCTCGGCCCCGGGCGGCTGTCGGCGACGGGGCAGTCCGGGGGCGCCCAGGGTACGGGCGGCCTCGGCGAACCGGTCGTCCAGGCTGTCGGCCACGTCGGCGCCGCCCGCGTCGGGTGTGTCGTCCGCGTAGAGCCGGCTCCACCAGTCGTGCGTCATCCCGCCAGTGTCGCCGCGCCGAGGCCCGCGGCCCACCCCGCCACGGCCGATCCGCGGCCAACTCGGTTTCTTCGTACCGGCGATGCGCGCGACGCTTCACCCCTGCGAGTGATCGGCGCGGCCGCGAGGGGGCGTGGTCAGGCGTCGCCGGGGCCGCCGAGGGCCGCCGGCCGGGCCGGGCCCGCCCACAGGTGGTGGACGGCGTACGAGCGCCACGGGCGCCACGCCGCCGGGTCGACGGCACCGTCCAGCCGGGCCAGACCGTGCCGTACCCCGGCATCCCCGGTGAGGAAGACGTCGGGGTCGCCCAGGGCCCGCATCCGGATGTAGGACGCCGTCCACGGCCCGATGCCCCGCAGCGCGAGGAGGGCCCGCTCGGCGTCCTCCCGGTCGGCGCCCGGGTCGAGCCGCACGGAGCCCTCGGCCAGCGCCGTCATCACCGTGCGCAGGGCGGCCCGCCGGGCTCCGGGCATGCCGAGTTCCGCGAGTTCGGCGTCGGCGAGGGTCTCGGGCCGCGGGAAGAGCCGGGTGAGGGTGCCGTCCGGGGCGGGCAGCGGCTTGCCGTACGTCTCGACGAGCCGTCCGGCCAGCGTGCGTGCCGCCTGGACGGTGACCTGCTGGCCGAGCACGGCGCGGGCGGCCAGCTCACCGCCGTCCGCCGCGCCCGGTGACCGCAGTCCGGGCCGGACGGCGACCCAGCGGCCGAGCAGCGGGTCGGCGCCCAGCCGCTCGGTGACGGCGTAGGGGTCGGCGTCCAGGTCGAACAGCCGCCGCAGCCGCTGGACGGCGGTCGTGAGGTCGCGCAGGTCGGCCAGGTGCAGTCGGCAGGGCAGCCAGTTCGGGCCGCCGCGTTCGCCGACCTCCGCGACGGCGTGCGCGTGCGGCAGGGCGAGGGTGCGCCGGTAGCGGCGGTCTCCGGGCTCGCCGGTCATCTCCTCGACGCCCGGAACGACGCGCAGGCCGAGGAAGTCGAAGACCCCGGCGGCGTCGTAGGGCCCGCGGAAGGCCAGCCGCAGGCTCACTCCGTCGCCCTCGCGCTCGGTCGGCGGCGTGCCGCGCAGGCCGGTCGGCGTGGTGCCGTAGGCGGCGCGGACCGTGTCGTTGAACTGCCGCACACTGGCGAAGCCGGCGGCGAACGCGATCTCGGTCACCGGCAGGCCCGTGGTCTGCAGGAGAGTGCGGGCGGCGTGCGCCCGCTGGGCGCGGGCGAGCGCGATCGGCCCGGCGCCGAGCTCCGCGGTGAGCTGCCGCTGGACCTGGCGGGTGCTGTAACCCAGCCGGGCGGCCAGCCCACCGACGCCCTCCCGGTCCACGACGCCGTCGGCGATCATGCGCATCGCGCGGCCCACGGCGTCGGCGCGGACGTTCCACTCCGCCGAGCCCGGCACGGTGTCGGGGCGGCACCGGCGGCAGGCCCGGTAGCCCGCGGCCTGCGCGGAGGCGGCGGAGGGGTGGAAGGTGACGTTCTGCCGCTTCGGGGTGACGGCCGGGCAGCTCGGCCTGCAGTAGATGCCGGTCGTGCGCACGGCGGTGAAGAACACACCGTCGAACCGGCCGTCCCGGCTGCGGACGGCCTCGTACCTGCTCTCGTCATCCATCACCCCTCCAGTGTGCGGGCGCGGCGACGACGCCACTGGCGGAATTCGGACACGGACGCCAGCAGGTACGGCAGGGCGCAGAAGGCGAAGACCGGGCCGGGGCCGAGGGCCTGCGCACCGACGGCGTACCCGGCGAAGACCAGCACCGCGCACAGCTCCGACCCGAATCCGGCGAGCGAGGTGACCGTCGCCCGGGAGGCGTCCGGCACGGCGGCCTGGAGCCGGGCGTCGGTGAGGGCCGTGGCCCACTCGAAGACGCCGAAGGCGACGGCGACCCCGAGCAGGCCGAGCGGGCTGCCGGCCAGCGAGCCCGCCGCGAGACAGAGCGCGCCCAGGGCCAGCGGCCCGGCGGCGCCGCGCGGGCCGCGCCCGGCCAGCCAGCCG